>DATNMK010000064.1:0-93014 GCA_035602335.1 Burkholderiales bacterium
CTCGAGGGCAGCGGCGACAAGTCGCTCGCCGACTGGGACATCTCGCGCGACCCGCCGTACTTCGGCATCCGCATTCCCGACATCCCGGAGGAGAAGTACCTTTACGTGTGGCTCGACGCGCCGATCGGCTACCTCGCGAGCCTGAAGAATTACTGCAAGAAAAAGGGTTTCGAGTTCGAGAATTTTCTTCAGGATCCGAAAACCGAGCAGATCCACTTCATCGGCAAGGACATCATCTACTTCCACACTCTGTTCTGGCCGGCAATGCTCGAATTCGCAGGTCCGCCCTACAAGGTGCCCGACCACGTGTACGTCCACGGCTTCATCACCGTGTCGGGAGACAAGATGTCGAAGTCGCGCGGCACCGGCATCAGCCCGCTGCGCTACCTTGAGATCGGCATGAACCCCGAGTGGCTGCGCTACTACATCGCCGCCAAGCTGAACGCCAATGTCGAGGACCTCGATTTCAACCCCGATGATTTCATGGCGCGCGTCAACAGCGACCTGGTCGGCAAGTACGTCAATATTGCGAGCCGCTGTGCGGTGTTCATCAACCGCAAGTTCGGCGGCACGCTCGCTCGCGCGCGGCAGGAATTCCAATTCGGCGCCAAAGCCGGCGAAATCGCGGCGCTCTACGAGCAGCGCGAGTACGGCAAGGCGTTACGCGAGATCATGGCCCTCGCGGACGCGGCGAACCAGTTCGTCGACGAGCAAAAGCCGTGGGAGCTTTCCAAGCACCCCGGCGCGGAGCAGAAGCTGCAGGAGGTCTGCTCGGTCGCCCTCAATCTCTTCAGGACACTGACGATCTACCTGAAGCCCGTTCTTCCGCAGCTTGCGGCTGAGGCCGAGCGCTTCCTGAACGTGGCGCCGTTGCAGTGGTCGGACGCCGGAACGCTGCTTGCGGCGGGCCACCGCATCAACGAATACCGGCATCTGCTGAATCGCGTGGACGAAAAGCAACTGGATCAGCTGTTCGACGTTGTGTCAGTCCCCCAGGTCGCAAAGGAGCACGCTGTGAGCGATACCATCACCATAGACGATTTCAACAAGCTCGACCTGCGCGTGGCGCGCATCGCGCGCGCCGAGGCGGTCGAGGGGGCAGACAAGCTGCTCAAGCTCACCCTGGAGCTCGGCGACGGCACGCGCACGGTGTTCGCGGGGATCAAGTCGGACTACGCGCCGGAGAAGCTCGAAGGCCGGCTGACGGTGGTGGTGGCGAATCTTGCGCCGCGGAAGATGAAATTCGGCGTCTCAGAGGGCATGGTGCTCGCCGCTTCGGGCGACGGGCCGGGGATTTTTCTCGTTTCACCGGACGCCGGAGCGAAACCCGGCATGCGCGTAAAATAGCGCCGTCGCGGCCTGCGCGCCGCATTCGGCCGAAGATCCGTGATGGAGAGCTCCAGCCGCACGCTCGTCTGCAGTGTGCTCTTCCTCGACATCGTGGAGTATTCGAGGAAGCCGGTCGCGGAGCAGCTGCAGCTCAAGCAGCTGTTCAACGCGGTGCTCGCCAAGGCGCTCGATCAGGTAGCGGCCGCCGACCGCATTATTCTCGACACCGGCGACGGCGCCGCCGTCACGTTCATGGGAGATCCTGAGGACGCGCTGTTCGCCGCCATGTCGGTGCGCGACATGGTGAGCACCGTCCCCGTGCGCCTCGGGGTAAACCTCGGCCCGGTGCGGCTGGTGAAGGATCTCAATGATCAGGTGAACATCATCGGCGACGGCATCAACGTCGCGCAGCGCGTCATGAGCTTCTCGCGTCCCGGCCAGCTCCTCGTGTCGCGTTCGTTCTACGAGGTCGTGTCGTGCCTGTCGCGCGACTACAAGGCCCTTTTCCGGCACGAAGGTCAGCGCACCGACAAGCACGTGCGCGAGCACGAGGTCTACGCCGTCGTCGGCGGCACGCCTTCGGCGCGGCGCGTGGCGCAGACCGAATCCCGGCTCAATGCCCCCCTCACCTTCACCGGCTGGTTCGCGGCCGGCGGCCCGTTCGGCGTGCGCCGTTCCGCCCTCGTCGCCGCCCCGGTGGTGTTTCTCGCGCTCCTCGGCAGCGGCATGGCGGCGCGCGCAGTGATGGACCAGCAGACCGCGGCCCAGAAAATCGCGGCTCCCCCGCCCCGGCTGACTCTGGTGCCGCGTCCCGAGACAGTGGCGCCTGCGCCCGAGGCCGCCAGCGAGTCGGGAACTGCCCCGCCGAAGAAGCTCGCAGGGCGGAGCGAGAAGTCCGAAGCGCCAAGCATCGCGGGGCGGCCCGGCCGGCTCGAGCTCGCAGTCGCGCCATGGGGGGAGATCCTGATCGACGGCAAGAGCCGCGGCGTGAGCCCGCCGCTGCGCGTGGTTGAAATCCCTGCCGGCTCGCATACGATAGAGATCCGTAACTCGACCTTCCCCAGCCGCGTCGAACGGATCGACGTGAAAGCCGGGGAAGCAAAAAGAATCCAGCACAGGTTCCGATGATGAATCGATTGCTCGTCAGCGCCGTGACCCTTGCCCTGCTCGCCGCCTGTTCGTCGGAGCCGGTGCGCAGTTTCCGCGAGATATTTGAGCCGGCAAAAGGCCAGGCTGCGCTGACCACGGGGCTCAAGCAATACGAGGAGGGCGACTATGCCGATTCGGCGAAGAACCTGCAGGGCGCCCTGGACAAGGGGCTCGGCGAGCGCGACAAGGTGACAGCGCACAAGCACCTGGCGTTCATCCACTGCATTTCGAGCCGCGAACGCCAGTGCCGCGACGAGTTCCGCAAAGCGCTCGCCGTGGATCCAAGCATGAATCTCGCCCCGGCGGAGGCGGGCCACCCGATCTGGGGACCGATTTTCCGGGCGGTCAAAGCGGGCCGCTAGGCCCGCGGGCGGTTCCATGGAAGCACCGCAGCTCGGCCGCTACGTCATCCAGTCCGAGCTCGGCCGGGGCGCGATGGGTGTCGTCTACAAGGCGACCGACACGGTGCTGGAGCGGACCGTTGCCGTCAAGACGGTCAATATGGCGCTCGAGGGCGAGGGCATCGGCAATTACGAAGCCCGCTTCTACCAGGAGGCGCGTGCCGCCGGCGGCCTGAACCACGCCAACATCGTCACCGTCTATGACGTCGGCAAGGCGGGCGACATCGCCTTCATGGCGATGGAGTTCATCGAGGGCGTCGAGCTGCGCACGATGATCGGCGAAGGCCGACCGCTCCCGGTGGCGCAAGCCATCTCGATCGCCGCGCAGGTTGCCGAGGGGCTGGGATACGCGCATCAGCATGGCGTCGTACATCGCGACATCAAGCCGGCCAACATCATGGTGGTGGCGAACGCACCGGTGAAGATCACCGACTTCGGTATCGCCCGCATGCGCGCCTCGGGCGAGCTCACCCAGACCGGGATGATGCTCGGCTCGCCCAAGTACATGTCACCCGAGCAGGTCATCGGCAAGCGGGCCGATCACCGCTCGGACATTTTCTCCCTCGGCATCATCCTGTACGAGATGCTGTGCGGAAACGTACCGTTCAACGGCGAAAACGTGACGGCGTTGATGTACCAGATTGTGAACTTCGCGCCTCCCGCGCCGAGCGCCGTGAACCACGCGGTCCCCGAGCTGCTCGACTATATCGTCGCCAAGATGCTCGCCAAGCCGCTCGAAGAGCGCTATCAGAGCGCGCAGGAGCTGGCGCAGGACCTGCGCGAATGCGAGCGCCAGCTCGCTGCGCCGCCAGGTTCGAGCGTCCCGCCCCGGCCGACCGGGCTGGCGAGCGGGCCGCAGCCGGAGCTGGTCGACACGCGCGCCCACGACGTGGTCATGGCGCAGACGCTGAACCGCACCCGCGACAAGGACAAGACAACCGATGACCCGAGCACGCCCCCGGCGCGCGGGTTGTCGCATTCCTTCGATTCCCTGGAAGCGACGCAGCGCCTCGCCGTGCTTACGGGGGCGGCGGGCCTGCCGGACGCCCACACCATTCCCGGTCTGGCTGTGGAGCCGCAGACCGCGACCCAGGCAATCGGTTCGATGCCCCGGCCGTCACGCATCGGCTGGCGGCGGCGCGACTGGCTGCTGGTGGGCGGAGCGGCGGCACTGGGACTGATAGTCGCGCGAGCGGTCATGAAACGCGACGATCGCTGATGGCGCCGCCGTCCCTGGACTTTTCCCCACTCGCAGGCTCCCTTGCCGTCGCCGTATCCTGGCTTGCGATCGGGGTTGTCGGTCTGATACCCGCCGGCAACGCGCTGTTCGCGCGCCGGCTTGCGTTTCCCGCCGGTGCGCTGGCGGGCCTCGCCCTGGCGGCGTTCGGCCTGCAAGCGGTATGGCTGCCGGCCGCGCAACTGGTGCTCCCGCTGGGTCTTCCGGACCTGCCGTTCCATCTGCGAATCGATCCGCTCGCCGGCTTTTTCCTGACCCTGCTCGGCGCCGTGGCGGCCGGCATTACGATTTATGCCGCCGGCTATTTCCGCAGCGAGACCGCCGGGCGCCTCGCGCTCATCGCACTGCAGTACCACGTGTTCCTCGCCAGCATGGCGTTCGTGATCCTTGCCGACGACGCCTATCTGTTCATGGTGGCGTGGGAGACGATGGCGCTGTCGTCGTACTTCCTGGTCACCACCGACCACCGGCTGCCCGCAATCCGCAGCGCCGGATTTCTCTATCTGCTAATCGCTCACCTCGGCGCGCTGACAATCCTGCTGTGCTTCGGCGTGATGCAGGGCGGCCAGGGCGACTATACGTTCGACGCGCTGCGCGCGGCCGAACTCGGGCCGCCGTGGGCGACGCTCGCCTTCCTGCTCGCCTTCTTCGGCTTCGGCGCCAAGGCGGGAATGATCCCGCTGCACGTCTGGCTGCCGGAGGCGCACCCCGCAGCGCCGTCGCCGGTGTCGGCGCTGATGAGCGGCATCATGATCAAGACCGCAATCTACGGCATGGTGCGAGTGATTTATGACCTGATCGGCGGCGTGCGCTGGGAATGGGGCCTGCTGGTGCTCGCGATCGGCGCCGCCACCACGCTGTTCGGCGTGCTGTACGCCCTCATGCAGCACGACCTGAAGCGCCTGCTCGCCTACCACTCGGTCGAGAACATCGGCATCATCCTGCTCGGCCTGGGGATGTCGATGGTGTTCATTGGCTTCGGGCACCCCGCGGCGGGCGTGCTCGGGCTGATTGCCGCGCTCTACCACACGATCAACCACGCCGTATTCAAGGGCCTGCTGTTTCTGGGCGCAGGCACGATCCTGCATTCCAGCGGGCTACGCGATCTGAACGACATGGGCGGGCTGATCCGCAGGATGCCTAACACGGCCTTCTACTTTCTCATCGGCGCGCTCGCCATTTCTGCGCTCCCGCCGCTCAATGGCTTTGTTTCCGAATGGCTCACGTTCCAGACGGCGCTCCAGGCGCCGCTGCTAGAGCACGGCGTGGTGCGAAGCCTTGTGCCGCTGTTCGCGGCGACCCTCGCGCTCGCCGGCGCGCTCACCGCGATGTGCTTCGTCAAGGTCTACGGCATCGCCTTTCTCGGTCAGCCGCGCGAGGCACGGCACGCGGCGCCGGCGCCGGGCGGCGGCCACGACGCCGGACTGCTGGAGCGCGTCGGCATGGCATGGCTCGCCGCCGGCTGCTTTGTCCTCGGCTTGCTCCCCAGCACTTTCCTCGAGATGCTGAACCGCGTCAGCGTGTCGCTGACCGGGGGTGGCTTGCCGGCCGAGGCCCTGGAATCGAGCTGGCTGTGGCTGGTGCCAACCGCCCCCGAGCAGGCGAGCTACAGCCCCGTGATCTTCCTGTCGGTCATCGTCGCTGTGACATTGCTTACGTTCCTGCTGGTGCGGCGCTTCTACCATGGGCGCGTGCGCTATTCGGATCCGTGGGACTGCGGCTACCCGGAGCAGAGCTCCCGCATGCAGGACACGGCGGACGCATTCGGTCAGTCAATCCGCCATGTGTTCGGGCCGCTATACCTGATGAAGCGGCATTTGCCCGCAGCCGACGACCCCGCGCCGCGCTACTCGGTCCAGATCGAGGATCGCCACTGGTACCTGCTTTACCTGCCGATCGCGCGGCTGGCCGAATTCGTGTCCTCCAAGGTCGGCCTGCTGCAGCGCGGCAGGATCAGCATATACCTGCTATACAGCTTCCTGACGCTGATTGCGCTGCTCGTGTTCGTGCGCTGATGGCCGAGATGGACTCGCTTCCCGGCATCGCCTTCCAGATCCTGCAGTCGGTGTTCGTGGTGCTCGCCGCGCCGCTGCTCACGGGCTGGATCAACCAGTGCCGGGCGTGGCTGCAAAACCGCTCGGCGCCGTCGATCCTGCTGCCCTATTACACGCTGGCCAAGCTGTTCCACAAGGACGCGGTCATGGCGCGCGACGCCTCGCCGCTGTTCCGCCTTACGCCGTACGTACTGTTCGGTTGCATGTGGCTCGCTGCGGGCATCGTGCCGGTGCTCGCGACCGACCTGCCGTTCGCGCCGGCGGCCGATATCATCGCGCTGGTCGGCGTGTTCGCGCTGGCGCGGGTATTCGCGGCGCTCGCCGCGATGGACATCGGTACGCCGTTCGGCGGCCTCGGCGCGCGCCGCGAGATGCTGATCGGGTTCCTCGCCGAGCCGGCCATGCTGATGACGCTGTTCACGGCGGCGTTCATCTCCGGCTCGACGCAGCTCACCACCATCGTCGAGACGCTCGCGCATCGCGATTTCGCCATCTACCCGAGCCTGGCGTTCGCCGGCGTCGCCTTCCTCATGGTGCTGCTCGCCGAGAACGCGCGCATACCGATCGACAACCCGACCACCCATCTCGAGCTCACCATGGTTCACGAGGCGATGATCCTCGAGTACTCGGCGCGCCACCTCGCCCTGGTCGAGTGGGCGGTGGCGATCAAGCTGTTCGCCTACATGACGATCGGCATCGCGCTGTTCGCGCCGTGGGGCATTGCCGAGGGCGGCGACTGGGGCGGGCTGCCGCTTGCCGTCGCCGCGCTTGCCGTGAAACTCACGCTTGCCGGCGCGGGTCTGGCGCTGATCGAGACCCTGCTCGCCAAGCTGCGGCTGTTCCTTGCGCCCGAGTTCCTCGCCACCGCCTTCCTCCTGGCGGTGCTCGGCATGCTGATCCACTTCCTGGTGAGCGGCTGAAATGGCGACGTCCCTCTCCGGCCAGGTCGTCAACCTGCTTGCCGCATTCCTCCTGCTGCTCGCGTTCGCGATGCTGTCGCAGCGCCGCGTCCTCACCCTGATCCACCTTTTCGCCTGGCAGGGCGCAGCGCTTGCCGCCTCGACGCTGATCGTCGCGCATTCCACCGGCCAGGCGCATCTCTATTTTTCCGCCGCGCTCACCGTGGCGCTGAAAGTAATGCTGATTCCATGGGTGCTGCACCGCTTGATCGACCGGCTCTACGTGCGCTGGGACGTCGAGACGCTGATCAACATCCCGACCACGATGCTGATCGGCATCGGCCTCGCGATCTTCGCTTTTGCGCTCGCTGCACCGATCTCGCAAATGGCGAGCACGGTAACGCGCTCGACCCTGGGAATCGCGCTGGCGAGCATTCTACTTTCCTTCCTCATGATGATCGTACGCAGAAAAGCAGTGCCGCAGGTGATCGGTTTCCTCGCCATGGAAAACGGCCTCTTTTTCGCCGCCACGAGCGCCACCTACGGGATGCCGTTGGTGGTCGAACTGGGCGTGGCGCTAGACGTGCTGGTCGGCACGTTCATCTTCGGCATCTTCTTCTTCCATATCCGCGAGCAGTTCGACAGCCTCGACATCGAGCATATGGAAAAGCTGAAGGAAGACTGATTTGGAAATCGCGCTGGTGCTCGTGACACCGGTCGCTGGCGCAATGCTGCTGGCGCTGGTGGGACACAAGCGCTGGGCGCCCGAGGCCAACGCCGTGATGAGCCTGGTAACCTTTGGCGCCGCGGCGCTGCTTACCAGCCATGTGATCGCCGAGGGCCCAATGGTCGCGCTGGACGAGCAGTTCTTCGTCGATCCGTTCAACGTGTTCCTGGTCGCGCTCACCGCCTTTGTCGCCTTCACCACGGCGCTCTTTTCCCGGCCGTATATGCGCATCGAGGAGCACCACGGGCGCGTCAACCCGGCGCGGCTTCGGCTCTACCACAGCATGTACCAGCTGTTTTCTTTCACTATGCTGCTGTGCCTGCTGTCGAACAACGTCGGGGTGCTGTGGGTGGCGCTGGAGGGCGCGACGCTCACCACGGTATTGCTGGTAAGTCTTTATCGTACCCCGGCCAGCCTCGAGGCGGCGTGGAAGTATTTCATCCTGTGTAGCGTCGGGATTGCGCAGGCACTGTTCGGCACCATCCTGCTCTATTTCGCCGCGGAGAAGGTTCTCGGCCCGGGCGGCACGTCGCTGCTGTGGACGCACCTGTACGAGGTGCGGCACGAACTTGAACCGACCGTGCTGTCACTCGCGTTCGTGTTCCTGCTCGTCGGCTACGGCACCAAGGTCGGGCTGGTGCCGTTGCACAACTGGCTGCCGGATGCGCACGCCGAGGGCCCGACGCCAATCTCGGCGGTGCTCTCCGGCCTGCTACTCAACGTAGCGCTGTACGCAGTGGTGCGCAGCAAGGTGCTGGTGGACGGCGCGCTGGAGCGCAACTTTTCCGGCGGCCTGATGATGGGATTTGGGCTGCTGTCGGTGGTCGTGGCGGCGTTCTTCCTGTCGCGCCAGAAGGACATCAAGCGCATGTTCGCCTACTCGTCGGTCGAGCACATGGGTATCATGACGTTCGCTTTCGGCATGGGCGGGCCCGTGGCGGCGTTCGCAGGGTTGCTGCACATGACGGTGCACTCGCTCACCAAGAGCGCGATCTTCTTCACCGTCGGCCACGCCTCGCAGACCACCGGTACGCAGAACATGGATTCGATCTGCGGGCTGATCCAGCAAAGCCCGACGATCGGCTGGGGCCTCGCGCTTGGCAGCCTCGCCATCCTCGGCATGCCGCCGTTCGGGGTGTTCACCAGCGAATTCATGGTCCTCACCACCGCGATGCACGAGCATTCGTGGGCGACGCCGTTCCTGCTGGTCGCGCTCGGCGTCGCCTTTGCCGCAATCTTCGGCAAGGTGCAGCCGATGGTGTTCGGCGAGACCGTCGCGCTTCGGCTGCCGCATCCCCCGGCGCTGATCCCGGTATTCGTCCATCTGGCGATCGTGCTGCTTCTCGGGCTGTACATACCGCCGTACCTCGTCGACTGGTACCGCCAAGCTGCGGCTTTGATCGGCTAATGACGCGACTATGAATGAACTTTCCCTCCAGGCCACGCCCATTCCGGGTGCGCTCCCGGCCTTCCACGCCTCGATCGGGCCGAGCGAGTTGCGCGCAGTGTGCGAGAAAGCACGCGCGCTCAAGGCGCGCCTGGTGGCGCTGTGGGGAAGCGACGAGACCACGCGCAGCGGCGGCTACGCGTTGCACCTCGCGCTTGCGCTACCCGCAGGCCTGCTCTGGCTGAGCGTGCCGCTCGCGCGCGAGGATGCGGGCTACCCGAGCATTGCCGATCTCTACCCGTGCGCCAGCCGGATGCAGCGCGCTGCCTACGACCTGCTTGGCATTCATGCCCAGGACAGCGCCGATCACCGCAAATGGCTGCGCCATGGCGCCTGGCCCGACGGCGCGTTCCCGCTGCGCAAGGACTTCAATATCGCGAGCCGCTTTGCGCAGGGTGACGACAGCTATCCGTTCGTCAAGGTCGAGGGAGAGGGCGTGCACGAGATTCCGGTCGGTCCGGTACACGCCGGCACCATCGAGCCGGGGCATTTCCGCTTCTCGATCGTGGGCGAGAAGATCCTGCGGCTGGAGGAAAGGCTCGGTTACAAGCACAAGGGGATCGAGAAGCGCTTCGAAACCATGACGCTCGAAGAAGGCGCGCGCCTCGCCGGGCGCGTCAGCGGGGACTCGACGGTCGCCTACGCCTGGGCCTGGGCGATGGCGGTCGAGGGCGCGACCGGCACTGAGCCGCCGCCTCGCGCGGCGGCGTTGCGCGGCGTTCTGCTGGAGCTCGAGCGTATCGCCAATCACCTGGGCGACCTCGGCTACCTCGGCAACGACGTCGCGCTGTCGTTCGGGTTTTTCCAGTTCTGGCGCCTCAAGGAAGACCTGCTGCGCCTGAATGCGGCGCTGTTCGGCCATCGCTACCTGATGGACCGGATCGTCCCCGGCGGGGTCTCGGTCGACCTGCCGCGAGAAGCGACCACTCGGCTGCTAGAGCAACTGGAGCAGGTCGAGACCGAGGTCGCGACGCTGAAGTCGATCTACGACGAGCACGCGGGGGCGCAGGATCGCTTCATCATGACCGGGCAGGTGACGCCCGAATTAGCCGATAGACTGGACTTGACCGGTTTCGCCGGTCGTGCGAGCGGCATGTGGCACGATCTACGCGTCGACCACGCCGTTGCCCCTTATGCGACGGCGCAGCCCGCGATCGCGACGCACACACGCGGCGACGTCGCCGCCCGCGTCTCGGTGCGCTTCGACGAGGTGGCGGAGTCGGTGCGGCTGATCCGCGTGTTCCTGCGCGAGCTGCCGGCGGGCGAGATCCGCGTCCCGCCTGCCGCCAGCCCCGGCGGCAGGCGCGGCGTGGGCTGGGTCGAAGGCTGGCGCGGCGAAGTGCTCATCGCGCTGGAAACGGCGGACGGCAACCGCATCCACCGCGCGCACCCGCACGATCCATCGTGGCAGAACTGGCCAATTCTCGAGCACGCGGTGATGGGCAACATCGTTCCAGATTTCCCGCTGATCAACAAATCCTTCAACCTCTCCTACAGCGGACAGGATCTCTGACATGTACCGGCTTCTCCGACAGATAGCGAAAACCGGAATCATCACCGAGCCGGCGCCGCAGTCCGACGAGTCGCTGCGCCAGCTTGAGCAGCGGATGGGCGAGGCGATCCTGAAGCACTTCGGGCGCTCGCTCGCGATCCGGCACGTGGACGCTGGGTCGTGCAACGGCTGCGAGCTCGAGATCCATGCCGCCAACAGTGCTCACTACAACCTGGAACGGCTCGGCATCAAATTTGTCGCCAGCCCGCGCCACGCCGATATGCTGCTCGTCACGGGCCCCGTGTCGCGGAACATGGAGGAAGCGTTGAGGCGCACGTACGAGGCGACGCCCGAGCCCAAGCTCGTCGTGGCGATCGGCGACTGCGGCTGCAGCGGCGGCATTTTTGGAGAAAACTACGCGAGCCGCGGCGCCGTGTCGAATGTGATCCCAGTCGACGTCGCGGTGCCAGGCTGCCCGCCGGACCCGGTGGCGATCATGCGCGGGATCCTGACGGCCGTTACTGCATCGGCTAAGGGACGCTAATCTATTCAGCGCCCGCCGCAGTTCGGCGGCATCGCGTTGACCGGGTACCCCTTGCAGTTCCAGCTTGCCTTGCCGCCCTGCACGGAGGGCTGCAGAGTGATCTCGATGGCGTTTTTCTCGTTCCAGCCGTGGATAGCGCCGTTTTCGGAGACGATCCATTTCAACTCGCCGTACTTGGCATCGTTGCGCGCGGCGACCTTGACGCTTTTGCCAGCGCCGGAAAGATTGCCGGTTTTTTCAGCCGCGGCACCAACCTGCTGCTTGGCCGGCTCGGCGCCTGCGATCAGCGCCTGTGCGGCTTCTTTGGCTTCGGCACCCTGCATGTGGGGCAGAACCACCGCGACGACCAGCAATCCGATCAGGGCGAGGCCCGCGACGACCAGCAATCCGACGCGCATTTTTATCCCTCCGCCTTTTCCAGGCTCTTGGTTGTTACCCGAGCTGCATTCCTTTCCCCTGGAGCCAGCTTAACATGAGGCTCTGGCACGGTGCATGGACACCCGGCAAATTGACGTCACAGGGCGCGTGCAGGGCGTGGGATACCGCGATGCGCTGCGGCGCGAAGCAAGGCGGCTCGGCGTCACCGGCTGGGTGCGCAACCGCGGCGACGGCAGCGTCGAAGCCGTCGTGCAGGGCAGCCCGCAGGCCGTAGAAGCGATCATCGCCTGGGCGCGACGCGGACCGCCGGCGGCGCTGGTGGCGGCAGTGCGGACAGGGCCGCCCACGGCGGAGTTCGACCGCAGCTACTCCACATTCGAGCTCTGGCCTACTGCCTAGGCGCTCCTGCGCCGCTTCAAGGCGTTGACGACGGAAAATTCCCAAGGCCGGCAGGCGGCAAGCAGCGCGACGCCTACCCTGCGCGCCGCAGGCGCCGCCGAATCGAGCTCGGCGAAATCGTTGAACTCGGCCACCAACCTCTCCAGGCGGCGCTTGAGCACCACCGCGGACTCGGGCGACAGCTGGCGCGTCTCGAAGCGCAGCAGCTCGAGCGGGGAGTCGAAGCGCGCTTCGAGGAATTCTCCGATGACGCGCCGGCCATAGGCTTTCTTCACCGGCCCGCCCGCGCGCCACTGGAAGTGCTTGGACACTCGTAGCCGCACCTTCTCTCCTTTACCCCATTCGATCAGCCTGAGCCGGTCCAAGCGGGCGAAGGCCAGGGTGAGCTCGGCGCGCGAGACCGAGAATGCTTCGGCGATCTGCTCGTAGCGCCAGCCGTTCAGCACCAGCCAGAACACCGAGATCAGGCGCTCGTCCTTGGCGAGCGCCATCTCCTGATCGAGCGTCAGCTCGGCGGGGCCCGCCGCGGACGCGAGGCTCATGCGCGCCACCTCGTGCAGTTCGAGATCGAGAGCGCCAAGGATCGCTTCGATGCGCGACAGCGTGAAGCTGCCGCGCGAGAACATGCGCTTTACGCTCGCTTCGGAGATCCTCAGCTCGCGCGCAAGCGCGGCGTACGTCATGCCGCGCGCACGCAAGCACTTCTTGAGCGCCTCCACGAAGCGGCTGACGGCCATGCAACCCACGGTATCAGATTTCGATACTTTGCACGTGCGTATTGCAATGCAGCATGCGCTGCCCCAAGAATCCGTCGTCGTCTTCGACCCCAGCGGAGGATCCGATGCCTGCCACCCTGTCCCATCCCCTCTCGGCTCACGAGCTGCAGGAGGCAATGCGCAACGCCCAACCCATCGAGGCGGCGCGCCTGGACCGCGTGCTGCGTGTCGAGCCCGGCCAGGGCGTAGTGGAAGTTCAGGCGAACACGACCTGGAAAAGCATCGCCGCCCGCCTTCGCCCGAGAGACGCGCAGGCCTCCGCGGTGCGCACGACGACGCCGACCGTGGGAGAGAGCCTTGCACGTAACGCCGCGGGACCCGACGGCCGGCCGACGGTCATGCATGTCGAAGCGCTGACCCTCGTCACGCCCGACGGCGAGCTGCGGCGGGTAAACCGGCGCACTCATCCGGAACTGTTCGCGCTCTCGGTCGGCGGACAGGGCCTGTTCGGTGCGCTTTACAGCGTGACGCTGAAGTTGGACTCGCTCGCGCGGGCTGTCATTGAAGCTGCGCGCAGCGTCCCGGGCAGTGGATCCGGCATGCAGCTGCTGCTGCCGCCGGAGCGCGTTCAAGCCTTCGTTGCCGACGCCCAGGCGCGCTTCACGGAGTGGCGCATCGCCATGCAGGACCCCACGGTACGCCATGTCCTGCAGGAAGACGAAACCTTTCTGCGCTGGGCGCACCAGGAATACGCCGAGGTCAGCATGCTGGTTCCCGAGCCGCGCACCATCGGTGCTTCGGTGCGAACCACCCAGCTGCGCCGCAGCCTGATCGACGCGGCGATCGCGCACGGCGGCGCGTTTCCGATTGCATGCACGCCCGAGGCTACGCGTGCCCAGACCGAGGCCTGCTATCCGCAGCTCAAGGCGTTTCTCGCGCAGAAGCGGCGCTTCGATCCGGCCGAGCGCATCGTCAATCCGTGGTATCGCCACTACTGCAGCCTGCTCGGCCGCGAATCCTGCGACGTGCGCTGGAGTCGCTAGACGGCGGCGTACACCAGCTGCACGTTGGCCGGCGTCAGCCAGGCGCCGAGCTCGGCCAGCAAGCGGCCGTCGGGCCGCACGCGCCAGGCATCGCCGAGCGCGACCTCGCACGCCGCGGCGCCGTTTTCGTATCGCACCAGCACCTGACAGGCGCCGCTGCCGCTGGCGCGATACGGCGCGAGCAATTGCTGCAGCCGCCTGGCGTCCGCCTGCCCATTCATCGCGATGCGCAAGCGTGCCGCGTAGCGGCCGCGCAGCGTTTCCAGATCGAGCAGCTCGTCCGCGGTCACTCGCAAGCCGCCGGAAAACTCGTCCCTCTGTACTTTGCCCGCAACGATGAGCAGCGTGTCCTCCTTCAGCTTGTCGCGGTGCTTTTCGAACAACTCGTTGAACACCGAGATCTCAAGCTGGGCGCTGCCGTCGTCGAGCATCACGACCATCATGCGTCCGCGGCGCGTCATCTGCGCGCGGGCGGACGCCACGATGCCCGCCATCCACACGCGCTGCTCGGAGGCACTCAGTGCGGACAGCGCGGTGCGCGGGAAACCCGCCAAGTCCCGCTCGTAGACGGAGAACAAGTGGCCCGAAAGGTAGAAGCCGAGGGCGCTCTTTTCCTCCATCAAGGTCTGCCTCAGATCCCAGGGCGCCGCATCGACATAAACATGCTCGCCGCCGCGCGGCGCCTCCGCTTCGCCGAACAGGCTCGACTGCGACGCTTGGCGCTCCGCCTGCTCGGCGCCCTCGAGCGCGCGTCCCACCGAGGCGAGCAGGCGGGCGCGATTGGACTCGATGGCATCGAAAGCGCCGGCGCGGACCAGCGCCTCGACCACGCGCCGGTTGACGATGCGCTTGTCCACACGTCGGCAGAAATCGAACAGGTCGGTGAACGGCGCGGCCTTGCGCGCCTCGAGTACCGCGCCGATCGCCGACTCGCCGGTACCGCGCACCGCGCCGAGGCCGTACCGGATGGTTTGCCGGTCTACCGGCGTGAAGCGGTATTCGGAGGCATTGACATCGGGCGGCCGGATTTGCAGCCCATTGGTGAGCGCGTCCTCGTGAAGCTGACGCACCTTGTCGGTGTCGTCCATCACCGCCGAAAGGTTGGCCGCCATGAACGCCGCGGCGTGATGCGATTTCATGTACGCCGTCTGATACGCGAGCAGCGCGTAGGCCGCGGCGTGCGACTTGTTGAAGCCGTAACCCGCGAATTTCTCCATCAGGTCGAACAGCTGCGTCGCCTTGCCGCGTGGCAGGCCGTTCTTCTGCGCGCCCGCGACGAAGATGTCGCGCTGCTGGGCCATCTCCTCGGGCTTCTTCTTGCCCATTGCGCGGCGCAGCAGATCGGCGCCGCCCAGCGTGTAGCCACCGATGACCTGTGCGATCTGCATCACCTGCTCCTGGTACACCATGATCCCGTAGGTCGGGCCGAGGATCGGCTCGAGCCGCGGATCGAGGTAGTCGACGCGCTTGCCATGCTTGCGCTCGATGTATTCCGGGATCAGGTCCATCGGCCCGGGCCGGTACAGGGCGACGAGCGCAATCACGTCCTCGAAGCGGTCGGGCCGCGCGCGTTTGATGAGATCGCGCATGCCGCGCGATTCCAGCTGGAATACTGCAGTGGTGTTGCCGGTTGAAAGCTGGCGATAGGTTTCGGCGTCGTCAAGCGCAACCCGTTCCAGGGCGAATGCCTGCTCGCCGAGCCGGCGCACGTAGCGCTCGGCCCAGTCCAGTATCGTGAGCGTCGTCAGCCCCAGGAAATCGAACTTCACCAGTCCCACCGCTTCGACATCGTCCTTGTCGAGCTGCGAGATCACGTGCGTCGTGCCTTCGGCGGCGTACAGCGGACAGAATTCGGTGAGCCGGCCCGGCGCGATAAGCACGCCGCCGGCATGCATGCCGACGTTTCGCACCAGGCCTTCAAGCCTCCCGCCCAGGTCGAGCAGCTCGCGCACCTCGTCCTCCTTGCGCTCACGCTCGGCGAGCAGCGGCTCCATCTCGCGCGCCATCTCCAGCGTGATCGTCTTGCCGGGCTGCACGGGTATGAGCTTCGCCAGCTGGTCGCAGAAGTTGTAACCGAGGTCGAGCACCCGCCCGCAATCGCGCAGCACGGCCCGCGCGGCCAGCGTGCCGAAGGTGGCGATCTGGGAAACGTTCTCCTCGCCGTATTTGCGCCTGACGTAATCGATGACGCGATCGCGCCCGTCCTGGCAGAAGTCGATGTCGAAGTCCGGCATCGACACGCGCTCCGGATTGAGAAAGCGCTCGAACAGCAGGTCGTAGCGCAGCGGATCGAGATCGGTGATGCCGAGCGAGTAGGCGACCAGCGATCCCGCGCCGGAGCCCCGGCCCGGACCGACCGGAACGCCGTTCTGTTTTGCCCAGTTGATGAAATCCGAGACGATCAGAAAGTAGCCGGCGAATCCCATCTGCACGATGGTGCGAATCTCGAAAGCGAGCCGCTCGCGGTAGCGCGCCGCGTCGCCGCTTTTCAACCCGAGTTTTTCCAGCCGGCGCGCAAGGCCCGCCTCGGCGGCGTTCTCGAGGTAGGCATCGATGGTGACGCCCGGCGGCGTGGGAAAGTCAGGCAGGCGGCTCTTGCCCAGCTCGATTTCCAGGTTGCAGCGCCGCGCGATCTCCACCGCGTTGTCGAGTGCCTGGGGAAGATCGGCGAACAGCTTCGCCATGTCGGCCCGGCTCTTGAAGTATTGCTCGGCGGTAAAAAGCTTGGGCCGGCGCTGATCCCCCAGCACGTAGCCCTGCGCGATGCAGACGCGCGCCTCGTGCGCCTTGAAGTCGTCCGGCTCGAGGAACTGCACCGGATGGGTCGCTACCACCGGAAATCCCAGGCGCGTCGCCAGCGCGACCGAACGCGACAGCAGCGCTTCGCTGTTGGCGAAACCGGCACGCTGCAGCTCGATGTAATAGCGGCCGGGAAAAAGTGCCGCCCATTCGCGCGCGAGGCGCTCGGCGAGGGGCGCCTGATCCGCGAGCAGCGCGTGGCCGACATCGCCGGCCGCCGCGGCGGAGAGCGCGATCAGACCGTCGTTGCTGCCTTCCTCCAGCCAGCCGCGGCCGATCTCTCCCCTGGCGCGATACTGGTTGCGCAGCCAGGCGCGCGACAGCAGCTCGCACAGCCTGAGGTAACCGGCGCGCGACGCGCAAAGCAAGAGCACGCGATGCGGCTTGTCCCGGTCGGCTTCGTTCTGCACCCAGCAGTCCGCGCCGACGATCGGCTTGACGCCCGCGGCGCGCGCCGCGCTATAGAATTTCACCATGCCGAACAGGTTGGCCGAATCGGTGAGCGCGAGCGCCGGCATGGCGTCAGCCGCGGCCCGCTTCACCGCCTGCTCGATGCGCACGATCCCGTCCGTCACCGAGTATTCGCTGTGCATTCTCAGGTGAACGAAGCGCGGCGCGGCCATGTCAGAAAATTCTACCGGAGCGCATCGTGAAGCGCTTAGTGTTTGTTTTTGTTCTGCTCGCCGCATCGGCCGCGGTTGCGCAGGAGCGCACGAGCGAACTTGACAAAGCCTACGAAGAGGCGCGCGCCGCGTGCACCGCGCTCGAACAAGCCGAGGCCCGGCGTGAACAGGGGCGCGAACCCCTGCCGGGCGAGAGGCTTGGTACCGCAGCAGGAACCAGCCGGCTTACCGAGCCGTACTTCGAACGGCAGGCAATGCTTGAGCAGGAAATGGAGCGCGCCCGTGAGCGCTGCGCACAGGCCATGAAGCGCTGGAACGACCTGAAGTAAAAGCCGCCGCCGAAAGGAAGTAACATCGGCGGGCCCATGAAGCCCGCGCTCGGCGCGTTGTTGCTCGGCGCCACCTGCATTGCGCTCTCGCCGATCTTCGTGCGTGTCTCCGAAGCCGGGCCGACCGCCACCGCGTTCTGGCGCGTGGCCCTCGCAGTGCCACCGCTCTGGCTGCTGTACGCGTTACGGCGCGAGGCCGCGCCTCGCACCTATCCCGCTAAATGGCCGCTCCTGCTTGCGGCCGGCGTCGCGTTCGCAGGAGATCTCGGTTTTTGGCACACCTCGATCAAGCTCACTTCGGTGGCCAATTCAACGCTGCTCGCGAATCTCGCCTCGCTCTTCGTCACTCTGGTGGCGTGGATCTTTCTGCGCCAGCGGCCGCGGCGGCTGTTCCTGGCCGGGCTCGCGGCGGCGCTTGCCGGAGTCGCGCTGCTGGTCAATACCAGCCTCGAGTTTTCAAGCACCGCGCTGATCGGCGACGCGCTCGGCGTGGTGACCGCAATGTTCTACGCCGGCTATCTGCTCGCGGTAAAGGGATTGCGCGACCGGGGCGAGAGCACGCTTCACGTCATGGCCGTGACGAGCACCATCACCGCCCTGTTTCTTTTTCCAGCAGCACTTGCGTCGGGCGAGCAGCTGCTGCCTTCCAGCGTCCTCGGCTGGTGCACTCTCCTTGGACTAGCGCTCGTGTCGCACGCAGCAGGTCAAGGGCTGATCGCTTATGCGCTTGCACACCTGCCTGCGGCCTTCTCCTCGGTGAGCCTGCTGTTTCAGCCCGTCATGGCCGCACTGTTCGCTTGGGTGCTGCTCGGGGAAGCGCTCGTTCCGCTGCAGATGGCAGGCGGCATCGTGGTGCTCATCGGCATCTACCTTGCGCGGCGCGGTTCCAACTAAGCGTCAAGAAAGCCGCGTTGAGTTCCCTTTGGTTTTTCCCGGGCAGTATCGGGACAGTGAAACCGACACTTGGCAAAACTGGCGATCAGCCGTGGCGTGTTCAAGTGGTCGACGTGTGTGAAGCGCAGCCTTGAATTAGCCCTTGCGGGCAAACCCGAATACGGCGAGGAAAGGCACCGCGTACAGGACGAAAGCGACCGCCAAGGCACCGACATTCAGGAACGCAACGCTGAAACCAGCGCTCCAAAGAGCAAGTAGGAACACCACTATGCAAGCCGCCAGATACAACCCGAGGAGCTTACCCGGTTGTTTTGCAATAACGGCGGCCAACGCACCTACTATGCCGAAAAACAAGGCATTCGCGCCTACGGAAAGGGTAATCGCCGCAAGCGAACCTATCGTTACTTCCATCACAGCCAAGGGCTGCGTTGGCCAAAGGAACAAGACCAAATCGTAAATAAAGTCGTCAAACGAGAAGCCAGAGCCTTGCGGAGCAGGGGTTGGAGGCCAAGTAGCCCAGCGCAGCAACGGGCCCGCAAGACCGCACGCCATGAATATGAGTATCGAACCGGCGACCGTTCGCATGCTATTGATTCCGGCTTGGCAGCATCAAATATAGCGGCCTGGGAGCGGCACCGGGGTAGTCGCCAGTTGGCAAACCGCAGATCTTGAGGCACTCGCGAACGAAGCTCGTACATTGATTGCTGTTCAATACGTAAGTGCCTGGGTTGGAATTGCGTCGTGCTCGGCACTCAAGCATGCATCTGTCTTCATCTGGGTTAGCTGGAATTATCTTGCATTCTTTTATCTTCTGAATGTCCTCTTTAATCATTCCGGGACTGCCCAAAACACTGCCGATCGGATAGTACCCATAGGTACTCGCCTCTTCCCCGACCCCGAATCCAACGTGGCCAAAGCCGCCGGCAGCTTCATAGTAGTAGCAGACCTTCACGTCGAGTCCGAACGGATCTAAGTAAGACATCGGATTGTTCAATACGTAGAGGTAGGTGTTTAGGCCAGCACGAAGTCCAATCGGATCGCTTTGCTGATATCTTCCAATCGCTTGAGCGTAGTCCCGCATCATGTTGTAGTGAGTAATTGTCTCGCGATCGTAGTACTGGCCTGGAAGTCGTAGCGGTAGCTCGAAGACGCCCAGCCCTGACGGATTCTCATCCGGTACGTTGACGCCGAACGGTTCCTGCTGGTCCCACCTCCACACCGTCTGCTGCTGATCGTCCGTAACGAGTCTAGGCGTGTTCAGATGATCGACATGTATGTAGAAAAGCTTTGCTTCTGCAGCGTTCACCATGACGTTTACGGGCACGGAGGTCGCCGAGGCGCCGAGGTTGTCCGTAACACGAGCCGTCAAGGGATAGGTGCCTTGCGGAACTTCGGTCCAGACGAAACTATACGGCGGCGCACTGAGCGAGGTAATCAACGTAGTGCCGTCGAAGTACTCGACGTTAGCGACGGAGCCGTCTGTATCAGCGACTTGGACCGCGAGCGGAATGTTCGCAGGGGCTTTGAAGCTTGCGTTACTAGTCGGGCTTGTCAGCGAGACCGTCGGTAGTGAGTTCACGGTCACGGTCACGGGAGCTGAAGTGGAGCTCGCGCCACGGTTATCGATGGCGGTGGCCGTGAGGTTGAGAGCCCCAGCAGCCGCGTCGCGAAGGATTGCGCTATAGGGAGCGCTCGTCGCCGTGCCGATGAGGGTCGCTCCGTTATAGAACTCGACCTTTGCTATCGAGCCGTCGCTGTCCGAAGCGCTCGCCGTTACCGGGAAGGTGACGGGCGCGGCGAAGATGGCGTTATTTCCCGGCGCTGTGATCGCCACGCTCGGCAAGGCGTTCACGGTGATCGAAACCGGATCGGAGAGATCGGTGTCGCCCTTGTCGTTCGTCGCCTTAGCGGTAACCGCATAGTTGCCCGCTGCCACGCCTGTCCAATTGAGCGTGTACTGGTCACCACGCCGAGGGCCGGCAACGGCGTCGATGAAGTTTGCTCCCTGAAAGAATTCGACCTTTACGATCGGGTGGTTCTTCTGCCTGGTTCGCGCTATAGCAGAGAGTCTGATTGCCGCAGGCGCATGGTAGAGCGCTCCGCTGACGGGCTCCGTGAGTGTGACGTCGACCTTGTCCTTCTTCGCCCAGGCAGCCGAAACCAGCCCAAATAGTACGAGCGCGACAAAATGCAACGCGACCGAAGCTTTTGCCCCCAGACCCTCCTCCAAGGCCTCCGGAAAGCTCGATTCGAACGCCTATGCTAGACGGTCTAGTTGCCGCGTGTGTAGCTTTCGGACAGAAAGATTAAAGGTTGTGCAGTAACTGAAACGCCTGGTCCACCCGCTCCACCGCCCCGAACACCACGACCTTCTCCGGGATCGCCCGGTCCGAGAGCGAAGACACGACCGCGAGGCTCGACGTTCGCGGCTATTTTTTCAGACCTTCCCTAGACGAGGATGGCTTGCGGTGCCCCGGACGACTTTTCTATGCGGCCGATCTCGTACACCGTCTCGCCCGCGGCGCGAAGGGTCTCTGCGGCGCGTCCGGCGTCTGCGGCGGCGACGATCGCCACCATGCCGATGCCGCAGTTGAACACGCGATGCATCTCGTCGTCGGCGATGCGGCCTTCGCGCTGCAGCCACTCAAAGACTTTCGGCCGTGGCCAGGACGCTTTCTTGATGACAGCTTTGGCGTTTTCCGGAAGGATGCGGGGCACATTTTCGATCAGCCCGCCGCCGGTGATATGAGCCAAGCCTTTGACGGGTCCTGATGCCAGAAGCTTGAGGACCGGCTTGACGTAGATGCGCGTCGGCTCGAGAAGGTCAACGTCGGGTGCCGGTGCGGCGCGCTCGAGAATCTTGCGGATTAGCGAATAGCCGTTGGAATGCGGGCCGCTCGAGGCGAGCCCGAGGATGACATCGCCCGGCGCGATGGAGCGGCCGTCGAGGATGCGGTCCTTCTCGACCACGCCGACGCAGAAACCCGCAAGATCGTATTCGCCCTCGGGGTACATGCCCGGCATCTCTGCCGTCTCGCCGCCAATCAGCGCACAGCCGGCCAGCTCGCAGCCCCGCGCGATGCCTCGGATGACCTCGGCGGCGACACGATTGTCGAGCTTGCCGCACGCGTAGTAATCGAGAAAGAACAGCGGCTCGGCGCCTTGCACTAGCACGTCGTTGACACTCATGGCCACCAGGTCTATGCCGACGCTGTCATGGCGCCCGAGCGTGAAGGCGAGCTTGAGCTTGGTGCCGACGCCGTCGGTCCCCGAAACAAGCACCGGGTGCCGGTATTTCTTCGGGATCTCGCACAGCGCGCCGAAGCCGCCGATGCCGGCAAGCACCTCGGGCCGCAGCGTGCGGCGTGCGAGCGGCTTGATCGCCTCGACCAGCGCGTCGCCCGCCTCGATGTCGACGCCCGCGTCGCGGTAGAAAAGTCCTTTCGACATGCTAGAGTCCAAATTCTACTCGACATGCCAGCACTCGCTTCGCCGCAGCTCTGGGCCTGGATCACGATCGCGCTGGCGGCAGGATTGCTCGTCTGGCTGCTGTCGCCGATCCTCGCGCCGTTTCTCTTCGCCGCGATCCTCGCGTACATCTTCGATCCGCTCGTCGAGCGGCTCACCCGTCGCCGCGTGCCGCGCACACTGGCTGTCGTGCTGGTGCTGCTGCTGGCCCTGGCCGTGGTAGTGGCCTTGATGCTCGTCGTGCTGCCTCTCTTCTACAAGGAGACGCGCCTGCTGATGGAAAAGCTGCCGGGGTTCGTCATCTGGTTCAATACCCACGCCGCGCCCTGGCTCAAGTCGAAGCTCGACCTCGATTTCCAGCTCGATGTGGGGAACGTGACGCAGCTCGGCAAGGACATGATTTCGGAGAATGAGGCTCTTGCAAAGCACCTGCTGAGCTCGCTGAAGACCGGCGGGATGTTGCTCATCGCCATCCTCGCCAACCTGGTGCTCGTGCCGGTAGTGCTTTTCTACCTGCTGCGCGACTGGAACCAGTTGCTCGATCGCGTCGACGCGCTGATTCCGCGCCGCGTCCACGCCAAGGCGCGCACCATCGCAGCCGAGATCGACGCGGTGCTGGCGGAGTGGCTGCGCGGCCAGGTCCTGGTCATCGTCATCATGTCCGTTTACTACGTACTCGCGCTGTGGGTCGCGGGCCTGCAGTTCGCGCTGCCGATCGGCATCCTCACGGGTTTCGCGGTCATCATTCCCTATGTCGGAGTCATCACGGGGCTGATCCTCGCCACGCTCGCCGCCTTGATGCAATTCAACGACCTCGCCGGGCTGCTCTGGGTATGGCTCGCCATCGGCATCGGCCAGGCGCTCGAGGGAATGATGATCACGCCGTTGATCGTCGGCGAGCGGATCGGCCTGCACCCCGTGGTGGTCATTTTCGCGCTGCTCGCTTTCGGCCAGCTGTTCGGTTTCTTCGGGGTGCTGCTCGCCCTGCCGGCAAGCGCCGCGCTGCTGGTGGCGCTGCGGCACCTGCGCGCCGCCTACCTTGCCAGCCCGCTCTACGGCGGCAATTAGCATGCGGCAGCTTCCTCTCCAGATCTCGGCGCCGGCCGAGCCGCGCTTCGAAAACTACGTCGCCGGGGCAAACGTCGAGGCGCTGGCGCGCATCCGGGAGCTCGCGGCGCGCAGCCTTCCGGAGGTCATCGTGTATCTGTGGGGCGAGGCAGGTAGCGGGCGCACGCACCTTCTGCGAGCCGCGGCGCATGTGAATCCCGAGCTATTCATTGCTGACGACGTCGAGGCTCTGGATCCGGCTGCGCAGCAGGCGCTTTTCGTCGCGATTAACGCCGCACGCGACGGACAGTCGGCCGTGCTCGCCGCGGGCGTTGCCGCACCCGCGCAGCTGCCCTTGCGCGAGGATCTCCGCACCCGGCTGGCCTGGGGCCTGGTCTACCAGTTGAAGCCCCTGACCGACGCCGAAAAGGCGCTTCATCTGAGGGCGGAGGCTGCACGCCGCGGACTGCGGCTCAGCGATGAGGTGGTCTGGTACCTGCTGAACCACCTCCCGCGGGACCTGGCGAGCTTGCATGGGGTGCTGGAAGTCCTTGATCGGTATTCACTTGCCAGCCAGCGGGCCGTGACCCTGCCTCTGGTGCGAGAAGCGCTTTCCGCAACGCAAGACTGTGCAAACTGCCTCGACAAACCAGGGGCCTCTAAGTAAATTACAACTCCATATCCGGAGATAGGCAGTGCAAAAGGGAACCCTCGCTCTTCTACCGCTTGTTCTGTGCACCGCGCTGACCGCGGCGGTTCCGGCCTTTGCACAGTCCGGGCTGCGCGTCCCTCAGCGGGGCGAGTCGGGCCTCGATCCGGCTCTGGCGCGCGGTGGCCTGGCGGTCGATCCCGATCGGGTTGGCTTCGCGACCTACAGCTGGCGCGAATCGGTTGGCTTGGCGCCAAGTTCAAAAATGCAGTTTTCGTATTCCTTCGGCGACCGGGGCAGCCTCGGCATGTCTTACATGAGCGGCAAGGAATCCGAATACGACGCGCGTCAGTATTCCCTGTTCGGCCGCTACTGGTTCGCCAGCGACTGGGCCGTCAGCGCCGAAGCATTGTCCCGCGACACGCCGGGTCTGTTCCGCCTGAACGACTTCCGCATCGGCGTCCAGCGCCGCTTCTAAGGGCAGCAAAAACCGTCGGGTACACTGAGGCGCTTCGATGCGCCTCGCCCTGTTCGACCTCGACAACACGCTGCTCGCCGGCGACAGCGACTACGAGTGGGGACAGTTCCTCATCGATCGCGGCATCCTGGACCGCGATACCTACGAGGCGCAGAACCGCGCGTACTACGATCAGTACGTGGCCGGCACGCTCGACATCCATGAATACCTGGGCTTCGCGCTGCGACCGCTGGCCGAGCACACCCCTCAGGATCTCCTCCGCTGGCACGCGGAGTTCATGCGCACCCGGATAGTGCCGATGATCACAACGGGCGCGCGCGCACTGATCCGTACGCATCTCGCTGCGGGCGACATGTGCGCCATCGTTACCTCGACCAACAGCTTCGTGACCACGCCTATCGCCCGCGAGTTCGGCGTACCTCATCTCATCGCCACTGAGCCCGAAGCGAAGCAAGGGCGCTTTACCGGCCGAGTGGCCGGAACCCCATGCTTTCGCGAAGGCAAGGTGCGGCGCGTCGACGAGTGGCTGGCAGGCATGAGCAGGTCCCTGCGCGACTTTCCTGAAAGCGCTTGCTACAGCGACTCCCACAACGACCTGCCGCTCCTCGAGCGGGTCACCCGCCCGGTCGCCGTCGATCCCGATGAGCAGCTCGCGGCGGTTGCCCGGCGCCGCGGCTGGGAAGTGATCTCCCTGCGCAGGTAGAATCCCGGCCCTTAATGATCAAGCGGTTAATTAGGCGCGTGCTCGGGCTGCCCTCGGAGATGCGGGTGCAGCGCGACACGCATGACCTCAGACGGGACGCCATCAGCCCGGCTACTGCCAAGGTCTGCGCCGCGCTGCGCGAAGCAGGCTTCTCCGGCTACGTGGTCGGCGGCGCGGTCCGCGACCTGCTTCTCCGCATCACGCCCCAGGACTTCGACGTGGCGACGGATGCGCGCCCCGAGCAGGTGAAGCCGTTGTTTCGCCGCGCCATCATCATCGGCCGGCGTTTCCGCCTGGTGCACGTGATGATGGGCGCCGAGACCATCGAGGTTTCGACTTTCCGTGCCGCCGACCCGGAAACGGCGGAAAAGGACGAGCACGGGCGCGTATTGCGCGACAACGTCTTCGGTACGCAGGAAGAGGATGCGCGGCGGCGCGATTTCACCGTCAATGCGCTGTACTTCGACCCGGTGACCGAAGAGGTGGTGGATTTCCACGGCGGCCTCGCCGACCTGAAAAAGCGCGTGTTGCGCGTGATCGGCGACCCGGAGACGCGCTACCGGGAAGATCCGATACGCATGCTTCGGGCAGTGCGGCTCGCGGCAAAGCTGGGCCTCACGCTCGACCCGGCGACGCGCGAGCCGATCGAGGAGCTTGCCCCGCTCATCGAGCGCGTGCCGCCGGCGCGGCTGTTCGACGAGATGCTCAAGCTGCTGCTTTCCGGTCACGCCAGCGCCTGCCTGCGCCAGTTGCGCGAAGTCGGCCTGCACAAGGGCGTGTTGCCGCTGCTCGACGTCATTCTCGAGCAACCGCTCGGGGAGCGGTTCGTCACACTCGCGCTCGCGCAGACCGACGAACGGGTGCTCGCCGAGCGCCCGGTATCGCCGGCATTCCTGTTCGCCGCACTGCTCTGGCATGAAGTACTCGCCGCGTGGAAGGCACGGCAGGCGCGCGGCGAGCGCGCCATTCCCGCGCTCGAGGCGGCCATGGACGAGGTGCTCGATACGCAATGCGCCAAGCTAGCCATCACGCGCAAGCTCACCGCCACCATGCGGGAGGTATGGGCGATGCAGCCGCGCTACGAGCAGCGTTCCGGGCAGCGCGCGTACCGCCTGCTCGAGGCGCCGCGCTTTCGCATGGCGTACGATTTTCTCGCGTTGCGGGCCGCGAGCGGAGAAGTCCCCGCCGAGCTCGAAGCCTGGTGGCGCGCCTTCCAGAGCGCCGACGCCGATACGCGCAAGGCGATGCTGCTTCCTGACACCGGGCCGCGCAAGCGCCGCCGGCGGCGGCGCAAGAAGCGGCCGGCGGAAGCCGCGTCTCAGCCCGTGTGACGCTTGCCTACGTGGGAATGGGCTCGAACCTCGGAAAGCCGGTCGAGCAGCTGGAACAGGCGTTCAAGGACCTGGGGCGCATCCCGCAGACGGCCCTCGTAAAGCGATCGTCGTTGTACCGCTCGAAGCCGCTCGGGTACGCCGAGCAGCCGCAATTCGTCAATGCCGTCGCGCTGCTCGACACCGCGCTTGCCGCCGCGCCCCTGCTCGAGGCGCTGCAGGGCATCGAGGCACGCCACGGCCGCAGTCGCAGCTTTCCAGACGCGCCGCGCACGCTCGACCTCGACCTTCTGCTCTATGGCGACGCCGTCATGAGCGAGCCCGGGCTCGTCGTACCGCATCCGCGGATGCATCTACGCGCCTTCGTGCTGAAGCCGCTCCTGGAAATCACGCCGGGGGTCGCCATTCCAGCAATCGGCACGGCGCAAGCAATGCTGGAACAATGCGGCGATCAGTCGGTGGAAAGAATCCGTGGATAAGTTCCGCTACCTCGTGGTGGAAGGACCGATCGGCGCTGGCAAGACGACGCTGGCAAAGCGCCTCGGGGCGCGGCTGTCGGCCGAGCTGCTGCTCGAGCAGCCGTCGGAAAACCCCTTTCTCGCGCGCTTTTACCAGGATATGGCGCGCTTCGCGCTGCCGACGCAGCTGTTCTTCCTGTTCCAGCGCGCGCGCATGATCGAGCCGCTCGTGCAGCCCGATATGTTCGGCAAGCCGACGGTGGCCGATTTTCTGCTCGACAAGGACCCGCTGTTCGCGCGCATCACGCTTTCAGGCGATGAGCTGGCGCTTTACCAGAAAATCTACGAGGCGCTGCGTCCCCGGGCGCCGGTCCCGGATCTCGTGATTTATTTGCAGGCGCAGCCCGGCACGCTGGTGGAACGGGTGAGGCGCCGCAGGGCTGGCTATGAGCGCGGCATCAGTGAAGAATATCTGGCGGTGCTCGCGGAGAGCTACGCGCGATTCTTCTATCACTACTCCGCCGCCCCGGTGCTGATCGTCAACTCCGAGAATCTCAACTTCGTCGAGCGCGACGCAGATTTCGAGTTGCTGGTGTCGCGAGTACGAGGCATGAGAACCCGGCGCGAGTTCTTCAACCTCGGCTGATGCGCGTCCTGAACGACATCGCCTCGTTGCGCGCCGCGGTACGGGCTGCGGGGCCCGTGGCCTTCGTTCCTACCATGGGAAACCTGCACGACGGCCACCTTTCGCTCGTCCGCCTGGCACGCCGCCATGGGCGCGCGGTCGCGGTGAGCCTCTTCGTAAACCGCCTTCAGTTCCTGCCCGGCGAGGACTTCGAACGCTACCCCCGGACATTCGAGCGCGACCGCGCCATGCTCGAAGCGGCGGGGGTGGAGCTGCTTTTCGCACCGGACGAGGGCGTCCTGTACCCCGAGCCGCAGACTTATATGGTGCGGCCCCCGCCGATCGCCAACGACCTGGAGGGCCTGTTCCGGCCCGGCTTCTTCCACGGCGTCGCGACGGTGGTTCTGAAGCTGCTGAATTGCGTCCAGCCGGTCGCGGCGGTCTTCGGCAAGAAGGATTATCAGCAGCTCATGATCGTGCGTGGCATGGTCAGGCAACTGGATCTGGCGATCGAGATCGTCGCCGGCGAGACCGCGCGCGAGGCCGATGGCCTGGCGATGAGCTCGCGTAACAACTACCTCTCCGCCGCTGAACGCGCCGAGGCGCCACGGCTTTATCGGACGCTGCTCGACGTAAAGACGGGGAAAATCTCCGGCGCGGAAGCGGCGGCAGCGCTTGCCGCCGCCGGCTGGAAGCCCGACTACGTGGAAATTCGGCGCCGGCAGGACCTCGCGCCGCCGGAGAATGGAGAACGCGAACTGGTGGTCCTTGGCGCTGCGCGCCTTGGAACTACGCGGCTCATCGACAACGTCGAGTTCTAATCCCGTCTACCCCGGATAGGGATCGAAGGTCATCGCTTCGACCGGGCAGCCGATCGCCTTGGCCAGCTTGTCCATGGCGTCATCGGTGATCTGCAGGGGCTGGAAGTCGGCCTCCCCGCTCTTAGACGAGATGAAATCCTTGGCTGCCGCCTCCGTGTTCCACGTCACCACCGGGTCTGGACTGACCCCTGGAACCTGACGGCAGATCGGAAAACCATCGGATTTATAGACGATTGCGTACATGCGCCTCCCCTGCCGCCCTAATTTAACCGATGTGGCGGTGCGGCAACAAGGCAACCCCCCCTTCGGGAACGCCCTGATTGCGCGCCCGGCTACCCCGGCGTCTAATTACCTTGGGAGGCACTGGTGTGGGTTCTTCCACGCCCGGCCAAGGCGATGGGCCCCAGCCCAGGGGCATTTTTTTCGGGGAGAGAGCAATGAGCAATCTGCGCGACGCGGTCGGCCTATGCATGCCTTACGGCAAGGCCAATTCTCAGTACGAAACCGAGTTCGAGCCCGCCACCGGCACGATCTGGGGATATTTCAACCCGCGTGGCACGGCATGCTTCAGTCTTGGCCTGCTCAAGGACATCCGCGCGCACGATTCCGCGCTCGCGGTGAACGGCGGCAAGGTCGACATCGGCGGCGAACTGCAGACGGTGAACTACTATGTCTGCGGCTCACGCGACCCGCAGGTGTTCAATCTCGGAGGGGATCTGGCGCTGTTCGTGCTGCTGATCAAGGCGCGCGACCGGGACGCCCTGGCGCATTACGCCAGGCTGTGCATCGATAACATGTACGCCCGCATCCACAACTACCGGTCGTCCGCGATGGCGACCATCTCGCTGGTACAGGGCGACGCGCTCGGTGGCGGATTTGAGTGCGCGATGTCCTCTGACGTCATCGTGTCCGAGGAAAGCGCGCAGATGGGCCTGCCGGAGATTCTTTTCAACCTGTTCCCCGGCATGGGTGCGTACAGCCTGCTGTCGCGCCGCATCGGCATGCGTGCCGCCGAAGAGCTGATCCTCTCCGGTCGGGTGCTGTCGGCGGCCGAGCTGCACGAGATGGGAATCGTGGACGTTCTGGCGCCCAACGGCCAAGGCGAAACCGCGGTGCGTGAGTGGATTGCAAAGAGCTGGAAGCGCCGCAATGGAACGCAGGCTGTGCTGCGCGCCCGGCAGCTGGTCAATCCCATCACCCGCGAGGAGCTCGATGCGATTGCCGACGTTTGGGTTGACGCGGCGTTCCGACTCCAAGACAAGGACCTGAAGATGATGGGGCGCATCGTGCGCTCGCAGATGCGGCGCATGGAGCACGGCGACTTGGCCGATATTTCGGCCGCCGCGCTCGCCGAAGAAGCCCTGGCGGTGGCGGCAGCACGCTGAACGCGCCGAGGCTCGTCCTCAGGTCGCCAACAGCCCGCCGCCTTCGCGGAACAGCTGGCCGAACTGGTGAAAGTTCACGCGTGTCGCGTTGACGATGGCGTTTTGCGCGCCAGCGTCATCGATCGTCTTGACCAAGCGGTTGAGCTTGGCCATATGGTCGACGTCCATCGTGGCGTGCGACGACAGGAACTTGAATCCGCCATCTTCGAAGTTGCGGCCAAGCGCCCGCGCGATGGAGTCAGAAACCCTTCCGCCGTATACGGAGGAAACGACCTCGAGCATGTACAGCATCCCCAGCACCGAGCATGGGTGCACCCGGTCCGACGCGTAGTAGTTGAAGGCGATCATTGCCTGCGCTGGCGGACTCGGGGGCGTCTCGCGCACTGCCCGGACATCGCCTCCCAACGCCTCGATGTCCTCAAGCACCCATGACTCGTGCCCCTTTTCCTCCTCGATGCGCTCGTACAAGTCGTAGCGAACGTCCCTGAAGCGATCGTCGCAGCGCGCCGCCGCCGCCGACATCACCGGGCAGAAGTGCCACACGATGTGGTACAGGTCGTGAAGAAAGCCGCGGTATTCCACGAGCGTCAGGCCATGATTCATCATCGCGTGGACCTTGGGGATCAATTCCAGATCCCTGCGGCTCGCGTCGGTCATCTCGACGAGCGTAATGAAGAACGACATCGTGTAGTGCTCCGGACTGATTCGCGGCCCCCTGCCGCGGCTGCCGGATTCTAGCGTGCCGCCGGAAAATCAGCCGGCGGACTGTTTCTTGTCTCGCAAATAGCGTTCGAGCTCGCTGCTCGCGGCGCTGAGTTCGTCGGCGATGGAGCGCATCAGTCCGGGCGCCTGGAGCCGTAGCTCGGCGTCCGAGAGCTTGCCCAGATTCCCGCACATTTTCGTCAGCCGGTCGGTTCCCATGCTGGCCGAGGAGCCCTTCATCGCGTGCAGGAGGGACCGGAACTCGTGGTAATTGCGTGCCGCCACCGCTTGCTCCATGCGGCTCATGAGCGCGGTATTGTCGGCGACAAACACGCCGATCAGCTTTTCCAGGAAGCCCGGCGACGAGCCGAGCGCGTCCAAATCAGCAAGCGTCTCGGCGTTGATGACTGTCGGCGCAGCGGCCGCGGTGCGGCCGGCAGGGCGCGCGGCCGGCGCCGGCTCTGTGCGCCGCGTCTCCTCCGGTTTCGCAGCGCCAAGCTTCTGCAGTTCGTCCAGCAGTCGCACCGCCTCGATCGGCTTCGCCAGGAATGCATCGGCGCCAGCTTCGAGACATTCGCGGCGGGCCTCGGGCGTCACGTCCGCGGACAGGATCACCACCGGCAGCCTTTCCCGGCCGCGAGTCATGAGGCGCAGCGCACGCAGCGTCTCGATTCCCCCGAGCCCCGGCATATTGCGGTCGAGGAGGACGATGTCGTATCGCTCCTTCTCGAAGGCATCGAGCACTTGGTCGCCATCGTTGACCAGGGTGGCGCTGTGGCCGCCGCGATCGAGAATGCGGCCGATCACCTCGCGGTTGGTCGGGTTGTCGTCGGCGACCAGCACGCGCAGTTTCCTCGCCTCCGCGCCGCGCCGCGCATAGTCCTGCAGCCGGACGACGCCTTCGCGCACCTCATCACCCGCCGACACCGAATGCAGCACATTGAAAAGCTGCCGCTTGTCGAAGGGTAGCTCGAGTACCGCTGCGAATCCGGAGGACAGCGCCTCGAACCGCGGAACATCGGCGTCGCGAGGTACCGCAAGTACGGTGGGAGGTGCCGGGTCCGGAGCCGCACGGCGAAAGCGCTGCGCGAGCTTCGGATCTTCGCCCGACCCGTATAGCACCGCGCTGTGATAGGGCTTGGCCAGGCTGATTTCGGCGACGAGCCGCGCCACGCCCTCCTCGACGTCCGCGACCGCGACCGGCGTGGCCCCCCAGCCCGCGAGCGCATGGTCGAGCGGCTCGCGCTGGGCCTCCGGGAAGCCGACGAGCAGGACTCTGGCGCCGGCGAGCTCGCCGGTGCCGGCACCCGCGCGCTCCGGTTGCTTCTCCAACTGCACTTCGACCCAGAATGTGCTGCCGAGGCCGACCGCGCTTTCGAGGCCGATCTTCCCGCGCATCAGGCCGACGAGCTGCTTCGCGATGGTGGTGCCAAGCCCTGTGCCGCCGAAGCGGCGGGTGGTGGACTGGTCCGCCTGCGTAAAGCTTTCGAAGATGCACGCCTGCGCCTCCGGCGGAATACCGATCCCTGTGTCGCGGATGGAGAACTTGAGGCGCACACTAGACTCGGTTTCGCTTTGCGCGGACACATGCACCGTCACGCTGCCGCGCTCAGTAAACTTCACGGCGTTGCCAGCCAGGTTGATAAGGATCTGCCGCAGGTAATGCGGGTCGCCGCGCACCGCCGGCGGTACTTCTGGCATGAGGGACACAACGAACTCCACACCCTTGGCTGCAGCCTGGGCAGCCAGAATGCGGCAGGTGCTGTTGACGAGCGCGTGCAGGTCGAAATCGGCCTTCTCCAGCGCGACCTTTCCGGCCTCGATCTTCGAGAAGTCGAGAACGTCTTCGACGAGGCCGAGCATGATGCGTGAAGAGCTGCGCAGGGTCTGCAGCATGTCAGCCTGCTCGCGGTTAAGCGAGGTGTCGCGCATCAGATCCGACATGCCGATAATGGCGTTCAACGGCGTCCTCATCTCGTGACTGACCACCGAAATAAAGCGGCGCTTCGCACGGTTCGCGGCCTCTGCGTGCGCCAGCGCGTCGAACAGCTTCGTGACCAGCGAACGCACGTATACGGCAAGGGCGACCATGCCGATCATCAAGCCGATCCCCGCGGGGCGGTACTCCTGCCAGAAGTCATTGGCGACGAGCACCAGGCCAAATCCCAGCACACTGGCCGCCAGGCAGAACAGCAGATATCTCGCGCCGAATCGGAAGCCGTTGGCCAGCGTCACCCAGACGTAGATCAGCAGCATCGGCACACCATGGCTGCCGGACTGCGACATGAAGAAGGTCACGGTGCCGATGTCCAGCACTGCTGCCAGCAAACGTCTCGCCACAGACACGCCGGGCGACATGAGAATGCCGGCGAAGATCAGCGCCGCGCACACCAGATACACCACCATCACGGCGAAATAGCTAGGGTCCGGATCGAGCTCGCCGCCCAAAATGGTGAGCGCTTGAGGAAGCAGGTATAAGAAGAGCACCGTGCCAACCACCAGGCGCACCAGCGCCTGCTCGTGCTCGGTGTCGGGGCGCGCGGCGAGCCGGGCGCGGAGCCTGGTCAAGAGCTCGCCGAGGATCGCCATCAACGATCCGCCGGCGGGTCCTGCCACTCGCGCTGGATCTGCCCGACTTCGGACTTCATGCCGAGAAACGCATCCACCATACGCGGATCGAAATGCCGGCCTGCCTGTGAAGTGATGTATTCGAAGGCGCGCTCCCCGGGCCAGGCGGACTTGTAGGGCCGCACCGATGTCAGCGCGTCGTAGACATCTGCGACCGCAACGATCCGCGCGCAGAGCGGAATGTGATCGCCGACGAGGCCGTTCGGATAGCCCGAGCCGTCGTATTTCTCGTGGTGGCCGAGCGCGACCAGCGCCCCCATGCGCACGTACTTCGACGCGCTGCCCTTCAGGATTTCGTGCCCGATGACGGGATGGCGCCGCATCACCTGCCATTCGGCATCATCGAGCTTGCCCTGCTTCAGCAGGATATGGTCCGGAATGCCGATCTTGCCGATATCGTGGAGCGGCGCGGCGAGCTCGATGGTGTCCGCCTCGTCGCGCTCCAGGCCGAGTGCCCCGGCGATGAGGCGCGAGTAGCGCGACATGCGGATCAGGTGGTAGCCGGTCTGCTCATCGCGGAATTCGCCCGCCCGCGCGAGGCGCAGCAGCGTTTCCTTTTCGCGCTCGCGCACTTCCTTGGTCGCGTCCTCCACCATGTGCTCGAGCAGGCGGCGCCGGTCCTCGAGCGCGAGCTGCTGACGGCGCAGCATCAGCAGGTTTCTGCAGCGCGCCAGGCATTCGCGCGCATCCACCGGCTTGGTGAGGAAGTCGGTGATTCCGGCATCGAGCGCCGCATAGCGCACCTTGCGGTCGTCGTGCACCGTCACCATCACGATCGGCACATGCTCGTAGCCGGGGAGCGCGCGCAGGCGCTTCACGAACTCGATGCCGTCCATGTCCGGCATCATGTAATCGACGAGAACCAGGTCGGACACGTGCCGCGTCGCCCAGACCACGGCGTCCACGGGACGCGCGAAGCCTTCGACGGCGACGCGCTCGTCGATGCTGCGGACCACCTGCTCGAGGATCGCACGTCCGGTCGACTGGTCGTCGACCACCATGACCGTATTGCGCGCCGATGGCAGTACCCTCACCTGCGCCGTGGCCATGCCCCCCCCTTTGAGACGGAATTCAGCGCAAAAAGCCTACCCCCGAGGCCCCCGGGTGTCCAGCTAAAAAGGCCTGGTTTTCACGGTTTTTTTCAGATGGTGCCGGAAGAGAGACTCGAACTCTCATGGTGTCGCCACCGGCGGATTTTGAGTCCGCTGCGTCTACCGGTTCCGCCATTCCGGCCGAGGGCGAAAATTATAATCCCTCCGATGTTGGTCTCCGATTTCGACTATGAGCTGCCTGAGGAGCTGATCGCGCAGCACCCCGTCCCCGAGCGCACCGCCAGCCGGCTGCTGCGGCTCGATGCGCGCAGCGGCGAGCTCGAGGATCTCGCCTTCACCGACCTCGCGCGGCAAGTTGGCGGCGACGATACGGTGGTGCTGAACGACACGCGGGTGATCAAGGCGCGGCTGCCGGGCCGCAAGCGCACAGGCGGCAGGATCGAGGTGTTCGTCGAGCGCGCCCTCGGTCCGAACGATGCGCTGGCGCTCATTCGCGCCAGTCACCCGCCGGCCGAGGGAGTCGAGTTGCTGGTGGGCGAGGGCATGCGGGTGGTCGTGTCGGGCCGCGAAGGCGATCTCTACCGCCTGCACTTTTTCGAGCCGATCGACGCGCTGCTGGAACGCTTCGGCCTCACGCCGCTACCTCCTTACATCAGGCACCCGGCGCAAGCGCAGGACGCCGAGCGCTATCAGACCGTGTACGCGGCCGTCCCGGGAGCGGTTGCGGCGCCGACTGCCGGGCTGCACTTCGATGCGGCCATGCTCGAGCGGCTTGCGGCCCGCGGCGCGCGCATCGCAAAGCTGACGCTTCATGTCGGCGTCGGCACATTTCAGCCGGTGCGCGGCGCGCGCGTCGAGGATCACCGCATGCATCTCGAGCGCTATACCATCCCGCAGGAAACCATGGACGCTCTCCGCGGCCGCCGCGTGCTCGCCGTCGGCACGACTTCGCTGCGCGCGCTGGAAACCGCCGCGCAGACCGGCGAGCTCAGCGGCGAAACCGCTCTTTTCGTCTATCCTGGATTCGGCTTCCGGGTGGTCGACCGGCTGCTGACCAACTTCCACCTGCCGCGCTCCACGCTTCTGATGCTGGCGAGCGCGTTCGCCGGCAAGGAAAACCTGTTCCGCGCGTACCGCCACGCCATTGAAAAGCGCTACCGGTTCTTCTCCTACGGCGACGCGATGCTCATCGAACGATGAAGTTCAACGCCACTCACCGCGACGGGCACGCGCGCCGCGGCGTGCTCGAGCTGGCGCATGGCCGCGTCGACACCCCGGCGTTCATGCCCGTCGGCACCTATGGCTCGGTCAAAGCGATGTCGCCCGACGAAGTGGCGGCCAGCGGCGCGCAAATCGTCCTTGGCAACACCTTCCACCTGTGGTTGCGTCCCGGCGTCGACGTGATCGGGAAGCACGGCGGGCTGCACCGCTTCATGGGCTGGAACGCACCCATCCTGACCGATTCGGGCGGCTTCCAGGTATTTAGCCTCGGTCCGCTGCGCAAGCTGACGGAGGAGGGCGTGCACTTCGCCTCGCCCATCAACGGCGATCGGCTCTTTCTGACGCCGGAAGAATCGATGCGCATCCAGCGCGTGCTCAATGCCGACATCGCGATGGTGTTCGACGAGTGCACGCCCTACCCGGCCGATGCAGAGCAGGCAGCGCAGTCGATGCGGCTGTCGATGCGCTGGGCGGAACGATCGAAAAAAGCTTTCGACAGTCCCAATCTTCTCTTCGGCATCGTGCAGGGCGGCATGTACGAGCAGTTGCGCGACGAGTCTCTGCTGAAGCTGGTGGATCTGGGATTCGACGGGTACGCCATCGGCGGATTGTCCGTAGGCGAACCCAAGGAGGATCGCGCACGAATCGTCGGCCACGTGGTGCCGAGGATGCCTGCCGAGAAACCCCGCTATCTGATGGGCATGGGCACACCCGAGGACATCATCGAGGCGGTCGGCGCAGGCATCGACATGTTCGACTGCGTGCTGCCGACGCGCAACGCGCGCAACGGCTGGCTGTTCACGCGCTTCGGCGACATCAAGATCCGCAACGCACGCTACCGCGACGACACCGCGCCCCTGGATGAGCGCTGCGCCTGCTACACCTGCCGGCGCTTCACACGCGCCTACCTTTACCATCTGCAGAAGGCGAACGAGATTCTCGGCGCACGCCTCAACACGCTTCACAACCTGCACTACTACCAGGAGCTCATGACGCAGTTGCGCGCGGCGATCGAGCAAGGATCTTTCGCCAGGACCTCGGCAGCCCTTCTGGAGCAGCGCAAGCGGCTGATATAATTTCGCGTTCCCCTTGCGGAGTGCCGCAGTGATCATTTCCCCCGCCTTTGCCCAGTCCGCCTTCGGCGGCGACCCGGGATTCATCGGCTTCCTGCCGATCATCCTGATGTTCGTGCTGCTGTACTTCCTCATGATCCGCCCGCAGATGAAGCGCGCCAAGGACCAGAAGCAGATGGTCGAGGCGCTGCAGAAGGGCGACGAAGTCATCACCGCGGGCGGCGTGCTCGGCCGCATCACCCGGATCGGCGACGCCTACGTCAGCCTGGAGGTAGCGCCGGACACCGAGATCAGCATCCAGAAAACCGCGGTCCAGATGCTGCTCCCCAAGGGGACGCTCAAAAGCATCCAGTAGGTGAACCGCTTTCCTCCCTGGAAGTATGCGCTGATCGCGGTCGCGATCGTCGCCGCCTTTCTCTACACGCTGCCGAACTTCTTCGGCGAATCACCGGCGGTGCAGGTGTCGAGCGCCAAGTCGACCGTGAAGGTCGACGCCGGCCTGATGGCGCGGGTCGAGGACGTCCTCAAGAAGGCGGACATCCCCGACACCGGCGCGCTCCTCGAGCAAACGAGCGTGCGCGTGCGCTTTGCCGATACCGATACCCAGCTCAAGGCCAAGGACACGATCGACCGCGCGCTGAATCCCGATCCGTCCAATCCGGCCTACGTGGTGGCGCTTAACTTACTCCCCGCCTCGCCCCGCTGGCTGACCGCGATCCATGCGCTGCCGATGTACCTCGGCCTCGATCTGCGCGGCGGGGTGCACTTCCTCTTGCAGGTCGACATGCAGGCGGCGATCACCAAGCGGCTCGAGAGCCTCGCCGGGGACCTGCGCTCGCAACTGCGCGAGCGCAACATCCGGCACGGCGGCATCACCCGCGAGGGTCAGACGCTGCGCGTGCGCTTCCGCGACGCCGCCACGCGCGACAAGGCGCGCGAGGTGATCCTCTCGAACCTGCCCGACCTCAACGTGGCCGAGCGCGAGGACGGCCAGGACTTGCTCCTCGTCGCGACGCTGAAGCCCGAGGCGATCAAGCGCACGCAGGAGTACGCGCTGAAGCAGAACATCACCACGCTTCACAACCGCATCAACGAGCTGGGCGTCGCCGAGCCGGTGATCCAGCAGCAGGGCGCCGACCGCGTGGTGGTGCAGTTGCCGGGCGTCCAGGACACGGCGAAGGCCAAAGACATCCTCGGGCGCACCGCGAGCCTCGAGATCCGCATGGTGGACGAGGAACGGATGAACCCCGAGGCCCTCGCCGCGGCGGCCAAGGGCCAGGTGCCCTTCGGGGACGAGTACTACGTCGAGCGCAACGGCCAGCCGCTGCTGGTCAAGAAACAGGTGGTGCTGACGGGAGACCGGCTCACGGACGCCCAGCCCGGGTTCGATCAACAGACCAACGAGCCGGCGGTGCATCTGCGCTTGGACGGCCAGGGCGCGCGCATCTTCCAGGAGGTGACGCGCGAGAGCGTCGGCAAGAGGATGGCGATCCTGCTGATCGAGAAGGGCAAGGGCGAAGTGATCACCGCGCCCGTGATCCGCAGCGAGATCCCCGGCGGGCGCGTGCAGATCTCGGGCCGCATGACCACCACCGAGGCTGCCGACGTGGCGCTGCTCTTGCGCGCCGGCGCGCTGGCGGCGCCGATGGAGATCATCGAGGAGCGCACCGTCGGCCCGAGCCTGGGCAAGGAAAACATCGAGAAGGGCTTCAACGCCACGCGCTGGGGCTTCATCGCCATCGTGGCGTTCATGTCCATCTACTACGTGCTGTTCGGCGTCATCTCGTCGGTGGCGCTGGGGGTGAACCTGCTGTTCCTCGTCGCGCTGCTCTCGCTGCTGCAGGCGACGTTGACGCTGCCCGGCATCGCGGCCATCGCGCTGACCCTCGGCATGGCGATCGACGCCAACGTGCTCATCAACGAGCGCATACGGGAGGAACTGCGGGGAGGCGCTACTCCCCAGGCCGCCATCGCGGCCGGGTATGAGCGCGCCTGGGCCACGATCCTCGATTCCAACGTCACGACGCTGGTGGTCGGACTGTCCCTCCTGATGGTGCCGGGCGCGGTGCGCGGCTTCGCGGTAGTCCATTGCCTCGGCATCGGCACCTCGATGTTCTCGGCGGTCGTGGTATCCCGCGCCATCGTGAACCTCGTCTATGGCCATCGCCGCCGCGTCGCCCATCTTTCAATCGGCGACACAGCCTGGAAGTGATCTAGAGAATGGAATTCTTCAAGATCCGGCGAACCATCCCGTTCATGCGGCATGCGTTGATCTTCAACGTTATCTCCGCCATCACCTTCCTCGCCGCCGTGTTCTTCCTGGCGCACAAGGGCCTCAACTTCTCGGTCGAGTTCACCGGCGGCACGCTGATCGAGGTCGGCTACAAGCAGTCGGCCGACGTCGACCGCATCCGCAAGACGCTCGACGGCGCCGGCTTCAAGGCCGAGGTGCAGAACTTCGGCTCCTCGCGCGAAGTGCTGATCCGCATGCACCTGGAGAAGAACCGGTCGAGCGCCGACCTTTCGCAGAAGGTCATCGAGATCCTGAAGAAGGAAGACAGCGCCGCCGAGCTGAGGCGGGTCGAATTCGTCGGGCCGCAGGTCGGCTCCGAGCTCGCCAATCTCGGATCCGTCGCCCTGTTGGTGACTGCTGTGCTGATCGTGCTCTACCTTTGGATGCGCTTCGAGTGGCGCTTCGGCCTTTCGGCCATCATCGCCAACCTGCACGACGTGGTAATCATCCTGGGTTGCTTCGCCTTCTTCCAGTGGGAGTTCTCGCTGCCGGTGCTCGCCGCGGTGCTGGCGGTGCTCGGCTACTCGGTGAACGAGTCGGTCGTGGTGTTCGACCGGGTGCGGGAAAACTTCCGGAAGATGCGCAAGGCATCTACCGCCGAGGTGATCGACAGCGCCATCACCGGGGTGATCTCGCGCACCATCATCACGCACCTTTGCACGCAGATGATGGCCACCACGATGCTCCTCTTCGGCGGCCCGGCGCTGCACTACTTTGCGCTCGCCCTCACCATCGGCATCTGCTTCGGCATCTACTCCTCGGTGCTGGTGGCGAGCCCGCTGGTCATGTGGCTCGGCGCCAAGCGCGACCAGTTCGTGAAGCCCACCCGCCGAGACCGCGGGCGCGACGAGCACGAAGGCGCCGTCGTCTGATCTACTTCAGTATCTGGATTAGGTTGCTGTAGTCGTCGGTCCAGGTGCGCCACTGCGGGCGGTCCTCGGCCGGCACGGCGCCCGCGTCGACGATCGTCTCTCTTTGCAGCGCTGCGGCATCGCGCGACACGAGCACCCAGTCGCTCTTCGATCGCAGGCTGTCGTCATCGTCGTCGGGGTCATCGCGCACCACCACCGCGTGCACCCCTTGCTCGCGCGCGATCCTGGCGACCACAGGCACGAGATCGAGGAAGCGGTTCGAGACATGGAAAGCGACGATGCCGTCCGGCCGAACATGCCGCAAATACACGCCCAGCGCCTCGCGCGTGATGAGATGCACCGGGATCGCGTCGCTCGAGAAGGCATCGACCGCCAGCACGTCCAGGCGCTGCGGCGGCTCGCGCTCCATGGCGAGCCGGGCGTCGCCGAGCGCGATCTCGATGCGCGCCGCGCTGTCGGCGAGGTAGCTGAACTCGCTCTTCGCCAGCGCGATGACGTGCGGATCGATATCGTAGAAGCGATACAGGTCGCCCTTGCGGCCGTACGCGGCAATGGTCCCGGTGCCAAGGCCGATCACGCCGACGCGGATCGGGCGGTCCTGCATCGACAGGATGGCGGCGCCGATTCCCGAGCTCGGCTGGTAATAGGTGGTGATCATCTTGCGCCGCTCGTCGTACTGGTATTGCTCGCCGTGCATGATCGCGCCGTGCACCAGGCGGCGCAGGTAGCTCTCCTCGCCCGGCGATCCGTACTCCTTGACGCGCAGCACCCCGTAGAAACTGCGCGTGGACACGCGCACGTCGCGCTGGTAGCGCAAGCCGTCGTAGGCCGCGCAGCCCGTCACGCCGAGCAGGACCGCCAGGCTGGCAAAGTGGGCCACCCGGCCGACCTTGGCGAAGCGCACTGCGGCAAGCAGCGCCAGAACGACGAGGCCTACGCCGAGCTCGTAATAGCCGCTGAAGGCGAGCGGAGCCACCACCGCGACGAGCAGGCCACCGAGCGCACCGCCCGCCGACACGGTAAGGTAGAACGCGGTGAGATGGCGCAGCGACGGCCGCAGGCGGTAGAGCTCGCCGTGGCAAAACAGGCAGCCGAGAAACAGACCCGGCAGGAATATGCCGAGCTGCAGCGCGAGCGAGAAATGGAAATCCGAGTCGACCAGCAGCCAGGCCATGGCGCCGAGCCAGGCGAGAAGCAGCGCCCACAGCCATTCGGGCCGGTACCAGACGCGTCCCTCGAACGTGAGGATGAAGCTCAGCAGGTAGAGCGTGAGGGGCGCCAGCCACAGCAGCGGCACCGAGGCGACGTTTTGCGTGAGATGGTTGGTAACCGCGAGCAGCAGGACCGACCCCGTCGCCGAGAGCGCCAGCCAAAGCACGTACGGTTGTTTCGCCGAATCGCTTTGTTCGACTTTTTCCTCAACAGCTGGAGGTGGAGTGAACCAGGCGACGGCAGCGCACAGCGCGGCGAAAGCAGCGAACAGCCAAGACCACGCGCTCACTTGCTCGTGTGCGGCAAAGAACGGCTCGACGACAAACGGATAGCCGATGAGCGCCAAGAGCGAGGCGAGGTTGGAGATCGCAAACAGGCGGTAAGGATTGCCGTGCGGCCGGGCGCGCACGTACCAGGCCTGCAGCAGCGGGCTCGTCGCGGCGAGCAGGAAGTAAGGCAAGCCCACCGTTGCCCCAAGGAGCAGCAGGATGCGGCTGATGGGCTCCTCGCCTCCAGCCGGCTTCCAGCTCTCCGCCGGCGCTATCGGCAGGCAGGCGACGGCGGCCGCCAGCAGAATCATATGCACGATCGCCTGCCAGCGTCCGTGCAGCTTCGCGTTCAGCGCGTGCGCGTACGCATAGCCGCCCAGCAGCAGCACCTGGAAGAACAGCATGCAGGTCGTCCACACCGCCGCGCTGCCGCCAAACCACGGCAGGATCAGCCGCGCGATGAGCGGCTGGACGAGGAACAGGAGAAACGATGAGAGAAAGATCGTCGCCGCGTGAACCATCGACGACGCCCCTAGACGCGGCGGGCCAGGTCTGCGGCGAGACCGGTGTAGGTAGCCGGAGTAAGCGCCAGCAGCCGTTTCTTGGCGGCTGCTGGGATGGGCAGCTTCCTGACGAAGGCGGCGAGCTGCCCGCGGTCGAGCCGCTTGCCCCGGCTGATGACCTTCAGGCGCTCGTAGGCGTCGGGAACGCCGTGGCGGCGCATCACCTGCTGCACCGCCTCGGCGAGCACTTCCCAGTTCGATTCAAGGTCGGCGGCCAGGCGCCGCGGATCCGCTTCCAGCTTGGCGAGACCACGCATGCAGGCCGCATAGGCGAGCAGCGTGTGGCCAAGCGCGGTGCCGACGTTGCGCTGCGCGGTCGAGTCCGAGAGATCGCGCTGCCAGCGCGACACCGGCAGCTTGTCGGCAAGGTGGCGCAGCAGCGCGTTCGCGATGCCGATATTGCCCTCCGAATTCTCGAAGTCGATCGGATTCACCTTGTGCGGCATGGTGGAGGAGCCGATCTCGCCCTTTTTCAGCTTCTGGGTGAAGTAGCCCAGCGAGATATAGCCCCAGATGTCGCGGTCGAGATCGAGCAGCACGCTGTTGGCGCGCGCGTAGGCGTCGAGCATCTCGGCGAGCCAGTCGTGCGGCTCGATTTGCGTGGTGTAGGCGTTGAACTCGAGCCCCTGGCGCTCGACGAAGCGCCGGCAGAAGCGCTCCCAGTCGAAGCCGGGATAGGCGGTGAGATGGGCGTTGTAGTTGCCCACCGCGCCGTTGATCTTGCCGAGGATCGCGACGCCCGCAATGCGCGCGCGCGCGCGGCGCAGACGGTGCGCGAAATTGGCCATCTCCTTGCCGAGCGTAGTAGGCGTCGCCGCCTGCCCGTGCGTGCGCGAGAGCATCGGCAGCGCCGCGTGCCGGCGCGCGAGCTCGCGCAAAGCAGCGATCAGCCGGTCGAGCGCCGGCAGCATCACCTTGTCGCGAGCATCGGCGATCATTCGCGCGTACGCGAGGTTGTTGACGTCCTCCGAGGTGCAGGCGAAGTGCACGAACTCGATCGACTTCTGCACTTCACGGTTGGTCGCGAGCTTGGATTTCAGCCAGTACTCGATCGCCTTGACGTCGTGATTGGTCTCGGCCTCGATGTTCTTGATGTGCCCGGCGTCACGCTCGGAGAGGTCTTTGAGCAGCCGACCGAACGCCGCCTTGGTGGCGCGGGAAAAGGGCTTCAGCTCGCGGATCGCGCGCTCGGCGGCGAGCGCCTCGAGCCAGGCGAGCTCGATCCTGACGCGGTAGCGGATGAGCGCCTGCTCGCTGAAGTACTCGCGCAGGGGATCGGCGGTCCTGGCGTACCGGCCGTCGAGTGGCGACAGCGCGGCGAGCGGCGAGGGCATGGGGCTCTATTATAAGGGGATGCGAGTTTCGCTTTCCCGAGTGAGCGCCGAAGCGCGCGCCTGCTCGCTCTGCGCGAAAGAGCTGCCTTTCAAGCCGAAGCCGGTATTTCTCGTCGGCAAATCGGCCCGGCTGCTGATCGTCGGCCAGGCGCCGGGCCGCCGCGTGCACGAGACCGGAATTCCCTGGAACGATCCGTCGGGCGAGGTGCTGCGCGAATGGCTCGCCATGGATCGCGAGAGCTTCTACGACACTTCGCGCATCGCCATCGTGCCGAGCGGACTGTGTTACCCGGGAACGGTCGATGGAGTCGATTCTCCGCCATGCCGGGAGTGCGCGCCGGCGTGGCAGCCACGGTTTCGCGCCGCGCTGCCGGGAATACGCCTCACCCTGCTGGTCGGCAGCTACGCGCAATCCTATTACCTCGCAGGACGCAGGAAGAAAACCCTCGCCGAAACCGTGCGCGCGTTCAGGGAATATCTTCCCGACTACTTTGCGCTTCCGCATCCGAGCTGGCGCAACAAGCTCTGGCTCAAAAAGAACCCATGGTTCGAAAAACAGGTCATCCCGGCGCTCAGGCGCAGCGTTGATGCCTGTATCGGACAGGTATAATCCGCGCCCGCCATGAAGCTCCTTTTCTCCCCTGCCAGCCCGTACACGCGCAAGGTGCGCATCGTCCTCGCCGAAAAGAAAATCGACTACGAGCTGCAGCCGGTCGACGTTTTCCCGGTCGACAACCCGGTCAATGCCCACAACCCGCTCGGCAAGGTGCCGACGCTGGTGCTCGACGACGGCACGGCGCTCTACGATTCGCGCGTCATCGTCGAGTTTCTCGACAATGTCTCGCCGATCAGCCGCCTCATCCCGGACGACACGCGCGACCGAGTCGCCGTGCGCCGCTGGGAGGCGCTGGCCGATGGCGTGCTCGACGCCGGGCTGCTGGTGCGCTACGAGTCGATGCGGGACAAGGCGGAGCGCAGCCAGGCATGGACCGACAAGCAGCTCGCGCGCATGCGCCGCGGCTGCGCCGAGATGTCCGGGACGATCGAGGGCCGCCCCTGGTGCCACGGCGAGCGCTATTCGCTCGCCGATATCGCGCTCGGCTGCTGCCTCGGCTGGCTCGGCTTCAGGAAGCCCGGCGACCTGGACTGGCATGCCGAGTATCCGGTGCTCGCCCGCCAGTACCAGAAGCTGATGGAGCGGCCCGCGTTCGCGGACACCGTTCCGCACGCTCCTAAGTAATTATTCCTCCGCCGAGGCAGACCTCGCGGTCGTAGAGCACGACCGACTGCCCCGGCGTCACGGCCCATTGAGGCGCAGAGAACGCGACCGCGATCTCGCTTTCGCGCACCGTGGAAAGAGTGCACGGCGCATCGGCCTGCCGGTAGCGCGTTTTTGCCGTATGGCTCGAGCGCTCGGGCGGCGCCTCGCCCGCAATCCAGCTTGCCTCGCCCGCCTGCAGCGAATTTTTCATGAGCAGCGGATGGTCATGGCCCTGCACGACGACCAGCTCGTTGGCGGCAATGCGCTTCTCGGCGACATACCAGGCCTCGCCGGCTCCGCCGATGCCGATGCCCTTGCGCTGGCCGATGGTGTAGAACGCGAGTCCGATGTGCTCGCCGATCGCCTTTCCATTTTCATCGACGATGGCGCCGGGCGCCTTCGGCAGATAACGATTCAGGAACTCCCGGAACGGCCGCTCGCCGATGAAGCAGATGCCGGTCGAGTCCTTCTTGGCGTGGTTCGGCAGCCCGGCCTCCTCGGCGATACGGCGTACCTGCGACTTCTCCAGCTCGCCGAGCGGGAACATCACGCGCGACAGCTGCGCCTGGTTGAGCCGGTGCAGGAAGTAGCTCTGGTCTTTTGCCCCATCCCTCCCTCGAAGCAGCAGAACCTTGCTTTTTTCGTTCTTTGTTTTTGCATAGTGCCCGGTCGCGATCCGGTTGGCGCCCAGGCGCAGGGCATGGTCGAGGAAGGCCTTGAACTTGATCTCGGCGTTGCACAGCACGTCGGGGTTAGGCGTGCGGCCGGCCGAGTACTCGCGCAGGAAATCGGCGAATACGCGGTCCTTGTATTCGGCCGAGAAGTTGACCGCCTCGAGCTCGATGCCGATGACGTCCGCGGCGGCCGCGGCGTCGATCAGGTCCTCGCGCGTCGAGCAATACTCGTCATCGTCGTCGTCCTCCCAGTTCTTCATGAACAGGCCGACGACGTCATAGCCCTCGCGCTTCAATAGCAGCGCGGCGACGGAGGAATCCACGCCTCCCGACATGCCGACGACGACCTTCTCAGCCATATTCTCTCGACAACACGTCGAGCGGAAAGCTTCTGCCGGCGAGAAAGTCCTGCACGCACTTCTGCACCAGCGGCGAGCGGTGCTCGGCACGCCGGGTATCGAGTTCAGCCGGCGTCAGCCAGTGCAATGCCACGATTTCCTTATCGAGCTTTCTGTCGCTGTCCACGCCGCGTATTTCCCCTGAAAAACAAAAGCGCAGGAACGTCACATCCTGCGCCGCGTAATGCCAGCGGTAGATGCCGACCAGGCCCGTCGGCTCGAAGCGATGCGCGGTCTCTTCCAGCACCTCGCGCGCGCACGCGGCGCGCAGGGATTCACCGGGATCGAGATGTCCTGCCGGCTGATTCAAAACCAGCCGCCCGTCGCTCCGCTCCTCGACCAGCAGGAACCGGCCGCCCCGCTCGATGACGGCGGCCACCGTGACGCTCGGCCGCCAGAGCTCCCTCATGCCGCTTTTTTCGTGTTCTTGCGGATGAAATCCGCCATGCGCTGCACGCCCGCCTCGATGGCCTGCTTGGAGGCGGCATATGAAAAGCGCACGTGCTGGCCTTCGCCCGGCACGCGCGTGCCGAAATGTATGTCGGCGAGCACCGCAACGCCCGCCTCGTTGAGCAGGCGCTTCCTGAAATCCTCGGAATCGGCCGCGCCGATGCGCCGGCAGGCCTCGGTGACGTTCGGCCAGACGTAAAAAGCGCCACCCGGGACCTGGCAGTCGACCCCCGGCACTTCGTTCAGCAAACGCACGATGAAATCCCTTCTTTCCCGGAAACTCTTTTTCATCGCCTCGGCGGCGTCCTGCGGCCCCTTGATCGCCTCGAGCGCCGCCCATTGGCTGATCTGCGAGGCGCAGGACTCGGTGTTGGTGATCCAGCGGGTGAACACGGGCGCGAGCGCGGGGTTGGAGGTAAAGCCGATGCGCCAGCCGGTCATCGCCCAGGTCTTGGAGGCGCCGTCCGAGATGATGGTGCGCTCGTACATGCCGGGGACCTGCGCGATCGAGAAGAACTCGCCCGCATAGGCAAGCCGCGAGTAGATTTCGTCGGCATACACCCAGACCTGGGGGTGGCCCTTGAGAATCGCCGCGATGTCTTCCAGCTCTTTTCTGGACAGCAACCCTCCGGTCGGGTTGTGCGGGTAGTTGAGGATCAGCAATTTCGTCCTGCTCGAAAGCAATCTTTCGAGCTCCCGCGGATCGAAGCCGAATTTGCGCTCTTCGCGCAGATGGATCGGGACCGGTTTCGCTCCGTTTGCGACGATCTGCGACTCGTAGATGGGAAAGCCCGGATTGGGGTAGATCACCTCGTCGCCGGCGCCGTAATCGGTGCTCGACAGGATGGCATAAGCAATGAAAGGCTTCGCGCCCGCGCCGACCACCACGTCTTCCGGGCGGATGGGCAGCCCGCCGCGCATCGCGGCGAGGTAGCGCGACGCCGCCTCGCGCAGCTCGTCGATCCCCGCCGAAGCGGTGTAGCCGTGCTTGCCCGACTTGATCGCGCGGATCGCCGCTTCCTGCACGTTGTCCGGCGCCGGGAAGTCGGGCTGGCCGATGCAGAAGCTGATGATGTCTTTCCCCTGGCGCGCGAGCGCGTTCACCTCGGCGAGCACGACGAAGGCGTTTTCGGTCCCCAGACTCGAGGCCCGGCGGCTGATTTGCGGCATGAGCGGTCTCGAAAAAGTGCTTATTATGCCGCCCCATGCTCATCAATTGCGTGGCCTACCAGGACGGCCGCAAGCTCGCCGACATCGACACGCGCGAGATCAGCAGCTACCTCGCGCGACCCGGCTGCTTCGTGTGGGTGGCGCTCAAGGACGCCACCGAAGCCGAGCTCGCCGAGATGCAGGAGGAGTTCGATCTGCACGCGCTCGCCGTCGAGGACGCGCGCCACGGCCACCAGCGTCCCAAGCTCGAGGAGTACGGCGATTCGCTGTTCGTGGTGCTCAATACCATCGAAGTAGCCGGCGACGAGCTTCGCGTCGGCGAAGTCGACATCTTCGTCGGCCGCAATTACGTGCTCTCGGTCCGCCGAGGCACCGAACACGGCTTCAAGGACGTGCGCGCGCGCTGCGAGCGCGAGCCGGAGCTGCTGCGCCACGGCTCGGGCTACGTGCTCTATACGCTGATGGACGCCGTCGTCGACCGCTACTTCCCGGTGCTCGACGCGGTGGAGACGGAGCTCGAGCGCCTGGAGGACCAGCTCTTCTCCTCAACCTCTCCCCGTGCCAGCATAGAGGCGCTCTACTACGTGAAGCAGAAGCTCACCACGCTCAAGCATGCCGTAGCGCCGACCCTCGAGTACGCGGGCAAGTTGTTCGGCGGCCGCGTGCCCGGCGTGTGCGCCGGCCTGGGCGACTACTACCGCGACGTCTACGACCACCTCGTGCGGCTCAACCAGTCGATCGACTCGGAACGAGACACCGTGAACACCGCGATCCAGGTGAATGTCGCCATGATCACCTACGGCGAGACCCAGGTCACGAAGCGGCTGGCGGCATGGGCGGCGCTGATCGCGGTGCCCACGTTTATCGCCAGCCTATACGGCATGAACTTCAAGAACATGCCCGAGTTGGAGTGGCCCTTCGGCTATCCGCTGGTTCTGGCGGCGATGGCCGCGTTTGACCTTTATTTCTGGTATCGCTTCAGGAAAGCGGGCTGGCTCTAGAAACGCAGTTCCGCGCGCACCGCGTCCCAGGCGACGGCAACCTCGCGTTCATTTCTCTCTATCAATCCCACCTTGATAAGCGCCGACACATCCGTGTGCACGTTCTTGTAGTTGCGGCTGAGCCGCTTTGCGAGCTCGTAGATCGAGCTCGGCCCCGCGCCGCGCAGCTGCTCGAGCAGCGCCCAGCGCGCCGGCGTCAGGGTGCGCAGAAGCAGCGGCAGGTCCTTCAGCGTCAGCACGCGAAGCGGCGTCGCCTTGCGCCCTTCGGCCACGCGGTTCCACGCCGCCTCGAAGCGATCGAGCGCGTCTCCCGCAAGCCCCACCCGCAGCTCGAGCGTCCTAGCCAAGACGCCCGCCTGCCGCCTCGACATCGCGCTCGAAGTCGTAGCGCAGCTGCTCGACCGACCTGAACTCGTACGCGGTGGTGCGCCCGCGCAGCCTGCGGCGCCCATTTTCGTGCTCGACCAGCCCGCCGTAGCGCAACCGATAGCGCAGATCATGGTGCAGCTCGACTTGCAGCAAAACATCGCCGAGAAGCACTTTTTCGGAGAGGAGCAACATATGGCCTAGAATACCATAAGCCGATTGCGCTAGAATGGCATGCAGATGCCCGCGCGCGACGATTTCTTCAACCTGTACCGCCATGGTTTCGCGCGCATGGCGGTGGCCACGCCGCTGGTGCGCATCGGCGATCCGCAGTACAACGTCGGAGCGACGCTCGAGCTCATGCGGCAGGCCGCGCGCGACAAGGCGGTGCTCGCCGTGTTCCCCGAGCTCGGCCTTTCCGCATATAGCTGCGACGATCTCTTCCACCAGCGCACGCTGATCGACGCCGCCGAAGGCGCGCTCGCACAGCTTCTCGCGCGCACGCGCAACCTGCCGCTCGCCGCGCTCGTCGGCCTGCCGGTGGCGGTCGACGGCCGGCTCTACAACTGCGCGGCGCTCGTCTGCCGCGGGCGGCTGGTGGGTGTCGTGCCGAAGACCTATCTGCCGAACTACCGCGAGTTCTACGAAGCGCGGCAGTTCACGCCCGGCGACACCAGCCCGAGAACCGGCATCACGCTGGCCGGGCAGGACGCACCCTTCGGCACCGGCTTGCTGTTCCGTCTCGCCGAGATGCCGGCTTTCGTGCTGCACGTCGAGATCTGCGAAGATCTGTGGGTGCCGGCGCCGCCCTCCTCCTTCGCGGCGCTTGCCGGCGCGACCGTGGTCGGCAACCTCTCGGCATCGAACATCATCATCGGCAAGGAGGGTTACCGTCACCACCTGGTGTCCAACCAGTCGGCGCGCTGCCTGGCGGCCTACCTGTACAGCGCGGCCGGCTTTGGCGAGTCGACGACCGACCTCGCCTGGGACGGCCACGCCATCATCTACGAGAACGGCACGCTGCTCGCCGAGTCGCGCCGCTTTGCCGACGCGGCGCAGCTCGCGTTCGCCGACGTCGATCTGGACCGGCTGCTCGCCGACCGCATGCGGCAGAACACCTTTGCCGAAACCGCGCGCCGCCACGCGGCCGAGGTGGCCCGATTCCGCAGCGTGGAGTTCTCGCTGCCGCTGCCGAAGGGCCGGCTGCCGCTCGGGCGGCGCATCGGCCGCTTCCCGTACGTGCCGGGCGATGCGGCGAGCCGCGACCTGCGCTGCGAGGAGGTGTACCGCATCCAGGTGCAGGGGCTCGTCACGCGCATGCGCGCGACAGGCACCAAGCGGCTCATCATCGGCGTCTCCGGCGGCCTCGACTCGACGCAGGCGCTCCTCGTGTGCGCGCGGGCGGTGGACGAGCTCAAGCTGCCGAGGCGCAACATCCTCGCCTACACCATGCCCGGCTTCGCCACGACCAGCCGCACCCGCAACCAGGCATGGCAGGTGATGCGCGCGGTCGGTGCCACTGCCGAGGAAATCGACATCCGGCCCTCGTGCATGCAGATGCTGAAGGACATCGGCCATCCCTTCGCCAAGGGCAGGAAGGTCTACGACGTCACCTTCGAGAACGTGCAGGCGGGCGAGCGCACCAGCCACCTCTTCCGCCTGGCCAACCTGCACGGCGGGTTCGTCGTCGGCACCGGAGACCTCTCCGAGCTGGCGCTCGGCTGGTGTACCTACGGCGTCGGCGACCACATGTCGCATTACAACGTGAACGCGAGCGTGCCGAAGACGCTGATCCAGTACCTCGTCGGCTGGGTGGCCGAATCCGACGAGTTCAGCGCTGACGTGAAGCGCGCGTTGAGACGAGTTCTAGACACCGAGATCAGCCCTGAGCTGATCCCCGGCAAGCAGAGCACCGAGGCCATCATCGGCCCCTACGAGCTGCAGGATTTCAACCTCTACTACACCCTGCGTTTCGGCTATTCGCCCACGAAAGTCGCCTTCCTCGCCTGGAACGCCTGGAAGGGCGAGTACCGGCTGGCGGAGATCCGCAAGTGGCTGGGAGTGTTCCTCAAGCGCTTCTTCCAGATGAGCCAGTACAAGCGCAGCGCCATGCCGAACGCCCCGAAGGTGGGCTCGGGCGGCTCGCTCTCGCCCCGCGGCGATTGGCGCGCCCCTTCCGACGGCAATGCGAGCGCCTGGCTCGCCGACTTGGCCCGGGTGCCTACGCGGGACGCTTGAAGATTTTCAGATTTTTGCGAGTGCCGCGGCGGCGAGCCTCGGAACGTCGAAGCCTTCGCAGTTGCCGGAGCAGCCGTATTCCTTGCCGGCGTCGACGGCGCGCTTGTAGTAGGTCTTCGCGGCGTCGTTGAGGCCGAGGCCCTTGGCGGCTTCGGCGAGCATGAAGTAGGAGAGATCGCTCAGGTAGCCGACCTGCATCACGGCGACGGCGAGGTCGCGCCACTGCTGCTTGTCGTGCAGCTTCTTCCAGTCGCCTGTCCTGCGCGAGTAGCTGAAGCTGCACTGCGCACGGCAGTCGAGCACCGTCTCGCCGCGCTTGAATTTCTCGAACGGCTCCGAGAGGAAGGTCAGGGTGTCGGCTTCCTTTGCGGCGCGCGCGGCGAATTCCTCGCGGGTAAGCTCGCCCGGCTTGGTGACGATGCGCTCGTTCACCGCCTCTTTGGCGCTGAGGAAGGTCGGCGCGTCGGTGGACTTGCCGGACTTCGCGGCGACATACAGCGGCTGCACTTTGCTGCCGAGCTCCTTCAGGCGCTCGGCGCGGTGCTCGGGCGATGGGTGGGTGGAAAGAAATTCGGGCGGGGTGCCGCCGCCGAGCTTGCCCATTTTCTCCCACAGCGTTACTGCGGCCGCCGGATCGTAGCCGGCGCGCGCCGCGAGCTCGATGCCGATCTGGTCGGCTTCGCTCTCGCTCTCGCGGCTGTTCGGCAACTGGATCGCGACCACCGCGGCCGTCTGCATCAGGGCTGCGGTCTGGTCTCGCGCCCCCAGGGCAATGGCGGCGAGCTGCGTGCCGATGCTGGCGCTGTACGCGATCGACATGCGCTCCTGGGTGTGATTGGCGAGCGCGTGGCCGATCTCGTGGCCCATCACCTGCGCGACCTCGTCGTCGGTGGCTTTGAGCTTCTCCCACATCCCCGAGTAGATCGCCATCTTGCCGCCCGCCATGCAGAAGGCGTTGACGGTCTTCGGATCGTTGATCACCTTCACTTCCCAGTTCCATTTGGCCGAGTCGGGACGGAACTTCACTGCCTGCGCGATCAGGCGGTCGGTGATCTCGCGCACCCTTTGGGCGCGGGGGGAGTCGTCCTCGATCTTCTTCTTCTTGCCGAGATCGCCCATCATCGAGGTGTACGCGGCCGCCGACTGGCCGATCGCCATGCTCTCGGACACCACCATGAACTGGCTGCGGCCGGTGATGGGATTGGTGGAGCAGCCAACGAGCGCGACGAGCGCCAGCGGCGCGAGCCAACGCATGTGCTTGAAAAAGCGCTTCATTGGGTATCGGATTTTACTTCCGGACGCACGGCGTAGCTGTAACGAAATGTTTAGCTTAGACTACGTTCACCCCAAGCAGGTCCCCATGCCCTCCCCAGCTCCACCCCCGAAGCCCGACAAAGAGCCGGTGTTCGAGCATCCCCCGGTCTGGATCCACGAGTCGGTGGCCGCGAAATGCTTCATGGCGGCCGCCAAGCTGCCCGCGGCCCTGGCCCGCCAGGTGAAGCGCGTCCTGCGCGAGTCGGTCCGCAGCAAATAGAAAGAGGACATGGCCCGTGCGCTCGAAGCGTGAAGCGAAGCGTCGCGCGTTGCTGGAGCTGCTCGACCGCATCCCGCTGCAGCCCCGCAGGGAGAGCCCGGCAGGCAATCGGGCTCTGACCCCGATTTCCCCTAAGCCGCCTTCTTCGCCAAGACTTCCTTCGGCAACTCCCCGATCGCGGTCTTGATTGCATCCTCGACCTTGTCGAGGTACACGAACTCGAGCTTCTGACGCGCCTCGGCGGGCACGTCCTCGAGGTCCTTTTCGTTCCGCTTCGGCAGCATTACGGTCTTGATGCCCGCGCGCAGCGCCGCGAGCGTCTTCTCCTTGACACCGCCGATCGGCAGCACCAGGCCGCGCAGCGAGATCTCGCCCGTCATCGCGACATCGGAGCGGATCGGCAGGTCGACGAGCAGCGACACCAGCGCGAGGAACATCGCCACGCCGGCGCTCGGGCCGTCCTTCGGCGTCGCCCCCGCCGGAACGTGGATATGGAAATCATCCTTTTCCAAAGACTCCCCGATGAAAGTCTTGGCAAGCGTAAGCGCGGCCTGCGCCGATTCCTTCATCACGTCGCCGAGCTGGCCGGTCAGGATCAGCTTGCCCGAGCCCGGCACCCTGGAGGCTTCGATGAACAGGATGTCGCCGCCGACCGGCGTCCAGGCGAGGCCCGTCGCTACTCCCGGCACCGCAATGCGCTGTGCGACTTCGCTTTCAAATTTCCTTGCTCCCAGGATCGCGTGCAGATCGCCCTTATCGATCCGAACGACGCCTGAAAATCCTTCCGCGATCTTCATCGCGGCGGAGCGCAATACCGCGCCGATCTCGCGCTCCAGGTTGCGCACGCCCGCCTCGCGGGTGTAGTCGCGGATGATGGCGCGGATTGCTTCTTCAGTAATAGTTGCTTTTTCAGCAGTCAACCCGTTGGCCTCGAGCTGTCTCTTGATCAGGTAGCGCTTGGCGATCTCGAGCTTCTCCTCCTCGGTGTAGCCGGGGAGCTGGATGATCTCCATGCGGTCGCGCAGCGGCCCGGGAATCGTGTCGAGCACGTTTGCCGTGGTGATGAACATCACCTTCGACAGGTCGAAGTCGACCCCGAGGTAGTTGTCGCGGAAATGCGAGTTCTGCTCCGGGTCGAGCACTTCGAGCAGCGCGGAGGACGGATCGCCATGGAAGCCGCCCATGCCGAGCTTGTCGATCTCGTCGAACATGATCACCGGCGAGCGCGACTCGGCGCGGCGGATTGCCAGGATAACGTTGCCCGGCAGCGCGCCGATGTAAGTGCGGCGGTGGCCGCGGATTTCCGCCTCGTCGTGAACGCCGCCGAGCGAGAGGCGCTGGAACTTGCGCCCCGTCGCGCGCGCGATCGACTGGCCGAGCGAGGTCTTGCCGACCCCCGGCGGCCCGACGAAGCACAGGATCGGGCTCTTGCCGCTGGGGTTGAGCTTTCTCACCGCCAGGTACTCGAGGATGCGGCGCTTGATCTTGTCCAGGCCGTAGTGGTCCTCGTCGAGGACTTTCCGAGCTTCGGCGATATCAATCGGTTTTAAATCCGAATCCCGCCAGGGGAGCTCTGAAAGCCATTCCAGGTACGTACGCAGCATCGAGGACTCGGCGCTGTTTTCGCCCATCCGCTGCAGGCGCTTGAGCTCCTTGACGGCGTGCTTGTAGACGTCCTCGGGCATGCCGGCATTCTCGATCGCCTTCTTCAGCTCCTCGAGCTCCGCCGCGCCTTCCTCGCCTTCGCCCAGCTCCTTCTGGATCTGGCGCATCTGCTCGCGCAGCACGTGCTCGCGCTGGCGCTCGTCGAACTCCTTCTTGGTCTTGTCGCCGATCTCCTTGGAGATGCGCAGCACGCCGATGCGCTCGGCGAGCAGCTCCAGCACCTTGTCGAGCCGGCGCTTGAGGTCGAAGGTCTCGAGCAGGTCCTGCTTCTCCTCGTTCTTCACGTCGAGGAGGTTTGCCACCATGTCGGCGAGCAGGCTAGGCGAGCTCACCTGCTGCACCACGACCGCCAGCTCTTCGGGAGCGTTGGCGAGCAGCTGGATCGCCTCGACGGCCCGCTCCTTGAGCTGCAGGAAGCGCGCCTCGATCTCGGGCGTCATCTCGTCCTTCGTCTCGACGTACTGCACGCGCGCGACGAGGAACGGCCAGCCCTCGAGGAACTCGAGCGCGCGGAAGCGGCTCGTGCCCTGCACGACGAGGTGATGCGCGCCCTCTTGGCCGGTGATGTAGCGCACCACCTGGCCGGCGGTGCCGACCCAATAGAGGTCCTCGGGCCGAACGTCGTCCTTCTTGGGGTCGCGCTGCAGGAGGAAGCCGATCTTCTTCTCGCTCCTCACGGCTTCCTGCGCGGCTGACACGGACTGCTTGCGCCCCACCGTGATCGGCGAGATCACACCGGGAAACAGCACCGTGTTCCGCATCGGGATGACGATCAGCGCGTCATCGGGCAGCGGCCGTGTGGACGCTGCCTTGCCCGGCGCCGCCGGCGCCGGCGCGGCAGTGAGCTTTTCCTGGTCCGACAAAACCTTTTGCTGCTCGCTCATGCGCCTTCCTTCTTCTGGAATGTCAGGGTGAGCACCCCATCCGCGAGCGTCTTGTGGAGGAGCTCGAGCGGGTTGTAAGGGTCGTTGAGCGGCAGCTGCAGCCGGCGCTCGAAGCGGCCGTAGGGGATCTCGATGCGATGCATGTAGGCGCCCTCTTCGCGGCAGGGGAACGCGCGCAGCGCAGAAACCGTGACGCCGCCGGGCTCGACAGAGACGGTGATGGCGTCTGCGGAGACGCCGGGCAGCGCGATCTGCACGCGCACTTCCTCGCCCGTCTCGATGATGTCCACGGGCGGCTCCCAGGCGTGCACCTGCTCGGCGAGGCTCGCGCGGAAGAACTGCCGGTGGAGACGATCGGCCTGCTCGAGGAGCGCAAGCGCCTCGGTCCACATCCAACTGGAAAAATCGCGCGATCTCACGGGCGTTAAATGGCGGCGTCGAAAGCCGGAATCAAGTCCTGCAAAAAACAAGCCTAAGTCATGTACTTACCGCTTGCTCGAGCAGCCATTGGCGGAACTTCGCGACGGCAGGGCGCTCGGCAATGACCTCAGGGCATACCAGGTAATACGCCGACTGCGGTTTCAGCTCCACCGTGAAGGGGGCGCACAGCCTCCCCGATTCGATGTCGGCATCGACCAGAGGTTTCAAAGCAAGCGCCACGCCGAGCTTCTGCGACGCCGCTTCGAGCGACAGGATGTTGGAGGAGAAGTGCGGGCCGCGGCTGCCGTCGACGCGATCGGCGACGCCCGCCGCCTCGAGCCACTTCTGCCAGGCGTCGCCGTGCGCGACGAGGTCCATCGCGTCGTCGTGCAGGAGCATGTGGCGCGCCAGGTCGGCCGGCTCCTTCAGCGGGGGATCGCCGCGTACGAGTTCCGGGCTCGCGACCGCGATCGTCGCGACGTCGAACAGGTGATCGGAGCGATAGCCGGGATAGCTGCCGGCGCCGAGATGGATTTCCACACCGGAGACATCGTCCCTCAAATCCAGCTGGCTGACCAAGGCCGAAGAATCGAGCGCGCCGGCGTCGACCATCTTGCTCGAGGCGAAAACGCGCAGCTCGATCCTCGGCTCGCGCTTCGAGAAATCGGCCAGCCGTGGAAACAGCCAGCGCGCGGTGAACACGGGCGGCGCGGTGATCAGGAGCTCGGTCTCCTCGGCGCGCTGGCGGATCATCTCCACCGCGGCGGCGAGCGACTCGAAGCCTTCGCGCAGTTTCGGCAGGCAGGCGCGCGCCGCTTCGGTGAGCTGCACGCCGCGCCCGGCGCGGCGAAACAGCTCGACGCCGAGATACTCCTCGAGGCTCTTGATCTGGTGGCTGACGGCAGCCTGTGTGATCGAGAGCTCCTGCGCCGCCTCCTTGAACGAGAGGTGGCGCGCGGCGGCTTCGAATACCCGCAGGGCGTTCAGGGGCGGCAGACGATAGATCATGAGTTTTTCTAATGCAAGACGTAAGAATTCATCGTTTGTGACGGCGGCACGCAGGCCCTATCTTGCGTGATGGGAGATTGAAGATGAGACAACTGCGATATCCGACGCGGGACGAATTGTACGCACTCGAGCTCGCTGCGCGCCGCGCGCGCAGCGACGAGATGGCGCGACTGTTCCACGCCGGTGCGAGGGCACTGCGATCGGGCATCGCGCGCGCTACGGCGGTGCTCCGCGCAAAGGGGGTTCGCCATGCTTAAGACCGCATTCTGGCAAAACGCCGCGCGCTCGCTGCACCCGTCGGTCCGCCGGCGCTACCTCGCAGATTTCGAGCGTGCGGAACGCTGGGAACTCGGCCTCGACGCGGCCATCGAAGCTCTTTCGCGAGCGAAGAGCGCGCTCGCCAGGCTGTTTAATACGGCCGGCAAGCCGCGCTCGGCGCACTGATAACCGCTTGCTTCGCCGTCCGCGCCTCTGACGCCTCCTCCTCCTCCTCTGGCTAGGAACGCGGGCGGCGAGCATCTTCTCCAGGCAGCAAAAAAATCGGGGTCTGACCCCGATTTTTTTGCCTCTTGCTTTCATCTCCGGCGGGCGTAGGATGGAGTCGCAGTCGAACCTAAAGGAGGTCCCTCATGTGCCTGGAGTTCGAACGCGAGTACTACGAGCGCCGCGCTGAAGAAGCGCGCAGGGCGATGCAGGAAGCCGAGGAGCGGAGGAACCAGCAGGCCAAGCCGCAAGCCCCGGCAAAACCCGCTGATCCAAAACCTGCCGTGGCAACTGAACCCGTAGTGAAGCAGCCGGTTCCGGCTTGATTACTGCTTGAGCGTCGCAGACGCCGTGGCGCTGCGCTCCGACCAGACCACGGCGTCATCCACCGCGTAGAGCGCGCAGCTCCCCTTCGCAACTTCCGCGCACTGGCGCAGCGCCGCGTCGCGCGCGTCGCTCATGCCGCCGGCAAAGCCGCAGCGGCCGTCTTGGCTCACCGCGTAGGCGCGCGGCCCAGGCGCTTCGAGAAACACGCGGTACAAGCCCTTGCAGCCGTCGCTCTGGATATGCGGCAGCTTCTGCACCGCGAGCAGCGACTCGTGGGACGGGTCCTGCGAATCCAGGCGCTGGAACGGAACGTCGTACTTGGCGAGGAAGCTCTCCACCGCCGGCACCCAGTAGCGCATGCCCATCAGGTCGCCGAACATGTAGTGGCCGTCTTCGCCGAACGGCGGCTGCAGTACGTACTCGGCACGCGCGCCGCCCGCGGTGAAACGCTTGAACCAGAACCTGGTGGTATCCGGGTTGAAGAACAGGTCGTTCTCCGCGTAGTGGAACATCACCGGCACCTTGATCGATCTTCCGACCGTGTCGAGCACGCGCGCGAGCGGCTCGGCGGCGCAGGGCACGCCCGGGCGGAGCGACGGGTTGCCACCCCGCCCCGCGGCGAAGGCGAGCACCGCCACCAGGCCCTCGGGCTGGCGCATGCCGGCGGTGAACACCGACACCATGCCGCCCGCAGAGTGCCCGGCGAGGAGCATGCGGTTGGGGTCGACGTACGGCAGCGCTCGCGCGTAGAGGTAGGCCGCCATCACGTCGTCGGCGGCCGCCTGCTCGGCGCCCATGTAATTGGGATTGCTACAAGGACCGGTGTCCTCGGCGAAGTCTCCGCCGGTCGCGCCAAAGCCGCGGCGTAGTGGCAGCACTACAACGTAGCCGCGTCGCGCAAACACCGCCGCAGACATAAGCAGATCGGTGGAGGACGCGCCCGCGCGCTCCTTGTCGGAGACCGGCACGCCATGGTTGAGGACCACCGCGCCGAAAGGCCCCGGTCCCTCGGGACGCAGCAGCGTCGCCGCTATCGTGTAGCCGCCGGGGGCGGCAATCCGCGCCCCTTCCTGAACCAGTCTTGGACCATAAAAATGCGCCGGATCGTGTTGCGCGAAAGCCGCCGCGGCGAGCACTGAGCACAACACCCCCGTTGCCGCGCGCAGCGCGCGGAAAAGGAACCCACTTTGCAACGTTCCCTCCCCAAGACAGATTGGTTAGTGGCGGGACAAGTGTAGCGATGCACAGCACAAATGGGTAGTCGGAAATTGGGGTGCTCTGTTACCTTAGCGAACCCATGAGTTTTCTTCAGGACCGGCTGCGAGCTCTCGCGCCGAAAACTCTCCAGGGAATGCGCCGCGGCATCGAGAAGGAAAGCCTGCGCGTGCGTCCCGACGGCACCCTCTCGCAGGCGCCGCATCCGCCGGGGCTCGGCTCGCCGCTCACCCATCCGCACATCACCACCGACTTCAGCGAGTCGCAGCTCGAGCTGATCACCGGCGTGCACGACAGCGTGGACGCATGCCTGCAGGAGCTCACCTGGATCCACCAGTTCGTCTACCGCCACATCGGCGAGGAGATCCTGTGGTGCGCGAGCATGCCGTGCAACCTGCCGGCGGATAGCCAGATCCCGATCGGCCGCTACGGCACCTCCAACGTCGGACGCGCGAAGACCGTGTACCGCCTTGGCCTCGCGCACCGCTACGGCCGGCGCATGCAGGCGATCTCCGGCATCCACTACAACTGGTCGCTCCCCGGCGTGAGCGACGAGCAGTACTTCGCGCTGATCCGCAACTTCCGGCGTCATTCATGGCTGCCGATCTATCTCTTCGGCGCCTCGCCCGCGGTGTGCTCGAGCTTCGTCGAGGGCCGCAAGCACGACCTGGTGCAGCTCTCGCCCGGCACCATGTATGCGCCGTACGCGAGCTCGCTGCGCATGGGGCCGCTCGGCTACCAAAGCGACGCACAGTCCGCGCTGCGCGTGAGCTACAACGACCTCAAGAGCTATTCGGCCTCGCTCGACGAGGCGCTCACCAAGCCCTACCCGCCCTACGAGAAGATCGGCATCCGCGACGACGACAACTACCGCCAGCTATCGACCAGCCTCTTGCAGATCGAGAACGAGTTCTACGGCACCATCCGCCCCAAGCGCCGCATCAACTCGGGCGAGCGCGCCTTGCACGCCCTGCGCGAGCGTGGCGTCGAGTACGTCGAAGTGCGCCTGATGGACCTCGATCCGTTCTGCCTCATCGGCATCTGGCCGGCGACCTGCCGCTTCCTCGACGTATTCCTGCTGCACTGCCTGCTCGCCGACAGCCCGCCCGACACGCCGCAGGAGATTGCCACGGTGCGCCGCAACCAGCAGCGCGTCGCGCTGCGGGGCCGCGAGCCGGGCGTGAAGCTCGACCGCGATGGGAAGCAGGCCGGATTGGCCGAATGGGGCGGCGAGATCCTCGCCGAGTGCGGGCCGATCGCCGAGACGCTCGATCGAGCGCATGGCGGCGGCAGCGCGCACCGCGACGCCCTCGCCGCCGCGCTCGCCGCGCTGAAGGCCCCCGACAGCGTGCCCTCGGCGCGCGTGCTGCACGCGATGGCGCGCAACCACCGGAACTCCTTCGTGCGCTTCGTCCTAGCCGAGTCGACGCTGCACAAGGCCTACCTGCAGGGCCTCGAGCTGCCGCGCGAAGTGCGCGAGCACTTCACGCGCCTCGCCGAGTGGTCGCTCGAGCGCCAACGCGAGATCGAGCGCGAAGACAGCGTGCCCTTCGAGGCCTGGCGCCAGAAATACCTCTCGCACGACAAGCTCGTCGTCTAGGAGACTCCGATGCCTCCGTTGCTCACCTCGCCCAGGTCTACTTCTCTCCGCCGCCGATCGACACGTTGAAGTTCAGCGCCTCTTCCCTGAATGAAGAGGGAATGTAGGACAGCTCGAGGCGGATTTCCTTCAGCCGCTTCGCCTTCAAGGCCTCGACGGGGAATTCCGCGTCCACGCTCTGCGTGGTGTCCTGCCCGGGATCGAGCCGCTCCTGGCTGCCGTACGACGAGGCGACCTTGAGCATCGGCGCGGTACGGTTGTCTTCCAGCACGATCGGCTTGCCCTGCATATCGATGTAGACGATCTTGCCGCCGAGCAGCCGCAGCGTCTGGTCCGACGACACGTTCTTCAGCACGAGCTTGCCGGTCAGCTTGGCAGGAGACGTGATGCGCCCCGAGCCCTCCTCCACCCGCTCGATGATCTTCATCTCGGTGACTTCGCCGGTGACGATCCCCGCCCTCACTTTCATCGCGTCGGGCGTCACGCTGTAGATCTTGTCCTTCACCATGGCGACCGGCGAGGTGGGCTGCGGGGAGCAGCCGAACATCATCGCCGCGACCGCAGCACTCACTGCCATCACACCTGTGCGCATCAACATTGCCTTCTCCTTGCCGGGTTATTCATGCTCCTGCTGGCGAGCCTGCCAGTCGGAAAGCTGCCGCTCGGTATCTTCCTTGGTCATGCCGTAGGCTTCCTGGATCCGGCCTGCGAGCACGGTACGCCTGCCGTTGATGGAATCGAGCTGCTGCTCGCTCAGCTTGTCCCAGCGCTGCTTGGCGTTGACCTTGAATCGCTTCCAATTCTTCTCGATGCGGTCCCAGATCAACTCATTCTCCTCGAGGCATAACCAGCTCTTTGCTGTGGAGATTGTCGTCCTGCCACGTCGGTCGCGCTGTGCGCCAGCGAACATTTGGGAGGTAGAAAGGAACGCTTACCCTTTGAGGATCCCTGCCACCAGTTTCAGCAGCTCGCCCTCGACGAGCTCGGTGTCGATCTGCGCAACTTCGTAGGCCCCCCTGGAACCCGCGAGGCCGCCCGGCACGGCGGCCGCGCCGCCGATGATGGACACCATCTTGTTGTAGTGCCGCGTGGTGATGGAAAGCGACAGGAGCGAGTCATTGGCCTGCAAAGACGGCTCCATTCCTGCCGGAAGGATATGGATCGCAATGCCCGCCTCGGTGCTCCTGCCGCTGGCGTCCACCGCATAGTCCTCTTCGGAAATGCTGAAGCCATGGCCGCGTTCTTGCAGGATGGCGCCGACTGCCTCGAAGACCGGCCTCACGACGGCACGCCTCAGGTCGGCAAAGCGCTGCAGGAACAGGGCATCGTCGGTCTTGGCCTGCTGCTGCCTTTGCTCGGCGAGACGGCGTACTTCATCGTACTGATCGAGCATCTTGCCCAGCTCGAGACGCAGAGCCTCGCTCATTGGACCCTCCGGAGTCAGTTCCTGGTGCTGAAGAGCACCTCGACGCGACGCTCGCGCCGCAGCAGGGGGTCGCCGAAGCTGCCGGTGTAGATCTTGTAGGCCGGCACTCCCGCCTTGATCAGCGCCTCGCGCACCGAGTCGACGCGGCGCTCGCCGAGATCCACGTTGTCCATCGCGCCATCGATGCCGAGCCGATACGAAGGGTTTTGCTTGAGGTAGCTGGCGACGTCGGTCACTTTGCTCGAATCGGTGGCGTCGATCCTTGAGCTGTCGTAATCGAACCAGAAGTCGCGGTACGAGCTCCAGCGCTCGCCGTCGATAGCCTGGTTTTGCGAGCGGCCCGGCGGACTTTGCGCTCCCAGCATCCTGGCCTCGCCGGTGAATGCGCCGGCCGCGGAAGGAGCCGGCTCGAGGACAGGTTCGCCGGCGCTGTTGCCCGCGACGAAAAACGCGATCGTCGCAAGCACCAGCGTGAATGGCATCGTCCTTGTTCTCAAGACTGGTCCCTGGTTTGACCTCAATGGGGCGGGCTGATGCCGTCGATGAACTGCAGGCGCTCCCGCAAACGCCAGCGGACGTCGGCCTGTTCCTCAAACACGCGGCTCGAGCCGTCGGCCATGCGCACGGTGTACTCGTAGCTCATCGCTTGATTGCCGCTGCCGCTCGCGTCGATCTCGCGCCGCGACTCGATCCAGCCGCAATACGGGCAGCGCCCCAAGGACCGGGCGTCGGACATGGCCGTCGCCGGCAGCAGAACCGCGTCCGCGCGAGCACGGCTCGAGGCCGGAATCCAGGTCACGTCGAACGCGATGCCCGCCGCGGTGAACAGGACCACCGCAGCGCCTGCGCCGCACAGCACACGCCACGCGCCGGACGGGATCACTATTCTCGCCATCGGTCCGCCCGCGTCATGCAGCCGCCGCGCGGGGATAGCCGAGGTCCGCCACCCAGCGGCGCTCGGCAGGGTCGGGGTGCTCGAAGCGGTGGGCCGCTTCCTTCCAGTTCACGACCGCCCACCAGCCGGCGAGATAGTCGCCGCGCCGGTTCTCGTGCTTCAGGTAGTAGGCGTGTTCCCAGACATCGTTCACCAGGATCGGGTAGTGTCCCTGCGTCGCCGGAGTCTCGTGCCCCGCGGTGCTGTAGAGCCGCAGCTCGCCGTCCTGCTGCGCTCGCGCGAGCCACACCCAGCCGCTGCCGAAGAGCCTCGCGCCCGCATCGGTGAAGCGCGCCTTGAGCTGGCTGAGATCACCGAAGGCGCGCGCGATCGCGTTGGCAAGCGCTCCCTCGGGCTCGGCGCCCGCTGCCGGAGCCATCGCTCGCCAGAACAGGCTGTGATTGAAATGCCCGCCGGCATTGTTGCGCACCGCAGTCCGGATGCTGCCGGGCACCTTGTTCGGGTTGAGCAGCAGCCAGAGCGCCGAGCGATCGTGCAGCTCGGGGAACGGCTCGAGGGCCGCATTGAGGCCTGCCACGTATGCGGCGTGATGGCGCCCGTGATGCAGCGCCATCGTGCGTGCGTCGATGTGCGGCTCGAGCGCCGCATAGTCGTAGGGCAGATCGGGAAGCTCGTGCTTCATGGGAACCTGGCGTGATATCCGGAGGGGTCATTCTGTTCCCCCACGAGTCTTCAATCTGTGCGACAACGAACATACCTTGCAGCGATATCGGCCTAGCCTTGTCGCCTATGCTGACGACGCGCAGCGCCAGGCCGCAAGCGATCGCCCGCCGGGCCTGAAGCATGCTCGGACAGCTCGCTTCCCGGCCGCGCATCGTGCAAGCCTTGTTCGCCGCAGTCCTGGTGCTCGGCTTTCCGCTCGCCATTGCCCTGCCGCGGGATTTGAACGGCAAGGTCTACGCATCAGGCGCCGTGGTGCTCATCGCCGCTGCCGCCGCAATCCTCGCCGCGGCGCTGGTTCGGCGATGGGGGCCATTCGACGCGAGCCGCGCAGCCGCGCCGCACGGCGCGCGGGACGATCCTTCGCGCACCGGAAGCTGGAGTCTCGACTTGCTGAGGCAGCTCGAATGGCGCCGCTTCGAAGAGCTCTGCGCGGCCTATTTCGCAGCGCTCGGCTTCACGGCGCGCGAAACGCACTCCGGCGCCGATGGCGGCGCCGACATCAGCCTGATCGCCAGGGATGCGCAAAAGCCCTCGATCGTCGTGCAGTGCAAAGGCTGGAACGTCTTTACGGTCGGCATCAAGCCGGTCCGCGAGCTGCGTGCGGCGATGGCGGCGGCAAACGTACTGGAGGGCGTGATGGTCACTTCCGGAACGTTTACGCAGGAGGCGAAGGAATTCTCCCGCAGCGAGAACATCCACCTGATCGATGGCAACGAGCTGCTGCGGAAAATGGGCTCGCTCGTCCCGGAGCAGAGCGAAGCGCTGCTGAAGCTCGCAACGGCGGGCGATTTTTTCACGCCGACCTGCCCCGCCTGCGGCATCAAGATGGCCGCGCGCACCAGCAGCACCGAGGGCAGGAAGTTCTGGGGATGCCTGAATTATCCGCGCTGCAAGCGCACGTTCTTCGGCGCGGCCAACGCGCCGGCCTGAATCCTACCTGGCGATCCTGGTGCCGGAAACTTCGATGAACACACGGCGATCGGGCTGCAGGCAAGCGACCGATTTCGCGCTGTTGGCGTCTTCGCATTCGGAGCCGCGCGTGGTCGGCTGCATCGCACCCTTGGCGCTGGTGCGGACGCGGTCCGCCGGAATTCCCTTCATGACCAGGTAGGCCTTCACCGCGCTTGCGCGTTCCTCGGAAAGGATCTGGTTGGAGGCCTCGGAGCCGATGCGATCGGCGTAGCCGATGACGCGCACCGTCTGCGATTCAAGGCCGTGCATCCTGAGAACAAAGTCGTCCAGCGCCTGGCGGCTTGCCGGGCGCAGCGTCCATCGGTCGAAATCGAAAAGAACAATGGCGTCGAGCGCCACGTTTTCGTACGCAGGGATGGACTGTGCGCTTGCCTCGCCGGAAAAAAGTATCAGCGCCAGAGCGCACGCGACGGCCATTGAACTTCGCATGTTTTATTGTGGCCCGTCGCGGCCGAACTCTCTGAGCGCTCGCGCACGTACAGTGAAATAATCCCAGCGCCTGGGCCTGAGCTGCCCCGACAGGTAGAGCGGATGCGCAGGCTCGCCGCCGCCGTTCATGCGCAGGACATGCAGCGCAATGTTTTCTTTTCTCAACAGAGCTCTAACTCGTTCGGCCCGGCCTAGATGCGCGCCATGATTGCCCCACGCGCATACCACCACGTCCGCCTCGCGCGCCGCCCGCAGGATCGCCGCGTCGTTTCCGCGTCCGACCGGATCGCGCGCAGCCTTCATCTCCTCCGGGTCGGTGGCTCGCCAGGCGAAGATGTTCGTGATCAGCAGGCTGCCGAAACCCCAGCGCTCGGCATAGTTGCGGGCGCGCGTGCAGGAAGGATCGAGCTGCGCTTCGTCGGCGGTGCTGGGATTGAGCATCAGGAAATTGGCGATCGGCGCCCTTTCATCCCAGCAGCGCCACAGGAGATAGCGCCAGCGGCGGCAGCGCGAAAAAGCCGCCCCCGACGCGCTTATGATGATCGACAAGCCGCAAAAAAAAGGACCCGGGTCGGGTCCTTTTTTCATTTCCTGCGGGAAGGGTTCTTCGGCTACTTCGGGAAGTCGAAGATGATGTTGACCCTGCGGTTTTCCTGCTGTCCCTCTGCGCTCGTGTTGTAGGCGAAACGCCGGGTGTCGCCGAACCCTGCCACGGACAGCCGAGTGCGGTCGACACCGAGATTCGCCAAGGCGTTCACCACGCTCTCGGCTCGGCGCACGGAAAGCTGCATGGCCTGCGCGCGCGTCCCCTGCTGGTTGCTGGTGTGTCCCTCCACCGTTGCGGTGACACGGGGGTTGGCCTTCATGAAATTCGCCACCTTGCGCAGCTCCTCACGGTACTGCGGCCGAACGTCGGCGCCGTTGGTGTCGAATTCCATTTCCATGGCCATGGTGATCCTGGCCGGGATCGGCGTGAGCCCCTCGATATCCGTCGCGCACGCGACGATGGCGTTAATCCGCCGGTTCAGCCGTTTCCCAATCTCGGTCCGGTTGTCCGCTATGGGGCGTCTCTCTCCGTACCCCACGGCCTTCATACGGGATCGGTCGATGCCGCGACTCGCCAGGTAGTTCAACACACTGTCCGCCCGGCGCTGAGACAGTTTCATATTGTCGGCGTCCGTCCCCACCTCGTCGGTGTGGCCCTCGATCACAACCGTGGTGTCGGGGTATTTCTTCAAGAAGGTTTCCAGCACAGCGAGCTTCTCCTGCTCTTCGCGCTGAATGACGTCCCGGTTAATCTCGAACTGAATGTCGAGAATGCTGCAGTATTGCTGAGTCCGCGCCACGGGCACGACGACCAGCACCGGTGCCGGCGCTGCCGCGACCGGAGCCACATACGGCGGCGGTGCCGCCCGCGGGGCGGGCTTCTCGGCGCCGAACGTGTAGACCAGGCCTACCGACAACATGTCGATGTCGCCCTTGTTGCGGACCGCATCATTGATGCGGTAACGCTCCCACTCTCCGCGCAGTCCCAGGGCTTGCGTGAAATCGTATTGAACGCCGAAGCCGTACTTGTAGTTTCCTTCGCTCTTCTTGGGGCTGGGGTTGCTCGCTGCGACGGAGACGGCGCCGCCGGTGCCCGTGAACGTGTCCTTGCCCTCGGTGTAGATCAAGCCCGCTCGGGCAAAACCGGAGAACTTTTCCGTAAACGGCAGAATGCCGACCGCATCCAGATTCAGTCCCTGGAGCTTGATGTTTCCGGTCAACGATCCGGCCGGCGTGGTATTCGCCGTGAACCCGAACTTTCCGAGATTGAAGTAACCGCCTTCAACGGCAAAGTTCTTGTTGAACTTGTTCCCGCCGAACAGCTTGAAGCCGGTGTCGCGGTTGTCGTCGTCGATCGAGGTCATTATGAGGCCCGATCCCAGCAACTGGTTCCTGATCCGGTCGTCGGCGATCTTGGCTCTCGATTGGCCGATGCTCAGTCCGCCGTACCAGCCTGAATCAGCCGCTACCGCGGCCTGGCCGTTGACTGCCGCGAATCCCACGAGGCCTAATGCCCCCACGGCTCTAACTAGTTTCATGTTCTTCTCCAAAGTGGCTCGTGCGCCTTACGGGGCAGGAATATTGATGACGGTGTTGACCAGCGTGACCGAAGCATTCAGGGCCATCGCTCTGCCGTTCAGCGTCGTGACGGGGGAGGGGCCGGCGGTCGAGAACGAGACTGCTGAAGAAGCGATGATGGTCCCCACCATGGTGCCGCCACCACCGGCGTTGATCGTGGCGGAGCTGCCCACCTGCCAAAAGACGTTCTTGGCCTGGCACCCGTTGACACAATTGACGCTTCGAGGGAATGCCGCTCCCGGACCGCCCACAGTGAGCGTAGACGCCATCTGGAACACCCAGACAGCATTCGCGTTGCCTTGGCCGTCGAGGGTCAGATCTCCTGCCGGATTTACGGTGCCGTTCTGTATCAGGAACGACCCCGCGGGGGCTGTATAGATGCCAGGAGCGAGGGTTTGCCCGGACAGGTTGGCACCCGGATTCAACCCGCCGGGTCGTGAAGCTGGCGAGAGATCGGTAAACGCCGCTTGTGCGGCGGCTAGGGCATTGTTTGCAATTGTGCATGAGGCGGGATTTACAGCACCGGACGTGGGGCCCGTGGTGGAAACGGTACACGTGAAGATCAGCCCGCTCACTGCGCCGATATTCGCCCCCGTTTCCGTATAGATATCTCCTGCCGAATCGTGGAACCCAGTCACCGCCGAAGTTACAGTAGCAGTGGTCGCCATATTCCCACCATTGATCTGGGTAAGAATCCCCTGGTTGGTCGCCCCGGCGCCGCCGCCGCCGCTGAAACCTCCCAACGCGCTGGCCGCTCCAAGGTTGGGCGCTGCACCTGCCGGCCCGGGGCCACCGCCGCCACCGGTGGTGCCGAAGATTGGATCGCGGCTGCCGCATCCAGCCATGAAGGCGGCGAGGACCGCCGCCATAAACCACATCCATGCTTTGGATCCGCTCCCATACTGGTTCATTTGCCCCATCCTTCTTTCAAATTAGGCCAACAGCGTAGGAACCCATCTCTCGGTAAAACCTTATCCCACTTTCGCCCAGACCGCACTGTGCGCTGCCGTACACAAGGCGCTAATTCCGGCGATTATGCACTACGTGACAGAAAAGCTAAAGGTCTGTATCGTAAGGTCATATTCAGAGACCTGCGATGAAAAAACAGACCAAGTACAAAGCAATGACCCTCGCGGAACTCGAAGCCAAGTTCCCAAACGAAGGAGCCTGTAAGTCATATCTGCAAGCACGGCGCTGGCCTCAGGGAGTTAAGTGCCCGCGCTGCGACAATGAAAAGGTCTACGAGCTGGCGCGCGAGTATCACTGGCAATGTGAGAACTGTGCGGCTGACGGTTATCGCTTTTCGGTTCTCGTCGGCACGATCTTCGAGAACACGAACGTAGACCTTATCCCGTGGTTCAAAGTCATCTTCTTGATGCTGTCTAGCAAGAAGGGCATTAGCGCCCTCCAGATTCAACGCATGCTCGGCTTCGGCTCCTACCGCACGGCGTGGAGCATGTGCCACAGAATCCGCGTAGCACTCGGCAACGAAGAGTTTCGCAAACTCATCGGCTTTGTAGAAGTGGACGAAACGTTTGTCGGCGGCAAGGCTCGCAACAAGCACAAAGGTCCGGGACGCGGCGGCATGGGCGCAACGGGCAAGACCATCGTGGCCGGAGCCGTTCAGCGCAAAGGCAAGGTCGTTGCCAGAGTTTATCGAAAAACTTGACGGCGAAACCATCGGCAAGTTCGTCCGCGAAGTGGTCTCTACCAAAGTTAGTCTCTTGAGCGCCGACGAATACGTAGGCTAACGGCTCGCCAAAGAATTTCCGCTTGACGTCGTTCATCATGGCCGCGATGAATTACGTTGTTGGCCAACAGTCTGCCGTTCGCCGCCAGAGCGAGCGCGGCATGCGCACCAAAAGAAAAAGGACCCTCGCGGGTCCTGTTCCATTCTTCGCGATTGCAGGCTTACTTGTTGCCGCCCTTGCGGCCCGGGTCGCAGCCGATGAGGCTGGCGCCAATCATCGTCACGGCGACGTTCGCCAAGGCTCGACCGGCCAGGGTCCCACGGGTCAAGGTGATGGACCCGGCGGCGCCACCCGCAAGGATGTTTCCTTTGAACGCCGAAGTCGTCATGGTCGTGGCGGCGCCCGGCGCCCAGAACACGTTGCACGGCTGCCCGCCGCCGGCCATGGCCACCGAGAAGTTGGTGCCCGTGAGAGCGCCATTGACGAGGAAAATCCAGACGTCGTTCGAGGGCCCTGTGAGCGTCAGCGTGCCAGTCTTGGCTACCGCGTCGAGACAGTAGACACCGGCCGGAAGATTCGCGCCCGCAAGGTTGCCCGTCTTCTGGATGCAAGACGTGGACTGGCGCTGGAGAGCAGCGTAGACGCTGAGGGAGGCAGCGCGCGCCTGGCCTGCGGCCGCGTTGGTCGCAGGGGGCGTCGCGCCCGCAATCGTGCAGCCGGTTTTTGTGAAAGCGCTGCCGGGAGAGACGCCTACGTCTCCGGCGACCGCGGAGCCGGCGGTACACGTTACATTCGTGGCCACCCAGGACCGAGAATCCCGACGCCGCACCCAGTGTTGGCGCCTGCGCGAACGCTGCCTGGGCGAGCAGCGCCAGTAATCAAGCGGAGAAATACTTCTGACAGGAATTCATTGCCTCGCCTCCATGGTTTTTTCTTCCACGACGGGAACAGCCCTTGGAGGGTTGCGGATCCCATCGCCAGCGCAGTTATGCGCCGTTCGCGGCCGGTGCACCGCGCTAGTTTCTTGGTGCGTCCGCGTACATACCGCGGAAATTTGTTGGCTGAGGTCCGAACGCTGTCTTGTGCGCTGCACGCGTAAGAGCGAGCGCGGCATGCGCACCAAAAGAAAAAGGACCCTCGCGGGTCCTTTTTCATTTCTGCCGGGAAGAAGTTCTTTCCCGGTCGAGTTCTCAGCTCAGTTCAGTCGTCTTTCTTGCCGAATGGATGTTTATCCCCACGGTCCTTGCCATCGTCGCGGTGATCGTCATCGTCATCATCGTCGTCCTTATCGCCGTGTTTATGCTTTTTCTTGCAGGACAGGGAGCCCAACGCCGCGGCGAGCCCGCCGCAACCGACGACGCTGTCAGTCATCGTCACGGCGACCTTCGCCAAGGCTCGACCGTCCAGGGTTCCACCGGTCAAGGTGATGGACCCGGTGGCGCCACCCGCGACGATGTTTCCTTTGAGCGTCGAAGTCGTCATGGTCACGCCCTCGCTCGGCACCCAGAACACGTTGCACGCCTGCCCGCCGTTGAGCATGACCACCGAGAAGTTGGTGCCCGTGAGGGCTGCCCCGATCTGGAAAATCCAGACCGCGTTCGGGTCGTTATTCGCGTCGAGGGTCAACGTGGCGCCCGTTGCCGTCAATGCCGCACCCGTGCAGTAGGTACCCTGGCCCAGCGTCAGGGTGGTCGGGAGCGTACTAAGCAAGGTGCCCTGGTTGCTGCAGGGCTTGCCCTTGAGCGCGGCGTAGGCGCTGGCGAAATCAATGAGCGCCGAAGCTGCGGCCGCGTTGGTCGCAGGGGGTATTCCGCCCGTAAACGTGCAGCCGGTAGGTGAGGCAGCTGCGAACCCGCCGCCCACGTTTCCGGTGACCAAGGAGTTGGTACAGGTCACCCCCGCCGTTCCCCCACTCAGGACCGCGAAGCTCTGCAGACCGGTACTCAGTGGTGGCGCGGTGTTTTGAGCGAATGCTGCCTGGCTGAGCAGCGCTAGTAAGCAAACGGAAAAATACTTCTGACAAGATTTCATTTGCGTCACCTCTCTGGTTTTTTCTTCCACGACGGAAGCAGCCCTTGCAGGGTTGCGGATCCCATCGACAGCGGAGTTATGCGCCGTTCGCGGCCGGTGTACCGTGCGTTAGCGTACATAACGCGGCACTTTCTTGGTGCGGTCGCGTACATACACCGCGGAAATTTGTAAACTAATGTCCGAGCTCAAAGGCTCAGAAGCGGGGCGAGCTGCTCCTGATGCTGCGCCGCAATGCGGGCGGTGGAGCCCTTACGATGTGCCTTGACGGTACCGCACATCGGACAGCAGGCGGCTCAATTCCTTCTTGACCACGGCGTAGCACTCGCACGCGCGGGTCTCCAGTCCGGAGCGCTCAAGCACTGCAATGTGGCCACGGCGGTAGCGAATAAGACCGGCGCGCTGCAGATCCCCGGCGGCCTCCGCAATGGCTTCCCGGCGCACGCCGAGCATGCTGCCGACCAATTCTTGCGTCATGATCAGCTCATTCGAAGGCAATCGATCGAGGGTCAACAATAGCCAGCGGCATAGTTGCTGCTCCACCGAATGGTGCCGATTGCAGGCCGCGGTCTGGGTCATCTGTGTAATCAGCGCCTGGGTGTAGCGCAGCAACAAACGCTGCATCAAGCCGGCGCGATTGAATTCCTGCTTCAGCAAGCGGTCCCCCAGCCGGTAAGCGTGGCCCGCGGTCTGCACCACGGCCGAGCTTGGGGTGGTATCCCCTCCCATGAACAGCGAAATGCCGACCACGCCTTCATTGCCCACCCCCGCGGATTCGGCCGATGCGCCAGACTCCATGACATAGTGCAGCGACACGATGGCAGTGGTGGGGAAATAGGCGTGCTGCAACTGTCCGCCGGGTTCGTAGAGCATTTCACCGAGGGGCATCGGGACCAGTTCCAGATGCGCAGCCAAGGGCTCGAAGTCCGCCGTGGGCAGGGCGGCGAGAAGATGGTTTTGATTCGGACTATGGGGCGACGACATCGCCAACCGTCGAGATCCTGCGTCCTATTTCTTTGCGGTGAGTTCCACGCCGATTCCGCGGTAACCGATGAAGCGGCTGGACTCGTTGAACATCGGCTCCCCGCTCACCTGAAACTTTTGTTGCGAGCCATCGGCATTGACGCGGCTGAAGACGAAATCCAGGAATGGCTGCCGCGCCGCGATGGTTGCCTGCAGCAACTCCCGCTCCGCCTTGTTCCAGCCCGCCATCTGAACGTCGCTTGTATCTCCCGCCAAGGCGTCGACCCGGATTCCGAGCATTTCCAGGACCGGACCGGAAACCCTGGTGAAGTTCCCGGTCTCGTCCTGCTCCCAGTACCAATCGGAGGCCAGTTCGGTCAGGCGGCGGTAGCGCGCTTCGCTTTCGCGCAGTTCGGCGGTCCGTTCCTGCACCGTCTGTTCCAGCACCGTGTTGTAATTCTCGAGTTTCTTGTACAGCAGCCGCACTTCCAGCATGTTGTGGATGCGCGTCTTGACTTCGACCAGATCGAACGGCTTGCTGATGAAATCCTTTGCACCGGCCTGCAACGCGCGCAGCTTGTGGCCCGGTTGGGCGGTGAGCACGATGACCGGAAGGTAGCCGTCCGCATCGTTTGTCTTGAGGCCTTCCATCACCTGGAATCCATCCATGCCGGGCATCTGCAGGTCGAGCAGGATCAGGTCGTAGCGGTTCTTGCGATGCAGCGCGCAGACCTCCTGTGGATTCATCGTTGTGGCAACGCGGGTGTAGCCGGCCTCACTCAGCAATTGCTCAAGCAGACTGACATTGGACTCCTGATCGTCAACAATCAGGATGCTGGCGTTGAGAATGTCGGGTGCACTGACCATCATGCTTTTTCCCCTTTATTTACGCGGGCCGATTCCGTTGTCGAAAATTTCAGCGCCACGTCCAGCGTAACCATGAACTCGTTGACCTTGATAGGTTTGGTGAGATAACGGAAGAATCCTGCCGCCAGCCCTTTCTCGATATCGCGGGGCATTGCATTGGCACTGAGCGCAACCACCGGGATGTGCGCTGTTGCCGGGTCTTCAGCCAGGATTTTCAGCGCTTGGATACCGCTGATGCCAGGCAGATTGATGTCCATCAGGATTACATCCGGCCGGGAGGCGCGCGCCATCTCAATGCCGCGATTGCCGTCCGCCGCACTCAGCAAGCGGATATCGGGCCGGCGCGCCATGAGATCCTCGACCAGCATCAGATTGGCCGGGTTATCCTCGACATAGAGCAGGGTGCGCAACTGCGCGTCGGCTTGAACTTGCGCCTGGGCGACTGTCGTGGGTTCGGCTGCGCCGGAGACAAGTTGTGATTCAGCCATCAAGTTCAGTTCGATCCAGAACACACTGCCCTTCCCGACATAGCTTTCCACGCCGATTTCGCCCTTCATCAATTCGACCAGCTGCTTGCTGACCATCAGGCCGATGCCTGTGCCTTCCTCGATGCCGGCCTCTTTTCCGAGACGATTGAACGGCTGGAAAAGCTGCGTCAGCTTATCGGGAGTCAATCCTTCGCCGGTGTCCTTGACACTGATACGAATGCGTTCCGCGGTGCTCGCGGTGCAGTCCACGATGACCGTTCCTCCCACCCTGTTGTATTTGATCGCGTTGGAAAGAAGGTTGATGAGAACCTGCTTCACCCGTGTCCGGTCGGCTTCGACAAAGTACGGGATTTCGAACTGGGGAAAGGTCACGCTGATGCCGCGCTTTTGCGCCTGCGGTTCTATCATGGCCTGGCATTCGTGCATGACTTCGGCCAGCGAGACCGGTTCCATGGACAGCGACAGCTTCCCGGACTCGATCAGCGCGAGATCGAGGATTTCGTTGATCAGTTGCAGCAGGTACCACCCCGCCTGGAGAATCTGATCGATGCTTCGCTTCTGGGAAGGCGTTGGCGACGGCGAACCGGACTCCAAGAGTTGGGCAAAACCGAGGATCGCACTGAGCGGCGTGCGCAACTCATGGCTCATGCTGGAGAGGAAATCCGATTTCGCGAGGTTGGCTTTCTCCGCCGCGAACTTGGCGCTCTCCAGCTCGACGTTCTTATCCTGCAGCACCTGATCCAGGCGTTTGCGTTCGGTGACGTCGCGCGCCGCGGCGAACACGCCCTGCAGCCTCCTGTCCCGATCATAGAAGGTGGTCGCATTGTAGGACACCACGGTTTCCTTACCGTCCCTGTGGCGTGCGGTGAGCTCGTAGTTGGTGACCTTCTTTTCGCTCAGCACCAGTTTGATGGTCGTCTCGGCCCGCTCCGGATCGGTGAAGTAGGTCTTGAACGGCGCGCCGATCAGCTCGTCACGCGTGCAGCCGGTGAGCGCCTCCATCTGCTTGTTGACGTCCGTGATGATGCCGGAGGGGTCGGCCATCATCAGCGCGTCGATGTTGGATTCGATCAGCGAGCGCGTGTAGAACTGCTGGTCGCGCAGACGCTGATCGAGCTTCTTCTGCTCGGCTTCGACCTGCTTGCGCGCGGTGTTGTCCGTGCCGATCAGCAGGTAGCCGATGATGGCGTTTTGCGCGTCGCGCAGCGCGGTGACCGACACGATGGCCGGGAAGCGGCTGCCATCCTTGCGGATGTAGGTCAGCTCGTAGATGTCCTCGATGCCGCGTGAGGCCTTGAACACCAACGCCTCGAAGCCTGGCGTAATCGGGGTTCCGAGCTCGACGCTTAGCGCCTTGGCGCGCGCGATCACTTCCTGCGGATCGGAAATGTCGGCCGGGGTGATCTTGTTCATCACGTCGGCGGCCGCGTAGCCCAGCATGCGCTCGGCGCCGACGTTGAAGATCTGAATGACCCCCTTCGCGTCGGTGGCGATGCTCGAGAAGTTGGCGCTGTTGAAAATCGCGCTCTGCAGGGCCCCGGTTTTAAGCAAGGCCTCCTGGCGTCGGACCTCGGTGATGACATCCACCGTGCCGGCGTCCTCGAGAACGGCGGATTCGCGTTTTTTTTCGGACACGGCCGACCTCCGGGTAAGTATCAGGTGTGACGGGTTAATCGGCCATTTGGGCCGATAGCGATAGGAAAATCAATCCGCCTCGTCCCTGTCCGGATGCGCCAGGACGGGCGTGCAACGCCTCGCCTGCGATTCAGCCATGGCAAATCCTGAATCTTGCGCCCGATGAGCGCATTCAGGCAAGCGCAGGCGCGCGCCGGGCTCGGCCACCGTTGGTGCGGTTCATGGTCAGGCCCTTAGCAGGTACTGACCCCATGTTTGCTGCGCTGCGGTCTATTAGGCGACTGTGGCCGGTGCGTTAGGTTGAAAAACCGAGGTCAGAGATAGCTCTCTTTGCGGCCTCGGCGATTGTGCGGTTCGGGTTCGACTGCGGCAGCTCGCCCCATTGCTTGACGATTCGCTGCAGGGCTTCGATTAGTGGTTGGCTCATATATCCTCCGTTGAACATGGCACATGATGGCACTTTACGCAGGTTTGTTCGGCGCGCTGGCGCGCACAAGCGATAGGAAAATCAATCTGCCTCGTCAACCAGCGGGTCCGGGTATGACGCCCGGGCGGGACCGCTAGTAGGCGTTTTCCTTCTTCAATACGACCCAAACCGTCTTGGCAATGATGTAGAGGTCGAGCCGTAACGACCAGTTGCGCAGGTATTCCAGGTCGCAGTCGATGCGCCCTTTCATCTTCTCCAGGGTTTCAGTCTCCCCGCGGAAGCCGTTCACCTGGGCCCAGCCGGTGATGCCCGGCTTGACCTTGTGGCGCAGCATGTAGCCTTTGATCAGCTTGCGGTAGAGCTCGTTGTGCGCGACCGCATGCGGCCGCGGGCCGACGGTGCTCATGCGCCCTTGCAGGACGTTGATGAATTGCGGCAGCTCGTCCATCGACGTCCTGCGCAAGAAGGCGCCGAAGCGCGTCAATCGCGGATCGTCCCTGCGTGCCTGCGCAATCTCGGCGCCGTCCTCCAGCACCTTCATCGTGCGGAACTTGTAGACGGTGACCTCATGGCCGTCGAGGCCATAGCGGCGTTGCTTGAAGAATGCAGGCCCCGTGGAGCTCAGCTTGACACCGAGCGCGAGCAGAAGCAGGAGTGGCGAGATCAGCACCAGTATCAGCAGCGACAGCACGATATCGCTGCTGCGCTTGATGGCGCCGTTGAGGCCGGTGAACGGCGTCTCGCAAACCGCCACCACGTGTACGCCCCCCATCGTATCCATGCGTCCCTGGATCAGGTCCGTGACGAAAGTGTCCGGAACAAAATAGATCGAGCTGGTCGTGTCCCGCAGCCCCTCCAGCAGAGACAGAATGCGCGACTGCGAAGCCATCGGCAGCGAGAGGTAGATCACGTCGACGTGGTGGTTTCTGGCATAGGCGGGCAGATCCGTGATCTTGCCGAGCAAGGCATGCCCGTCCCTGTTGTCGAGGCGTGTCGGCTCCCGGTCGTCGAAGAAACCCAGCAGCCGCACGTTCGAGTACAAGTCGCCAGCGAGGCGTTTCGCCAGATCGAGCCCCTGCTCGTTCATGCCCGCCAGCACGACGCGCCGGGCGGGGCCCTGAAATCTGCGGATTGCAGGCGTCGTTGCTCTGAGCAGAAAGTGCGCTGCGGTCTGGCTCAATGGGGCAACCCAGAACCAGGTCAGCAGGACATCACGGTCGAAGTATTCGAGGTATCGGCTGCCGTAGCCGAAGAGAAGCAGCAGCCCCGCGATCGTGATCCAGCCCATCGCGATGTTCCGTATCGCGTGCAATGGCGACACGGTGAGGCGGGACGAACCCGGGAAGGTCAGCGAAAACACGATCAGGGAGAGAATCATGTTGTGACGACCGATGTTCCCTTCGAGCAGGAGCGCCACAATCCATAGCGATACGACCAGGACCATGGGTTCAAGCAGGATCTCGATGAGATTGAGCAGCTGGCCGCGCTCGAACGAAAGGCGCGTAGCCCTGCGAAACGTCGGCGGAACCGTTCGCTCAGACATGATCACATCTTCCCGCGTAGGCATATCGCGGGTCTCGACCTCACTGACGGCGCGGGAAGTCGCGCGGGACCCCCATGATAAGCTCGCGCGGCTCCGGCCATTGCTGACGCCGCGCGCCTCGTTTTGACACTTCGGCCCATCTCTCTGCGTCCCCCGTGGATGCCACTCGAACCCGCCCCCAGACCTACTGTAAATTCTGGCATCGCCTTACAAGTGGGTTGCCCGACAGAAATGTGAACTTTTGTCGTGCGTCAGCTGGCGATCCGGGTGCCAAGCTGGCCTAGCCATTGCCCACACGGATTGTGACCGTAGCGGGACCGCGTTCCCGTCGGCCAATTTTCTCCGCGCGCGCAGGCCCTCCTGGCGGTACTTCGCCACCGCCTCGGTGCGATTGGCGGCATCCAGCTTCTTCATGATCCGCTGCACGTGATTGTTTACCGTGAACGAGCCGATGGCGACGTGAAATCGATGTTCAACAGCGACCCGTTGCGGGCCGCCGGAATTGGCCCCTGGCGGCTGTGATCCGGCCCATTCCAGCAAGACGTAGCTGAGTCTGAGTCGAACAAGAGGAGGACGGACAGAACCCCGCTTCGGCGGGGTTTTTGTTTGGCCGAGCCCCGGGTGGCCGCGGCCTGTCCTGAGCGTGGTCGAAGGGCTCAGTGGAGATTGCCAAGCGGAAAGCCGACGGCACGGTTCGACGTGCAGGGCGTTCCTTTCACTGTGCGCGCCAGCGCGCACAGAGCTATTTCTTTTCTTTTATGCGCGCGAGCACGCTGTGTGCAATCGATCTTGCGGCTAGTCTGTCTCACCCGAACTAACCTAGCTTGGGCAACAGCTGCACTTAAAGGAGAATCAAAATGAACTCCCTCAAATTTGCAAAGAAATTCGCACTACCGTTGTTCGTCGCGCTTGCTTACGGCCCCGCCCAGGCATTGGCCGCGCCAATTCTGGGTGCGGATTTGGACAGCTTCGCGGTGTTTGGCACCGCAGGGGTGAGCACTGACCCCACTAGCACCATCACACGCGGAGATGTGGGTACCGTAACCGCGAATGCGATCACAGGCACGTACAATCTCTTATCTGGATCACAGAAACAATTAATTACCTCAAGCGCGCTACGGGCTTTCGATGATCTCGGCCCTGTTCCCGGCACTCCGGGCATCGGTTCTCTCCCTGATAGCCAAACTGCGTGGGGCACTATTGGTTTGAGTACTGATACCACGAGCATCCAGAACATCAAGGGCACGTACATTGCGGGCGTCTATAACTTTGGCGCAGGGTTTTTGAATTCGGGGGATAAAATCACTCTCGACGCGCAGAACACCAGCAACGCGGTGTGGACTTTCCGGTTTAGTACCACGCTCACCGCCAATCAAGGCTCATTGTTTGAAATGATAAATGTAGCTGGTGACGGTTCAGGTCTCGGGCTGTATTGGAGTACTGGCACCAGCGCGACCCTCAACGCCGATAAATGGGCAGGAAATGTCCTCGCGAAAACCACCATCACCAGTGACGGCGGTCTAACAATGACTTGCGGCAGACTCTTGGCGGGCACAGCAGTGACCTTGATTGGGGACAGCATCTCCACCGCCTGCGCCGGGTTCAACAGCAACGGCTTTGACCAAATGGCGGCGCCGGTCCCGGAACCCGAGACCTATGCCATGCTCCTCGCCGGCCTCGGCCTGATGGGCTTCGTGGCACGCCGCCGCCAGCGCAACCTGGCCGCTGCTGCGTAACCTGGATTTTCGGCTACCAAAAAACCCCGCTTCGGCGGGGTTTTTTTTGGCAACATGCCTCGCCATGCTCTGCTTTGGGCGCCCGATGTCGGCGACTGCATTGAATCCGGCGAGGCAGTGCGCAACACGCGTTACGGTGTGGGTATGCGCTTGCTTCTGCGCCGTGTTGCCGCCGCCCGCGCGGGCACTCGACTACACGCAGCTCGCGGTGATCGTGAACACTTGGGATCCGCTGAGCGTGCAAATCGGCGACTATTACGCCGCGCAGCGGCGGATCCTGTTCCAGAACGTCATCAAGGTAGGTTTCCCGCCCGGCAGGACCGCGCTCACAGGGGCAGAGTTCACTGCCATCAAGGCAATGGTTGATGATCAGGCATTGCCCAGGGTGCAGGCTTACGCGCTCACCTGGGCCGCGCCCTATCGCGTGGAGTGCATGTCGATTACCTCGGCATTCGCGTTCGGTTTCGATCCGGCGTTCTGCGCCGAGGGGTGCAAGCCGACGCGCCCAAGCCCTTACTTCAATTCGCGGGCCTGGCTGCCGTTCACGCAGCTGGGCATGCGGCCGGCCATGGCGATCGCCGCAGTGTCTTTCGAGCACGCGAAGGCGTTGATCGACCGCGGAGTCGATTCGGACGGCTCGAGTCCAGCAGGAACCGCCTACCTGCTCTCGACCTCGGACCAGGCTCGCAGCGTGCGCAGTGCGTCGTATCCGCTGGTCGAGACGGTCCTCAACGGTCGCGTGCGTGTGCGGGTGCTTGAGCAGGACGCGCTCATGAACGCGAGGGACGTGCTGTTCTACTTCACCGGCAAGGACCGGGTGGATGGGCTGGATACGCTGCGCTTTCTGCCGGGTGCGATCGCCGATCACCTCACCTCGGCGGGCGGTCAACTGACCGACAGCAGCCAGATGAGCGCGCTGCGCTGGCTGGAAGCGGGCGCCACCGGCAGCTACGGCACCGTAGTCGAGCCCTGCAATCTGCCGCAGAAGTTTCCGCACCCTGCGGTGGTTGCCGCCATGTACCTGAGCGGCGAGACGCTCATCGAAGCATACTGGAAGAGTGTTGCCATGCCGGGCCAGGGCGTCTTCGTCGGCGAGCCGCTGGCCGCGCCATTTCGCGCCCGGGCGGCGCTGCATTGAGTCTCTCTACGCGGAGTGAAGATGCCATCGCGCATTTCCCGCTGGCGCAGCGATCCGGCGATTGCACGCTGCGGGCCTTTTGCGCTGTTCATCGCCCTGCTCGTCCTTGGCTCGCACCTGTCGCCCTTCTTAGGCGAGGGAGGCGCCAGCGGCGCCGCGAGCTGGTTCGTGGTGGCGCGCGGCGCGATCGTCGCCCTGGCGCTCGCCTGGTTCTGGCCCGCCTACAGCGAGTTGCGTAAGCCTTCACCGGCGGCGGCGGCCGACTGGCTGCTCGCCGCCCTTGGCGGCTTCGCCGTGTTCCTCGTTTGGATCGGCTTGGACCAGGAATGGGCGGTGCTGTCGCGCTCGGTCGGCTTCATCCCGCATGACCCGGAGGGCGGCACGGACTGGTTCAAGGCGCTGGCGCGCCTTGCCGGATTTGCCCTGGTGGTGCCGGTGATGGAGGAGCTGTTCTGGCGCTCGTTCCTGTTGCGCTGGCTCGAGCGCCACGACTTCCTGTCGGTCGCGCCTCGCCTGGTCGGCATGCGCGCGTTTCTCATCACGACGGTGCTGTTTTCGCTCGAGCACGATCGCTGGCTGGCTGGAGCAGTGGCCGGTGCGGCCTACAACCGGCTTTACATGCGATCGGGCAATCTGTGGGTGCCAATCGCAGCCCATGGGGTGACCAATGCCGTCCTCGGGGTTTGGATCCTGCATACGCAGAACTGGCAGTTCTGGTGATCAGGAGGGTGCTCGCTGAGGCGACGCGCCTGAGCCACGCACTCAGCGTTTCACCGTTTACGTTTCACCGTTCACCAGTTCTTCGTGAGGTTTACGATTTACCATTCACGATTTACCGCTCTTAGGGAAAAAGCTTCGCCTCGGCGTACGGCACGCCCTTAATGAAAGCCTGCGCCAGCCCGTCGGGTGAGGGCTGCAAGGCGTAGGACAGGTTCAAACCCCACACTGGTCATCGCCGAGTCCGCTCGGGGAGCCTAATCAGGTGCCCATGTTCGACAAAGACGTGCTCAGGCTGGATCCCTCCGCAGAGGTGGACCGCATCACCGAAACGCTGCGCGAGCAGGTTCTGGGTCAGCTTCGGCGCCGCGGCGCCGTCGTTGGCATCTCCGGGGGCATCGACAGCTCGGTCGTGGCCGCGCTGTGCGCGCGCGCGTTCGGCAAGGAAAAGGTCCTGGGCCTTTTCATGCCCGAGCACCACTCCGCGGACGATGCGCTCACGCTCGGTCGGATGCTCGCCGAGCACGTCGGGATCAAAGCCATCGTCGAGGACATTGCGCCCGCCCTCGAGGGCCTCGGTTGCTACCGCCGTCAGGTTGAGGCCATCCGCACGGTCGTTCCCGAGTACGGTGACGGCTGGAAGTGCAAATTGGTGCTGCCGTCCATCCTCGAGAGCGACCGTCTGAACATCACGCGGCTCACCGTGCAGAGCCCCGCAGGCGACGTGTCCACCGTGCGGCTCCCGCTGGACGCCTACCTTCAGCTGGTCGCTGCGACAAACTACAAGCAGCGCGTCCGAAAGATGACGGAGTACTACCACGCGGACCGCCTGAACTATGCCGTCTCCGGTACGCCAAATCGCCTGGAGTACGACCAGGGGTTCTTCGTGAAGCAAGGCGACGGAAGCGCCGACTTCAAGCCCATCGCGCATCTCTACAAGACCCAGGTCTATCAGCTCGCGCAGTATCTGGGCGTGCCGGAAGAGATTCGCCGCCGGCCGCCCACCACTGACACCTTCTCGATGCCGCAGACGCAGGAGGAGTTCTACTTCGCGCTGCCCTACGACCGCATGGACCTATGCCTCTATGCGGTGAACCACGGTGTTCCTGCCGAGGAGGTCGCGCCCGTGGTCGATCTCACGCCGGCTCAGGTCGAGCGGGTCTTCAAGGACATCGAAGCCAAGCGGCGCGCCACCCGATATCTCCACATGCGGCCGCTGCTTATCGCCCCTGTCTCGGAGGTCTGACAGCGCATGTGCGGCATCGCCGGGATCGTGGGGCTGCGCATCGGGGCAACCTCGCCAAGCCGCGAAGCGTTGGTCCGCATGGCCAGCGCGCTCTTTCATCGTGGTCCGGACGAGCTCGGTGTGTATCGCGACGATCGGGCGGGCCTCGCGCACGCGCGTTTGTCCATCATTGATCTCTCGACCGGTCAGCAGCCCATGGCGGACGAAGGCGATGCGACCTGGATCGTATTCAACGGCGAGATCTTCAACTACGTGGAGCTGCGCGAGGAGCTCGTCGCGCTCGGACATCGTTTCCGGACCAAAAGCGACACGGAGGTCATCGTTCATGCGTACCGCGCCTGGGGCGATGCCGCCTTCGAGCGCATGAACGGACAGTGGGCTGTTGCACTCTGGGACTCGGTGGCCCGGCGCCTCGTGCTCTCTCGTGACAGGGTGGGCATCTGCCCGCTCCACCTCTGCGAGCACGGCGGCCATCTCTATTTCGCGAGCGAAGTCAAAGCCATCTTCGCGTCGAACGCCGACATCCCGCGGGCCTTCGACCCGGTGGGCATCGACCAGACTTTCACCTTCTGGACCATCGTGCCGCCGCAGGGCGTTTTCCGTGGCGTGACGGAACTCGAACCGGGCCACGTCCGTACTTACGAAAACGGGACCGTGCGCGACCACGCGTACTGGACGCCGCGCTACCCCGTGTTTCCCGACGCGCGCGACCAGTTTCGGGGATCGCTCGGGGAAGCGGTCAATGAGGTGCGCAGGGCCCTCGAGGACGCGACGTCACTGCGCATGCTTCGCGCCGATGTGCCGGTCGGGAGCTATCTTTCCGGCGGGCTCGACAGCTCTCTCATCGCCGCCCTCGGGCGGCGTTTCGTGGGTAGCAGCTTCCAGACCTTCTCGCTTCGGTTCGATGATGCCGAATACGACGAGACCGAGTTCCAGCGCCTGATGGTGAGCGTGGTGGGCAGCGAGCACCACGACGTCGTCGTCTCACGGAGCGACATCGCGAGCGTGTTTCCCGAAGTGATCTACCACACCGAGCGCCCGATCCTGAGGACCGCGCCGGCGCCGCTGTTTCTCCTTTCCAGGCTCGTTCGCGATCATGGCATCAAGGTCGTGCTCACGGGCGAGGGCGCCGATGAAATGTTTGCCGGCTACGACCTCTTCCGTGAGGGCAAGGTGCGCCGCTTCTGGGGGCGCCAGCCGGCATCCACGCTGCGTCCGCGACTCCTCGAGCGGCTTTATCCGTATCTCGCGCGCTCGCCGGTTTCCCAGCAGGCGATGGCGCGGCAGTTTTTCGGGCGCAACATCGCCGCCCATGAAGCTCCGGGCTTTGCGCACGACACGCGCTGGCACACGACGGGCGCGCTCAAACGGCTCCTGTCGAAGGACATGCGGGCGGATGCCGCGGGCCGCGACGCGGTCGGCGAGCTCCTCGCAAGCCTCCCTGCCGAATTCTCGCGCTGGAGTCCTCTCGCGCAGGATCAGTACCTCGAAATCCGTACGCTCCTGTCGGGTTACCTCCTCTCCTCGCAAGGGGACCGGATGCTCATGGCCCACTCCGTGGAGGGGCGCTTTCCCTTCCTCGACAAGGACGTTATCGACCTGGCGGATTCGCTTCCGGCTTTGTACAAGCTGCGGGTGTTGGACGAAAAACACGTCGTGAAGAAGGTGGCGGAGGGCGTCGTTCCTGGCGAGATCCTCGCGCGGAAGAAGCAGCCCTATCGCGCGCCGGACGCCCTTTCCTTCATCGCCGAGGACGCGCCGGGCTACATAGACGAAGCGCTCTCCGAGCCTGCGCTGCGGGATGCGAACGTCTTCGAACCGCAGCCCGTCGTGCAACTCCTGCGCAAGTGCCGCGCCAGGGCCCGGGACGGCCAGTTTTCGAACACAGACAACATGGCCCTCGTGGGCGTGCTGTCGACCCAGCTCCTCCACAGGCAACTTGTCGCGGGTCGCCCTGACGGAAGCCGCGCTGTCGAGCTTCGCACCGATGTCGACAAGACAGACCGAACGAGGTCCTGAGATGCAGCTCATGCACGGCCCCGTGCCGCTCTTGCACGACTACATTCTCCATTCCGCTCGCAGGCTCTCTGACAAGGTTGCGCTTGTCTGCATGAAGCAGCGGATCACCTACGGTGAACTCAATGCCCGCTCGAACGCCCTCGCGCACAGCCTCGTCGCCGCCGGCGTCAGGCGCGGCGACAGGGTCGTGGTCTTTGCCGACAACACCGTTGAAACCGTTGTCTCGTTCTGGGCGGTTCTTAAGGCGAATGCCGTTGTATCCATCGTCAATCCGCTGACCAAGAGTGACAAACTCAGCTATCTCCTCGGCGACTGCCGCCCGGCGGCGCTCATCACGGACCAGCACGTCTATTCTGTGTTCGCAGGACCCGCGCGGGCGTGCTCTCACCTTCGGCGTGTCATCGTCTCCGGCCCCATCGATGACGCGAAACTCGCCGGGATCCCGCACGCCCGGCGCTGGGATGGCGCCCTTGCGGCCGGCGACCGCTCAGCCCCGCCCGCGCGAACGTGCATCGACGTCGATCTCGCCGCGATCATCTACACCTCCGGATCCACGGGTGACGCAAAGGGCGTGATGCTCACGCATCGCAACATGCTTACCGCCTGCAGGTCGATCGCGACGTACCTCGAACTGCAGGAAGACGAGGTGATCCTCGGTGTCTTGCCGCTCGCTTTCGACTACGGGCTTTACCAGATGATCATGGCATTCCGCATGGGCGCGCGCCTTGTCCTAGATCGGTCCTTCACCTTTCCGGCGCAGATCCTCAACCTGATGGTCGAGGAGGGCGTGACAGGGTTCCCGGGCGTGCCAACCATCTTCGCGATTCTCGCGGAGTTCAAATCCCTCAAGGACTACGACTTTTCGAGGATTCGCTATGTGACCAACACCGCGGCGGCCCTCCCGGTAAAGCACATTCTTATGCTGAAGGATATCTTCCCGGCGTCGCGCATCTACTCGATGTACGGCCTCACCGAGTGCAAACGCTGTACGTACCTCCCGCCGAAGGATCTCGACCGGAAGCCCGCGAGCGTCGGTATCGCAATTCCGAACACGGAGATGTGGATCGTCGACGAGGACGGAAGGAGGGTTGGCGCCGGTGTCGTCGGCCAACTCGTCATTCGCGGCGCCACGGTCATGAAGGGATACTGGGAGAAGGCCGAGGCCACCGCCAAGAAGCTCAAGCCGGGTCCGCTCCCCGGCGAACAGGTGTTGTACACGGGCGATTTCTGCAAGATGGACGAGGAGGGATACCTGTACTTTGTCGGCCGCATGGATGACGTCATCAAGTCCCGCGGCGAAAAGGTGGCGCCGAAGGAAGTGGAGAACGTGCTCATGAATATTCCGGGCGTGAAGGAGGCCGCGGTCATCGGCGTGCCGGACGATATCCTCGGCCAAGCGGTCAAGGCTTTCGTCGTCCTCGAGGAGGGCGTCACGCTGACCGAAAAACAGCTCCAGAAGGAGTGCCAGAGCCGGCTCGAAAACTTCATGGTTCCGAAGTACATCGTCACGGCGCCAAGCTTGCCCAAAACCGATACGGGCAAGATCAAGAAGACGGGACTGTCATGACCATGACCACGCTGTTGGATGAAGTCGCCGCCATCCTCGGGCGCAGCGGCATCGCCAACGTGGCAGTCGAGGCTGACCGGATTGTGCGCGCTGCAAAGGCGTCGGCGTCGGCCGATCACGGAGAGGCCGCGCGCGCCATGGCAGCGCGTCGTGCCACGGGAGCGCCACTCGCCTACGTGATCGGCCAAGAGATCTTCATGGGCGTCGAACTGATTGCCGCCGAGGGCGCCCTCGTCCCCCGCGAGGAGACCGAGCCCCTCGGCAATGCGGCGCTCGATGCGCTTCGCTCCTCCGGTTCCGCCGCGCCACGGGTCATCGACATGTGCTGCGGGTCTGGAAACCTCGCCTGCGCCATCGCGCACCATCTACCAGGCGTTCGCGTGTGGGCGAGCGACCTTACCGACGGCTGCATCGCCGTCACGCGCCGCAACGTCGAGCATGTGGGCGTTTCCGACCGCGTCGTCGTCGCCCAGGGCGACCTCTTCGCTGGGCTTGCGGGATTCGGCCTCGAGGGCTCTATTGACGTCATCGTCTGCAGCCCTCCGTTCATCTCCCAGAGCAAGCTCGCGGGCGACAGCGCCGCGCTGCTCAAATACGAGCCGCGGGAAGCCTTTGACGGCGGTCCCTATGGGCTCAGCATCCAGCAGCGCGTCGTCAAGGAGGCACTCCCGTTTTTGCGGCCCGGTGGCATGCTTCTCTTCGAGACCGGCCTCGGGCAAGAGCGTCAGGCCAAGATGCTCTTCGACCGCGTGAAGGCTTACGAGAACATCCGGCTCGTCGCGAACGCCGCAGGCGAAGTGCGCGTCGTGTCGGGGCGCAAGCGCGCAGAGTGACGCGGCAAAAGTAAAATTGGACGGAAAGAACTCTACATGGGCCTAAAAGAGCAGATTCGCGCTTTCGTGACGTCGAACTTCTACATTGCAGATCCGGCAGCGCTTGACGACGACGCGTCTCTGATCGATCGGGGCGTCATCGACTCGACGGGCGTGCTCGAGCTCATCGGCTTCATCGAGGACACCTTCGGCATCAAGGTTGAGGACAGCGAAATGTTGCCCGACAACCTTGATACCATCGGGCACATCGCAAATTTCGTAGCCCGCAAGAAAGGTTGAGGTCGGCGGGCCCGGTTCCTGCAACCCGGAGAGTTCGAGGATCGGATGCCGCAGCGTTAAACGAAACCCCGTGACGTCACCCCGGAATATCGGCACAGATTAAAACTAGAGTAAGGTCGCTTCGAGGCTCCTTATGAGGATAAGGAGAAGCGATGAAGAAGTCGAGATTCACCAAGGCGAAAGCGTATCAGCCTGCATCGAGGTCCGGTGCCGGCAGCCACGACCAGGAACGAGTACTGGAGCATGGACTTCGTAGAAACGGCAAAACTCTAGATTAAAAGTGTCAGAGAACCGGACCAACCTCAACGGATGGCCGTTCTCAACTTATGATCGGTCCGAAAATCCCAGGGCAGGTCAGTACCGTCAGGAGGTCGCAATGCTCTTACAACTATTCAAATGCAACTCATACTTTGAATTTATAGATAAGGCATGCAGAAAATTATTTCCATCCAAAATATTCAAATTAGGTAAAGCATACTTACTGAGTTGCCAAACTAACAAATTGATTCCAACACGACAGCTTAAGAATGTTCTGATACGAAAAGCATCAGAAGTTGACTTGTCGATTATCGTGGCGTGTGAATCTGAAAGAAATGGAGAAACATTGTTTAGAGCTTATTTTGAGACTGGACGTCAATGTTATGTCGCGATATTTGAAAACAGATGTATAGCGTACGCTTGGGCCTTTTACAAGAACACAACTATTACATTTGATAATTATCAACAATCAAACATTCTTACAATACTTCCTCAAAACAGTTGTTTTATCGGGGATGGATTTATTCACCCAGAGTGGCGCATGAAAGGTCTTTTCCCATTGTTGATAGCCTATATTTTTGATGATCTCTCGCAAAAACATTCTATTACTACAGTATATAACCATATCTATTATTCAAGTGAACACTCAATGCGTTCTAGCACAAGGTTGGGTTTTACTTTACAAAAAACCATTATTTACGTACGGCTACTTAACATTCAATGGATTGTCATTTACTCAAAAGATGGTAACCAAAAGATGCAAAAACTTACGAGCGAGACAGAGTTAGTATTGTAAACGGATGCTACCGACGTGATTCCTGTTTTGGAATCAGTTTGATTTTAAAGTCCACAGGTGACCTTGCCCCTGTTTTTCGTATCCCATAACTGAGACCTCATGCGGCTCGCGTTTTCTTGATCGGAGAAGTGGCCGCACCGGGCGGGCACTGGGACAGGCATCGACCACGACGAAGAGAAATTGGAAACTCCCGGCGCGATTGCTGCGAAATACCTTCTGGCGTCTGTCGCATCCGCTGTCGCCTCCGCACGGATGGTCGGCGAGGCCGCTGGCTCCAGAAGAGGTTCCCGAGGGTTGTGGCCTCAGCCTTCTCCCGCTACAGCAGTAACCGCCCGGGACACAGGCTTCTACCGGTATTTCGTGGATTCTCCCTTCGCTCCGCACGTGCTGTTCGGCTTGCAGAAGGGCCGCGAGTTGGTGGGTTATTTCTGTCTCGTCTTCGCTTCGCACGTGGCGCGCATTGCGGATCTCTGGTTGCCATCCACCAATGTCGAGGACTGGTGCGCCGGATTTCGGACCGCCGCAGTTCTGGCCGCCAGCGAAAAGCGTGTCTACGAAGTATCGGCCTGCGCCTCGACCGCACTGGGCAAAGAAGGGCTTTCATGCGCCGGATTCGTGCTGCGCGGGCGCTCAGCGGTAAGTCCTTTCGGCGATGCCAAGATCTTGGAGGGACGGGAGCTGCACCTGCAGATGCTCGACAGTGATGCCAGTTCCTTGTTTAAGGAAGCGGTGTCTACCTGACCTGAGTTGAGGAACTGCAATTACTCACGCACTACCATCCAAGACCTCCAGCTCCCTGTTCTCTCCTTGTCCGAGCCTTCAGAAGAAAATCAGCATTCTTGAAAAACACTGATGTGGTTCACCCGTAGGTATTGAGCGGACCCAAGCCTTGAAAGTCAATTCTCTTGACTTTCTTGGCTTGAATAAGGTAGTGCTGTAGGTCGTTATATTGCCATCTGTCGGAATTATCCAAGATGATCATCCCGTCTTCCGAGACGTACTCTGCGGCCAAGTACAAACACATACTCCTGGCCATTCCGTCGACGATAATGACGTCGAAGAACCTCCGTGGAATTTTGTGAGTGTTGCAGCGTAATTCGCAAATTCTCGATTCAGCACGCCATGTTCAATGTTGTGATCGCGAATCGGCGATAGTGGAAGGTGGAATCGCCTCGGAGAATGACGTGGGAAGAGGCCGGGGGTGACATCCGGGATAGTTCGGGTTCGCACGACGCGTGTAGAGAGCTGGGATAGCGTTCCCGATTTGGGAGAGGCTTGGGATGATCTCCTAGATCGTTCCCCGAACTGCAGCGTATTTCAGACCTTCCCGTGGCACGTCTGTTGGTGGAAAGCGTTCGGGGCTCCCCACGACCTCTTGCTGATCCTGGCGCATGCGGGTTCCGATCTGGTCGGCATCGCACCCATGATGATCACGCGAGACGAAACGCCGCATGGTCGGGTACGAAAGCGCGCATGCTTTATCGGCAGCCCGAATCACGCATCGGATTACTGTGATTTCATCGTCGATCCCGAGGTTCCGGAGGCGCTGGGCGCGCTCGTGGATGAAGTATTTGCCGCTTCGAGCCAATGCGATCGACTGGAACTATCGCACTTCCCCGGTCATTCTCCGAATCGCGTGCGTATTCTCGAGCACCTTGGGAATCGGAGAGCCAAGACCGCGGTGGAGTTTGAGGCCGATGCGCCAGTTCGAATATTGGGAGACACGGAAGCGGACCTCAAAGCGTCGAATAAGGCCAGCCTGAAAAGACATACCAACTACTTCAAGAAGGCGGGGGATCTCCGTTTTCATCAATGTGGGAGCGAAGCCGAGATCCTCTCTTACCTGGACCAGTTCTTTGAGCAGCACAAGACAAGGCGAGAACGAACGGACTCACCCAGCCAGTTCCTGGACCCGGTCCAGCGTTCGTTCTACAGGGATCTGGTACGGGATGTCTTTCCACATGGGTGGCTTCGATTTCACGTGGTTCTGTTCAATGGGATGCCGCTGGCCTTTCACTTTGGGTTCGAATATCGAAAGCGCTTCATCTGGTACAAACCTACTTTCGATGTTCAATACACCCCGAGATCTCCGGGAGAGGTGCTGATCAAATTTCTGTTGGAAGACGCGATCAGGAAAGGTCTGGAAGAGTTTGATTTCACGGTCGGATCCGAATCCTTCAAGTATCGGTTCAGCAATCGCACGCGCATCAATTATAGATTGACGGTATTTCGCTCTGCCGCCGATTACTGGGTCTACCGGGGCAAGTCCTTGCTGAAGAAACTACTCAAACGCGAACTACTCTCGAGAGGCGGCGCTGTGTCGCCGCAAGAGTAGCTAGACTCTGAGCGCGATGAACATGAGACGTCGGCGCGCGCGTCGGCTCAGACACCCTTCCCCACCGCCTTCAACACCGCATGCGGCACCATCAATGCCAGTCGTTCCAGCCACGCGCCGTCGAGTTGGGCAAGCAGGGTGCGTGCCTCATCGCGCTGATTCAGGCGAATCAATTGCCGCAGCATTGTTCGCCTCAAGTCCGCAAGGACCGTTGCAAGCTCGCTCCCGCGTGCCTGCATGAACTCCGCATCACGCGCCCAAGTGCGTTCGATTAGCGTGATGCGCGCCTTGGCTGACTCGAATAGCGCGGCTTGCGTCAGCCTTGGACCGTCATGCGAGGACTGCAAAGCGGTGTCGACATCCAGGTACGCGCAGTCGCGCACGCGTGTGATGAGGGCGAAGCATTCCCAGTCCTCGTATATGGGCAGGTCCACGCCAAAATGCAGCGCGTCGCCCACGACAGAGCGACGCACGAGCAGGGTGTTGACATTGATGTAATTGGCATGCAGCTCCTGTGCGTACATCGAGCCCACGTGCACTCGCACGGCCGCATCGGCCTGTGGCAGTGTCGCCGGCAGCGGCCAGCGTTCGGAGTAAAGGCGCCCCGGTGCCAGAATTTCATCCCAGCTGCGCGTATCGCCGCTCCAGCGCACCAGCCAATGTGGCACGACGCTGCCGTCTCGCAATAACTGGCCGAAGTTCGAGAAGCAAAACGCAAGTGCCCGATCGCTTTCCATCGGTGGGCGCTGCAGCGCCAGCCGATGCGGCAGCCAGACGTCGTCAGAGTCCGCGAACGCGATGAGATCGTACCTGGCGGCGGCCACGCCAGTGTTCCGTGCGCGTCCTGCACCGCCGTTTTTCACTTGCAAGTAGCGCACGCGGCCATGCCAAGGACCGTTGGCGGTACCCACCACGGCGGCCGTATCGTCGGTCGACCCATCGTCGACAACGATGATTTCATCGTCATCGGCCATTGCCGCAACCACGCTTGCCAGCGTGCGCGGCAGCAGTTCGGCACGGTTATAAGTCGGGATGACGATACTGATTGGTTCCATGCGCAACTCCTGCACGGCGAGCGACTATGGCACGCGCTCTCGGAAAGAATACTGCGGTTACAGTAGGATACGCAATCAACGTCCAACGTGCGTTGAACTACCGTTCATGCTGACCCGACGCCTTACCGGTCTCAATGGCCTGCGAGCGCTGCGCGAACCGTGGCTGTCTTTGCACGCCGGGGCCGATTTGTACGCGCGCTACGAGTGGCACCTGGCCTGCGCTATGCATTTGCTGGACGATGCGTCGCTCGCTTACGTGCAAGTGCTTGACGGCGAACGGACGGTGGCCATCGTGCCTGCCATCGCCAGCCGTGCATCATTTCGGCCCTTCGGTCACCTGCGGGTGCTCAGCCTTGGCCTGCATGCGCACCTGCCACTGGCCGATTTCCCGCTCGCCGCCGATGTTCGTGTCGAGGACGTTGCTGCCGCGCTGCGCGCGGCGCTTGCCGCTTGGCCTGAGCGCTGGGATGCGCTGCGCTGGCCACGCGTCCTGGCCTCGAGCCACGCGATGCGCCTAGCGCGCGCATTCGACGCCTCCGCGGCCCACATATCGACAGCGTCGCCATGCAACACGCTCGACACGCGGCGGCCGTTTCCGGAACAGCTCACGAGCCTGTCCAAGAACCTCCGGGCCAGTTTGCGCAAGTCGCAAAAGCGGTTGGAGGAATCCGGCGGTGCGCACATCACGTGCAACGGTGCGCCAGCCGACGCGGCAAGCGGCAGCCAACCGGCTGCGTTGCACAACGGTGCCGATGGGATCGATGCAGCCTACGATGCATTTCTCGCGATCGAGGCCTCCGGCTGGAAGGGTGAGGCAGGCGCCGGCTCAGCTATCCGCCTGAATCCCGCCACGCGCGGTTTCTACGCCGAGCTGCTGGCGCTTCGCGGCGCCGATTTCGTGCCCGAAGTCACGCTGCTGGTGCGCGGTACCACGCCGATCGCCACGCAGTTCTCGGTGCGTGTGAACCGCTGCAAGCACGTGCTCAAGATCGGCTACGAGGAAGCCGAGTCACGCTTTTCGCCGGGGCAGGTGCTAATGGCTAGGGTGCTAGAAGCTGCCAGCGGTCGCATGATCGAGTGCGTGAACGTAGTCACTGACATGCCGTGGCACCGGACGTGGCGCCCAGTGCCCGAGCGAACATTCGCCGTAACCGTGTTTCGCTGGCGCTGGTGTGCCGCGCTGTACCGCGGCTATTCTTGGGTGCACGGTTCGGCCAAAATGGCGTTGCTGGTCTTTCGGCGACTGCGCGCGCGTCCGGGTGATCTGCCTTAAGACGTCCGGAGCACTGGGAGGACCAGATTTCGGCAAACTTTCTCCGTTGGGCGTGCGGAATGGCGACAGGGTCGGGTGTTATCCGTGTTCACGGAATACGCACTTCGGTAATGCAATCAGATGGGACAACTGGGGCGAGTTTTGGCTGTGGATGGCTATCAGCAGTTTTGCACTTTTGCGGCGACCAGATGCTATCCCGGTCCCGGACTAGGAGCTTGACCTCGTTGCGCGAGGTTACGAGCAATGGTTCTGTAGTTGCGCGCGACCCCGCTGTCGGAATTCGACGACACAGAGGGATTCTTGCCGACCATTCTCTGAGACTTCTCACACATTTGTACTGGGATATTTGTCCTATGTATATGTAGTTATTTTCTGTCATATTCTGTCATAGCGTGTTTCAGATAGACGTTAGGGGCACCAACAACCGGGAGGTTGTCATGCTGAAACTAATGCTCTTGGCAGCAAGCTTATTGATTTTCTCTGCGACTAGTCAGGCGCAAAGCGTCTATAGCTGGCGCGACGCCCGAGGCGTACTGAACTACTCCGACGTACCTCCTCCTGAAGGTGCGCGCGACGTCAAGAAGCTGAGAATTACGCATCAAAGCGGAATTGGGGGCGCCGATCGGGAACGGCAGGTAACAACGCGTGAACCCGGCGCAGCTACACCCGGCGCTGCCACCGTCGGCGAAAGCGGCTCGCCTCGCTACAGTGGCGGCGGTGGAGCTGAATCAGGCGGCGGGGCGGCAGGCGGCGCCATGGCAGGGCCAGGAGGAGGCGGAGGGGGCGGGGCTGCGGGCGCTGCCGGGGCTATGGCCAAAGGCACCTCCACGCCTCGTGGTACGTCGAGCGGCACGACTACGGCCACGGCCGGCGGTGGAACATCCGCACCGAGCGGCACGACCACAGCAGGTGGCGGTACGTCCGCACCAAGCGGCACGACTACGACCACAGCGGCTGGCGGTACATCCGCACCGAGCGGCACGATCACCTTTCCCCGGTTGCTGGGCATGAACATCGGTGCAAAGAATTACGACAATGCAAGCTATCAAAGGGATCTGGCGCGGCTGGATGTAGTGATCCTCGGCTTTTATAGAGGATGGAACCCGGGTGGGGGGTATGCCGCGAATTCGCCTTTGGCAATACAGAAGGTAGTTCAGACAATCAAAGCGATCAACCCAAAGATCCTGGTGGGGAATTACACAATCCTCAACGAGGCCCCAGATAATCCGAACGACAGCGCTACGCTGGATTTGCAGGCCAAATTGAACGCGACCAATTGGTGGCTGCGTAACGCTGCGGGGCAGAGGGTTCAGTGGACCACGGGGTATGGTGCGTGGGACATCAATTACTCGGCGTGGGCCAAGCCGGACGCCAACGGCCAGCGCTGGCCGCAGTGGAAGGCCGATCGCGATTTCAGCGTGTATTTCCGTGATGTCCCGGAGTTCGATGTTTGGTACCTAGACAACGTCTTCGTGCGGCCGCGGGTGACGGCGGACTGGGACATGGATGGGGTAGACGACAACCCAGCCGATCCGCGCATCCTTTCAGCCCATTACGCTGGTCATCTTGCCGAGTGGAATCGGATTCGCACGCTTCATCCCAAGATCATGCTGATCGGCAACACCGCCGATACCGACCTTTCCAATGTGGAGTGGCGCGGCCAGCTTGAGGGAGGCTTCCTGGAGGCGATAATGGGCGAGTCTTGGTCTATAGAGACTTGGGGGGGCTGGCCCAAGATGATGGAGGTCTACCGGGCACAAATGGCTAATCTCAAGGCCCCGAAGATCCTGGGCTTCGGCGTGCAAGGCAACCCAACGGATTATCGTTTCTTCCGCTATGCCTATACGTCTTGTCTGCTCGATGACGGCTATTTCGCTTTCACAGACCGATCCCGTCAGTACAGCAGCGTGCCGTGGTTTGACGAATACGACTTCAAGCTGGGGAATGCGCTGACCGCGCCGCCAGCCGTCGCGTGGTCGAATTTCGTGTGGCGCCGCGATTTCCAGAACGGTATCGTGCTGGTGAATCCCACGACCACATCACGGACGGTCGACGTCGGGCTGGGAGTCCGCCGGCTGGCGGGCACCCAGGACGCGGCGGTCAATGACGGTTCCTCCGTACTTCAGATTACGCTGGGCCCCAAGGATGGAATCGTGCTCCGCAGGTAAGTGCGCGGAAGTCCAGGATTCTCCTAGAATATGGCGCTGGCGGCG
>DATNMK010000065.1:0-36932 GCA_035602335.1 Burkholderiales bacterium
CTCTATGAGCTGACCAAGGACATGGACATGTACGTGACCTCGGATGTCGGCCAGCACCAGATGTGGGCCGCGCAGTTCTACAAGTTCGACCAGCCGCGCCGCTGGATCAATTCCGGGGGCCTGGGCACGATGGGCTTCGGCCTGCCCGCGGCGATGGGCGTGCAGATGGCCAATCCCGGCGCCACGGTGGCCTGCGTGACCGGCGAGTCCTCGATCCAGATGTGCCTGCAGGAGCTTTCCACCTGCAAGCAGTACCGGCTGCCGATCAAGATCGTCAACCTGAACAACAAGTACATGGGCATGGTGCGCCAGTGGCAGCAGTTTTTCCACGGCAACCGCTACTCCGAGTCCTACATGGACGCGCTGCCCGATTTCGTGAAGCTCGCCGAGGGCTACGGCCACAGCGGCATGCTGGTCGACAAACCCGCCGACGTCGAGCCCGCCCTGCGCGAGGCGTTCGCGCGCAAGAACGATCTGGTGTTCCTCGACTTCATCACCGACCAGAAGGAAAACGTCTACCCCATGATCCCCGGCGGCAAGGGGATCACCGAGATGATCCTCTACGAGGACCTGTGACCCGGCACATCATCTCGGTCCTTGTGGAAAACGAGGCCGGGGCGCTTTCCAGGATCGCCGGTCTTTTCTCCGCCCGGGGCTACAACATCGAATCGCTGACGGTCGCGCCGACCGAGGACGCGTCGATGTCGCGCATGACCATCGTCACCAGCGGCTCCGAGGACGTGGTCGAGCAGATCACCAAGCAGCTCAACAAGCTGATCGAGGTGGTGAAGGTGGTCGATCTGTCCGAGGCCGAGCACATCGAGCGGGAACTCATGCTGATCAAAGTGCGAGCCGGCCAGAAGGAGCGCGAGGACATGAAGCGCATGACCGACATCTTCAGGGGACGCATCATCGACGTATCGGACAACACCTACACCATCGAGCTCACCGGCGACGGCCGCAAGCTCGACGCGTTCATCCATGCGCTCGACCAGGGCACGATCATCGAGACCGTGCGCACCGGAGCGAGCGGAATAGGGCGGGGCAACCGCGTTCTGCGGGTTTAGCTCGGCCAGCTTCTTCTTGGGGGACCCATGAAGGTTTACTACGACAAGGACGCCGACCTTTCGCTCGTCAAGGGCAAGAAGGTCAGCATCATCGGCTACGGCTCGCAGGGCCACGCCCACTCGCTCAATCTGCAGGAATCCGGGGTCAAGGTCACCGTCGGCCTGCGCAAGGGCGGCGTTTCCTGGGACAAGGCGAAGAAGGGCGGCCTCAAGGTCGCCGAGGTCGGCGAGGCGATCAAGGGCGCCGACATCGTCATGATCCTGCTGCCCGACGAGCACCACGCCCAGGTGTACAAGGAATACGTCGAGCCGAACATCAAGAAGGGGGCCTCGCTCGCCTTCGCGCACGGCTTCAACATCCACTACGGCCTGATCCAGCCGCGCGAGGACCTCGACGTGTGGATGGTGGCGCCGAAAGCGCCCGGCCACACGGTGCGCTCGACCTACGTCGCCGGCGGCGGAGTCCCGATGCTGATCGCAGTTCACCGCAACCCGTCGAAGAAGGCGCGCGATGTCGCGCTTTCCTACGCCGCGGCGATCGGCGGCGGCAAGGCCGGCATCATCGAAACCAACTTCAAGGAAGAGACCGAGACCGATCTCTTCGGCGAGCAGACCGTGCTCTGCGGCGGCTGCGTCGAGCTGGTGAAAGCCGGCTTCGACGTGCTGGTGGAGGCGGGCTACGCGCCCGAGATGGCGTACTTCGAGTGCCTGCACGAGCTGAAGCTGATCGTCGACCTGATGTACGAAGGCGGCATCGGCACCATGAACTACTCGATCTCGAACAATGCCGAGTTCGGCGAGTACCTCACCGGGCCGAAGATCATCGACCAGGACACCCGCAAGCGCATGCGCGAGGCGCTGGTGCGCATCCAGACGGGCGAGTACGCCAAGGAGTTCGTGCTGGAGAACCGCGCCGGCGCGCCCACGCTGCTCAGCCACCGGCGCCTCACTGCCGAGCTGCCGATCGAGAAGGTCGGCGCGCGGCTGCGCGAGATGATGCCGTGGATCAAAAGGAACCGCCTTGTCGACACTTCGAAAAATTGAGCTTTTGACCGCAGTTCTTCTGGCTGCGGCCTGTGGCGACAAGGTGCCGGAGTCGGAAGCCGCCAAGCGTCTCGGCCAGCAGCCCAAGCAGACCGTGGACCGCGTCACCACCAACGTCGGCAAGGCGATGCAGCAAGGGCAGGGGTCCGAGCGGCTGAAGGAAGAGGAAGAGCCGAAGTAGCGTGGCCCCGCCGTACCCGCACCCGATCATCGCCAGAGAGGGTTGGCCTTTTGTCATCGCCGCGATCGTCATTGCGGCGCTGGCGACGTGGTTTTTCCATTTTGGGTCGATTCCCTTCTGGCTGGCTGCGCTGTTCGTCCTGCAGTTCTTCCGCGACCCGCCGCGCGAGGTTCCTGACGATCCGCGAGCGGTGGTGTCGCCGGCCGACGGGCGCATCGTCGAGGTGAGCCGCGCGCAGGATCCGTACGTGAAGCGCGAGGCCCTCAAGGTCAGCGTGTTCATGAACGTTTTCGACGTGCATTCGAACCGCTCGCCGGTGGACTGCGTGGTGAAGGAGCGCTGGTACTTCCCGGGCGCTTTCGTCAACGCCGCGCTCGACAAGGCATCGCTCCAGAACGAGCGCAACGCCCTGTGGCTGCGCACGCCGGAGGGCAGGGACGTCACCTGCGTGCAGGTCGCCGGGCTCATCGCGCGCCGCATCCTGTGCTATGTTGGCGCCGGAGCCGAGCTGAAGCGGGGGCAGCGCTTCGGCTTTATCCGCTTCGGCTCACGGGTGGACGTCTATCTGCCGCTCGATGCGGAAATCAAGGCGTCGCTCGGGGACAAGGTGTACGCAGCGCAGAGCGTGCTCGCATGGCTGAAGACCCCGAATACGAAACCGAAATAGCCTCGCCCGCCGAACCCGGCAGGCTGGGCGGCTTGCGGCGGCGCGGTATCTACCTGCTGCCGAATCTCTTTACCACCGGCGTGCTGTTCTGCGGCTTCTTCGCCATCGTGCAGGCGATGAACGGCCGCTTCGAGATCGGCGCGGTGGCAATCTACGTGGCGATGGTGCTCGACGGCATGGACGGCCGCGTCGCGCGCTGGACCAACACGCAGAGCGAGTTCGGCGCTCAATACGACAGCATCGCCGACATGGTCGCGTTCGGCGCGGCGCCGGCGCTCGTCGCCTACGAGTGGTCGCTCAAGGACCTCGGCACCGCCGGCTGGATCGCGGCGTTCCTGTATTGCGCCGGCACCGCCATTCGCCTCGCGCGCTTCAACGTCAACATCGGCGTCGTCGACAAGCACTTCTTCCAGGGATTGCCCAGCCCGTCGGGCGCCGCCGTGCTGGCGGGCCTCGTATGGGTGATGACCGATTTCGGCTTCAAGCCGAGCGACTGGCTGTCGATCCTCACCTGGATCATCGCGGTGTTCGCCGGCGCCACCATGGTGTCCAACATCCCCTTCTACAGCTTCAAGGAAGTCAACTGGAAGCGGCGCGTCCCGCTGTGGGTGATCCTCGCCTCGGTGCTCGGCATCTCGCTGGTCGCCTCGCGCCCGTCGCTGGTGCTGTTCGGCTTGTTCATGGCCTATGCCGTCTCCGGCTACGTGATGTGGGCCAGCGGGCGGCGCGTGCGGCCGGTGCTTCCCGAAGAGTGATTTGTTCTGCTATAGTCCCCGCCATGCATCAGGCCCAGCTTCTCAGCATCCTCCTTACCGCCGCGCTTCTCGCGCTGGCGGGCCTGCTGCTGCGCCCCGCGCGCTAAATACCCCGCCCACAATCCGAGTGCCTAATTGCCGCCTAGCGAGGCGGCCAGGGATCATTCCATGAGCACCAATCGACTCATCATCTTCGACACCACCATGCGCGACGGCGAGCAGAGCCCGGGCGCGTCGATGACCAAGGACGAGAAGCTGCGCATCGCGCGGGCGCTGGAGCGCATGCGCGTCGACGTGATCGAGGCCGGCTTCCCGGCGGCCTCCAACGGCGACTTCGAGGCGGTGCGGGCGATCGCCGGCATCATCAAGGATTCCATCGTGTGCGGCCTGTGCCGGGCGAACGACCGCGACATCCAGCGCGGCATCGATGCGCTGCAGGGGGCCAAGGCCTGGCGCGTGCACACCTTCATCGCCACCAGCCCGATCCACATGGAGAAGAAGCTGCGCATGACGCCGCAGCAGGTGCTCGAGCAGGCAAGGCTCGCCGTGCGCTACGCGCGCAACGCCTGCCCCGACGTCGAGTTCTCGCCCGAGGACGGCTCGCGCTCGGAGCCGGATTTCCTCTGCCGTGTGCTCGAGGCGGTGATCAAAGAGGGCGCTACTACCATCAACATCCCCGACACCGTCGGTTATGCAGTACCGCAGCAATTCGGAGAATTCATAAAAAAACTGAGAGAAAAGATACCGAACTCGGACCAAGCCGTGTGGAGCGTGCATTGCCACAACGACCTCGGCATGGCGGTGGCGAACTCGCTCGCCGCGGTGATGATCGGCGGCGCGCGGCAGATCGAATGCACTATCAACGGCCTGGGCGAGCGCGCCGGCAACACCTCGCTCGAGGAAGTGGTCATGGCGGTGAAGACGCGCAGCGATTTCTTCGAGCTGCACACGGGGATCGATACCTCGCATATCGTTCCGACCTCGAGGCTGGTGTCGCAGATCACCGGCTTCGTGGTGCAGCCCAACAAGGCGGTGGTGGGCGCCAACGCCTTCGCGCACGCTTCGGGCATCCATCAGGACGGGGTGCTCAAAGCCCGCCAGACCTACGAGATCATGCGGGCCGAGGACGTGGGCTGGAGCACCAACAAGATCGTGCTCGGCAAGCTCTCGGGCCGCAACGCCTTCAAGCAGCGTCTGAAGGAGCTTGGCGTCGAGCTGGAGAGCGAGGACGCATACAACAAGGCGTTCCAGCGCTTCAAGGACCTCGCCGACAAGAAGGCCGACATCTTCGACGAGGACCTGCTCGCGCTGGTCGCGCAGGAGGCGGGACGCTCGTCCGAGGAGCACTGGAAGCTCGTCACCATGAACCAGGCGAGTGGCATGGGCGAGCGGCCGCATGCCGCGGTTGTCCTGAAAGAGAATGGAACTGAAAGACGTGCGGAGTCGCAAGGCGATGGCCCGGTCGATGCGACTTTCAAGGCGATCGAGAGCATCGCCAAGAGCGGCGCCGACCTGCTGCTCTATTCGGTGAACGCGGTGACCACCGGCACCGAATCGCAGGGCGAGGTGACGGTCCGTCTCGCGAAGGGCGGCCGCATCGTCAACGGCGTCGGCGCCGACACCGACATCGTGGTCGCCTCGGCCAAGGCCTATATCAGCGCGTTGAACAAGCTGCAGAGTAAGATCGAGAGGTTGAATCCCCAGCACCCATTGTGATGCGCCGCTCGTGGCTGTTCGTCGCGGGCGCCGACGAGGCCGCGCACAAGGCGGCTGCCCGTTGCGGCGCCGACGTTATCGTCCTCGAGCTCGAGGACTTCACGCCGCCGGAGCTGCGGCCCAAGGCCCGGTCCCTGTCGCCCCAGGCGCTGGAGCTGTGGCGCAAGGCGGGGGCGGTTCCAGCCGTGCGCATCAACCCGCTCGATTCGGGCGGGCTGGAGGACCTGGTGGGCGTGCTGGCGTCGCGCCCGCAAATCATCATGCTGTCCAAGGTCGCGCTGCCGGAGCAGGTGCAGGCGCTCGAGCAGGCGACCGGCGGCGCGGTCGAGCTGGTGCCCAACGTGGAATCGGCGGCGGGCCTGCTGCGTGCCTACCTGATCGCAAAGGCGAGCAAGCGAGTCAGCGCGCTGCTGCTGGCGAGCGAGGACATGGTCGCCGACCTCGGCACCGCGCGCAGCCGGACCGGCGAGGAGCTCGCCTACGTGCGCGCGCGCTTCCTGGTCGAATGCCGCGCCGCCGGCGTCGAGGCGATCGACTGCCCGTACACCTTCAGCGACGTGCAAGGCGCCGTGGCGGACGCGAAATGGGCGAAACGGCTGGGCTACCGGATGAAGAGCCTCGTCGCCCCGTCCCATGCCAGGGCCGTCAATGCAGTCTTTACGCCTTCCCCCGCGGAACTCAGGAAGGCGAGAAAAATCGTGGCGGCGTTCGAGAGAGCCAGGGCCGCCGGCAGGGACCGCGCGAAAGTCGGCGGCGCGCTGATCGAGGTGCCGATCTACGCCGCGGCTAAGCGCCTGCTCGAGTCCGCCGCGCATAGCTCACCGCCACGGCAAAGAAAGCCACGCTAAGAAGAATTTCCCCGATCGCGAGGGATTGCGAAATACCCCTCTCGGACCAAGCGCGCGTCACGCCTTCGGCGAAGTAGGCGAGCACAAGCATGCTCGACCACTGGTAGGTATAGCGCCTGCCGCGCAGGATTCCCGGCAGCGGGAGTACGAGCGGCAGCGCCTTCAGCGCCATGAACGATCCGCCGGGGCGCAGCGGCGCGAGCCACAGCTCCCATGCGAGGCAGAGAAGGATCAGCGCGAGCAGCGCGCAGGAAGCGGTCAGTCTTACTGTTTACGCTCCTCGAGGTGAAAGCGGTGAAGCAGCCGGTGCACGATCGGCGCGAGAAGGATGCCGCCGGTCACCAGGAAGACGAGGCCCGCATACAGCGCGTAGAAACCCGCGAACAGCTTGCCGCCCGGTGTCTGCGGCGCGTCCACCGGGCCCATGCCGCCGAGAAGCATCGCCGAGTTGAGAAATGCGTCTCTCCAGCCGAGCCCCTCGAAATACGAATAGCCCGCCATGCCGGCGCCAAGGGAGACGAGCAGAATGGCGAGGGCTAGCGCGGCGTGCCGCGCCAGCCTTATGTAATAGAGGCGAGCCGGCAGGAGCGGCGAGCGTCGATGTTCGTACATGCGATCCTACGAAAACCGCACGCAGTAGATCGGCGGCAGCTGCGTCGACAGGCATTTCCACGAGTCGCCCTGATCCTCGGAAATCCAGAGTCCGCCGGTGGTCGAGCCGAGCGCGAGGTGTTTGCCCGAAGCATCGACCGCGAGGCCGTGGCGGTAGACGAGATCGTAGGCGTGCTCCTGGGGCAATCCTTTTGCCAGCACCTGAAACGACTTGCCGCCGTCGCGCGTGCGCGCGACGGCCAGCTTGCCGTCGACCGGCACGCGGCACTCGTCCTTCACCGCGGGCACGAACCACGCCGTGTCCGGATCGTTCGGGTGGACCGCGACGGCGAAGCCGAACTTGGAGGGCTTGATCGCGCTAACCTCGTGCCAGCTCTTCGAGCCGTCGGTCGAGCGGAATACGCCGTTGTGGTGCTGGGCCCACAGCACGTCGGGGTGAGCGGCGCATTGCACCACGCGATGCGGGTCCTGGATGTTGGGATCGTTGCGGCGTTCGGGCGGCATGAACTCGGCGTACATGCCGTGCGAGGCGAGCCGCCAGGTCTCGCCGCGGTCGCGCGTCTGCCACACGCCGCCGCAGGACACGCCGAGCGTGATGCTGCGGCTGTCGCGCGGATCGATGCAGATCGAGTGGATGCCGGGATGGTCGTAGCCGCCACCGAACCACTCGGCGCGCTCGGGCCGCCGCCACAGGCTGTCGATGAGGGTCCAGGTTGCGCCGCGGTCGCTCGACTTGAACAGGCCGCCCGGAATGGTGCCCGCCCACAGCGTCCCCGCGGGATCCGATTCAAGCGCCCAGACCTGCGCCAGCTTCCACGGCGTTTTTTCGCCTGATTTCGGCTGCGGCGGATAGGCCGGCACCGCAATCTCTTCCCATGTCGCGCCGTCGTTGGAGGAGCGCCGCATCTTGACCCCGAAATGACCGAGATTGAGCGCGGCGTAAAGATTGTCCTTTTCTCGCAGCACTGCGGTGACTGGATCGCCGAGGAAATGCGGTTTTTCGATTTTCGATTGATTTAAGACAAACAGCCCTTTACGGGTAGCAACGAAAAGTTTCACGGTCAACCTCCGGTAAGCGCCTGCAGAACGTAGATCTCGCTCGACTCGCGCACCGGGTGAGTCAGGCGCGCACGCTGCCCGTCGACGAAGATGAAGACGTGCCTGCGCAGGTCGCCCTGCTCGTCGAGCACGTAGCCGCGTATTTGCGGTTCCTTGTCAAACACTTCCTGGAGAACTGCCGAAACTGTTTCGCCTGCGGCGTCGCGTGCAGGGCAGCTCACATGGCGCTGCAGGTTCGAGGTGAAGACTACGCGCGGCATAGCTTGAGCGAGATCTCGGCAAGGCGCTTGCCCTGTGCGATGCACAGGGCACGCTCATCGGTGCTGATGGGCTGATCGTCGGCGAGGCCGGCGAAGTGGCTCGCGCCGTACGGCGTGCCGCCGGCGCGGGTCGCGTTGAGCTCGGCGTGCGTATAGGGAAGGCCGAACACCAGCATGCCGTGATGCAGGAGCGGCAGCATCATCGAAACCAGCGTCGTCTCCTGTCCGCCGTGCAGGCTGGCGGTGGAGGTGAACACGCAGGCGGGCTTGCCGGCGAGCGTGCCGCGCTGCCAGAGGAGCCCCGTGCCGTCGAGGAAGTGCTTGAGCGGCGCAGCCATGTTGCCGAAGCGCGTCGGGCTGCCGAGTGCAAGGCCGGCGCACTCCTCGAGATCGCCCAGCTCCGCGTAAGGCGGGCCGGATTCCGGGATTGCAGCATTCACATTAGCAATATTCGTGGAGACGCGCGGCACGGTGCGCAGGCGCGCCGCGGCGCCGGGCACGCGCTCGACGCCCTCGGCAACCAGTTCGGCCATGCGCCGTACCGAGCCGCCGACGCTGTAGTACAGGACGAGGATGTCCGCCACCGCGCTATGATAAAAGGATAATGGAGAAGAACGGGTGGCGCACCGCCATCGATTTTCTGCATGCCGTCGGGCGCCGCTTCTACGAGGAGCGTGGCCTGCAGACCGCGGGCAGCCTGACTTACACTACGCTGCTCGCCCTGGTTCCGCTGCTCACCGTGGCGCTTGCCATCGCCACCGCGTTCCCGGTGTTCGATTACGCGGTCGAGGCGTTGCAGCTTTTCATCCTCGAGAACGTCCTGCCGGACGCGCCCGGCGTAAGCGCGATCCCGGACCAGATCAACCTGTTCTCGCACAACGCCGGGCGGCTGACGGCGATCGGCCTGGCGGCGTTCCTGGTCACCGGCGTGATGCTGATGCTGACCATCGACCACGCGCTCAACCGCATCTTCCGCGTGGAAAGGCGCCGCGCGCTCCTGCAGCAGGTCCTTACCTACTGGGCGGTGCTGACGCTCGGCCCGGTGCTGATCGGCGGCAGCCTGTCGACCACCTCGCTCGCGATTGCCGCTTCGCTCGGCAAGCTCAATCTCGACCTGGTCGCCGGCGCGCTGCTGCGCGTGGTGCCCTTCATCTTTACCTGCGCGGCGCTGACGATGCTGTACGCGGTGGTGCCCTACCGGCGGGTCGAGCTGCAGCACGCGCTCGCGGGAGGCATTCTCGCCGGGCTCGCGTTCGAGCTCGCCAAGCGGGGCTTTGCCATCTATATCGCCCGCTTTCCCACCTACACCCTGATCTACGGCGCGTTCGCCACGGTGCCGATCTTCCTTCTCTGGCTGTACGTGTCCTGGGTGGTGGTGCTCGCCGGCGCCACGATCGCCGCCATGCTGCCCGGCTACCGCTTCGCCGGGACCGAGCACAGGCGCCCTCCCGGTACCGAGTTCGCCGAGGCGCTGGGCGCGCTCTCGGTCCTCGCGCGTGCGCACGAGGACGGGCGCGTCGTCTCGCTCAAGCGCATCTACTATCACCTGCGGATCCTGCCGTACCGCTGCGAGCACGTGCTGGAGCGCGCCTCGCGGCTTGGCTGGGTGGCGCACACCGGGCGCGACGGCTGGATTCTGGCGCGCGACGCCGATACGATCCGCGTCGCGGACGTGTACAAGGCGTTCGTTTACGATGCCGAGGCGATCGGTATTCCAGAAATTGATTTTGGGTTAACAATAAGAGAGTTTTCACAAAAGGAGCGCAAGGCATGACGCACATTGCGCGCGCCGAGCGGCTGATCGTGGCGCTCGACGTGCCGACGCCGCAGGAGGCGCGCGCGCTCGTCGAGCGGCTGGGCGACGCGGCGTGCTTCTACAAGCTCGGCCTGGAGCTTTTCATGGCGGGCGGCTACTTCGAGCTGCTCGAATGGCTGGTGAAGCGCGGCAACAAGGTGTTCGTCGATCTCAAGTTCTTCGACGTGCCGGAGACGGTGCGCCGCGCGGTGGCCAAGCTGCGCGGCCGCGGCGTGAGCTTCGCCACGGTGCACGGCAACCAGGCCATCATGGAAGCGGCGGCCCAGGAAAAGGGCGACGTGAAGATCCTCGCCGTCACCGTGCTGACCAGCCTCGATCGCGGCGACCTGGACGATCTGGGCTTCTCCTGCGACGTCGAGCGCCTGGTGCTGTCGCGCGCGCGGCGCGCCATGGAAGCCGGCTGCGATGGCGTGATTTCCTCGGGGCTCGAGGCGCAAAGGCTGAAAGCGGAATTCAAGGACAAGCTGCTGGTGGTCGCCCCCGGCATCCGCCCCGTGGAGAACCGACTGGTCGTGACAAATGAGGACGACCAGAAGCGCACCGTCGACGTGGCGCAGGCGTTCGCGAACGGCGCCGACTACATCGTCGTCGGGCGGCCGATCCGCTCGGCCGCGGATCCGAGGGCGGCGGCGCAGGCCATCCAGCGCACCATCGCGGCTATTTTTCCCTGAGCAGCTTCTCGAGCAGCCGCCCGAGGATTTCGTGGGAAGGCGGCTGCGGCCCGCAGAACAGCGTCTCGCCGCCGCGCTTCACGAGGATGGTGGGGAAGTTCTCGATCTCCAGGTCGCCGACCGCCTCGGCATCGTCCTCGGTGTCGAGCCACCCGAACCTGGTCTGCGGGAAGCGCTGGGCGAGCTCGAAGAAGCCCGGCCGGTACTCCGCGCAGACGTCGCACCATTCGGCGCAGATGCAGGTCACCTCGAATTCGCGGCCGCTCATGGTCCCCATTAGACTTCGGCCATGCCCGATTTGCTCCATGCCTTGGCGGGAATTGTCGGACTCGTCGCGCTCGCCTGGCTCCTGAGCGAGAACCGCTGGGCGGTGCCCTGGCGGGCGATTGCCGCGGGATTGGGATTGCAGGTACTGCTTGCAATCATATGCCTTCGCTTCCCGGTGATAAAAAATGCATTTTCCAAAATCAATGATGCCCTGCTGGTACTCGAGCGCGCCACCCAGGCCGGCACCAGCCTGGTGTTCGGCTATCTCGGCGGCGGCATGACACCGTTCGAGGTCACCGACCCGGCGTCGAACTTCGTCCTCGCCTTTCGTGCGCTGCCGATCGTGCTGCTGATCAGCGCGCTCTCCGCGCTGCTCTTCTACTGGGGCGTGCTGCCGGCGGTGGTGCGCGCCATCTCCTGGCTGCTCGAGCGCTCGATGCGCGTCGGGGGTGTGGTCGGGCTGTCCACGGCGGCGAACGTCTTCGTCGGCATGGTCGAGGCGCCGCTTTTCGTGCGCCCGTATCTGGGGCGCGTGTCGCGCGGCGAGCTCTTCGCCATCATGGTCGGCGGCATGGCATCGATCGCCGGCACGGTGCTGTTTCTTTACGGCAGCATCCTCGGGCGCACGCTGCCGGACGCGGTGGCGCATCTGCTGATCGCGTCGATCCTGTCGGCGCCTGCGGCGCTGGTGGTGGCCTTCGTGATGGTGCCGCCGCAGGGCGCGGCGACCGGCGCTCGGCTCGAGCTCAAGTCCGAGGCCACCGGCAGCATCGATGCCGTCACGCGCGGCACCCTGGAGGGCGCGCAGCTGCTCCTCAACATCGTAGCCATGCTGGTGGTCTTCGTGGCCCTCGTTTCGCTCGTGAATTTCGTCATCGCCCCGTATACTCTGCAGGGAATTCTCGGCTGGGCGCTCGCGCCGCTCGCCTGGCTGGCCGGAATTTCGTGGCATGATGCGCCGGCCGCCGGCGCCTTGCTGGGAACTAAAACAATCATCAACGAACTGGTCGCGTACATCGAGTTGGCGAAGAGCACGGAGCTCTCGGAGCGCAGCCGGCTGCTGCTGACTTACGCGTTGTGCGGATTCGCCAACTTCGGCAGCCTCGGCATCATGATCGGCGGCCTGGGCACGATGTGCCCCGAGCGGCGCGGCGAGGTGGTCGCGCTCGGCATCAAATCCATCATCGCAGGAACGCTTGCTACATGCCTTACCGCGGCTACCGTTGCTTTGATTCTGTAATCCTCCTGTTCCTTTCGCTCAGCGTGGTCTGGGGGGGAAAGGCGTTCGCCTTCGGCTTCGACGACGTCGATGAGCGGGCGAAGCAGCTCGCGGCTGCGCCCTTCAACCGGCCGAGCGGATCGCTGCCGAGGGAGCTGCAGGGCATCAGCTACGACCAGTACCGCGACATCCGCTACCGCCGCAGCCGCTTCCTGTGGAGCCGCGCCAAGCTGCCGTTCGAGGTGGCTTTCTTCCATCAAGGCTGGCTCTACGACCAGCCGGTGAAGATCAACGAGATCGCCGACGACGCCGCGCGCGAGGTCAAGTTCGATCCCGAGGCGTTCGAATACGGCTCCAACAAGATCGAGCCGGCGAAGCTGCGCGAGCTCGGCTTCGCCGGCTTTCGCGTGCACTACCCGCTCAACACGCCGCGGTTCAAGGACGAGGTGCTGGTGTTCCTCGGCGCGAGTTATTTGCGCGCGCTCGGTAAATCGCAGCTCTACGGCCTGTCGGCGCGCGGCCTGGCGATCGACACCGCCGTGGCAGCCGGCGAGGAGTTCCCGCGCTTCACCGAGTTCTGGATCGAGAAACCGGCGGCGAAGGCCGAGGAGCTCACCATCTATGCGCTCCTCGATTCGCGGCGCGTGGCGGGCGCATACCGCTTCGTCCTGCAGCCTGGCGCGGAGACGGTGCTCGAAGTAAAGGCGCGGCTCTATCTGCGCGACAAGGTCGGCAAGCTCGGCGTCGCGCCGCTCACCAGCATGTTCTCCTTCGGCGAGAACCAGCGCGCGCAGCGCGAAGACTATCGCCCGGAGGTGCACGACTCCGACGGGCTTGCGCTGCACGCGGGCAACGGCGAGTGGCTGTGGCGGCCGCTCGTCAATCCGCGCCGGCCGCTGCTCAGCTCGTTCGCCACCACCAACCCGCAGGGCTTCGGCCTGATGCAGCGCGACCGCGACTTCAGCCATTACGAGGACCTCGACGCGCGCTACGAGCTGCGTCCGAGCGCCTGGATCGAGCCGAAAGGCAAGTGGGGCGCGGGGCGCGTGGAGCTCGTGCAGCTGCCGGCGCCCGACGAGTCGAGCGACAACATCGTCGCCTACTGGGTGCCGGAAAACTCACCGTCGCCCAAGGAGCCCTACGACTTCGAGTACCGCGTGCGCTGGCAGAAGGATGCCGAGACGCGCCCGCCGCACGCCTGGGTGGCGCAGACGCGCCGCGGCCATGGGTTCCTGCGCAAGGGCGACACCTCGATCGCGCTGCTCGTCGACTTCAGCGGCCCGGCGCTGCGCAAGCTCGGCCGCAACGCCAAGGTGGAGGCCGTGGCGAGCGCGGATGCCAACGCCCAGATCATCGAGCGCGAGGTCTATCGCCACGACGTCACCGGAGGCTGGCGCATGACCTTGCGCGTGCGCCGCCTCGACGAGGGCAAGCCGGTGGAATTGCGCGCCTTCCTGCGCAGCGGCAACCAGACCGTTTCGGAGACCTGGAGCTATCTGCTGCCACCGAACTAGCCTGTCGTTGGAATGCGGATTGCGCTACTTGGCCGCCGGCAGGCTCGCGCAGCGGTAATACGCCACCTCGGCGTCGCTGAACGCGTTGAGGTTGAGCGTGCCGATGCCGAACGAGGCGGGCGCCATGACATAGGCGTAGTTGGCGCCCTTGCCGGGAGCCGTGTCGACGGCGACGGAGGTGACTCTTTCCATCGCCGCCACCTTGTCCATGTTTCCGGTGAGTCCCCAATCCTGCTTGCCCTGCGCCACCTTCTGGCAACCGTATTCGGACTTGGGCTCGGCCTGGCCCGCCATCACGCGCTGGCCGGACTTCGCCTTGTAGTCCCTCACGGTGAGCTGTCCCATCGTTTGGCAACCGGCGAGTCCAATGACGAGCAATGCGATGGACCAATTTTTTCCGGACATGCTTGTCTCCCTTCAGTTGTTATGAACTGCTTCCACTTCACCACAACGGCTTGCTCAGGTGCTCCGCGAACGAGGAAAACATGACATTGAAGCTGATGCTGATTCTCTCCTCCTCGGCTGCGTTGGCGTCGACCGAGTGCTCGAGATAGGAAGGAAACATCAGAAGGGTGCCGTTTGTCACTTTCACTACCACCTGATCGGTATTTTCCGCCGTGAGCGCCGTCACCGGCGGTCGAATGACATGGGCCTGGGTCCTCGGGTCGTGAAAGTTAATGCTGTCTGCATTGGGACGAGTTCGAACGTAATAGACGCCGCTCAAATAGTTGTTGGGATGGCTGTGCACCTTGTGCGCGGCACCCTGGGCGAGAACCGTGGCCCAGCAGCCGGTGACTTCGATGGCGTCATAGCCGATTCGCAGGAACCGCAGAACGCTCTTTGCCGCCTTGTTGACGCAGGAAATGAGATCGCGGAATTCTTCGCGTTGGTGCAGTGTCTGTGCCGACTGCCACCCGCGGCCGGGTGCAAGCTCTGGCAAATCGCGCCGCATTGCCTCAAGCGCCGCCAGAATCTTCGCGTCTATCGCCTCGCGCAACTCGGCCTTGAGCCTAACTTTCCAGACCAGCGTCGGAAACATCGGAACGACGTCCGATGCTTCCAGCCACGGGTCGCTTTCATTGGCCATGGCTATTTGATCAGGAAGGGCTCCCCCTATCGTCCTACGATTATCAAAACGCCCGCTGCGATGGCGAGGATGGCCATCAGCGTACCCAGCCCGGAGAAGCTGAGGTTGAGCAGCGGTACCACCCCGGTCAAGATGAGCCAGAGGGCTAACAAAAGCATGCCGATGTTTCGTGTCAGTTTCATTGGCGGACCCCTACCTTCGTCTGCACTTTACTTAAAAAAAGCCCCGCCGAAGCAGGGCTCGAATATTCCGGCAGCTACCTATGCGCGCCGCCTACTTGGCGCGTTTCCAGATCACTTCAGCGGTCCCGCCGGCCGACGCGGCCGGCACGACGTACTTCAACTGGTCGCCGGTGATCGTGAATGTGCGCTTCTGCTGGATCCCCTCCCAGTTCGGAAACATCGCGTGCTCGATGTTAAAGATGATCGCGCCGTCGCTGACCGTGTATTTGCCCCAGTGGGGATTGCAGCCCTGCACCGTGGCCTGGTTTTCGGCGGGCGTGCCCTTGTCGCGGCTGTTGGAGGCGAACTTGGCACGCCCGGGGCGGCAGATCTGCAATGAATAGCGGCCCTTGGCATCGAATACAAGCATGCCCTGCCCATCAGGACCAAACGTCAACACCTTGCTGCCATCCGGGTTGGTGGCGGTGGCTGAGACGAGCGTCCAGGTGCCAACGAGTTGCTTCGTCGAAGCTGCCTTCTGCTGGGCCAAGCCTTGCGAGGTGCCAGAGAGCATCAGACCAGCGACGACCGCAACGCCTCCCAGGAACCTCGCCACTTCGCGAACTGACTTGTTCATGGATTTTCCTCCCTCATCGAGATATTCACGCGAACCGCCTGTTTTGCCGCCGCCGGACTCGGCGGACGCGTCCGGCCCGAAAACGATCATATACCCGCCGCTCAGCAAATCGCGCACGAAAGAGATGAGGTCTGACCCCTATTTCTTTTCGGGCTCTGACCCCGATTTTTGCTACGGGATCGGGACGGCGGAGAGGAGCTGGGCGCCGACGTCGATGCCGGCTGCTCGCCTAGTGGCTGTTGATCCAGTTGAGCACGTCGACTCGGTCCAGGCGGTAGCCGAAGTCGGTGCCGCGGCACAAGGCGTTCAGCCCGAAGGAGGTCACGGCCACGATCAGGTTGGAACTGGAACCGCCCAGGAACACCGGCCCGCCGGAGTCGCCGGAGCACGTGCCGCCGCGCCCGTTGCCGTTGCCCTGGGTTTGAAGGTTGTAGCCGTCGGTGAGCGCGCTGTTGAGGTTCACCAGGCTGGATTGCGCCATCAGCCTCTCACGGAACGAAATGTTGGAAAGGGCGGAATGTACGTTGACACTGAGGGTCAGCCCATAGCCGCTGACGGTGAACACGGTGTCCTTCTTGCCGCGCGCTGTGGCGAGACTGTCGAGCACGCCGGGCTGCGGCAGCACGCCGTACTCCGGCAGTTTGATCGGCTGGTCGAGGATCACCAGGCCCACATCGTGGATGTTGGGAAAGCCGGCAAAATTGGCGAAGCCGTAGTTGTAGAGCTTGCTGGACGTGGCGCACAGGGTGCCCAATGTGCCTGGCGCGCAGATGTCCGGATAGCCGGTGATCGGGTCGCGCTGCGTTGCCGGATCGAAGTGCGCGCCGGCATCCTGCTGGAAATACACGCGCGCCGAAGCGGCGCCCTCGGCGGTGTCGGCGCAGTGCCCGGCGGTCAGGAACTTGGTCGGGCTGATGAGCGAGCCGCTGCAGCGCCAGATGAATGCGCCGCTGGCGTCATAGAACACGACCAGGCCGATAAAGGGGTGTTCGTTGTCCTCGACCCAGTTGCCGGTGATGGCTAAGACGGGCGTTGCGATCGCCGAGGCCGCGGCGAGCAAAAGGACTGCGATGGACTTGCGCATTGCGCCTCCTCCCCAGGTTGGTAACTTAGTATAAGGTCTTCTCGAAGAGGATGCTTACGACCCTGCACGCCCCCTCAGGCGCGCGAGCCGCGCTGCCTCGTCCCTGGCGAACGCGCTGTCTTTGCCGAGCTCTTCGGCGGCCCGCCTGAAGTAGGGCCTTGCCTTGGCTCGATCACCGAGCGACTCGTACAGCTCGGCGATTTCCTCCAGGACGTAGCCGTCGACTTCCCCATCGGCTGCAAATTCCTTCTCGAGCGCGAGCTGAATGGCGAGCGCTGCGTCGTATCGCTTCGACAGCCGAAGCGCGTTGGCGATCATCCAACGGGCGATGCGGATGCTGCGCCTGTCGCCGCGCTCCTGGTAGGCAGCCAATGCCTGCTCGAAATAGCCCAGGGCTTCCTCGTAGCGGCCAAGAGCCTTCAGCTCGTAGCCGATATTGTTGAGCAGCGAAGCTTTCCAGCGGCGCGCCGCCGCATCCTTGGCGTTGACTGCGAGGGACAGCGCCATCAGGTTCCATTCAACGGCCCTTTCGCCGCCGTCGACGATCGCCACCATGTGGGCGGCATCGATGGCGAGGTCTTCCTCCCCGGCCGCGCGCGCAAGCTCCCATGCCTCGACGAACAGCGGGCGCGCTGCCCCCTTGTCGCCCGAGGAGTTGAACGTGCGTCCGCGTTCCAGCAGGTAGCGAAGCCTGGGCTTCGGACCGGCGTCCTTCAATTGCGGCTGTGTCTGGTCGAGCAGCTGGTGAGCATCGGCAAAGCGCCCGCGCAGGGAATAGGTGCGCGCGATCTGCGTCTCGAGCTCAAGGAGCAGATCACCGCGCGCGCTGCGCATCGCATCGCGAAATCTTCGCTCGCTTCCGTCCGGATCCGAAAAATTCCAGAGTTCAACGATGGTCGCGGCGTGCACGGGAATCGATGCGCCAAGGAGGAGGAAGGCTGCGGCGAAGAGCGCTCCGGCGCCCATTGCTCACCGCGGCGCCGGCCGGAGCGCCTTGCGCATGACGCGCAAAGACCGGGTAGGCTGCGCGACGACGCGGAAACCTGCGCGCTCGTAGGCAGGAACCACTCCCGTATAGCCGGCGCAGCCCGTAAGCCGCTCGGCGACGACGGGGTAGCCTTCGAGGATGCGCGCGCCATGGCGCTTTGCGTGCCGCGCCGCGGCGTCGAGCAGCGCGCCCATGAGGCCGGTGCGGCGCTGCTCCCTGGCGACGAAATAGCAGGTCACGCTCCACACGCCATCCGCGTTGTCGACGGCCTTCAGGTTGCGGGACGCGGCGAGGCCGGCGTACTCGGAGCGGGGCGCCACCGCGCACCACGCGACCGGCGCGCCTTCGCGGTACGCGAGCAGCCCCGGCTCGGCTCCCGAGCGCACCCAGCTGCGCAGCCGCGCCTTGCGCTCGGCGGGCCGCAAGACGCGGAAATTGCGATGCCGCAGGCGCCACCACATGCACCAGCAGTTCGAATAGGCGCCGTTCGGCCCGAACAGCTTCTCGAGATCGCGCCAGCGCTCCGGCGTCACGGGATGGATCATCAAGGCCTCCGTCGTTCGATGAAGTGAGCGCGACTGTCCGCTTCGAGAAATTCTACGATCTCGGCAGCCGGGATTTCGGGCGCGACGAGCATGCCCTGCGCCGCGAAGCCTTGAAAGGTCTCGACCCAGGGGAATTCCCCCCGGGACTTCGACCTGGTCGCCCGTTGCATTTCAGTGTCGACCACCCCCGGTTCATAGCTCAGGATCGCCACGTGCGGCGCTGCCGCCGGGCGCGATGGCGAGTCCAATTCCGCGGCCAGCACCATCCCCGCCATGCGCAGCGCCGCTTTGCTGCTGCAATAGGCGGCGAGCCCCGGAAACGCCCGCACGGCGGCGCCCGAGGACAGGTTTACGATTCGCACCATCGCGTCGCGGGGGCTGTGCTGCACCACGAACCCCATGAGCCAGATCGGCATGGCAGCGTTGACCGCATACGAGCGCTCCAGCTCCTGAGCGTCGAGCTTCTCCACCGGCCCGAGCGGCGCCGCGCGCGCCGCGTTGTTCACGAGCCCGATGCGCTGCCACCCTCGCTCGGCTACCAGCGCTCCGAACCTGCTCTGGATGGACGCGACCGCCGCCGGCACATGCTGAAGATCGATCGCGAGATGGTGGTAACGCGCGTTCTCGATCGGCGGCGTGCGCCGCGCTACGCCGGCGACTTCCCATCCCCGTTGCAGCAGCTGCTTTGCCACCGCGGCGCCGATGCCTGAGCTCGTTCCCGTCACGAGGGCCAAACTGTCAGCCGGCACTTCGCTCTTTCGGCTGGAACAGCTCGATGGGATTTCCCGACGGGTCTTCTACCAGTACCTGTTGTCCGCCAGGTCCGGCGATCGGATCGCTGCGAAAGCGCGCTCCAAGCTTGCGCAAGCGGTTCACCGTCTGGCCCAGGTCAGCTACTTGCAGCACCAGCCTGTTCCAACCCCCGGGCCGGGGCTGGGAGCCATCGGCCAGCGCCTTCGCTGCCGAGGTTCCCGGACCGCTCAGCCATAGAAAGAGATCGTCACGCCTTACGATCGCGAACGGCGGGCCCCAACGCTCTTCCAGGGTGAAGCCCAACCCCTCGTAGAACTTCAGCGCCGCGTCGACATCTGCCACCAGGTAGCGAACGACCGCCATTCGATGTGCCTATCTGCGGTCAGGCGTTTCCGACACGACGCCCGACGATCACCAGATCGCGTTCGACGCCGTCCAGAGCCGCCAGTTCCGGCAGCTCGCCCCAGCGCCTGAATCCGAACTTCTCGAACAGCGCGAGACTCGGCGTGTTGTGGCCGAAGATGAAGCCAAGCAAGTTATCAACGCCGATCGCGGGAGCGTGTGCGATCGCCGGCAGATCCTCACGCTTCGCCAGCCGTAGGCTGTATTGCATCACGGCCGCTGCTGGCACCCGACGCGGCTGCTCACTCGACAAGACGGCCTCCGATCGCTTGCCTGCCGGCTGCCGCGGGAGCGTACTGCACGTGAACGCGATCGAGCGGCCGGTTCGCGACGCGCGCGACGACCGAAGTGACCGCAGCCACCTGATTTCGCAGCAACGCTTCTGCCGGCGGCCGCGCCTGCAGCACGGTGACGAACACCGGCAGCTCGGCCGCGGCCAGCGCGCCTTCGTTCTCCGCGTAATGCTCCCGGCTGAGCGTGCGGACACGAACCCACGTGCTGCCCGGCGGCGAGTTCAGGGCGCGCCCGAGCTGATCTGCCAGTTCCTGGACGAGACCCGTTGCCAGGGATCTTGCCTCCGGCTCGCAGACCAGCTCGATTTCAATGATCGGCATCAGGAACCCTCGCCCTCCTCCTCCAGCATGTGGTAATGCGCCGGGCAGGCCTGTTTGCCCGGTGCAAGCTCTTCCATGCATACCCCGACATGCGAGCAGCCGCCGAACGCTCCCAACTCGCGCGTGCGGGAGGCGAAGCGCTGCCCCTGCGAGTAGTCTTCCCACGGCACGGCCTCTACGCAGAACGGCTCAAAGATTCCGTCTGCGTTGATCGATGAGGGCTTCGGTGTCAATGGACTCTCCTTCAAGCGATGAGCGCCATTACGTCCTTGCCGGCTGCCGATAGATGAACGCCGCGATCACGCCGAGGATCACGAGCAGGATTCCATCGAATACGATCTGCTTGACCACGTGCATCTCCGGCATGGGCTGCACGACGTAATAGATCAGGTACGTCGGCACCACGGTGAGCAGCGCCACCGCCACGCCGAAGCGAATGCCCTGCGCAGGCCATGGCTTGGCCTCCACGCCGCGCGAGTAAATCCACGCGAAGGCGCCAGCCATGATCGCGTGCGCCAGGATCATCAGCGGGAAATAGCGCTGCGCCTCGGCCTCCGTCCGGAATAGCGCGGGCAGTTTTGCGTAGTCGTCGTGCAGGAGCACGCCGTGCACGACGAAGCTGCCGACCATCCAGGCGACGAACACCACGATCCAGGCAATGAAGAACTTCTTATTCATGCGACCTCCTTGGTTGACTCGTCCATGGGCCGAGGGCGGCACGGGCTGCGCCTTCATCCATGCCCTCGGCAAGTGCCTTCACTTCATTAGGAACCCATTGCGGAAACGCGATCTCCCGGCTTACGTGGCGGCCCGAGGAACTGTCAGGTAATCGTCGCGGGAAAGGTTGATCTTGTTGGGCAGCTCCAACAGATGCGCCGGTGCAGGCGCCAAAGCCAGTGCGGCGAATGGAAGATTGAAGAAACGTGCTGCGGTCGCCGGCCCAGCTGACTTCATTTGAAAACATCCTACTACGCTACGATATATCTATGGCAGTCCTGCGCTTCGCGTCAGTCATAAATTCATGGGGCGGGCGTGGGACCAGGGCGCGTAGCGCTCTGCGGCGCACCGATACCTGAAGCTGGAGATTGCTCGGGTGCCACCACCCAGCGGCGTTTGAACAGCCAAATCGTGATTCCTGCCGTCCATAGCCACACCATGGCGAGCAGAACCTCTATCGTAGCCTCAAGCGAACTCCCGATTAATGCCAGCAACACCGCGCCCAGGAGAAACACACCGCTGACCAGTCCGTCGCCAGGCTGTTGCAGGATGTGGGCGCGGCAGGTCGGACATTCGACAATTCCACGCAGCCGGTCCCAGAACGCCCGTGGGCGTGACTTCGGAGCTTCCAAACGAAATGCGTTCAGCTTCGACTGGCAGCTTGGGCATATCAGCGTGCGCATGAGCCTTTGATAACACGTTACCTGTGCGGATGCTGTGAAGCAATTCCGCCGCGGCGTGAATCGGGCTCTGACCCCGATTTCGCTACGGGATCGGGACGGCGGAGAGGAGCTGGGCGCCGACGTCGATGCGCCGCGCAGAGTCGTGCGCGGGACGCAGGCGATGGGCAGCGACGCCGGGAAGGATTGCCTGCACGTCTTCGGGGATCACCTTGTCGCGGCCTTCGAGGAGCGCCCAGGCGCGCGCCGAATGCACCACCGCGAGCGCGGCGCGCGGCGAGAGGCCGGCGACGTAGTGCGGCGTGCGCCGCGTGTGCTCGACGATCGCCTGCACGTAGTCGAGCAGCGCCGGCGCGACGTGGATCCTCTGCACGCTCGCCTGCAGCTCCATCAGCTCGGCGGGCGACATGCTCGGATCGAGCGTCTCGAGCAGGTCGCGGCGGTCGGTGCCCGAAAGCAGCGCGCGCTCGGCCTCGCGGTCGGGGTAGCCGAGCTCGATGCGCATCATGAAGCGGTCGAGCTGCGACTCGGGCAGCGGGAAGGTGCCGACCTGGTCGGAAGGGTTCTGCGTGGCGATGACGAAGAACGGCGCAGGCAGCTTCCGCGTCTCGCCCTCGGCGGTCACCTGGTGCTCTTCCATCGCCTCGAGCAGCGCCGACTGCGTTTTCGGCGTGGCGCGGTTGACCTCGTCGGCGAGGATCACCTGCGCGAAGATCGGCCCGGGGTGGAACTTGAAGCCGCCGGTGTCGCGCTCGTAGATCGACACGCCCAGGATGTCCGCGGGCAGCATGTCGCTCGTGAACTGGATGCGCTGGAAGTGCAGGCCGAGCGACTTGGCGAGCACGTGCGCGAGCGTGGTCTTGCCGACGCCGGGCAGGTCCTCGATCAGCAGGTGGCCGCGGGCGAGCAGGCACGCCAGCGCGAGCCGCACCTGCGTCTCCTTGCCGAGGATGATCCGGCCGGCCGCCTCGATCACGCGATCGATCGGTCCCCGGGAGGCGCTTTGCGGCTGAAACTCGGCTTTCAGGAGCATGCGTGGAGTTTACACGATGGGATATTATGAATCGTCATGCGCACGGCATTTGTGACACACGCTGACTGTCTCAAGCATGAGATGGGTGCCAGTCACCCCGAGCGCGCGGAGCGTCTCACCGCGATCGAGGACCAGCTGATCGCCTCGGGCATCGCCCAGTACCTGGAGCGCCACGATGCGCCGCTCGCCACCGACGCGCAGCTCGCGCGCGTGCACCCGATCGAATACGTGAAGGCGATCCGCGAGGTCGCGCCGCAGAACGGCACGATCCACCTCGACCCCGACACGGCGATGAATCGCTGGAGCCTGCAGGCGGCGCTGCGCGCCGCAGGCGCCGCCGTCCTCGCTACGGATTTGGTTCTTCAGGGAAAGGCTTCTTCTGCTTTTTGCGCAGTGCGCCCCCCGGGCCATCACGCCTGCCGCGCGCGCCCGATGGGCTTCTGCATCTTCAACAATGTCGCGGTCGCCGCAAGGCACGCAGTTCAAGCGCACGGCATCCAGCGGGTGGCGATCATCGACTTCGATGTGCATCACGGCAACGGCACCGAGGACATCTTCGAGGACGACGAGCACGTGCTGATGGCCTCCACCTTCCAGCACCCGTTCTATCCGTACAGCGGCACCGAGAGCCCGGCGCCGAACATGGTCAACATCCCGCTCGCCGCCGGCGCGGGCTCGAGGCAGTTCCGCGACGCGGTGAAGGAAGCCTGGATTCCAGCCCTGAATCGCTTCAGACCCGAGCTGATCCTGTTTTCCGCCGGGTTCGATGCGCACGTCGAGGACGAGATGGCGATGCTGCGCTTCAGCGACGCCGACTACGCCTGGGTGACCGAGCAGGTGAAGGACGTGGCCGAGCGCCACGCCGGCGGCAGGATGGTCTCGGTACTGGAGGGCGGCTACGCGCTGAGCGCGCTCGGCCGCAGCGTGGTGCAGCACCTGCGCGTGCTGGCAGGCCTCAACGCCTAACTGAAATCGGGGTCAGAGCCCGTCGTTGTGACCGGGATCAGCTCCTTGAGCGGGGTCTCGCCTTGGAATACCTGCTCGGGGAAAGTGTACGGCCCGTGGACGTTGACAGACGCCAGGAGAGGGAATTAGATGGCCGACGTCAGTCCCACTTCTAGGACCGACAATATCAAGAGGGGGAATTAATCATGAAAGCGAGACCGGCGGTTACGGCAGTAGCAGCGACCATGGCCCTGACAGGACAAATGTTCCTGGCAGTCCCAGCATTGGCTGACAACGACGACAGGAAGCTGGAGGCGGTGCCGTTCGAGTTCGTCGGCAAGGCCGGCGATTGCGGCGCTGCGGCCGGGAGCAGGATCGTTACGGCGGCATGGCTTAAGGGCATGGGCTTACCCGACAACGGCGGGATGAACACGGACGATCCCAACAAGAAGGACCGTCATTCCGGCCTCCTGCTCTCGAAGAACGGCCCGACACCCGACTGCTCCGCGGCGGGTGCCGAAATCAAGGGGGCAAGGCGAATGGTCGTCGACGCCAATTTTGAGGTGGGCTTCGACTACCGCAACGGCGGCCACTGCGGCGCCGGCGCCCCGCGGCTCAATATCGACACCGATGCGGGCTTCTTTTTCGTCGGCTGTGCCAACGCTCCCCAGAGCCCAGCTCCGCAAGATCCCACCCAGTGGACGCGTACACGCTCTTTGTTAACGACTTGCGGCGTCGAGTGCTTCCCCGGCCCCATTCCTGCCGGAGCCAGGATCAAAAGCATCACCCTCGTCTTCGATGAGGGCACCGATACGGCCAACAACGACACGCAGGGCGTCGGCCTCGCCGTCGTGGACAACATCTTCATCAACGGCGAGTTGATCACAGGTCCCGGCCGCGATGGGAAGGACGACGATTAACTGAGCTAAGAAGTAAAAGAGTCCGACGCTGCGCGCGTCGGACTCTGTGCGACACTCATTTCGGCTCCATTTGTGTATTGGCGGTCAGGTATTTCGCAAGGAAGCGCTCCACGCGACCGTAGAGGTCGAATATGTTCTTGTCGCGGCCGAAGCCGTGAGCTTCGCCTGGGTAGACCACCCATTCGTAGGGCTTGCCATGCCTGTCGAGCGCGCGACGGAACTCGGTGCCATGCACCACCGGTACCACCCGGTCTTCCTCGCCGTACGCCAATAGGATGGGCACGCCGACCTTGTCGGCGTTGTCGAGCGGGCTTACTCGCTTGAAGCGCTGCCGTTCGGTTTTCGGGTCTCCGATTCTTTCGTCCATGCGCGACGAAACGCCTGCCAGGGGAAAGCCGATCCTCTCTCCTCGGTCGAACAGGTACTCGATCGAGGAAACGCCGAACAGCGCAACGGCGCACTTGATGATCTTGGCGTTCTTGATCGCGCCCCACATGGCCGCGTAGCCGCCATAGCTGGCGCCGTAGAAGCAGACGCGGTCGGGATCGGCAATGCCCTGGGCGACGGCCCATTTGACGCCGTCCTCGAGGTCATCCTGCATTTCGTCGCCCCACTTGCGGAATCCCGCGGCAAGGAAGTTCGCGCCGAATCCGTTGGTACCGCGGAACTGCGGCTGCAGGACGGCATAACCGCGCGAGGCGAGGAACTGCACCAGCGCGTCGTATCCCCAACGTGTCGCGGAAACGTAGGGGCCGCCGTGAATTTCGACGACAAGCGGCACGCGCTTGCCTTCGCTGCCCTTGGGAACGGTCAGCAGTGCAGGGATCGTCAAGCCGTCGCGCGACCGGTAGCGAACCCAACGCGTGGCAACCATCTCGCCGGGTTTGACCCAGGGGCGGTACGAGAACAGTTTCTCCATCTTCATCGTGCCGCCTTCCAGCAGGTACACGTCTCCCGGATTGCGGTCCGAATATGCCACCACGAGCCAACGCTCGCCTGCTCTTTGCAGCACATTGACCGTGTCCGGCAGGGCGGCATCCACGCTCTTCTGCATGGTGGCCCATTGGGCGTCGAACCAGACTACCGCGGGCTTGTCGTCGGTATAGCGCAGGCCCAGCAGTCTGCGGTCGCGCCAGCCCACAACGAACCCCGCATCGATGTCGCGCTCGGGATGCTTGACTATCGGGGCGCTCCACTTACCGGTTGCCACCTCGAATTCATAAATCGCAGCGCGATCGCTGTCCCGGCGCGAATCGACGTACAAGATCTTGTCATCTGCACTGAACGTCAGGGGGAATGTGTTCAGCCGGCCCCACGCTGCTTCTTCCACCTTCTGCCACGCGGCGTTTCCGCTCTGGCGAACGTACCATGCCGACTTGTCGTACTCGGGATCCGCGCTGAGCGCGGCACGCGGGACGCCGGCGGAATCGACCACCCAACGGATGACGTCGCCGGGCGATTCGAACGTGATGAGCGTTTCGCTGCCTGTTTTGGTGTCCACGCGGATCAGATCCAGGCTGCGTCTGCTGCGGCGATGCGTGGCGATCAGAATTTCGTTGGTGTCGGGAATCACGCGCACGATGCTCATTTGCCCGAACCGGCGGGACAGGAATCGCGGATTGCTGCCGTCGCGGTCGATAGCGACAACGCCCGACTCGCGCGGCGGTTCTCCGCTGCCGCGCTGCAGATCGCCGACGAAGACAATCATGCGATCGTCGTTCTGCCAGAGCACCCGGATGGCATCGCCTTCCTCGAAGCCGCTCACCGGCATCGCCGTGCGCTTCTCGAGGTCGATGACCATCACGTTTTGGCGCTCACCGCCGATCGGGGCGACCATGGCGAGGTACCTGCCGCCCGGAGACAGCTGCACCTGGCCAAACTGGGATCTCTTGAAGAGCAAGTCGACCGCCAGGGGATCGGCGTTGACGCTGGCGTGGGCGGCCAGCAGCGCGGCCAACATCAATCCGCAGAACGCAGAGTTGGCGCGCTGATTCATGGAATATCCGGACCTACCGCGACGACGTCATCTGGCAAAGATACAGGTCGTTCCCGTCCTGATCGCCGAAGAACGCCAGGGCGATGCCTGCGTTCTCGTCTCGCACCACCGGCCCGCGAAACCGGACGCCCTTTGCGGCCAGGCGCCGCACGACCCCGTCGATCGCTTCGTCGATGGCCAACCCGATCGAGATCGCGCCGCTCGTACCCGGCGCCGGCGCGTGGTCGGTTTTCGGGTGCAGGCCGATGAGGAGGTTCTCGCCCGCCTTGACCTCGGCCCACTCATTGCCGAATCGTTGCGCGAGCTTCAGGCCGAGCACCTCGACGTAGAAGGCGACGGCTCGATCCATGTCCGAAACATAAACCGTCGCATATCCGCCGGTGATCATTGCACCCCTCCGATAGCACTATAGGACGGTTACTTTTTGGTAACCGGGTCGCGGAACCCGATCTGCCAATGCGAGCCGTCGCAGAACGGCTTGTTCTTCGACCCGCCGCAGCGGCACAGCGTGTAATGCTCTTTCGATGCGGCCTCGCCGAAGGTCACGCCCATCAGCTCGATCCCGCCGGTGATCGCGTAAGGGCCATCGTCGGTCACCGTGACTGCCGGCTCGCGCTCCTGGTCCCGGTGCTCGACCTTGTCGATCGAGTAGCTCAGCGCGCCCGATGGGCATTTCTTGATCGTTTCAATGATGTCTTCCGCGCTTGCGCCATCGGCGTCGATCCAGGGCTCCACGCCCATCCGGAACACCGACTTCAGGCCGTCGGTGCAGAAGCCGGCGTGGGAGCAGATGCCGCGGTTGTCGTGAATGGTGATGCGCTTGCCGGCGTAGCTCTTGCGGCGATTCGGAGTCGCGTTCGCGCTCCTCTGATCCTTGAACCCGATCAATGAATGCGTCCCGTCGCAGAACGGCTTGTTCCTGGACCCGCCGCAGCGGCACAGCGCCACGCCACGAACCGTGGCGCACGCCTCGCCGTTGGCACGGCGCAGGTTTGGCACCGGCGCTGCAGTCATGTCATTCAGAAGGTAATACGGCCCATTGGGCAGGCAGGCGATCTTCGGCGTAACGCTCATCGTTTCATCTCTCTATTTGCTTTCTCCCAATTCTTCCCGTCGTAGGGAATCACTGACATCTCTTCAACTGTCCCTTCGTCCAGGCACCGGGCATTCACGCTGAATCCGTCCGGGTGCGAGCGCGGCACGTAAAACGACTTGATGCCGCACGCCGAGCAGAACAGATGCTTCGCCGTCCGGGTGTTGAACTGGTACGTAGTCAGAAACTCAGCGCCGGAAACCAGCTTGAACCGCGATTTCGGCACGATGAGGTGAAGATAGCCGGACTTGCTGCACATCGAGCAATTGCAGTCCGCGACCTCGAAGCGCGCAGGCGCGATCACCTCGAACCTCACCCGACCACAGTGGCAACCTCCGGTGTGCGTGATCATGGCGCCGGCCTGAAAGCCCGCTACATCTTACTTCTTGCCTTCACCTTCGAGCAGCCTTTTTCGTTCCGCCTCGTATTCAGAATACGACATCGATTTCTCGCCTGGCGTTGGCTCGAGCGATGGATGGACCATCGACTCCCTCGCCTTCAGTCCCTCGTAGATATGTTGTTCGGGATTGGCGCAGCCGGTAACAAGCAAGAAGGCAAAACAAAGCACTACGGGTATTGCCGTCGGCATAAGGGTTTTCGCAATGTACATCCTGAGGTAGCCACACCAATAGCGTGGTCAGAGAAACCGCGTTTCGCGTAGTGCCGCGACACTTCCACAAGGAGTTGATTGCAGCGCTGGGTTGGGCAGCAATGTCATTTCTTCGTTGCGGCTTCACTCGGTACTGCGTCCACCGGTGACTCGAATGCGATGAACAGGACGCAGGGGCCAGCCTTCTTGCACTCCGCTTTGTGTGGCAGCTTGGCAGGGCCGTACGCATAGGTGCCAGGCTTGAGCACCGCAGTCTTGTGCCCGTCATAGGTGACGTGAAGCTCACCCGATACCAACACCATGCGCTCGGCCGATGTGTGCCAGTGGCGCGGAATGACGGAATTGGCGGGCACCTTGAAAAAGATGTCGGCGTTATTTTTGGCAGGATCGCCATGAAGAACCGAAATCTCGCACCCCTTCGGTAGGAACGGGGGGCAGGGCCCCCACTTGAGTTGGGAATCCTTCGCAGTCCGCGTTAGGGGCTCTTGCGCGGACACTGGCGCCCCGGCAAACGTGCTTGCGAGAAGCAGCCCCGACATCAGCGCGACTTTCAGCGACTGGCGTGTCACGGTTCGGCAATACACAAATCACCTCCTGTTGGTAAACAATGAACTAGTCGGTTGCTGCCCAACGTTTAGTGAACTTCCTAAAGGAAACCTAACTAAATCATTGCCACCTATCATGGCATATCCGTCGGGGATGGAATCGCTTGTTGATACCGTCTATCCAACGGATTTTCAATCAACCTTCGAGGGCTCGCGGACGCCGAGGGGGCAAATTCTAGGTGAGAAGGTCCGCCTGCTGCGGCGGATAGGTGATTGCAGTTCCTTCGACCTTGGCGAAGGGGGTCAGCTTGTGCGCCGAGGTGCGGGTCGGACTCATGATGTCCTCGGCCTGGATGCCGCGCACGAGCAAGGCATCGGCAATGAGCGAGCGATGGCAGCGCCAGGGCACCGCCTCGGCGCACATCAGGGCAAGGCGGTCCTCGCGCGCAACGAGGATCAACTCCTCGAGATTCTTCTCGAACTCCGGCGTTTGCATGTAATCGGCATAGCCGCGAAAAGAGGCGTTGCGCCACCCGGTGTTGATCGAATCGCGCTTGGCATGGCGCAAGCCGCCGAGCCCCGGCATGTGAACGTAGCCGATGCCGGCTTTTTTCAACGACCTCGGCAGTGATGTCTTGTTGAACTGCGGGTTGCGCGCCGAGCGCGGCACCGTGCGCACGTCGACTACGCGCGTGACGCCGTGGGCGCGAAGCAGCTCGATGAACTCGTCAATCGGACGCGTCGAATGGCCGACGGTCAGGACACGCATTCCTTCACCTACCGGTTCATGCGGCGATTCTGACTTTCTCGGCCTCGTGCAGCAGGGCGAAATTGTGGAGCGAGGAGCGACGGTAGGCGGGGTCGTAGTGCTCGAGCAGCAGCCGTTCGACGAACTCGCGCCAGGCGCCGCGAGCGGCGAGGGCTTTCCATTCGGCGATCTTGTCGCGGCCGTGGAGGCCGACGAGGCAGTCGAGCTGCGCATCCAGCGTGGCGGGGTCTTCGAGGAAGTGGCGGTATTCCTCGAGGAGCAGCGTGACGCGGGTCGCGAGGTCGGTTTCGAGGAGCACGCAGGGCGAGGCGCGCATGCGGGTGATCAGCGCTTCGGGGACCTGGATCTGGCCGATCTTGCGGCTTTCGCCTTCGACGTAGACAGTACGAGCGGGGTCGAGAGCCGACAGCTCGGCGAGGAGCTGGCTCTCGAACCATTTCTGCGAAGGCTGCGGGCGGTCGGGGAGGTTGCCGAGCACCGAGCCGCGATGCGCGGCGAGCTCCTCGAGGTCTAGCACTTGTTCGCCTGAGCGCTTGAGGTCTTTCAGGTAGCGGCTCTTGCCGCTACCGGTGGGGCCGTGGATGACGATGAGGTTGAAGCTCGAGGGCAGCGTCTCGAGCTGCTCGACGACCCATTTGCGGTAGGCCTTGTAGCCGCCTTCCAGGGTTTTCGCGTCCCAGCCGATCTCGCGCAGGATGTGCGCCATCGCGCCGGAGCGCTTGCCGCCGCGCCAGCAGTAGACGAGCGGCCGCCAGCGGCTGTCCTTGCCGCGGAACAGGGTCTCGACGTGACAGGCGACGTTCTTTGCCAGCAGCGCGGCGCCGAGCTTGCGCGCATCGAACTGCGAGACCTGCTTGTAGAGGGTGCCGACGGTTGCGCGCTCGGCGTCGTCTAGAACTGGCGCCGAGACCGCGCCCGGGATGTGGTCTTCGGCGTATTCGGCGGGCGAGCGGGCGTCGATTATCGAGTCAAACTGCGTGAACAGCGACGCCGAAATCCGCACAGAGGCATTCATGTTTAAAATTCTAACCCTATGAATGCTCCCGAGAAGATTCGCCTGACCGAGTTCAGCCATGGCGGCGGCTGCGGCTGCAAGATCGCGCCGGCGGTGCTTACGGAGATCCTCGCCTCGACGCCGATCCGAGGCCTGCCGAAAGAACTGCTCGTCGGCACCGAGACCGCCGACGACGCGGCGGTGTATCGCCTGAACGCTCGCCAGGCGCTCGTCGCCACCACCGATTTCTTCACGCCGATCGTCGACGATCCGTACGACTTCGGGCGCATCGCGGCGACCAATGCGATCTCCGATGTCTATGCGATGGGCGCCAAGCCGATCTTCGCGCTGGCCATCGTCGGCATGCCGCTCGAGAAGCTGCCGGTGTCGGTGATCCGCCGCATCCTCGAGGGTGGTGAAGCGGTGTGCGCGGCCGCCGGGATCCCGATCGCTGGCGGGCATTCGATCGACGTGCTCGAGCCGATCTACGGCTTGGTGGCGCTGGGTCTGGTCCACCCGGACAAGGTCAAGAGGAACAGCACCGCAAAACCAAAAGACGTATTGATTTTGGGCAAGCCGCTCGGCATCGGCATCCTTTCCGCGGCGCTGAAGAAGGGCAAGCTCTCCGAACAGGGCTATGCGCACATGGTGGAATTGACCACTCAGCTCAATACGCCGGGCGAAGCGCTGGCCGCAATGGAATCGGTGCACGCGCTCACCGACGTCACCGGCTTCGGCCTCGCCGGCCACCTGCTCGAGATGCTGCGCGGCTCGAAGCTCTCCGGCGAAGTGAAGTTCGATGCGCTGCCGGTAATTCCCGAAGCCGTGGAGTGGGCGAAGCGGGGCATCGCCACCGGCGCATCGGAGCGCAACTGGAAGGGCTACGGCCAGGACGTGAAGCTGCCGGCCGAATTCCCGGACTGGAAGCGCAAGCTGCTGACCGATCCGCAGACGAGCGGTGGATTGCTGGTTGCTACTTCTTCCGAAGCTCAGGTTTTGGAGATCTTCAAAAAGCAAGGCTTTGAAGCGAGAACCATAGGCAGGCTCACTTCGGGCCCGGCCAAGCTCACCGTGACTTGAGCAAAGGCCGCAGCGCCGTCCACACGCGTTCCAGGATCAGCGGCTGCGCCTCGACGGTCGGGTGGACGCGGTCCGGCTGGAAGAGGCCGGGCTTCTCCACCACGTCCTCAAGCATGAAAGGCACCAGCGCGGTCTTGTAGCGCTTCGCCAGATCGCCGAAGGCGACTTCGAAGGCCTGCGTGTAGTCCGGCCCGTAATTCGGCGGCAGCCGCATGCCGAGGAGCAGCACGCGCGCGCCGGCCTGCTGCGCTTGCTCGATCATCGCGCCCAGGTTTTTCTTTATCTGCGCCACCGGCAGCCCGCGCAGGCCGTCGTTGGCGCCGAGCTCGATGATCACGATGGCCGGACGATGGCGCTCGAGAGCCGGTTTGATGCGCGTCAGGCCGCCGCTCGAGGTCTCGCCCGAGACGCTCGCGTTGACGACGCTATAATCGACGTGCTCGCGCTTGAGGCGCTCGCCAAGCAGCGCCACCCAGCCGCGCTCCTGGCTGATGCCGTATGCCGCGGCCAAGCTGTCCCCGTATACGAGTATGGATTTGTCCGCCGCCTGCGCGCTGAATGCGAAAACCGTGAATAACAAGAATGTTCTGATGGCGAGAGGCATCGGCAAGACCGTGAAGAGCGGAAGTAGCGACCTCGTCATTTTGCGCGACATCGACCTGGAAATCACGCGCGGCGAGGCGGTGGCGGTGATCGGCGCCTCGGGCTCGGGCAAATCGACGCTGCTCGCCATCCTCGCCGGCCTCGATGCGCCGAGCGCCGGCCAGGTCGAGATCGACGGCGCGGATCTCTTCGCGCTGGACGAGGACGCGCGCGCTCGGCTGCGCGCGATGCAGGTCGGCTTCGTGTTCCAGTCCTTCCAGCTCTTGCCCGGCTACACGGCGCTCGAGAATGCGATGCTGCCGTTGGAGCTTTCAGGCGAATCCAATGCAGAGGAACTGGCGGTAAAAACCTTGACTCGCGTGGGTCTGGGTGAACGGCTGAATCATTATCCGAAGCATCTTTCGGGCGGCGAGCAGCAGCGCGTCGCGCTGGCGCGCGCCTTCGTGGTGCGGCCGAAGCTGCTCTTCGCCGACGAGCCGACCGGCAGCCTCGATGCCGAATCCGGCGCCGGCGTGATTCGCCTGCTCTTCGAGATGAACCACGAATACGGTACGACGCTTGTCATGGTCACTCACGACGAGAGCCTCGCCGGGCGCTGCAGCCGCATGGTGCGGCTCGCGGCCGGGCGGATCGTCGCATGAGGCAATCGCTGCGCATGCTCGCGCGCGACTGGCGCGCCGGCGAGCTGCGCGTGCTGGCCGCGGCCCTCGTGATCGCGGTGGCGAGCGTCTCGAGCGTCGCCTTCTTCGCCGACCGCGTGAGCCAGGCCCTGGTGCGCGACGCACATCAACTGCTGGGCGCCGACCTGGTGCTGCTCTCCGACCACCCATGGAAACCCGAAGTCGCCGACGAGATTGCGCGGCAAGGGCTGGAGGGCGCGCAGGCGGTCAACTTCATCAGCATGGCGGCTCACAAGGATAAAAGCACCCTGGCGGGCGTGAAGGGCGTCACCGAGAACTATCCGTTGCGCGGCAAGCTTCGCATAGCACCCGATACACCGGTAGAGCGCGGTCCGGCGCGCGGCACAGTGTGGATGGAGGAGCGCCTTGTGTCGGCGCTCGGCGCGCCCGTCGGCTCGCGCATCCGCCTCGGCCGCGCCGAGCTCGAAGTCGCCGCAGTCCTCACGCTCGAGCCCGAGCGCAGCGCGAACTTCTTCAACATCGCGCCGCGCCTGTTGATGAACCTGGCCGATGTGCCGGCGACCGGCCTGATTCAGAGCGGTAGCCGGGTTTGGTATTACATCTATGCGGCCGGCGCTTCAGAGAAAATTCATGCTTTTGAGAAGTCTGTTTCTTTGGAACGCGGGCAACGAATCGACAATCTCGAAAGCGGCCGTCCCGAAGTGCGCGCCTCGATCGAGCGCGCGCGGCGCTTCCTCGCCCTCACCTCGCTCCTCGCCGCGATCCTCGCGGGCGTGGCGATCGCGCTCGGCACGCGCCGTTTCGTCGAGCGCCATCTCGACGGCTGCGCGGTGATGCGCTGCCTCGGCGCGACGCAACCGAGGCTTGTCTCGCTGTACGGGTTTGAATTCCTGTTCCTCGGCATTGCCGCCTGCATCGCCGGGACGCTGCTCGGTTTCATCGCCCAACACGCCATCGCCGCTGCCCTTGCGGAATTGCTCAAGGCCGACCTGCCGCCGCCCGGCGTGCTGCCTGCGGTGCAAGGTTTCCTCGTCGGCCTGGTGCTGCTCCTCGGTTTCGCGCTGCCGCCGCTCCTGCAGCTGAAAAACGTGCCCGCAGTTCGCGTGATGCGGCGCGAGGCCGGAGCGCCGAAGAGAAGTGCGCTTGCCGCGTATGCACTGGGGATGGCTGTATTGGCTGCACTTCTGGTATGGCAGGCGGGCGACCTCACGTTGGGCGGCTACGTAGTGGGCGGATTTACTGCGGCCGTGCTCGTCTTTTTCGGCGTTTCCTGGCTCGCCTTGCGGCTTCTTACCCGCCCTGCCTTTTTGAGGCTTCTCAAAAATCGAACCGTTCGTTATGGACTGTCGAATCTCAGGCGCCATGCGCGCGGCAACGCGGTGCAGGTGGCAAGCCTCGCGCTCGGGCTGACCGCGGTGCTGCTGCTCACCTTTACCCGCCACGACCTGGTCGAAGCCTGGCGACGCAGCGCGCCGCCGGACGCGCCGAACCGCTTCCTCCTCGGCGTGCAGCCCGACCAGCTCGCGCAGGTAAAGCAATTCCTCGAAAAGAAGGGAATTCGCAAAGCTGATCTCTATCCCATGGTGCGCGGGCGGGTGGTGGCGCTGAACGGCAAGCCGGTTCGCGAGGCCGACTACACCGAGGAGCGCGCGCGGCGCCTGATCGAGCGCGAGTTCAACCTTTCGTACATGGAATCGCTGCCCTCGCATAACAAACTTACCGCGGGCAGGTGGTTGGATACCGATAAAAACGAGATTTCGGTCGAAGAGGGGATCTCCAGGACGCTCGGCTGGAAGCTTGGCGACGAATTGACGATCAGCGTCGGCGGCGAGTCCTTCAGCGCGCGCATCACCTCGCTGCGCAAGCTCCGCTGGGACTCGATGAAGGTGAATTTCTTCGTCATCGCGCCGCCGCGCCTGCTCGCGCCCTATCCGGCGAGCTTCATCAGCGCGTTCCGCGTCGAGCCGGGCGGCGAAGAGGCCATGAACGAGCTCGCCGCGCGCTTTCCCAACCTCACCATCGTCGATGTCGGCGCCGCGGTGCGGCAGGCCCAAGGGGTGATCGACTCGCTGATCACCGCGGTGGAGCTCGTGTTCCTGTTCGCGCTCCTCGGCGGGCTGCTGGTGCTTTACTCCGCGCTCATTGCGACGGAAGACGAACGCAGGCGGGAGGCGGCCGTGATGCGCGTCTACGGCGCCTCGCGCGCGCAGGTGACAGGCGCGCAGCGCGCCGAGTTCCTCGCCATGGGCGCCATAGCGGGCCTGCTCGCCACGCTCGGCGCCGCGGCGATCGGCCAGCTGCTCGCGCGGCGCGTGTTCGAGCTCGACCTGCCGCCGAGCCTCGGCCTGTGGATCGCCGGCCCGCTCGCCGGCATCGCGCTCCTTTCGCTCAACGCGTGGCTCTCCTCGCGCAAGGTGCTGCGCGTCTCGCCGGCGATGACCCTGCGCGATTCGGTGTAAGGTAAGCGCCATGAACGAGCTTCTGTTGCTGCTGATTCTGGGGGTGTCGATTGCCGTTCTGGCGCTATTGGCGATGTTGATTTCCAGGGAAAAAACATCGGCGCGCGAGGGCAGGGAAGAGCTGAACCGCATCATGTCCTCTTTTGCCGGGGTGCAGAACGCGCAATTCGAGGCGCTGCGCGGCGCGGTCGAGCAGCGCCTCGAGCGCATCCAGCAGGACAACTCGGCCAAACTCGAGCAGATGCGCCAGACGGTCGACGAGAAGCTGCACGCCACGCTCGAGAAGCGCCTGTCGGAGTCGTTCAGGCTGGTCTCCGAGCGCCTCGAGCTGGTGCACAAGGGCTTGGGCGAGATGCAGACGCTCGCCGCCGGCGTCGGCGACCTGAAGAGGGTCCTCGCCAACGTGAAGACCCGCGGCGTGATGGGCGAAGTGCAGCTCGCGGCGCTCCTCGAGCAGATGCTGACCCCTGAGCAGTACGAGACCAACGTCGCCACCCGTCCCGGCTCGCGCGAGCGGGTCGAGTTCGCGATCAAGCTGCCCGGCCACGACCCCGACACCGGCACGGTGTGGCTGCCGATCGACGCCAAGTTCCCGCTCGAGGACTACCAGAGGCTGCAGGATGCCCAGGAAGCGGCCGACCCGGCGGCGATGGAGGCCGCGGCGAAGGCGCTGGAGGTGCGGGTCAGGCTGGAAGCCAGGGCGATCGCCGAGAAGTACGTCGAGCCGCCCGCCACCACCGATTTCGCGCTCCTCTACCTGCCGTTCGAAGGCCTTTACGCCGAAGTGCTGCGCCGGCCGGGCCTCTTCGAGCAGCTGCAGCGCGACTGCCGGGTCACGGTCTGCGGGCCGACCACCCTCAGCGCGCTGCTGAACAGCCTGCAGATGGGTTTCCGCACGCTCGCCATCGAGCGCCGTACTTCCGAGGTCTGGCAGGTGCTCGCCGCGGTGAAGAGCGAGTTCGGCAAGTTCGCCGAAGTACTAGCCAGCACCAAGCGCCAGCTGCAAGCGGTCGCGAACTCGATCGATCAGGCCGAGACGCGCACCCGCCAGATCGAGCGCAAGCTGCGCGACGTCGAGGCGCTGCCGGAACCGGAGGAAACGCAAGCCGCCAACGTAGTCCGGTTGCCGCAGGAATGAGGCAGCTAAACGGACGGTAATCGCCGTGCCCGTTCAGCTCGACGTGGGTCCGGCCGCTCCTGTGTCGTACATGTCCTTGACAACCTTGTAGCACCCGCAAGCGACCGCATTGAGGCCGCTTCGATCGAGGAGAGTAACGTCCCCGCGGTGGTATTTGATCAGCTTGCGTTTTTGCAGAGCGACGGCTGCGTTGGTGACGCCAACCCGTCGCACACCCAGCATGTCCGCCAGAAAACCGTGGGTGAGGCGGAAATCCCTCGACCTTGCGCGGTCACCCGTCATCAGCAGGTAGCGGGCGAGGCGCGCTTGCATTGAGTGAAACTGGTTGCACGCCGCGGATTGCGCAATCTGGCCCACCAACGCATGCTTGTAGCGATAGAGAGCTTGTTGCAATGACGTGCTTTGCAGAAATACTTTGCGAAAGGGAGCTGATTCCATCCGCATGGCCGTCCCGGTTCCCTGGACCAAGGCCCGATCGGACGGAATATCGATCCCCAGCGCCAGAGGAATACCGACCATACCCTCATGGCCGACTAGCCCGACTGCCAGAGCGTGGTGACCCTCTACCGGCGTCAGCAAAGAAATAACACAGTCGATAGGGAAGTAGACATACCGAATCGGCACTCCCGGCTGGTGGAGCACCTCGCCAAATTTCAGCGTGACCGGCTTGAGGTCGGCAAGCAGGCGTTGATACTCCGCGTGAGGCAGGGCGGCCAGCAGGCTGTTGGCAACCGATGCTTCA
>DATNMK010000066.1:0-2824 GCA_035602335.1 Burkholderiales bacterium
CGCTGCGGCTCGCGCGTGAAATCGAGACGCCGGTGCGCGAGCCGGTGAGGCAACAGCCGGCCAGGCAGGAACCCGCAAGAACCCCGAAGGTGGCGGCAGTCGCGCCCGCCCCGAAGAGTGGCACCGTCGACAAGCGCGACCGCACGCTCTCATCGGCAGAAACAGCGGAAGCCCAGTTCCGCCGTGCTGCCGTCCTGCTGAACCAGGGGCGGCTCAGCGAGGCGGAAGACCAGCTGGCGGGCGCGTTGCGCGCCGATCCGTCGCATGCTGCTGCACGCCAGGCGTACGTCGCGTTGCTCCTCGAGCAGCACCGCGTGGAAGCCGCGCGGCGACTGCTGCAGGAAACACTGGCCATCAATCCAGCGCAACCGGCGTTTGCGGTAGCCCTCGCGCGTATCTACACCGAGCACCGCGAATACAGGATGGCACTGGAAGTTCTGGACAAGGCCGGGCCGGCGGCCCGCAACGCTGATTTCCAGGCGATGCGCGGAGCTGTGCTGCAACGTCTTGGCAAGCAGGTGGAAGCGGTGGAGGCCTACCAGAACGCCATCCGGATTACGCCTCAGCCGGGAACTACCTGGGTTGGGCTTGCCATCTCGTTCGAGGCGCTGGGACGGCGGCCTGAGGCAGCGCAGGCTTACCGCAGGGCCGTAGACGCCGGTTCTCTCGCCGCGGAGGCCAAGGAATACGCCGAAAGTCGAGCGCGAGCGCTAGAGTAAGCGGCCGCTTCGCTCAAGCGACCGGCGAAATCTTCTCCAGCCGGTAACCGTAGTTGTAGATCGGCACCACCCGGTAGCCCGACTCGGGACGCAAATCCAGCTTCTTTCGCATCTGGCTGACGTGCGTGTCGACCGTTCGGGTCGCCAAGTCGCCGGTGCGGCCCCAGACCGTTTCCTGGAGATGGCCGCGCGACATCAGCCGCCCGATATTGCGGAACAAGGCGACGGTGAGCTCGAATTCCTTGGGCGTGAGTTCGACTTTCGCGCCGTTCTTGCGCACCTCGCTGCGCTCGATGTCGATCTCGAACGGCGGGAAGGAGAGCTGTTTGGTTTCCTCGCGCGGATACGCCCTGCGCAGCAGCGCATGCACCCGCGCCAGCAGCTCCTGTCGCCGCACCGGCTTGACCATGTAGTCATCGGCGCCGTGCTCGAGAGCGAAAACGATGTCCTGCTCGGAATCGCGCACCGTGACGAACAGCACCGGCACGCTGCGCGAGATGTTGGCGCGCAGCCACATCAGGACATCGGCACCCGAAACGTCCGGCACCTGCCAGTCGAGAAGGAATAGATCGAAGCTTTCGCGGCCGGCATACTTCATCGTCTCGCGACCGCTCGTGTAGGCGTGCACGTCATGGTCGTCTTCGTCGAGCCAGCGCCGCAGCAGCGCGAGCTGGTCGGGATCGTCTTCCAGGATTGCAATTCGCACGCTGTGCTCCTTTTCCGGTGAATGATACTGCTATGGCAGAATCCACGCCTCCCGAGGAGGCAGTCCATGCGCGTCGCGTTGCTCGGCGCAGGCACGATCGCCCGGCTGGTGCTCGACCATCTCCGGCGCGGCGAGCTGCCGGGCATGGAAATCACCGCGGTTGCCGGGCGCACCAGCGCCTCGCGCGGCAGCGTGCTGGCGCGCGAGTTCGGCGTGCGTTATGTCGCCGGCCGGGAAGCGCTTCTCGCCACGCGCCCGGAGGTGATCGTCGAAGCCGCCTCGCACGACGCCGTGCGCGAGCACCTCGTCGCCCTGCTCGAGGCCGGGGCAAGCGTGGTGGTGCTTTCCGCGGGCGCGTTGGCCGACGATGCGCTGCGTGCCGCCGCGGAGCGGGCGGCGCAGCGTTCCGCAGCCCGGCTCTACGTTCCCTCGGGCGGCATCGGCGGCCTCGATGCGCTCAAGGCGGCCTGCGCCGCCGGCGTCGACGAGGTGTCGATCCAGGTCGCCAAGCCGCCTGCCGCCTGGAAAGGCATTCCGTACGTCGAGGCGCGCGGGATCGATCTCGACCGCCTCAAGAGCGAGCACGTCCTCTTCGACGGCCCGGCGCGCGAAGGCGTGCCCCACTTCCCCCAGAACGTGAACATCGCCGCCGTGCTCTCGCTCGCCGGCGTGGGCTGGGAGCGCACGCGGCTGAAAGTCGTGGCCGACCCGGCGCTCACGCTCAACACGCACACCATCCGCGTCGCCGGCCGCTCGGGCCGCTTTACGGTGGTGCTGGAAAACGTTCCCGCGCCCGAAAATCCCAAGACGTCCTGGCTTGCCTGCTACAGCGTTCTCGCGGCCCTGCGATCAATCCACTCTCAGGTGCGGTATGGGACGTGAATTTCTTGACCAACCACCGGAAAAACCACATAATTTCCGGTTCCGCCGGAGGGGTGCCCGAGCGGCTAAAGGGGGCAGACTGTAAATCTGTTGGCCTTGCGCCTACGTTGGTTCGAATCCAACCCCCTCCACCAGCTGCAAGGGCGCTTCGGCGGCAATGGGTGAAGGAATTTCGTAAACAGAAGGCGGGTGTAGCTCAATGGTAGAGCAGAAGCCTTCCAAGCTTATGACGAGGGTTCGATTCCCTTCACCCGCTCCAGCACGAATACAGCCCATGTAGCTCAGTGGTAGAGCACTCCCTTGGTAAGGGAGAGGTCATGCGTTCAATCCGCATCATGGGCACCAGGTGATCGGCGATAACTGAAGGCAGTCTTCAATGGCAAAAGTCAAATTCGAGCGCACCAAGCCGCACGTGAACGTTGGGACGATTGGTCACGTGGATCATGGCAAGACGACGCTGACGGCGGCGATGACGCACATTTTGGCGAAGAAGTACGGGGGCGAGGCGAAGAACTAC
>DATNMK010000067.1:0-57198 GCA_035602335.1 Burkholderiales bacterium
GACATACCGAATCGGCACTCCCGGCTGGTGGAGCACCTCGCCAAATTTCAGCGTGACCGGCTTGAGGTCGGCAAGCAGGCGTTGATACTCCGCGTGAGGCAGGGCGGCCAGCAGGCTGTTGGCAACCGATGCTTCATTGACGGTTTCCTTTTTCACTTTTTGTTGGCTAGTGGGAAGGCACCAACATACTCCTGCATGGAGGGCTTCTGCACGTTTTTGTAGGTGCCCACCTACTCAGGCGGATGGGGTATTGATGAGCCGTTAGAATGCTCCAGGCACAAAGAGGTGTCTTGCTTGAAAAAAATCGCGGTGCTGACCAGCGGCGGCGACGCGCCCGGCATGAATGCCGCGGTGCGCGCCGTCACGCGCGCGGCGCTCGCCCAGGGCTGGGAAGTGTTCGGCGTGCGCAACGGCTACGCCGGCCTTCTCGCCAACACCATGGAGCCGCTGCACGCCCGGGATGTCGGCGGCATCGTGCAGCACGGCGGCACCGTGCTCGGCAGCGCGCGCTGCCCGGAATTCGCCGAGCCGTCCGGACGCAGGTCGGCGCTGCGCAACCTCGGCGCGCGCGGCATCGAAGGGCTGGTGGTGATCGGCGGCAACGGCTCGCAGACCGGCTCGGCGACGCTCGCCCGCGAAGGCTTCGCCGTCACCGGCGTCCCGTCCACCATCGACAACGACGTCTACGGCACCGATGTGAGCATCGGCGCCGACACCGCGGTCAACATCACGCTCGAGGCGATCGACCGGCTGCGCACCACGGCGTCGTCGCACCAGCGCGCCTTCGCCGTCGAAACCATGGGGCGCGAATGCGGCTACATCGCGCTGATGGCGGGGATCGCCGGCGGCGCGGAGGTGATCGCGCTCCCCGAGAGCGAAATCACGCCTGCGGAAGTCGCCGAGCGGCTGCGCGCCGCGTACCAGCGCGGCAAGACCCATGCCCTGGTGGTGATCGCCGAGGGCGCGCGCTGCGGCGTGAAGGAGCTGATGCAGCACTATGCCGAGCAGCGCGATTCGATCGGCTTCGAACTGCGCGTCACGCGCCTGGGCCACGTAGTACGAGGCGGGACGCCGGGCGCGGCCGACCGCATTCTCGCCACGCGTCTCGGCTCGGCGGCGGTGGAGGTCCTCGCGCAGGGCCGTCACGGCGTGCTGGTCGGCGCCTCCTGCAACGAGATCGTCACCACGCCGCTTGCCGAGATCGCCGGCCGCACGCGGCCCGCCGACGCGAAGCTGCTCGAGCTGGCGCGCGTGATGGCGATCTAGAGCGGATTCAAGCCAGCCCTTCGAACAGCTTCACTTGCACCAGCTCGCCGGCCGCGACCTTGTCGCGCTCGTGCTCGAGCACGATGAAGCAGTTCGCCTCCGACATCGAGCGCAGCACGCCGGAGCCCTGCTGGCCGGTGGTGCGCACCTTCCATTCGCGGCCTTCGCGGAACAGGATGCCTCTCTGATATTCCGTACGGCCCGGCACCTTTCTCAGTTTCTCTGAAGAAATTGCTTTCAGAGTCGGAACCGCATAGTCATCCGTCCTGCCCGATAGATGCAGCAGCGCATCGCGCACGAACTCGTAGAACGTAACCATCACCGCCACCGGGTTGCCCGGCAGGCCGAACAGATAGGCATTGTTGATCTTGCCGAACGCCATCGGGCGCCCGGGGCGCATGGCGATCTTCCAGAACAGCACCTCGCCGACTTTCGCCATCAGCTGCTTCGTGAAATCGGCTTCGCCGACCGAGACGCCGCCGGTCGTGATGACGGCGTCGGCGGCCGCCGCCGCCCGGGCGAACGCCATCTCGAGCTTCTCCGGGTCGTCGCGCACCACGCCGAAGTCGGTGATCTCGACGCCGAGGCGCGAGAGCATGCCGTGCAGGGTGTAGCGGTTGGAGTCGTAGATCTCGCCTGGCTTGAGCGTCGTGCCGACGGAGGCGAGCTCATCGCCGGTGGAGAAAAAAGCGACGCGCAGCCTGCGCTTGACCTGCACTTCGCCGATCCCGAGCGAGGCGATGAGGCCGAGCTCAGCCGGACGGAGGAGCTTTCCCGAAGCGAGCACCGGGACGCCGACCTTGAGGTCCTCGCCGGCCGAGCGCACGTTCTGCCCGGCCTTTTGCCCTTTGGGAATGAATACTTTGCCGTCTTCCACGCGCACGGCTTCCTGGATGACGACTGTATCGGTGCCTTCGGGCATCACCGCGCCGGTCATCACGCGCACGCATTCGCCAGCCGCCACTTTTCCGCTGAAGGGCTTGCCGGCGAGCGCGGTGCCCGCTTCGGACAAAGCCCTTTCCTCGCCCTCGAGATCGGAAAAGCGCACCGCATAGCCGTCCATCGCCGAGTTGTCGTGCGCCGGCACGTTGATCTGCGGCACGATCTCTTCGGCCAGGACGCGTCCCAGAGCGTAGCGAATTTTTATTTTTTCGATATCGCGAATGGGGGAAAGACAACTGCGGATCGCCTCGCGCGCCTTGTCGACGTGCAGCGCGTTCGGATCGTAGCCGTCGAGGCAACTCAGCGTTTCGGCGAGGCCGCTCATGCCTTGTTCAGCTCATCGACCGTGTTGATGTTGCGGAAGGCTTCGGGTTCGTCGTCGAAGCTGACCTCGACCCTGTCGAGCGAGGCGTACCAGGCGTCGATTTTTCTCCCTCCTTGCTCCAGGAACGAGGCGAGGTTCTTCAGCACCTCTCTCTTCACCAACACAAAGACGGGGTGAGGCTGCTCCCCGGTTTTGGCCACCGCAAGGTCCTTGTCGCCCAAAGCGGCCTTCAGACGGACCACGAGATCGGCCGGCAGGAACGGCGAGTCGCAGGGCACGGTCGCGACCAGCGGATGCGTGGCCGCGGTCAATCCCGCGTGCAGGCCGGCGAGCGGGCCGGCGAAGCCGCCGATTTGATCGCGAACGACGCGATGCCCGAACGCCTCGTACTTCTGCACGTTCTGATTGGCATTGACGATGATCTCGTCCACCTGCGGCGAGAAGCGCGCAATCACCCAGGAGACCATCGGCTTGCCGTGCAGGAGTTGCAGGCCCTTGTCGACGCCGCCCATGCGCCGGCCCTGGCCGCCGGCGAGGACGAGGCCGCTGATCTTCATGCGCTCGGGCGGGCCTGTCCCCTGCTGTGTCCCCGTAGCTGTCCCATTCTCGACAGGAATTGTCCGGCGGTCGCGCGACGGACGCAAGCGAAGACGCTAGGATGTGGCCCATGCAACCCCGTTTTTTCGTGCCGTTCATCAACATCGGCCACCTGCTCGATCACCTGGTGATGCTGGTGTTCCCGACCGTGGTGATCGCGCTGGCGCGCGAGTGGGACCGCCCGTATTCCGAGCTGCTGCCGCTCTCGCTCGGCGGCTTCATCGCCTTCGGCGCCTTTGCGCTGCCCGCGGGCTGGCTCGCCGATCACTGGAGCCGCTACCGGATGATGGCGCTGTTCTTCTTCGGCATCGGGGTGTCGCTCTTCCTCACCGGCCTCGCGCGCTCGCCGTGGCAGATCGGCCTCGGCCTTACCCTCACCGGAATGTTTGCCGCGATCTATCACCCCGTAGGCATCGCCATGCTGGTCGCCGCGCCGGGAAAGCTGGGACGGCTGCTCGGCTGGAACGGCTTGTGGGGCAATCTCGGCCTCGCCACCGCCGCGATCGTGTCCGGCGCGCTGATGGACCTGTGGGGATGGCGCGCGGCCTTCTTCGTGCCGGGAGTCCTGTCGGTGGCCGCCGGCATCGCGTACCTCGCGCTGGTTCCGGATCCGGGCCCGGTGCAGAAGAAATCCAGGACCATCGGCCTGCACATCGATGGCCGCACGATGGCGCGCATCTTCGTCATCCTTCTCGTCGCGACGAGCTGCGGCGGCGTCATTTTCAACTCCACCACGGTGGCGATGCCCAAAGTCTTCGAGGAGCGCCTGCAGGCGCTCACCCAGACCAACCTCGGCATCGGCGCGCTGGTGGCGTTCGTTTACACCGTGGCGGCGTTCGCGCAGCTGGCGATGGGCTCGCTCATCGACCGCTTCGAGCTGCGGCGCCTGATGATCGGCATCGCGCTGATCCAGATCCCTTTGCTCGCGCTCGCCGCCAACATGCAGGGCTGGGCAATGCTCGCCGCGGCGCTGTTCATGATGCTCGCGGTGTTCGGCCAGATTCCGCTCAACGACGCCATCGTCGGCAGATACTGCGCCGACGAATACCGCGGACGTGTCTACGCAGTGCGCTATGTCGTTACGCTGAGCGTCGCCGCAGTGGCTGTGCCGATGATTGCGCTGCTTCACCGCACCGAGGGTGGCTTCAGGAACGTGTTCCTGGTGCTCGCGGCGCTCGCCGCCGGCATGCTGAGTGCATCGCTCTTCTTCCCCTCGCGCAAATCGATGGCTGCCGTAGCCCCCGCATAAAAATCGGGGTCAGAGCCCGATTTCCGATATCTCCGCTCCCGCTAGGGGAAATCGGGCTCTGACCCCGATTTTTGGTTATGCCACCTCGGTGGGTTGTGAGGCGGTCTTGACCAGCCGCTCTTTCCCGGTAAACGCGAGGTAGTGCTTGCCGCTCGCGCGGCCGAGCATGGTGAGGCCGACTTTCCGCGCGATCTCGTGGCCCATCTGCGTGAGCCCGGAGCGCGACACCAGGAACGGGATGCGCATCTGCGCGCACTTGATCACCATCTCGGAGGTGAGCCGGCCGGTGGTGTAGAAGAGCTTGTCCGAGCCGTCGATGGCGTCGAGCCACATGAAGCCGGCGATGGCGTCGACCGCGTTGTGCCGGCCGACGTCCTCGACGAACATCAGGATCTCGCCCTCGGTGGTGGCGAGCGCGCAGCCGTGCACCGCGCCGGCCTGCTTGTAGATGGTCTCGTGCTTGCGCACCTTCTCGAGCAGCACGAAGAGATTCGTGTCGCTGAGGGTTACGTCATTTCTCAGCCTGACGCTTTCTATTTCCTCCATCAGGTCGCCGAATACGGTGCCTTGCCCGCAACCGGTGGTAACCGTGCGCTTGCCCATTTTTTTATCGAGATTTTTTTTCTTTTCGGTCGTCACCGCAACCGAATTCGTTTCCCAGTCGACTTGTACAGACGCGATGTCCTCAATTGCGTCGACGAGGCGCTGGTTGCGCAGGTAGCCGATGGCGAGCGCTTCCGGAGCATGCCCGAGCGTCATCAGCGTGACGATCTCGCGCTTGTCGACGTAGAGCGTGAGCGGATGCTCGCCGGCGATCGCCGTGGGCACCATCTCGCCGCGCTCGTTGTAGGCCTCGACCTCGAAGGTGGCCGGGCGCGCGGCGTTCGTCAGCTGCGGACGATGACGTTTAGCCGCCAATGTAGGACATCTCTACTTTCTTGCTTTTCGAAGTGGCTTCGGTGCGGATCTCGGAATAGCGGTCGGCGCGGCGCTGCCAGAGCGCCGCGATCTCATCGCGAATCTGCTCGTCCGACGCGCCGCCGCGCACCAGCGACTTCAGGTCGTGGCCCGACTGCGCGAAGAGGCAGGTATAGAGCGAACCTTCGGTCGACAGCCGCATTCGCGTGCAGCTGCGGCAGAACGCCTGCGTCACCGAGGAGATGACGCCGATCTCGCCGGCGCCGTCGGCATAGCGCCAGCGCTCGGCGACCTCGCCCGCGTAGTTCGCATCGGCCGGCTCGAGCGCCCAGCGCTCGGAGATGCGCCGGACAACCTCGGCGGAGGGCACCATATCGTCCATGCGCCAGCCGTTCGAGCTGCCGACGTCCATGTATTCGATGAAGCGCACGATGTGCCCGCTGGAGCGCCAGCGTTCGGCCATCGGCACGATGTCGCGGTCGTTCACGCCGCGCTTGACCACCATGTTGATCTTCACCGGCGCGAGGCCCGCGGCGGCGGCCGCGTCGATGCCCTCGATCACTTTCGCCACCGGGAAATCGGCGTCGTTCATGGCGCGGAAGGTGGCCTCGTCGAGCGAGTCCAGGCTGACCGTGACGCGGTCGAGGCCCGCCAGTGCCAGCGCCCGCGCTTTCCCGGCAAGCAGCGAGCCGTTCGTCGTCAGTGTAAGTTCTACGTCCAGCTCGGCGAGCATCGCCACCAGGCGCTCCAGGTCGCGACGCACCAGCGGCTCGCCTCCCGTGAGGCGGATCTTCTGCACGCCCAGGCCGACGAAAATGCGCGCGAGGCGCGCCATTTCCTCGAAGCTGAGGATGGCGCTGTGCGGCAGGAACTTGTAATTCGCGTCGAACACCTCGCGCGGCATGCAGTACACGCAGCGGAAGTTGCAGCGGTCGGTCACCGAGATGCGCAGGTCGTGCATCGACCGCCCGAGCGTGTCGAGCAGCGTCCCGCCCGCGAAGGCAGGCGCCGGGATGCGTCCTGAACTGATGGGAATGACCTTCTTCGTCATGGTGGTATCGCCTGAAAAATCATAGCAGACAAGGGTATAGTTCGCGGCATGGAAAGTGGCGAAACGAGGCCCTCGAAGCGCGTCGCGGTGGTGATGCAGCGCCGCCCGGTGCAGAACCGCTGGCAGAGCGAGGTCTGGGAAGCGCTCGGCGTGCTGGCGGACTACGACGCGCCCGGAGAGCCGCGCGTCCTCGTCGAGGAAGCCGGCACCACGCAATGGCTCTATCCCGGTTTCGAGATGGTGCTGCATCGCTCGGAGTCCGAGGGCTATTACCACAACGTCTCGACGCAGGAGCCGCGCGTGTTCGTGATGTGGCGCATGCAGGACGAGCGCGCGGTGCCGCAGTTCGTCACCGTGAGCTACGACGAGGCGAGCCGCTGGATGGATGGCGGCGAGCAGGTGGACTCGGTAGCGATGCCGGCCTCGTTGTTCGCGTGGGTGGGCGAGTTCGTCGAGAAGAATTACCGCCCGCAGCCGAAAAAGCGCATCAAGCCGCAGTCCTTCCTGTCGCCGAAAGACCGGGCGCGCAGCGGATGAGCGAGGACAACTTCCTGCAGCGCTGGTCGCGCCGCAAGCAGCAAGCGGCTGCGCAAAAGCCGGTGCTTCAGGACCCGGCACCGCAGCTCCCGGCGATCGACAGCCTGGACTTCGAATCCGACTTCAAGGCGTTCATGCACTCGAAGGTCGAGGAGAGCGTGAAGCGCGCGGCGCTGAAAAAGCTGTTCGCCGATCCGCGCTTCAACGTCATGGACGGCCTCGACACCTACATCGACGATTACACGAAGGCGGAGCCGATTACCGAGGAGCTGTTGGCGCAGCTGGAGCACGCCCGGCAGACGCTGTTGGTGCCTCAGCCGGACGAGAAGGAGGAGACGGCGGAGAAGGAAAAGCCGAAAGACGATGGCGATAAAAGACAGGACGCTTAAGCTCTGCAGCTGCAACAAGACAATTCCGCTCGACGCGGAAGCGCTCGGCACGGCCTTGAAATCCGCCAGCCCGATCACGCTCCACACCGAGCTGTGCCGCAAGGAGGCCGGGCAGTTCCAGGGCGCGCTCGGCGACGAGTCGCTCCTGGTGGGCTGCACGCAGGAGGCGCCGCTCTTCGGCGAGCTCGCCGAGGCGGCGGGTTCGAAGGCCGAGCTGCGCTTCGTCAATATCCGCGAGATGGCGGGCTGGTCGGCCGAAGGCAAGAACGCGACGCCGAAAATCGCCGCGCTGCTTGCCATGGCGGCGCTCCCCGAGCCCGAGCCGGTGCCCAGCGTCGAATACAAGTCCGGCGGGCAAGTCCTCGTGATCGGCCCCTCTGCGGCCGCGCTGGAGTGGGCAAAAAGACTTTCCACGCATCTCCAGCCGAGCGTCCTCATCACGCGCCAGGAAGGCGGCGAGCTGCCCGCCGAGCGCAGCTTCCCGGTCTGGTCGGGAAAGCCGGTGCGCGTGTCGGGATGGCTCGGCGCCTTCGAGGTCGAGTGGCTGCAGGAAAATCCGATCGACCTCGACGTGTGCACGCGCTGCAACAAGTGCATCGACGTCTGCCCCGAGAACGCGATCGACTTCAGCTACCAGATCGACCTCGAGAAATGCAAAGCACACCGCAAATGCGTTGCCGCCTGCGGCGCGATCGGCGCCGTCGACTTCTCGCGCGCTGAACGCACGCGCAGCGAGCGCTTCGACATGGTGCTCGATCTGTCGAGGGAACCGCTCGTGCGCGTGCCGGACCTGCCGCAGGGCTATCTTGCGCCCGGCGCCGACCCGCTGGAGCAGGCGCTCGCGGCGGCGAAATTGTCCGAGCTGGTCGGCGAGTTCGAGAAGCCGCGCTTTTTCGTCTACAGGGAAAAGATCTGCGCCCATGCCCGCTCGGGCATCGAGGGCTGCAACCGCTGCCTCGAGGTCTGCTCGACCGGCGCGATCCGCGCCGACGGCGATCACGTCAAGGTCGAGCCGCACCTGTGCGCCGGCTGCGGCGGCTGCGCGACGGTGTGTCCCTCGGGCGCCATGACCTACGCGTATCCCAAAATGAGTGATCTTGGAGTCCGCCTTAAGACGCTGCTCTCGATCTATCGGGAGGCGGGCGGAACCAATGCCTGCCTCGTGTTCCACAATACCGAGAGCGGGCGTGAGCTGGTCCAGGCCGTGGGCCGCAAGGCCGTGCGCGGGGGCAAGGGTCTTCCGGCGCGCGCCATCCCTTTCGAAGTGTTTCATGTCGCCTCGATCGGCCTGGACACGCTGTTGGGCGCGATCTGCTACGGCGCGAGCCAGGTCGTGGTGGTGTCGACGAAAGAATCAGAACACTACGTGGCGGCGCTGCGCGAGCAGATGGCCCTGGGCGAGGCGATTCTCCATGGCCTGGGCTATACGGGCACGCACTTCGAGGTTTTCGAAGAGGTCGAAAAATCGCTGTGGGAGCTTTCCCCCGCCAGTACAGTAAAAAAACCCGCCACCTTCAACCTCTCTCCCGAGAAGCGCACCACGCTCGATTTCGAGCTCGATCATCTGGCGACGCATGCTTCCCAGAAGGTGGAACAAATCAAACTGCCGGCGGGCGCGCCGTTCGGCACGCTGCTCGTCAACAAGCAAACGTGCACGCTGTGCAAGGCCTGCATCGGCGCCTGCCCGGAAGCGGCGCTGCTCGACGCCGCCGACGCCCCGAAACTGCGCTTCATCGAGCGCAACTGCGTGCAGTGCGGCCTGTGCGCAGAGACCTGCCCGGAGGACGCGATCGAGCTCGTGCCGCGGCTCCTCTTCGGCGCGCAGGCGAAGCAGCCGGTGACGCTGAACGAGGCCGAGCCGTTCAACTGCGTGCGCTGCGGCAAGCCCTTCGGCACCCGGCAGATGGTCGACAACATGCTTGGCAAGCTCGGCAGCCACTCGATGTTCGCCGGCGCGGGGGCGCTTCGTCGCCTACAGATGTGCGGCGACTGCCGCGTCGTCGACATGATGGAAAATCGCGCCGAAGCGACGATTTTCGACTTCAAGAAATGAACCCGGAGGAGCTGGCGCGCGCGAACTTCTACGGCCTGCTCGCGCGGCTGTTCTACGCGCCGCCCGATGCGCTGCTCCTGCAGGCGATCGCTGAAGGGGACGAGATCGAAGCCGAAGAGGGCGGCATGGCGCTTGCGTGGCGCGATCTCGCCCGCGCTGCGGCAAGCGCCACCGCGGACGCGGTGAGGGAAGAGTACGAAACAGCCTTCATCGGCACCGGCAAGGCGCCTGTCACACTGTATGCCTGCGCCTATTCCATCCGTTACACGAACGAAGCGCCGCTCGCCGAGCTGCGCGCCGACCTGGCTGCGCTGGGCTTGGCGCGCCGCAGCGGGACGAGCGAGCCGGAGGACCACATTGCCGCGCTGTGCGAGACGATGCGGCACCTTATTGCAGAGCAAAAGACGGAACTTGCCGACCAGCAACGGTTTTTCAGTCGGTGGATCCAGCCCACCGCGGGACCATTGTGCAATGCAATAGTGGAGTCGGAGATAACGTATTTCTACGAGTCGGTCGGCCGCTTTGCAAAAAGCTTCTTCGAGCTTGAGCTAGCCGCATTTGAAATGCTCTAGAATCTTCACGCTTAGGTTTGGTAGCCATAACTATTAGATTGAGGAGGCAGTCATGACCGAGCGCACGAAGCGCCTCTCCCGCCGTAATTTCCTGTTGACCGTGGGCGCCGGCGGCGCAGCGACTGCGGCCGCCATCGTCGCCAGGAATCCCGCTTCTACTGCGCTGGAAAAAGACAAGGGAAAACGTGCGACTCGCGGCTACCAGCCGAACGATCACGTGAACAACTACTACCGCACGACGAAGGTCTGAGGAGTCCGCCATGCTGCTGACCAGAAAGTCCGCGACCGCAGCGGCCCAGCCGCGCCTCGCGAAGGGATTGCATGCCGCTCTGGTAAAAACCATGGATCGGCGCACGTTCCTCAAGCGTTCCGGCGTAAGCGTAGGCGCGGGCGCGGTGGCAGCGCAGCTGCCCTACAGCATGATCGGCACGGCCGAGGCGAAGAACGAGGCCGCCGAGGGCAACGTCGAAATCAAGCGCACGGTGTGCACGCACTGCTCGGTGGGCTGTGCGATCGATGCGGTGGTGCAGAACGGTGTGTGGATAAGGCACGAGCCGGTGTTCGATTCGCCGATCAATCTCGGCGCGCACTGCGCCAAGGGCGCCTCGATCCGCGAGCACGGCATCACCCACGACTCGCACCGGCTCAAGTACCCGATGAAGCTGGTGGGCGGCAAGTGGAACCGCGTGTCCTGGGACCAGGCCTACGAGGAGATCACGCAGAAGCTGCAGCAGATCAAGAAGGAGTCGGGCCCCGACGCGCTGTTCGTCATCGGCTCCTCCAAGCACAACAACGAGCAGTCCTACCTGCTGTGCAAGTGGGTACGGCTCTGGGGCAGCAACAACACCGACCACCAGGCGCGCATCTGCCATTCGACCACCGTCGCGGGCATCGCGAACACCTGGGGCTACGGCGCGATGACCAACTCGTACAACGACGAGCAGAACTCGAAGTCGCTGCTGTTCTTCGGCTCGAACGCGGCCGAAGCCCATCCGGTGTCGATGCTGCACACGCTGCACGCGAAGGAAAACGGCTGTAAGGTCATCGTCGCCGATCCGCGCTACACGCGCACCGCCGCCAAGGCGGACAAGTATGTCCGCGTGCGCTCGGGCAGCGACGTGGCGTTCCTTTTCGGGCTGCTCTATCACGTGTTCAAGAACGGCTGGGAGGACAAGGAATACATCCGGAGCCGCGTCTACGGCATGGACAAGGTCAAGGAAGAAGTGATGGCCAAGTACACGCCGCAGGCGGTGGAGGAAGTGACCGGCGTGCCCGAGGCCGAGATGTACGAGGTGGCCAAGATCCTGGCCGAGAACCGCCCCGGATTCATCATCTGGGCGATGGGCCAGACGCAGCACACCAACGGCAACGCCATCGTGCGCGCGAGCGCCGTGCTGATGCTCGCGCTCGGCAACGTCGGGCGCTCCGGCGGCGGCTGCAACATCTACCGCGGCCACGACAACGTGCAGGGCGCGACCGATGTCGGACCGAATCCGGATTCCTTGCCAGGCTATTACGGCCTGCTGCCGGGCTCGTTCGCGCACTGGGCGCGGGTGTGGAACGTCGACCTCAACTGGCTGAAGAAGCAGTATGCCTCCGAAGCGATGATGGGCAAGCCCGGCATCACGGTGTCGCGCTGGATCGACGCGGTGACCGAGAAGAACGAGAACATCGACCAGGACTCGAACCTGCGCGCGGTGTTCTACTGGGGCCACGCGCCCAACTCGCAGAGCCGCGGCCTCGACATGCTCGAGGCGATGAAGAAGCTCGATCTGATGGTGGTGATGGATCCCTATCCTTCGGCGACCGCCGCGATGTTCGCGATGGCGAGGAAGGACGGCGCCTACCTGTTGCCGGCGGCGACGCAGCTCGAGACCGAGGGCAGCGCGACGGCGTCGAACCGCTCGCTGCAGTGGCGCGAGAAGGTGATCGACCCGCTGTTCGAGTCGCGCACCGACCAGATGATCATGTACCAGCTCGCGCAGAAGCTCGGCTTCGCCGACCAGTTGATCGGCAAGAAGGACGGCAAGCAGAACATAAAGCTGGTGAAAGGCAAGAGCGGGATGGACGAGCCGTCGATGGAGGACACGCTGCGCGAGCTCAACCGCGGCGCCTGGACCATCGGCTACACCGGCCAGTCGCCCGAGCGGCTGCAGGCGCACATGCGCAACATGCACGTCTTCGACGTGAAGACGCTGCGCGCGCCCGGCGGCAAGGACGCCAAGACCGGCTATGACCTGACCGGCGATTACTTCGGCCTGCCGTGGCCCTGCTACGGCACCGCGGCGATCAAGCATCCGGGCTCGCCCAACCTCTATGACACCTCGAAGCACGTCATGGACGGCGGCGGCAACTTCCGCGCCAACTTCGGCGTCGAGAAGGACGGCGTTAACCTGCTCGCCGAGGACGGCTCGCACTCGAAGGGCTCCGAGATCACCACCGGCTACCCGGAGTTCGATCACGTGCTGCTGAAGAAGCTCGGCTGGTGGGACGACCTTACTGCCGAGGAGAAAGCCGAGGCCGAGGGCAAGAACTGGAAGACCGACCTCTCGGGCGGCATTCAGCGCGTGGCCATGAAGCACGGCTGCCACCCGTTCGGCAACGCCAAGGCGCGCGCCGTGGTGTGGAACTTCCCCGACGGCGTGCCGCTGCATCGCGAGCCGCTGTTCGCGCCGAAGGCGGAGCTGATCGACAAGTGGCCGACCCATGACGACGTCAAAGTATTGTGGCGCCTGCCGACGCTCTTCAAGAGCGTGCAGCAGAAGTACAAGGACGCCGGCAAGCAGTTCCCGCTGATCCTGACGAGCGGGCGGCTGGTCGAGTACGAGGGCGGCGGCGACGAGACGCGCTCCAACCCCTGGCTCGCCGAGCTGCAGCAGGAGAACTTCGTCGAGATCAACCCGAAGGCGGCCGCCGACCGCGGCATCCGCAACAACGAGTACGTCTGGGTGAGCACGCCTTCCGGCGCCAGGATCAAGGTCAGGGCGCAGGTGACCGAGCGCGTAGGCCCGGACACGGTGTTCATCCCGTTCCACTTCGCCGGCTGGTGGCAGGGACAGGACATGCTGCCCTACTACCCGGAGGGCGCCGCGCCGATTGTCCGCGGCGAGGCGGTGAACACGGCCACCACCTACGGATATGATCGCGTCACCCTGATGCAGGAAACCAAGACCACGCTTTGCCAAGTGGCGAAGTTCCAGGGCTAAGGAGAGAGCCATGGCGAGAATGAAATTTCTGTGCGATGCCGAGCGCTGCATCGAGTGCAACGGCTGCGTCACCGCGTGCAAGCAGGAAAACGAGGTGCCCTGGGGCGTGAATCGCCGCCGCGTGGTCACCATCAACGACGGCATCGTCGGCGCCGAGAAGTCGATCTCGGTGGCGTGCATGCACTGCTCGGACGCGCCGTGCATGGCGGTCTGCCCGGTCGACTGCTTCTACCGTACCGATGACGGCGTCGTGCTGCACGACAAGGACCTGTGCATCGGCTGCGGCTACTGCTTCTACGCCTGCCCGTTCGGCGCGCCACAGTTCCCGCAGGCGGGCGCCTTCGGCCTGCGCGGCAAGATGGACAAGTGCACGTTCTGCGCCGGCGGCCCGGAACCCGACCGCAGCGAAGCCGAGTTCAAGAAGTACGGCCGTAACCGCCTGGCCGAGGGCAAGCTGCCTGCCTGCGCCGAGATGTGCTCGACCAAGGCGCTGCTCGGCGGCGACGGCGACGTGATCGCCGATATCTATCGCGACCGCGTGCTGCACCGTGGAAAAGGCTCCGAGGTATGGGGCTGGGGCACGGCCTACGGCCAGGGCAAACCCGCAGCAAAGCCGGCTCCTCAGCCTGCCGCTCAAGGGGGTAAGTCGTGATCCGCGTCCTACTGCTGATTGCGGTTTTGGGTCTCGTCGCCTGCGGCGAACGCGAGCAGGTGGTGGTTTACAAGCAGGGCAAATACCAGGGCAAGCCCGATGGCCTGCCCTGGGACAACGCGCCGCTCGGCTACGGCAATGCGAAGTGGACCAAGGGCGACCGCGCCAGCTGGGAAGCGCAGATCAAGGCGCGCAACGACGGCCAGAACGAATACAAGCGCATCGGTCAATAAAGCACAGGAACATGAAGATCTTCTTGCTGGCCTTCGCATTTTTGTTGGCAGGCGGCGCGCTCGCCCAGGCGCCCGAGAACCCGGTGAAGCAGCAGCAGGAACGAAGTGTCACGCAACCCGGCAATAACGCGCCGGTTTGGCGCGACGTGCGCTCCGGCGAGGCGAATACAACCACCGTCAAAGGGCGCGAGACCGGCGTCCTGGTGCAGTCGGCGGGCGAAACTTGGCGCCAGATCCGCAACGGCCCGGTCATCTTCTACGGCGGCTGGCTGGTGGTGCTGGTCCTGGTGGCGATCCTTGGGTTCTACTTGTGGAAGGGGCCTCTCAAGCTGCACCAGCCTCCGACGGGTCGCCTGATCACCCGCTTCAGCGTCGTGGAAATGGTGGTGCACTGGTCCACCGCGATCAGCTTCTGCGTGCTGGGTATCTCGGGTCTCAGCATGCTGTTCGGCAAATACGTGGTGCTGCCGCTCATCGGCTACACGCTCTTCGCTTGGCTCACCGCCCTGGGCAAGAACCTGCACAACTTCATCGCGCCGCTGTTCATCGTGTCGGTCCTGGGGATGATCGTGCTGTTCATCAAGGACAATTTCCCGCGCAAGTACGACTTGCAATGGCTCGTCAAGGCTTGGGCTGTCATGGCGCGCGGCGAGCACGTTCCGTCCGGAAGATTCAACGGTGGCGAGAAGCTGTGGTTCTGGTCCGGCGTCGTCGGGCTCTCCATCGTGGTCAGCTGGTCCGGCTTGATCCTGCTATTCCCGAATTTCGACCAGACGCGTGCCGTGATGCAGGAAGCGTGGATCTGGCACGCGACGGCTGCGCTGATCTACATCGCCATGTCGCTCGGACACATCTACCTCGGCACGATCGGCGTGGAAGCCACGTACGGAAACATGCGCCATGGCTACACCGACGAGGAGTGGGCCAGGGAGCACCACGAGATCTGGTACAACGAGGTGAAGTCCGGCAAGTCCGCCGCAACAGGCGGCGCGGTTCCCGCCGGCGCGCCGCACATGAAGGAGAAGGCATGAAGAGGCTTTTGCTGTGGGTCGCTGCCGGCATGATCGCGGGGGCCGTCACCGCGTCGTATGCCAAGCTTCCGGCGCCTCCCGCGAAAACCGATGCGGAAAAGGCTGCCGAGGCCGACAAGGCGAAGGCCGCCAAGGACAAGGAAGCCGCCGACCTTGGCAAGGCGCAAGAAAAGGCGGTGGCCAACTACAAGAAGAACAAAGGCGTCTCGATGGACTCCAGGAAGAAATGAAAGCCGCCCTGGTCGTGCTCGCCGCGGCGCTCGCGGGTTGCCAGAGCATCCCTGCGGATGCGCCGGGCGCGGGCGCCAGCCTGCAGCCCACCCAGGGCAGCAACGCCTCCGGCAAGGTGACTTTCCACCAGGTAGGCGACAAAGTACGTGTGGTTGCGCAGGTCTCGGGTCTCACGCCGGGACGCGAGCACGGCTTTCACATCCACGAAGCCGGCGACTGCAGCTCGGGCGACGGCATGAGCGCCAAGGGACACTTCAACCCGCTGGGCAAGCCCCACGGGCCGCCGGGGACGGCCGAGCGCCACGCCGGCGACATGCCTTCGCTTAAGGCCGACATGAACGGCAACGCAGCTCTCGAGGCTGACCTCGATACCATCAGCGTGACGCCCGGGCCGACCAGCATCATCGGGCGCGGGCTTATCGTTCACGCCAACCCGGACGACTACCGGACGCAACCTACCGGAAACGCCGGCGCGCGCCTCGCGTGCGCCGTTATCCAGCGCAGCTAATCAAGCAGGAGGAGGGGGAAAGGGCGCCGTAAGGCGCCCTTTTTCTTTACGCCGCGCCTTCGACGACGATCATTTTGCCGCGCGAGGCTTTCTGGCGCAGCTTGGCGAGCGGCGCATACTCCGGCGAGCGATACCACTTCAGCGCCTGCTCGAGCGTGGGGAATTCAAGCACCGCCAGGCGCTTCGGCGACCAGCTGCCTTCGAGCGGCTCGATCTTGCCGCCGCGCACGATATACCTGCCGCCGTGCCTGGCGATGATCGCGGGCACTTGTTTGCGGTACTCCTCATAGGCAGCAGGGTCCGTGATATCGATTTCAGCGATGACATAGGCGGACATGCGTTCCTCCTAAAGAAGCAGCTTCGCGGTCAGGCCGAGCGCGGCGCACACGGCGATGACGGGAATTATGCCGGCCTTGAAGCGCAACAGCGCGACCAGCGCGCCCAGTCCGATGGCGGCCGAGACCCAGTCGAACGCTCCCGAGCGCCCTTCGGGCCACAGCACGTGCCAGGCGAAGAACACGGCGAGGTTGACGATCACGCCGACCACGGCGGCGGTGATGGCGGTGAGCGGTGCGGTGAAGCGCAGGTCGCCGTGCGTGGTCTCGATGAAGGGCGCGCCCATGAAGATGAAGATGAACGAAGGCAGGAAGGTGAAGAAGGTCGCCACCAGCGCCCCGGCGATGCCGGCGAGAGCGAGCGCATCGGGGCCGAACACCTGCTTGGTCCAGGCGCCGACGAAGCCGACGAACGCCACCACCATGATCAGCGGCCCGGGCGTGGTTTCGCCCAGCGCCAGGCCGTCGATCATCTGCGGGGCAGTCAGCCATCCATAGTTCTCCACCGCGCCCTGGTAGACGTAGGGCAGCACGGCATAAGCGCCGCCGAAGGTGAGCAGCGCCGCCTTGGTGAAGAACCAGCCCATCTGCGTCAGCGTTGCGTCCCAGCCATAGGCCGCGGCGAGCGAGCCAAGGACCAGGACCCAGATTGCCAATCCGGTAAACCCAAAAGCTGAAAGTTTTTTCCAGGAAAAACGTGCGTGCTCGGGCGTCGGCGTCTGATCGTCTATTAGCGCAGTGCCGGAGCTATCGCGCGCGCCGCCGTGGCTGCCGCCGGAGGTGAATTGCCGCGGAGCGAAGCGCCCGCCGAGGTAACCGGTGATGGCCGCCGCCAAGACGATGGCGGGAAACGGCACGTCGAACGCGAAGATCGCGGCGAACGCCGCCACCGCAATCGCCCACAGCCACGCGTTGGTCAGCGTGCGCGAGCCGATGCGGTGCGCGGCGGCGAGCACGATCGCCACCACAGCAGGCTTGATGCCGTAGAACACGCCGGCGACCAGCGGCACGTCGCCGTAGGCGAGATAGATCCACGACAACGCTATAAGGATAAACACCGAGGGCAGCACGAACAGTCCGCCGGCGACGATGCCGCCCCAGGTGCGGTGCATCAGCCAGCCGATGTAGGTGGCGAGCTGCTGCGCCTCGGGACCGGGCAGCAGCATGCAGTAGTTGAGCGCGTGCAGGAAGCGGCCCTCGGAGATCCAGCGGCGGCGCTCGACCAGCTCCTGGTGCATGATCGCGATCTGCCCGGTCGGCCCGCCGAAGCTGATGAAGCCGAGCTTCAGCCAAAAGCGGAAGGCTTCTCCAAAACTTACCGGTACGCTGCGGGATTCCACGTGTGGACCTCGGCCTTGCCTTCCTTGCACCAGGCGTAGAGCGCGTCGTAAACGACCATGCCGTGCTCCAGCATTTCATGATCGTTTTTATAGATACGGGATAACCCAACGGAGATCGCGGCGAGGCCGGGCGCCTGCGGCGCGAGATCGAGACGGTTGGTGTCGGCTCCGCGCACGATGATTGCGAGCTCCTGCAATGCCGGATCTTTCTTCAAGTGAAAGAAGTTCAAGAACGCGTCGAAGCTGCACTGCTCGCCGACGTGGCTGAATTCGACGTCGGGGATATCGTAAGGCTCTGCATTTCTTTCCGATGCAATTCTTTTTACGTCGGACGTGGGGACATACAGGAACTCGGCGTCCGGATCGATGAAGCGGCGGATCAGCCAGGGGCAGGCGATGCGGTCGATCTTCGGGCGCTCTCGAGTGACCCAGCGCGAGGAAGAATTGATGGGTTTCTGAAAAAGCTCCCCACCCGTTTCGCGCCAGGCTTCGATGCCGCCCTCGAGGTATTTCGCCCCCAAGGCTTTAGCCACACCCTGGCTCACCTCGCGGCCGTGCACACAGTAAACGACCACCGCTGCGGAAGAGGGAAGGGTCCTGGCCCACTCCTCCACACGTTCGGGATCTCTCCTTAGCGCACCGTGGATGACATCGCTCGCTTCACGAAAACGTTCATTCCTGCGTACGTCGATGACGAGCGGGGGTTGGTCTGAACCGATGGCTTGCCGCAGCGCGGCGGGCTGAATGGCGTCCATAGCTCTCTCCTTAAGAGAATGCCGCAGAGCTTGGACGGAGCGCCGTCTTGGATCGCCGGGAGCCTGCATCCCGACGTGTTGCGAAACAAGTCTAGATCAACGCCGCAGGGCAGGCAAGCAGGTGTGGCCGCCGCCTTCGAGCGGCACCACCTGCACCGCGACGTGGTAGAGCCGCTCCAGCGTGTCCGCGCGGATCACGTCGCGCGGCGCGCCGATCGCGAGAACCTGTCCGTCCGCGAGCAGCAGGGCGCGCTGCGCGGCGAGGAAGGCCTGGTCGGGATCGTGGGTGGAAAAAAGGATCGAGATGCCGCCAGCGGCGAGCGCCGAGAGCCGTTCCAGCACCCGCACCTGGTTGCCGAAGTCGAGGCTTGCCGTGGGCTCGTCCATCACTAGCAGCCGCGGCTCCTGCGCGAGCGCGCGCGCGATCAGCGCGAGCTGGCGCTCGCCGGCGGAAATCTCGGTGACCGGCCGCTCGGCGAGCTGCGAAATTCCCAGCGACTCGAGCACGCGCGCCGCCACCTCTCGGTCATGCGCTCCCGGCACGGAAAAAGTGCCGAGGTGCGAGCTGCGGCCCATCAGTACCATGTCGCGCACGCTGTAGGCGAAGTACGGCTGATGCGCTTGCGGCACGTAGCCGGCAAAGCGTGCGATTTCCACCCGCGAGAGCGAACTCAGAGGCTTTTCTTCAACGCGTATTTGTCCTTCCTGTAACGACAAAAGACCGAGAAGCGTTCGCAGCAGCGTGGTCTTGCCGCTGCCGTTGGGGCCGAGGATGCACATCACTTCGCCGGCGTTCAGGGTGAAGCTCACGTCGCGCCCGACGGTCCGCTGCGGATAGCCGAAAGCGAGCGACTCGACCGAGAGCATCACCAGCTCCGCCGCGACAGGGCGAACAGCCAGAGGAAAAGCGGCGTGCCGATCAACGCCGTCACTACGCCCGGCGGGAGCTCGACGGCCGTGGCGGCGCGGCACAGGGTATCCACTGCGAGGAGGAACGCGGCGCCGAGCAGCATGGCGAGCGGCAGCAGCCTGCCGAAGCCAGGGCCGACCAGCAGCCGCGCGCCGTGCGGCACGAGCAGCCCGATCCAGCCGATGATGCCGCTGATCGCGACGGCCGCAGCCGTCATCAGGGTTGCCGCGGCGATCACCAGCAAGCGCAGTCGACGCGGCTCGGCGCCGAGGGAGCGCGCCTCGTCGTCGGGCAGCGTGAGAAGGTTGACGCGCCAGCGCAGCAGCACGAGCGGAATCAGTCCCGCAGCCGCGAGCGGCGCGGCGATCGCCAGCTCGCGCGGCGACACCGAGGCGAGGCTGCCCAGCAGCCAGAACGTGATTGCAGGCAGCTGACCGGCCGGATCGGCCAGCGTCTTGAGCAGCGAGACGAGCGCGCCGAGTAGCGTGCCGACGACTACGCCGGTGAGAACCAGGGCGAGCAGCGGATCGTGGCCGCGGAGCCGGCCGCCGATCCAGTAGACGAGCGCCACCGCGCCCAGCCCTCCGGCGAACGCCAGCGCCTGGACCATGAAGACGTTCATGGAGAGGATCATCGCCACCACCGCGCCCAGCGCCGCGCCGCTCGACACGCCGAGGATGTCGGGCGAAACTAGCGGGTTGCGCAGCATCCCCTGGTACACGGTGCCCGCCGCGGCGAGCGAGGCGCCGACCAGCAGTGCAGCCAGAATGCGCGGCCCCCGGATGTCCAGCATCACCACCTTGAGCGTCGGCAGATCCGAGAACGAGAGCGGATAGCGTCCGACCGCAAAGGCGAGCACGATCAGCGCGATCAGCGCGCCGCAGGTCGCGCCGTAAATCAGGAGCCGCATGAAATCATCATATTCAGTAAATGCGCAGGACGCGATACTCTCCGCATAAATGCTGGCCGTCATAGAGGAAGGGCTGCGCAGGGTTTTTGCGCTCGACTTCGAGCTGTGGAACATCGTGTTCCTCAGCCTCGAAGTGAGTCTCAGCGCCGTCCTCATCGCCTCACTTCTCGGCTTGCCGCTCGGCGCCATGATCGCGGTAGGGCGCTTTCCGGGGCGGCAGGCGGTCATCGTCGTGCTCAATGCGCTGATGGGCTTGCCGCCGGTCGTGGTCGGCCTGCTCGTCTATCTGCTGCTGTCGCGCGCCGGACCGCTCGGGCCGCTGGGGCTGCTGTTTACCCCCACCGCGATGGTGATCGCGCAAACCGTGTTGATCCTGCCGATCATCGCCGCGCTTTCGCGCCAGGCGCTGGAAGACGCGTGGCGGGAGTATCGGGAGCAGCTGCGCTCGCTCGGCGCCGAAGGTCTGAGGGCGGCGCTGACCCTGGTCTGGGACGCGCGCTTCGCGCTCGTCACGACGGTGCTGGCGGGACTCGGCCGGGCCAGCGCCGAAGTCGGCGCAGTCATGATCGTCGGCGGCAATATCGACGGCGTGACGCGGGTGATGACCACCGCGATCGCGCTCGAGACTTCGAAGGGCGATCTGCCGCTTGCGCTCGGACTGGGCTTCGTGCTGCTCACGATCGTGCTAGCGCTGAACACCGCCGCCCAGCTGGTGAAAGAGGCCGCGATGAGGCGCTACGGATGAGCGCCGGCGCGATCCTGCCTCTGCGCCTCGAAGACGTGGTCTACGCGGCGCGCGGGGACCCGATCATCAACAGCGTGAGCCTCGAGATCGGCGCAGGACCGAGCACGATCATCCTGGGCGCCAATGGCGCCGGCAAGAGCGTTCTCATGCGTCTCATGCACGGCTTGCTGGCGCCGACCGCGGGGCGCGTGGCATGGAACGAGTCCGACCCGCGCAGCGTGCGGCGCCGGCAGGCGATGGTGTTCCAACGTCCGGTCATGCTGCGTCGCTCCGCCCTCGCCAACGTGGTCTACGCGCTCGCGCTGGCGCGGGTGCCGGCAGCCGAGCGCCACCGCCAGGCGCTCGAGGCGCTGGGGGAGGTCGGGCTGAGGCATCTCGCTCACCGGCCGGCGCGCGTGCTTTCCGGCGGCGAGCAGCAGCGGCTCGCGCTCGCACGCGCCTGGGCGCTGCACCCCGAGGTGCTGTTTCTCGACGAGCCGACCGCGAGCCTGGATCCTGGAGCGACGCGCGAGGTCGAAACCATCATCAAGGCATTCGACGCCGCGGGTACCAAGATCGTGATGGCGACCCATAACCTGGGCCAGGCTCGCAGGCTTGGCGACGAAGTGATCTATCTGCAGGCGGGGCGCATGATCGAGCGCTCGCCGGTGGAGCGTTTTTTCTTGCAACCCGCTACCCCCGAGGCGGCGGCGTTCATCAAAGGAGAGCTGCCTTGGGCGTGACGCTCGCAGCCGCGCTCGGCTTCATTACCGTTGCGTCGACGACCTCGACCGAGCAATCCGGATTGTTCAGGCATCTCCTGCCGCTCTTCACGAATAAAACCGGCATCGAGGTGCGCGTCGTCGCAGTAGGCACCGGCCAGGCGCTCGACATCGGCCGGCGCGGCGATGCCGACGTGGTTTTCGTGCACGACAAGTCCTCGGAGGAGGCGCTCGTCGCCCAGGGTTATTTCCTAGATCGCAAGGACGTCATGTACAACGACTTCGTGCTGGTGGGCCCGAAGCACGATCCGGCCAATGCGGCGGGGAAAGACGCCGTCGCCGCCTTCCGCCGCATTTTCGAGGCCAAGGCGCCTTTCGTATCGCGCGCCGACCGCAGCGGCACGCATGCGGCTGAGCTGCGCATATGGCAGCTCGCGGGAGTCGGCGTGCCGAAAGGGCCTTGGTACCGGGAAACGGGCGCCGGCATGGGCCCGGCGCTCAATACCGCCTCGGCGATGAACGCCTACATCCTGGCCGATCGCGGCACCTGGCTGTCATTCAGGAATCGGGGCGAACTGGTTATTCTTTCCTCTGGAGACCCAAGATTGTTCAACCAGTACGGCGTGATGCTGGTCAATCCGGCACGCAACCCGCACGTCAAGCAGGATCTGGCACGGGCCTTCATGAACTGGCTGGTATCGGAAGAAGGGCAGGCGGCGATCGCAGCCTACAGGATCGACGGCGAGCAGCTGTTCTTTCCCAACGCCGTTCAGGCGAGGAAAAGCAGTTTGGTCCCGGCGAGCGTCATGACGACGGCGAGGACGAGCAGCAGCCCTCTTTGATCGAGTTTCTGCAGCCCGAGCCAGGTGCCGATCACAGCGCCGGCGAGCGCTGCGGCGGCGAGCCAGGGCAGCTCGGCGGGAATCCTCTGCACCGACAGCGAGCCTGCCGCGAGCGCGACGCATGAATTGACCAGGATGAATGGCGCCGAGATGCCGGCCGTGGTCCTCGGCGCCGCCCAGTTGAAGATCAGCAGCACCGGGCTCAGAAAGATTCCGCCGCCGACGCCGGTGAGCCCGGAAAGCAGGCCGATCACCGCGCCGATCAGCACGGCGGGCAGCCGCTTCACCTTGAGCTCGCGCTCGGGCGTCGGCAGCTTGCGGCTGAACGCGCGCCAGGCGAGATAACCGGCGGAAAACAGCAATACCGCGCCCACCAGGGCGTAATAGCCGCTGCGGGGCAGGCTGATCGACCCTCCTACCGCCGCCAACGGGACCGAGCCGAGCAGGAACGGCCACAGGTTGTTCCAGAACACGAAGCGTGCGCGGTGAAAACGGTACACGGTCACCGTCGCGACGAGGATGTTCAGCGCGAGCGCGCTCGGGCGCATCACCTCTGGCGCCACCGATGCGAGGGCCATGACCGCGAGGTAACCGGAAGCGCCGGCGTGGCCGACGGTGGAGTACAAGGTCGCGACGACGAAGAAGGCGACGCAGAGGGTCGCGGTCAGCTCGAGGCTCATGCGATATACTCGCCTGAGTATATCGGGAATGGCAATGTCTAGTTCACGCCAGCTTGCGCCGCAAAGCGGCGAGATCGGCCGCCACGGCGCGCGCCGCCGACGCTTCCATGCGCCGATAGCGTTTGAGAACGTCACGTCCGAGCGGCGTGAGGACCGCCCCGCCGTGCGAAGCGCCGCCTTTCGCCGAGGCGACCAGCGGGCGGCGGAACTCGCGGTTCATCGCCTCGACCAGCCCCCAGGCGCGGCTGTAGCTCATTTTCATGCGCCGGCCGGCGGCGGCGATCGAGCCGGTGTCGCGGATTCCCTCGAGAAGCTGCGCGCGCCCCGGGCCGAAGGCCACGCCCTTGCGCAAATTGAGGCGGATATGCATCGCCGGAGATTTTCTCAGAAGATGAGGCCATGAAAATCTTCGGCTTCGCCGGCTGGTCGGGCAGCGGGAAGACGACGCTCATTGAGAAGCTGATCCCGCGCTTCGTGCAGCGCGGGCTGCGGGTATCGCTGATCAAGCACGCGCACCATACGTTCGACGTCGACCAGCCGGGCAAGGACTCCTGGCGCCACCGCCACGCCGGCGCGGCCGAAGTCCTCGTCACCTCGTCGCGGCGCTGGGTGCTGATGCACGAGCTGCGCGGCGCGCAGGAGCCGGCGTTCGAGGCACAGCTCGGGCGCCTTTCGCCCTGCGACCTGCTGCTGGTGGAGGGCTTCAAGTTCGCCGCCATCCCCAAGCTCGAAGTCTGGCGCGCCGCGACCGGCGAGCCGCTGCTGCATCCGAACGATCCGCATATCGTCGCCATCGCGAGCGACGAGCGCATCGAGACGAAGCTGCCGTTGCTTCACCTCGACGATCACCCGGGAATTGAAAACTTCATTGTTAAATACCTGAAACTGGCATGAACAAGGGCCTGCTGTCCGTAGACGAGGCGCTCGAGGTGCTGCTTTCGCGCGCCAAGGCTGTATCCGAGCTCGAAGAGATTCCGACTCTTGAAGCGACGAACCGCGTCCTTGCGCGAGCGCAGCGCTCGACGATGGACGTGCCGCCGATGGACAACAGCGCGATGGACGGCTACGCAGTGCGTACCGGGGACGGGACGAGACTGCGCGTTGCCCAAAAGATCACGGCCGGTTCCATGGGAAAACCTCTCGAACCAGGCACAGCGGCGCGGATCTTCACGGGCGCGCCGATCCCGCCCGGCGCCGATGCGGTCGTGATGCAGGAACACTGCGAGGTTCGCGGCGACGAAGTGCTGATCAAAAAAGCGCCCAAGCCCGGAGAGTGGATTCGGCTCGCGGGCAGCGACGTGCGCAAGGGCGGCGAGATTCTCCCGGCGGGGAAGCGCCTGCTGCCGCAGGACACCGGTCTGGCGGCCTCCGTCGGCATCAAGACCCTTCCCGTTTTCAGGAAGATCAAACTTGGCCTGTTTTTTACCGGCGACGAGCTCGTCATGCCGGGTGAGCCGCTCGCGCCGGGGCGCATCTACAACTCCAACCGCTTCACCCTGCGCGGGCTCGCCGAGGTTTTCGGCTGCGAGGTGCGCGACTACGGCATCGTGTCCGACAGCCTCGAGGCGACGCGCGATGTATTGAGGCGCTCGGCCGCAGAGTGCGACGTCATCGTCACCTCGGGGGGTGTTTCCGTGGGCGAAGCCGATTACGTCAAGCCCGCCGTCGAGGCAGAAGGAGCGCTGCTGATGTGGAAGATCGCGATGAAGCCGGGGCGCCCGCTCGCCTTCGGGTCGATCAAGCAGTCGTTTTTTATCGGCCTGCCCGGTAATCCAGTGTCGAGCTTCGTGACGTTCCTGATTTTCGTCCGGCCGTTCCTGCTCAAGACGCAGGGCGTTTCTGATGTGATGCCCCGCGCGGTCGACGCGCGGGCCGACTTTGCCTGGCCGGAGCCGGATCCCCGGCGCGAGTTCCTGCGCGTAAAATGGAACGCACAGGGCGGTCTGGACCTCTATCCGACGCAGGATTCGGCGGTGCTCACCTCGACGGCCTGGGCCGACGGCCTGGTCGACAACCCGGCGGGTCACGCGATCAGGAAGGGCGACGCGGTTCGCTTCCTGCCTTATTCGGAGCTGTATCGGTGAAGGTGACGGTGCGCTTCTTTGCCAGCGTGAAGGAACAGCTCGGCAAGGAGCTCGAGGAAATCGAAGTGCCGCCCGGGATTTCCACGGTGGGCGGCTTGCGCGCTTATCTGCGCGCGCGCGGCGGTCCGTGGGCGGAAGTGCTCGCCGAATCGCGCCGCGTTACCGCCGCGGTGAACCTGGACATGGTGAAGCCGAGCGCGGCGATCAAGCCCGGCGACGAAGTGGCGTTCTTCCCGCCAGTGACCGGGGGTTGAGGTGAAGATCTCCGTGCAGCGCGAAGACTTCGATCTTGGCTCCGAAGTAAAAGCCATATCGGGAAATCCGAAGATCGGCGCGGTGGCGAGCTTCGTCGGCCTGGTGCGCGAGGTCGCGATGAGCCTCGAGCACTACCCGGGGATGACGGAAAATTCAATAAAGAAAATTGCTGAGGAAGCGCGTTCCCGATGGCAAGTGATCGACTGCACGGTGATCCATCGCTACGGCGATCTCCAGCCGAACGACCAGATCGTGATGGTCGCGGTGGCAAGCGCCCATCGCGGCGATGCCTTCGCCGCGTGCGAGTTCATCATGGACTACCTGAAGACGCGCGCCCCGTTTTGGAAGAAGGAGCAAACCGCGGGCGGAGCGCGCTGGGTCGAAGCAAAGTCTGCCGACGACGACGCGGCGGAGCGCTGGGAAGTCAGGCCGCGCGCAGCGAAACCCTGAGCTCGATGCGTTTCGAAAAGTTCACTACCAAGCTGCAGGAGGCCCTCGCCGAGGCGCAAAGCAATGCGCTAGGCCAGGACCACCAGTACATCGAGCCCCAGCACCTGTTGCTCGCTCTGCTTAACCAGGAGGACGGGGGGGTGGCCGGGCTCATCAGCAAGGCGAGCGGAAATCCGAATGCTCTCAAGAAGGCGCTTTCCGACTCGATTGCGCGCCTGCCCAAGGTGGAGGGCACCGCCGGCGAGGTGATGGTGTCGCGCGAGCTCGCCCAGCTCCTCAACGTCGCCGACAAGGAAGCGCAGAAGCGCGGCGACCAGTACATTGCCTCGGAGCTGTTCCTCCTCGGCGCCGCGGCGGACAAGGGTGAAACCGGGAGGATTCTGAAGTCGGCCGGCGTGACCCGGCAGGCTCTCGAGAAAGCGATCGAGGAAGTCAGAGGAGGCGAAACCGTGTCAGGACAAGGCGACGAATCGCAGCGCCAGGCGCTGGCGAAATACACCCTCGACCTCACCGAGCGCGCCCGCCAGGGCAAGCTCGACCCGGTGATCGGCCGCGACGACGAGATCCGCCGCTGCATCCAGATCCTGCAGCGCCGCACGAAAAACAACCCGGTGCTGATCGGCGAGCCGGGCGTGGGCAAGACCGCGATCGTCGAAGGCCTGGCGCAGCGCATCGTCAACGGCGAGGTGCCGGAGAGCCTGAAGAACAAGCGCGTCCTGAACCTCGACATGGCGGCGCTGCTCGCGGGCGCGAAGTACCGCGGCGAGTTCGAGGAACGCTTGAAGACGGTGCTGAAGGAGCTTGCCAAGGACGAGGGCAACACCATCGTCTTCATCGACGAGCTGCACACCATGGTCGGCGCCGGCAAGGCCGAGGGCGCCATCGACGCCGGCAACATGCTGAAGCCGGCGCTGGCGCGCGGCGAGCTGCACTGCATCGGCGCCACTACGCTCGACGAATACCGCAAGTACATCGAAAAGGACGCGGCGCTCGAGCGCCGCTTCCAGAAGGTGCTGGTTGGCGAGCCGAGCGTCGAGGCGACCATCGCCATCCTGCGCGGGCTGCAGGAGCGCTACGAATTGCATCACGGCGTCGAGATCACCGACCCGGCGATCGTCGCCGCGGCCGAGCTGTCGCACCGCTACATCACCGACCGGTTCCTCCCCGACAAGGCGATCGACCTGATCGACGAGGCGGCGGCGCGCATCAAGATGGAGATCGACTCCAAGCCCGAAGCCCTCGACCGCCTCGAGCGCCGTTTAATTCAATTAAGAATTGAAAGAGAAGCGGTCAGGAAGGAAAAGGACGAGGCCTCGCAGAAAAGGCTCAAGCTGATCGAGCAGGAGATTGCGCGGCTGGAGAAGGAATACGCCAACCTCGAGGAAGAGTGGAAGGCGGAGAAGGCCGCGGTGCAGGGCACCCAGCACATCAAGGAAGAGATCGAGAAGCTCAAGCTGCAGATGGAAGAGGCGCGCCGCAAGGGCGACTGGCAGAAGATGTCGGAGATCCAGTACGGAAGGATTCCACCGCTTGAGGCTCAACTGAAACAGGCCGAAAAAAAACCTGACTTGAAAAAGCCCAGGCTGCTGCGCACGCAAGTCGGGGCGGAGGAGATCGCCGAGGTGGTGTCGCGCATGACCGGCATCCCGGTGTCGAAGATGATGCAGGGCGAGCGCGAGAAGCTGCTCAAGATGGAAGAGAAGCTGCACGAGCGCGTCGTCGGCCAGGACGAGGCGGTGAGACTCGTGTCGGACGCGATCCGGCGCTCGCGCTCGGGCCTATCTGATCCGAATCGGCCTTATGGGAGCTTTTTATTTTTAGGACCAACGGGGGTCGGCAAGACCGAGCTCACCAAGGCACTGGCCGGGTTTCTGTTCGATTCGGAGGACCACCTGATCCGCATCGACATGTCCGAGTACATGGAAAAGCACTCGGTGTCGCGCCTGATCGGCGCGCCGCCGGGCTATGTCGGGTACGACGAAGGCGGGCAGTTGACGGAGCAAGTAAGGAGAAAGCCCTACTCGGTGATCCTGTTCGACGAGGTCGAAAAGGCGCATCCCGACGTGTTCAACGCGCTGCTGCAGGTCCTCGACGAGGGCCGGCTGACCGACGGGCAGGGACGCACCGTGGACTTCAAGAACACGGTGATCGTCATGACTTCGAACCTCGGCTCGCAGATGATCCAGGGCATGGCGGGCAGCGACTACCAGCTGATCAAGCTGGCCGTGATGGCGGAAGTGAAGACGCATTTCCGTCCCGAGTTCGTCAACCGCATCGACGAGGTGGTGGTGTTCCACGCCCTCGCCGAGGAGCACATCCGGGCCATCGCGCGGATCCAGCTCAACGTGCTGAAAACGCGCCTGGCGAGGATGGACTACGGCCTGGAGATCTCGGAGGCGGTGCTCGGCGAGCTGGCGAAGGCCGGCTTCGACCCGGTGTACGGCGCGCGGCCGCTCAAGCGGGCGATCCAGTCCGAGATCGAGAACCCGCTCGCCAAGGCGATCCTCGAGGGCCGCTTCGCCCCGAAGGACACCATCTACGTCGACTGGCGCGGCGGGCGCATGGTCTTCGAGAAGAGACCTGCGCGCGCCGCGGCCTGAGCGCCTGATTACTCGCTGGAGAGTTTCTGCAGCGGCGCGAAGTCGCCGACCGAACCGTGCCCGCCGGCAAAGCGCGCCGGCTCGATGCCCGCTTTCTTGACCCCGGCGGTGACCGCCGCCAGCGGCGGCGTGATCTTCGCCGGCAGCGGATCGCGTCCGGGGCTCCACAGATCGGTGACGAAGCCGAGCTTCGCGTCCGGTACATAGCCGATCAGGTACGACTTTGCATGCGGATTGTCGATGCGGTAGACGATGACCTGGCGCCCGCGGGCGTCGGACATCACGTGGCTCTCGGGCACTTCGAGAATCGGCGTGCCCCTGAAGTCGCGCGGGCGCATGTCGGGATTGCGCGTGGCAGGAGCGTCCAGCACGCGGCGGAAATGCGCTCCCGCGCCTTGGCCGACGACCAGGGTCGCACCCTCGGCGAGGAAGCCTCGAACTCCGCCGGAATGGTCCATGTGGTGATGCGTCAGCACCACCCAGCGGATCGGCTTGCCAGGGAATTTTTCTTTAGCCGCGTTCACTACCCATAGCGACTGAGCGTCCGTCACCGGCGCGTCGAAGACGATCAGGTAGTCGCTCATTTCCACCAGCAGGCTGTTGTGCGAGCCGCCGACCACATGCTGCACGCCCGGTGCGAGCTCCTGCAGCCGCAGGCCACCGCCCGCGGTGCGCGAGTCGTAGCTCACGTTCTCGGAATCAAGGTAAGTGCCGATGAACTGGCGACGCAGCACCCACTGGTAAGGCACGTTGCCCATCGCCGGACGCGGCGCCCCGGCCGCAATGCCGGCCGGAACGTCGAAGCGAGAGCTGTCGACCGGCGGATTGACCCGCAGATCGGTGAACTGGTTCTCCTGTATGACGCGGCCGTTCAGCTCGTATTTGCGGTTCATCGGGATCTTGATGCCGCCGAAGTCGCGCCATTGCGAGTAGACGAGGTCGTAATTCACGTCGCCCCAGACGTTGTCGTAGTCGAGCGTGCGCACGCGGGCGGGCAAGCCGGTTTGCGCGTCGAACGCCACGATGTAAGGTCCATAGGAAACTGCGGGATAGGCAACGCCGCCGACAACCACGTCAGGAGCGGGCTGGACCTGGTCCGGGTTGTTGCGCATGTTGAGCAGCAGGGAAGTCAGCGCGCCGCGGCCGGCCTCGCGCTGCGTGGTGGCGAGCCGCGCGCCGGACATCGCGTGCGCAGGAGGATTGTTCTGCATGTTCTGTGCGTTCCGGGCCGTGGTATCGATGCCGATGACATAGCCCGCATCGGGCGTAACGATCTCGCTGAACTTGTAGGTGCGCGGCGCCGGGTACGCGAATTTCTTCTCCCAGTCATAGCGGGCGGCACGCCTCGTTCTGTCCTGCACGACTTCGTAGCTCGACTCGTTGGCAAACCGCATCTCGCCGCCGGGGACGTCGGATTGCTCCGGCTCCCATTGCTTCATGGTGCCCTTGACCGAAATGGTCTTGATCCCGGCCAGCGCGTCGGCGCCGCCCATGGCATCGACCGCACGCTGCACGAGGCCTTGCTCACGCGAGACGGTTGCGCAGGACACCAGTCCCAGGACGGAAAACAGAATGACGAACGCGCGCTTCATGATCCCCTCCTCCGAGAGATAGACAGGACGCCGTAGGCGAACAGCGGCAGTCTGCCACTATTCCCGCAGCAAAAGGAAGGGGGCTACCCCCCGATGACTCTAGTAAGAGAGACTTGCGCGGTGCAGCGTGGAGGGCGCGGCGGCCCGGATACGGCGCGCGGCCTGCAGGAGGTCTTCCCACATGCTGTCGGTATCCTTGCGGAAGATGAGGTCGACGTCGGCGTCGAGCACCGACCACAGGCCGCGGTCGATCTCGCTTTTCAGCTCGCCTGCGCGCCAGCCGACGTAGCCGACGAAATAGCGCGCCTCATTCGGCGTGGTCTCGATGACGTGGTCGATGGTGTTGGCGCGGAACGCAAGGTAGAGATTCTTCATCAGCAGCACCGCGCCCGCGCCCGGGGTGTTGTCGGCCCGCACCAGCGCGACCAGCGCGCCGCGCGAGAACGGCCCGCCGTAATACACCGGCTCGAGCACTTTCTTCGACGGCTCGTGCTCCGGAAACAGGCTGCCGAGCGAGCGCTTGGTGGGACGATTGAGGATCACGCCGACGTGCCCGCCGTTCGGCACGGGCGCCGCGATCAGCACCGTCTGCCGGTACTCGAGGTCGCGGAACGCTGGATGCGCCACGAGCAGGATCGCCTCGTCCGACGATTGAGCCAATGCCGGCGCCGCGAGCGCGAACGCTGCGAGAATCACGAGACTGCGGAGGACGAGCTTCATAAGCAAAGTATATCCTTTAGGTTTGACAGGCGCTGCGGCATTACGGTTCTCGCGTTGGCCTTGACATGGCGCTCAAGTATTCTAAAAAGGACACAGCGCGCGCGTCTCCGTGGCGACCATGAAATAGTGCCGCTCTTGCGGCACTGGCCCGGCAACCGGGCGATCGAGCCCCGCTCCTGCGGGGCTTTTCCTTTCAATGGATCGCTACAGCGGCAGGTTTTTCGTGAGCGGCGCGCTCGCCGCGCGCCTTCTCGAGGAGCTCGCCCCACATGCCGGTGGTGTCCTTGCGGAACAGCAGCTCCTCGCTCGCGGGCAGCACGTACCAGCCATCGCGCGCCAGCTCGCCTTCGAGCTGGCCCGGCGCCCAGGCCGAGAAACCGGCGTACAGCCGGAAGCGCTGTCCCGGGCGCGCGAGAAGCCGCTCGATGTTTTGCGGATGCATGGTCAGATAGACGCCCTGCAGGACATGAAATGCACGCGACTCGGGCGGCTCGCTCGACCGGAACAGCGCAACGGTGGCCTGCCGCAGCACCGGACCGCCGAAAAAAACCGGGTTACCTGACATTTTCCTGTCACTGGGCCGATTGAGGATCACGCCGACGGTCTGCGCCTCGGGCGTCTGGGTGACCAGCACCACCGTCTCGCGGAAATTCGGGTCGGTCAGGCTTGGCTTCGCCACGAGGAGCACGGCGTTCGGCCGCTCGGCCGGCTGCGCCGCCGCCAGGGTGGCGAGGACAAGGAGAATTACGCCTGCTTGCCGCGCTCCCGCGTCCACCGCGGTAGCCGCGTCCCTTGCCTCAGCTTCTCGCACCTTCGATAAGCGCATAGATCACCTGGTCAATGATCTTCCCATCCTTCAGGGCGCTCGAGCGCAGCACGGCTTCGCGGATAAATCCGCATTTCTCGAGCACCCGCATCGATGCCGGGTTCCACTCGAATACCGGCGATTCGAGGCGAATCAGGCCGAAGCGGCGCATTGCATAGGGTGACACCGCTCTCACCGCTTCGGTCATGATGCCGCGGCCCCAGTAGGGTTCGCCGAGCCAGTAACCAAACGCCGCAGACTTGGCGAAGATTCCTTCTCTCAAATGAACGCCGATTCCGCCGACCGCCAGACCATCCACCTCGATCGCCCAATGCGTGGGTGCGGGCATCTTGGCCAGGAACGAGAACCACCAGTCGGCATCGGCATCCGTATAAGGATGAGGGAATAGATGGGTGAGATTGCGCCAAACATTGCGATTGTTCGCGAAGCGGACCAGTGCTGCTTTGTCGCTTTGCGCCCACTCGCGAAGCACGCTCCTTCCGCACTCAATCCTCATACACGCAAGGACTGTTATCCATGCTCCTTGCCTCTGAACACCCACATCGACGTCGTCTTGCCTGCCCGTCTGAATCCACACTTTCGGTAGAAGGAGACCGCCTCGGCATCAGCGATGAGCACGTGCTGGTGAAAGCCGCGGTACTGGTTCATTAGCTGTTTCACGATCTGGCGCCCGATGCCCTGGCCCTGGAAGTCCGGTGATACCAGGAGATGCGGGTAGTAGACAACCATGCTGCCGTCCGAAATGGCGTTTCCCAGGCCGACGAGCGAGCCGTTGACCCAGGCCGTTACTACGGAATGCGAGTGTTTAAGCGCCTGCAGAAGGCGCGCCGGTTTCTTTGCCGAAGACCATCGCACAGAACGGTACAGGCTCAACACGTCCTTCTTCGGCAAGCTCTTCATCGACCGATAGCGCACCTGCACCGCTACTGTCTCCTCATCCTGTCAGTCGGCCGTGAATGCCTGAATCCCCGTCTGCGCGCGGCCCAGGATGAGCGCGTGGATGTCGTGCGTGCCTTCGTAAGTGTTCACCACCTCGAGGTTGACCACATGGCGGATCACGCCGAACTCGTCCGAGATGCCGTTGCCGCCGAGCATGTCGCGCGCCACGCGGGCGATGTCGAGCGATTTGCCGCACGAATTGCGCTTCATGATCGAGGTGATTTCGACCGACGCGCTGCCTTCGTCCTTCATGCGCCCGAGGCGCAGGCAGCCTTGCAGGCCGAGCGTGATCTCGGTCTGCATGTCGGCGAGTTTCTTCTGGATCAGCTGGTTCGCGGCGAGCGGACGGCCGAACTGCTTGCGATCGAGCACGTATTGTCGCGCCCGGTGCCAGCAGTCCTCGGCGGCGCCGAGCGCCCCCCAGGCGATGCCGTAGCGCGCCGAGTCGAGGCAGGTGAACGGGCCCTTCAGGCCGCGCACTTCGGGGAACGCGTTGTCCTCCGGGCAGAACACGTTGTCCATCACGATCTCGCCGGTGACAGAGGTGCGTAGCCCCACCTTGCCGTGGATCTTGGGTGCCGTAAGCCCTTTGAAACTTTTCTCCAATACAAAACCCTTGATGTCGCCCGCGTCATCCTTTGCCCAGACGACGAACACGTCGGCGATCGGCGAGTTGGAGATCCACATCTTGGTGCCGGTGAGGCTGTAGCCGCCGGAGACCTTTTTCGCGCGCGACTGCATCGAGCCCGGGTCGGAGCCGTGGTTCGGCTCGGTGAGGCCGAAGCAGCCGATCCATTCGCCCTTCGCTAGCCTGGGCAAGTACTTCTTGCGCTGCGCTTCGGTGCCGAACTGGAAGATCGGCGCCATGACGAGCGAAGACTGTACGCTCATCATCGAGCGATAGCCCGAGTCAACGCGCTCGACTTCGCGCGCGATCAGCCCATAGGCGACATAGTTCAGCCCCGGCCCGCCGTACTCGGAGGGGATAGTCGGTCCCAGCATGCCGAGCTCGCCCATTTCCCTGAAGATCTTTGGATCAGTGACTTCATGACGAAACCCCTCCAATACCCGGGGCGCGAGCTTGCCCTGGCAGTAGTCGTGTGCGGCGTCGCGCACCATGCGCTCTTCCTGGGTGAGCTGCTGATCGAGCAGCAGCGGGTCCTGCCAAACAAATGCGGAGCGGGGGGTGATGGGAGCATTCATGCTTGCATCCTTTCGAGGATGAGCGCGAGGCCCTGGCCGACACCGATGCACAGCGACACCGCGGCGTAGCGCGCGCCGGATTGCTGCAGCTCGCGCGCGACCGTGAGCGCGAGGCGCGCGCCCGAGGCGCCGAGCGGATGTCCGATGGCGATCGCGCCGCCGTTCGGGTTGACGCGCGGGTCCTTCAGGTCGACCTCCATCAGCTTGAGGCAGCCGAGCACCTGGCTCGCGAACGCCTCGTTGATCTCGATGATGTCCATGTCGCTCAACTTCAATCCGGCCCGTTCAAGGGCGCGCGGAATGGCGTACGCCGGCCCGACGCCCATGATGCGCGGCTCGACGCCGGCGCTGGCGGCCGAGAGGATGCGGGCGATAGGTTTGCGACTACGTCTATCGCCCCATTTTCTATTGGCGATTACTAGTGCCGCCGCACCATCGTTGATGCCCGAGGCGTTGCCCGCGGTGACCACGCCGCCTTCGAACAGCGGCTTGAGCTTCGCGAGCTGATCCATCGAGGCGTCGCGGCGCGGATGTTCGTCCAGACTGATTTTTTCTCCCGGTGTATCTTTTTTCCTGGAGGGCAGGGTGATGGCGTGGATCTCGCCCTGGAAGAAGCCTTCCTTCTCGGCAGCGGCGTACTTCTGCTGCGAGGCGAGCGCGAACTCGTCGGCCTGGCTGCGCGTGATGCCGAAGTCCTTCGCCACGTTGTCGCCGGTCTGCGGCATCGAGTGGTCGCCGAACTGCTTGATGAATTTCGCATTCGGGAAGCGCGTACCGATCGTGGTGTCGTACAGCTTCACGTCGCGGCTGTAGGGCGAGTCCGATTTGCCCATCACGTACGGCGCGCGGCTCATGCTCTCGACGCCGCCGGCGATGTACAGGTCGCCTTCGCCGACGGTGATGGCGCGCGCCGAATCGATGACCGCCTGCAGGCCGCTTGCGCAAAGCCGGTTCACCGTGACCCCCGGCGTGGTCGGCGGCAGGCCGGACAGCAGCGCCGCGAAACGCGCGACATTGCGATTGTCCTCGCCGGCCTGGTTGACGCAGCCCAGCACGACATCGCTGATTTCGCGCGGCTCGATCGCGTTACGCGTGACGACCTCCCGAATCACTTCGGCGGCGAGATCGTCGGGGCGCACCGGGGCGAGCTTGCCGGCGTGCCGCCCGATCGGTGTACGCAGTCCGTCATAGATGAAGGCTTCTAGCATGGGTTACTCCACAGTAAGCAGGGAAACGCCGAGGCGCGCGCGGCGCTTGAGCCAGGGGCTCGGCCGGTAACGCGGCTCGAGGAAAAAGGCGTGCATCGCCTCGAGCACCGTGAGGATCTTTTGCGGGCCGAGCGCATCGCCCATGCCGAGCGGGCCGCGCGGATAGCCCAGGCCCAGCATCACCGCGCGGTCGAGGTCCTCGGGCGAGGCGATGCGCATCTGCATGATGTCGCAGCCGACGTTGACGATATGCGCGACGACGCGCTGCGCGACGAAGCCCGGCGAGTCGTTGATCACCGACACCGGGACCGCGTCGGAAGCGAGCAGGGCATGGGCGGCGTCGCGTACTTCGGGGCGCGTCACGGGCGTCGTCATCAGCGTGCGGCGCTTGGCGAAGCCGAAAAGAGGATCGACCGCAACGCTTCGCGTCGGATCGAGGCCAAGGTCGAGGGCCGTGCTCGTCGCATCCTTGCCGAGCGGGGCCACGAAGCACACCGCGGCTTTTGAAAAACTGCTTTCAGTTCGAATGTTGAATCTCGAAAGCAATTCTTTCAATTCAGGAACCGCCCAGACGGAATCGGGTCGCGTTTTGGGTATGGGCGCTTCCGGAAGTGGCTCGGCGGCGCCATCCTTGCCGTACGCATACCAGCCGCGGCCGGTCTTGCGGCCGAGGAGGCCCGCGGCGACACGCGGCTCGGCGAGAAACGACGGCCGGTATTTCGGCTCCTCGTAGTACTGCCGGTACATCGACTTCATCACCGCGTGCGCCACGTCGAGCCCAACCAGATCCATCAGGCCGAACGGCCCGAGGCGGAAACCGGCGGCGTCGACCAGGATGCGGTCGATGGTGGCGAAATCGGCCACGCCTTCGGCGAGCACGCGCAGCGACTCGGGGACGAAAGCGCGCCCGGCGTGGTTGACGATGAAGCCGGGCGTGTCCTTGCAGCGTACCGGCGTGTGGCCGAAGCGCCTGGCAAGCGCCGTGAGCGCGTCCGTCACCCACGGCTCCGTGCGCACGCCATCCACCACTTCGACGATCTTCAGCACGGGTACCGGGTTGAAGAAGTGATAGCCCGCGACGCGGCCGGGGCGCTTGCAGGCGGCGGCCATGGCAGTGACGGAAAGCGAAGAGGTGTTGGAGGCGAGGATGCAGCTTTCGGACACGATGGCTTCCAAAGAGCCAAACAACTTTCTTTTTTCATTCAGGTCTTCGATGATCGCCTCTACCATCACATGGCAGCGCGCGAAGGCCTCGAGCGAATCCGCGACCTCGATGCGCCCGAGCGTCGCCTGCACCTCCGCCGGCTTGAGCTTGCCTTTCTCGGCGAGCTTACCGAGCGACTGGCCGATCGCGTCCTTCGCTTTCGCCGCTGCTCCCGGCTGCGCGTCGTAAACCAGCGTGCGCGCACCGCACTGCGCAAGCACCTGGACGATGCCGCGGCCCATGGTGCCCGCGCCGGCGACGGCGGCGACGAGATCGCTGCGGGAGACGTCAAGCATGGGAGGGGAAAGCCGTTATTCTAGCGGTCGGAGGGGTGGCTATAATCGTCATCCAGGAGCGGATAGGAGGGGGCCATGAAGTATCGGACGATTCTCCTTGCGTACAACGGCTCGGTGGAAGGCAAGCGTGCGCTTCTCGAGTGCGGCGATCTCGCTGGTTTCCTCAACGCCGAGACGCATCTGCTCGCGGTGGCCAGCATGCCGCCGAGCCTGTTTCTCACCGAGGGCTTCGTGCCCGAGGAGCTGCTGGAGGAGGAAAAGAAGCGCACGCAGACGGTGCTCGACGAGGGCATCCGCACGCTGCGCGACAAGGGCTACAACGCCACCGGGCACCTCGCGGTCGGCGAGCCGGTGGAAGAGATCTGCCGGCTGGGGAAGAGCCTGGGGGTGGACCTGATCGTGGTCGGCCACAACCAGAACACTTCGTTCGCCGCGCGCTGGTGGAAGGGCTCGGTCGGCGCTTCGCTCCTCGACTACTCGCCCTGCAGCATCCTGATCGCGCTGTCGAAGATGTGAAGGACCCACTGCTGTATCATGGCCAAAGCACCCCAGGGAGGTGCGAAAGGCCCGCTGCGGCGGGCCTTTTTCTTTTTACAATCCGCCGCTATGCAACCATTCGGCCACAAAGGCAGGCTCGAAGACGAACGCATGCTCAAAGGCAGGGGACGTTACGTCGCCGACTGGAACTTGCCTGGGCAGGTCTACGGCCACTTCGTGCGCTCCGACCGTGCGCACGCCGAAATCGTCGCCGTGGACGCATCGCCGGCGCTCGCCATGCCGGGCGTGATCGCCGTCCTGACCGGCGCCGACGTGGCGGCAGCGGGACTGCGGCCGCTGCCCGCGGCAGCGCCGGTGAAGGGCCGCGGCGGGGCCGAGCAGCTGCCCACGCACCGCCCCGCGCTCGCGCAGGGGCGCGTGCGCTATGTGGGCGAGCCGGTCGCGCTGCTGGTGGCCGAAAGTGCGGCCTCTGCGCAGGACGCCGCCGAAGCGGTGGCGGTCGAATACCAGGAGCTGCCCGCGGTGATCGATGCGCGCGTGGCGCTTGCGCGCGGCGCGCCTTTGCTCCATGAGAACGTTCCCGGCAACCTGCTGCTGGATTTCGAGGGCGGCGACGAGGCGGCGACCGAGGCTGCGTTCGGGCGCGCGGCGCGCGTGGTGCAGCTCACTTCCTACCATAGCCGCGTGGTCGGCAATCCGATGGAGCCGCGCGCCGCCGTCGGCGCCTACGACGCGGCGAGCGACACCTATCAGCTGTACGCGTGCACGCAGGGCGTGACCGGCATGCGCGGCCAGATGGCAGCCGTGCTTGGCGTGCCGCCTGAGAAGATCCGCGTCATCGCCGAGGAAGTGGGCGGGGGCTTCGGCGTGCGCTTCAACATCTACCCGGAATATTGCGCGCTCCTGCTTGCTGCGAAGCAGCTCGGCCGGCCGGTGAAGTGGGTCGGCACGCGCTCCGAGGTGTTCATCGGCGACGAGCAGGCGCGCGACATCGTGCACCGCGGCGAAATGGCGCTCGACGCTTCCGGCCGCATCCTCGGCATGCGCTTCGAGTTCGTGTGCAACCTGGGGGCCTATCTCGCATTCACCGGAAGCTTCGTGAACACGGTCAACCTGGTGAACGTGGCGAGCGGCGTCTACGACGTCCAGGCCGTTCACGTGCAGGCGAAGCTCACGCTGACCAACACGGTTCCCACCGCCGCCTACCGCGGCGCGGGCCGGCCGGTGAGCTCCTACGCGGTCGAGCGGCTGGTCGACCAGGCCGCGCACGAGCTCGGCATGGACCCCGCCGAGTTCCGCCGGCGCAACCTCGTGGCCAAGAACCAATTTCCGTACAAGATCGCGACCGGATTCGAGTACGACTGCGGCGACTTCGAGGGCGTGCTCGACAAGGCGCTGAAGGCCTCGGAATGGAATTCATTCGAAAAGAGAAGAACAGAATCCCACAACCGCGGCCGGCTGCGCGGGCGCGGTATCGCCACCTACATCGAGGCGAGCGGCGCGGGTGGCTTCGCGCCGTACGACCAGGTGCAGCTCACCTGGGACGACGCGGCGCACATCACCTTGCGCGCTACCTCGCATTCGCATGGCCAAGGCCACGAGACAACGTACGCGCAGATCGTGTCTGGCATCCTCGGCGTGCCGATGGAAACGATCCGGCTGCGCACCGCCGACCCGGACATGCATCTCGTCGGCAACCCCACTGGCGGGTCGCGCTCGCTGCTCGGTGTCGGCAGCGTCCTGCACATGGCCTCGCAGGAGGTCGTCAGGAAAGGTCTCGTGCTGGCGGCCGAGGAGCTGGAGGCCGCTGCAGCCGACGTCGAGTTCCTCGAGGGCATATACCGCATCAAGGGCACCGACCGCGAGATCGCGCTCGCGGCGCTGGTGAAGAAGCATCCCGGGGAGCTCGATGTCGACCTGAAGGAGAAGAAGGTCGGCACGACGTTCCCCAACGGCTGCCACATCGCGGAGGTCGAGATCGAGCCGGAAACCGGCATCGTCGAAATCCTCCGCTACGTCGCCTGCGACGACGCGGGCAATATCATCAACCACCAGATTGTCGAAGGACAGATGCAGGGCGGCATCACTCAAGGTGCCGGCCATATTTTCGGCGAGCAGGCGATCTATGACCCGGATAGCGGCCAGCTGCTGAACGGCAGCTTCATGGACTACCCGATGCCGCGCGCGGTCCTGGTGAACAACCTCACCGTCCTCGATTATCCGGTGCCGACCCAGACCAACCCGCTCGGCGCCAAAGGCGTGGGCGAGGCCGGCGTCACCGGCTCGATGCCCTGCCTGATGAACGCAGTGCTGGACGCACTGCGCCAGGCCGGGGTTACGCATTTCGACATGCCGGCAACCCCCCAGCGCGTATGGCGCGCGCTGCAGGCGGCCAAAGCGGGCGATCCGCGAGCGCTCGCCGTCGCCGAGCTGAGTGGACATTCTTGAGCGGCTGTTCGAGCGGGCACGCCGATGTTTGCCGCGGGGCTTGCCTTCAGCTCGCTGCCGCTGCTGGTAGCCGCCTTCGCCGTGCAGTACCTCGGCCTGCTCGCCGAGCGCTGGTTTTTCTTCGCTCAGGCGAACCATCCCCAGAATCTGTACTACCAGGCGATCGCCTGAGGAGCTCGGCTCGCATTGCGTCGAGCGCGCTCGATTTGTGGCCTTTGCGCCAGACGAGCAGCGTCCTTGCGCGCGCTATCTCTTCGGGCAAGCGCTGGATGCGCACTTCATTGCCGGGGCGAACGGCCCGGATTACCGAGCGCGGCACCACCGCTACGCCGGAACCGGCCGCCGCGCAGGCGATGATGGCGTGGTAGGAGCCGTATTCCATCACCCGCTCCGGTGCAATGCCCGAGCCGCCGAGCCAGGCCTCCAGCCGGCGCCGGTACGAGCATCCCGCGGCGAAGGCGAGGATCGGGGCGTGCCCGATGTCCTTCGCCGAGCCGATGCGCGGGAAGCCTTTGGGCGTGATGAGCACCAATTCCTCCGTGAACGCGTGATGCGATTCGAGTCCCTCGGCGGTAAACGGCTCGGCCACGAAGGCGGCCTCGATGTCGCCGCCCAGCACGCGGGCGACCAGCGCTCCGGTCGTGCCGGTGACGAGCTCGAGCCGCACCTCGGGATACGCGGCGTGGTAGCGCGATAGCAACGGCGGCAGTCGCGTCGCCGCGGTGCTCTCCAGCGAGCCGATGCGCAGCGTGCCGCGCGGCGCGCCGCTGCGCAGCGCGGCCTGGGCCTCGGAAGAAAGCCGCAGCAGGCGCTCGGCGTAGGCGAGGAGGAGCTTGCCTTCGGCCGATAGCGTCAGGCGCCGCTTGTGGCGGTGAAACAGCGGCGTGCCGAGACTCTCCTCGAGCTGCTTGATGCGCGTGGTGACGTTCGACTGTACTCGGTGCAGGCGCGCGGCGGCCTTGGTGATGCCGCCCGTTTCCGCGACGGTCTTGAAGATGTGCAGCGCGGCGAGGTCCATAGATCTCAATAAGAGAACGAGTCTTTCTCAATTATTCATTTTTAGAGAACACGCTGTCAACCTAGACTGCGCGCATGCGTATCGCGCTCGCCGGTCTCGCCGCCCTGGCGGTGGCCATGGGCATCGGCCGCTTCGCCTTCACGCCGCTGCTGCCGATGATGCAGGCCGACAGCGGCCTGTCGCTCGCCGCCGGCGGCTGGCTCGCCTCGGCGAACTACCTCGGCTATCTCCTCGGCGCGCTGTCCGCAGGGTTCTTCGTTCGCTCGGGGCACCTCATTCCCATAGGCCTGTTGGCGATCGCCGGCACTACGCTCGCCATGGGGCTGACCCATCAATTCGCCGCATGGGCGGCGCTGCGGCTCGCCGCAGGGATTGGCAGCGCATGGGTGCTGATCCATGTGTCGGCGTGGTGCCTGCCGCGCCTTCTGGGGCGCAGGGCCCTGAACGGGGCCGTGTACGCCGGCGTTGGCGTCGGCATCGTCGTCGTCGGCGTGCTTTGCGCAGCGTTGATGGCATGGCGCTCTTCCTCGAGCGAGACGTGGATCGTTCTCGGCGGGGTGTCGTTGCTTTTCACCTTGCTGTTCTGGAAAGTGTTCCATTTGCCGGATGACGCAGTGCGCAGCCAGGCCGAGCCGCGCTGGGGCGCGCAGTGGTGGCGCCTCGTGCTGTGTTACGGCGCCTTCGGCTTCGGCTACATCATCCCGGCCACTTTCATCCCGGCGATGGCGCGCCGGGAGATCGCCGACCCGGCGGTGTTCGGCTGGGCCTGGCCGGTTTTCGGTGCTGCCGCCGCGGCGTCGACGCTCGCCGTTGCAGTCCTTTCCCGGCATTTCACCTACCGGCGTTTATGGGCGGTGAGCCAACTCGTCATGGCGCTGGGAGTCGGCGCGCCGCCGGCGATACCGGGGATCGGCGGCATCCTCGTCGCGGCGCTCTGCGTCGGCGGCAGCTTCATGGTGGTCACCATGGCTGGCATGCAGGAAGCGCTGCAGGTGGCGGGTGCGCAGGCGGCGCGGCTGATGGCGGCCATGACCGCCGCGTTCGCGACCGGGCAGATCCTGGGCCCGGTCGTCGCCAGCCTGCTGATCGAAGGCGGCGGCGGCCTCTCCGGCGCACTGCTCGCCGGCAGCCTGCTGCTTGCAGCGAGCGCCTTCGCGCTATTTCCCAAGCGGAGGAATGCGTGATCAAGGACCGGATGCCGCCGCTGGCGGCCGACAGCATGACCGCGGAGCAGAAAGAAGCCGCCGCCGAGCTTGCCGCCGGGCCGCGCGGCGGAGTACGAGGGCCGTTCATCCCGCTGCTGCGCAGCCCCGAATTGATGGACCGGCTGCAGAAAGTAGGCGAATACCTGCGCTACCGGAGCGCGCTCGAAACGAAGCTCAACGAATTCGTGATACTGGTCGTCGCGCGCCAGTGGTCGCAGCAATTCGAATGGTTCGTCCACTACCCGCTGGCGCTGAAAGCCGGTCTCGAGCGCGGCGTCGCGGAGGCGATTGCCGAAGGCCGCCGGCCGCGCGGCGTGGCCGAAGACGAGGAGCTCGCGTATGACCTGTGCGAGGAGCTGTTCCGCACCCACGGGCTGAGCGACACGACCTACCGGCGCGCGCTCGACCGGCTCGGGGAGCGCGGCTTGATCGACCTGCTGGGCCTCATCGGCTACTTCACCACGGTGTCGATGGTGATGAACGTGGCCCACACGCCGCCGCCGCAGGATCCCTCGGTGCAGCCGATGATAAGCCAGACGTAGTTATCATTGGGGGCATGAGGCGCAGCACCGAGCGCATTCTCACCACCCACGTCGGCAGCCTCATCCGGCCAGCGCCGCTGTTGCAGTTCATCGGCGCGAGGCAGCGCCGCCGTCCCTACGACGAGCAGGCCTACCAGGATTGCTTGAAAAGATCGGTCTCTGACGTCGTGCGCCGGCAGGCCGAGGTCGGCCTCGACACGCCGAGCGACGGCGAATTCGGCAAATCGATCAGCTGGTCGCAATATGCGCTCGAGCGCCTGAGCGGCTTCGAGCGCCGGCCGGTGAAGCCGGGCGCCCATCCTTTCGCGCGCGGCGCCGACCGCATGCGCTTCGCGGAGTTTTACGCCGAGCTCGACGCGGCGAGCGGTCCTCCCGCCACGGCCGGCGCTACGGCCGACGAAGCAGTGTGCGTCGCGCCGATCACCTACACCGGCCAGGCCGAGATCCAGCGCGACATCGCGAACTTCAAGGCTGCGCTCAAGGCGGCCGGTGTCGTCGAAGGATTTCTTCCGGTCGCGGCGCCGGCGAGCGTGATCCCGGATCGGCGAAACGAGTATTACAGGAGCGACGAGGATTGCCTGCACGCCATTGCCGATGCGATGCGCGTCGAATACCGCGCCGTCATCGACGCCGGCTTGCTGCTGCAGCTCGACGATGCGCGCCTCGCGGTGACCTACGACCGGATGGTGCCGCCCGCCCAGTTCGCCGATTACCGCCGCTGGGTCGAGATGCACGTCGAAGCGCTCAACCATGCCCTCGAGGGCATTCCCGAGGACCGCGTGCGCTACCACGTCTGCTGGGGCAGCTGGCCCGGGCCGCACACCAGCGACGTGCCGCTGAAGGACATCGTCGACCTCATCCTTCGCGTACGCGCGGGCGCCTATCTCATCGAGGGGGCGAACCCGCGCCACGAGCACGAATGGCGCGTGTGGGAAAGCGTCGAGCTGCCTGACGGAAAAGTCCTGGTGCCCGGAGTCATCAGCCACGCGACCAACATCGTCGAGCATCCCGAGCTGGTCGCCGAGCGCATCGTGCGCTTCGCGCGCGTGCTCGGGCGCGAAAACCTGATCGCCGGCACCGACTGCGGATTCGCGCAGGGGCCGTTCCACCGCCGCGTGCATCCTTCCATCATGTGGGCCAAGCTCGAAGCGCTGGTGCAAGGCGCGCGGCTCGCCAGCCGCGAGCTCTGGAATCAATCCACCTAAGCGGATGAGCGAGTTGATCCGGGTAAACGCGATCGCGACGTCAAGGACCTGGTCCGGGTCGGGTTCCGGTGGTAGTTCCACAGAATCGACGACGTTCTTCGACAGCGGGAACAGCGGGCGGTTCCCATGCGGAGTTTGTGAAATATGCCACCCCATGAACATGGGAAGCGGCGGCAGGCAAGGCGCCAAAAGGCCCAGCGCCCCTTGCGCAGCGCCGTCGATTGGGCTCTACTGAGCATCCATAGGGCCTGCAGGGAGCCCGTCTTGCGCAAGAAACGAATTCTCGGTTGGCTGACAGTGGCGAGCGTGGGGCTTGTTGTCGTGACCCTGCTTCTTCCCACCCAGCCGCCGCTTGACTCAGCGCCGGGAGCGAAGCCCGAGGCACGCGAAGCAGGCCGCCCCGCGGAAGGCCGCTTTGCCGCACTTCCGGAGCGCGAAACGATCGGCAAGCCGCGCGGGGAGCTGTTCGGATTTCGCTCCTGGATGCCGCCGCAGCGTGCCGTACGCGCCGCCCCCGTTGCCGCGCCCGCGCCGACGGCGCCGCCGATGCCTTACCGCCTCGCCGGGCAAGTAGTGCACGACGGCGCAGCGCGAGTCGTCCTCGTGCGCGACGATCGCGTGATGACGGTGCGCGAAGGCGAGACACTCGACGACAATTACCGCGTCGAGTCGATCAAGCCCGACGGCGTAACCCTGGTCTATGTCCCGCTCGGGGTGCGCGAACAGCTTCCGGCCGTGGGCAGCCTGAAGCTGGAGCCTGCTGCGCAGGCTGTGGCGCTTGCGTCAACGACGCCGGAGCCTTCGGCGGTCGCTGAATCGCGCCCCGCGCAGCTGCGCTGGGAAGGACCCGAGCGCGTGCAGGCAGGGACCAACTTCAACGTCGCGCTGAAGCTCACTTCCGATCAGCCGGTGCGCGCTTCGCCGCTGCAACTGAGCTTCGACGCGAAGCTGCTGGAGCCGGTAGCGGTGCGGCCCGGCGGCTTTTTCGCCGACGGCAGCTTCACCTACCGCGTCAACCCGGGCGGCTCGATTTTCGTCGGCGCTTCCGGCACGGGCGGCGTCGCGGCCGACGTTGATTTCCTGATCGTCACGTTCCGGCCGATCCGTTCCGGCGCGGCCGAGCTGAAGCTTTCCTCGGTGGTGCTGCAAGGCGCCGCCGGGCGTGCGATTACGCACGAGCCTCCCGCGACGTTCCGCACCGCGATCATTCAATAGGCTGCGCCGCGTCAGGCGGCCTTGGCAGAGGCGGGCGGGGCGGCCAGCTGCCCACCACGCCCGAGATATAGTCGCTCAGGAAGTCGCTGAAGCCTTCAGCCGCCGCTGGAAGCTTGCGGGCGCGGTTCACAACCCAGTACAGAGTGCCCGACGCAATTGGGTCGACGAGAGCATGCATCGTGATCTTGCGTTTGACACATGCCGGCCGCGCGAATGTCGGCATGACGGCGACGCCGGCCCCGGTCTCGACCATCGCAATCTGTGTTTCCCAGTAATTGCACACGATCTCCGGCGGATGATGCCGGCCGACGCGCTTGAGATGCTCATCGATGAGCTCCTGGATCGGCATGTCGGGCGGGCTGCCGATCAGCTTGCACGCGGCGATGTCAGCCCATCGCACCAGCGGTCCAAGGTCACGCAGCGCGTTGTCTGCCTGGATGAACATGAGCGAGAAGCGCACCAGAGGTATCTTGCTCACGCCGGGCGCGGCATGCTGGAACGCGGTGATGCCGGCGTCGATCTCGCCTGCCTCCACCATCTCCATCAAACGCGGACGGTCCGCGTCGAACACGCGGATCTCGAGCTCCGGCTTCCTCTTCGCATATTCTGCAATCGCCCCGGGCAGCAGCTCGGCGGCGACGAGCGGCGTCGCACCGATGCAGAGATGATGGCCGGCTTCATTCGCGGAGCGGCCGATGTTCGCCGCCGCAGCCTCTAGGTCGAGCAGGCTGCGATCGGCGATCGGCAGGAATTTTTCGCCGAACTCGGTGAGCGTCACGCGGCGCGTCGTGCGGTCGAACAGGCGAAAGCCGAGCTGCGCCTCGAGCTCGCGCACCAGCACGCTCATTCCTGACTGCGTGATGAACAGCTGCTCAGCGGCGCGCGAAAAGCTGTGGTGCTGCGCGGTGAGAAGAAAGGCCTTGAGCTGCCGGGAGGTGATATTCATGACGAATGCTGATCAATTCATGACTTAATCGAATTCACCATGTGCTAAATCGTATCAAGGCCGCAACGACAATGGGCAGTGTTTCGCTCGGCGCGCTGCGGCCAGGCGCCATGCTGCAGAGCAGTAAAGAAAAAGGCGGCCGGAAGGCCGCCTCTTTCATCGCCGCGATGTCGCTGGGGTTACCGCTTCGGAATGCCCGCCGCGAACCAGTTACGGGTGCCCGCCGCGCTGCGGATGAGCAGCACCGGGCTGGCGCAGTCAGACGGAGGCGCCGGCGTCAACACATCTTCGATCCGGAAATCGCCGTCGGCCTCGAGCGGGACGCCGGTAGGCGTTGTACTGCGCTCCGTAAACGGCGCCGCGGGTTCGCAAATCAGCGTGGCGATGACTCTCGCGTTCGCGTTCGTGCCGATGCCGTTGCCTCCGGCCAGCAGCAGACCCCGTCCCTCGACCTTGATGCGCCCATCGACCGTCACCCCAGCCCTGAGATCCTCGATCCTCCAGAGCTGACCGGCGGGTTGGACTCCGCGGACAATGTTCCGGTTCACAACCGTAGCGGTCGCATCGGTGCCCACGCCGCTCGAGACCGGGATGACGCCGATCCCGCCTTTGAACCGGACCAGGTCCTCCTCGTCCGCCCCGGCCGGAATTCCGTAAGTTAAGGCAACAAATGAAATCGCCGCCGCAATGGCGCGTTTCTTCATGACAACCTCCCGCGTAGTGGTTGACTCGACCTGCACTCGGGAGAACACGTACGGCGCGACACTATTCCGTCGACGCTACGCTGCGAGCAACGCTAAGGGTGAATGGCCGCCGCGAAAAAAAGGCGGCCGCAGGCCGCCTTTTCCTTCACAGCCCCGTTCAGGGCACGAAGAGATTCGGGCAGTGCCCTGTCTGCGCCGATGCCGCGGGCGCGATGGACCCACCACGTGGAACACACTGGCTTGGCGGTAGCGTTGCGTGAGTCTCCACATGATCCACGAGCAAGTCGAAAGCGCGCTGCGCGTGCGGCTGGATGAACTCGAGCTGCCCGAAAGTGTTCTTGAACGTTTCGATGTGGTTGCCGTTCTGGACTTCGTAGAGGCGATAGGCGGCTCGACTGTCGTCTCCATCGTCATCATCGTCATCGCGCTTTTGCTTCGATACGCTGGCGACCTTGCGCGCGTACGCACGCGCGTGATGGTCGATGGGCAATAACGCGTCCATAGTCCCGGCGACGGTAATGAGGGGACGCCGGATCTTGCCTGTAGTGGCGAAAGCAGCGACCTGTGCACCAACGTCCGAAGACGAAAGCCTGCTCACGTAGTTATAGGTTCCAGTCCCGCTGACGTAGGTGTTGTAAGTGGGATCGAGCCGCTTCTGCCATTGGCATTGCGTCACCTCCCAGAACGAGGCCGAATATAGGCCCCAAAGTGATGTGGTCCCGGAAACGATATCAGGCGGATAGCCGGCGCCCCGGATTTTCTTCGACGCAGTGCTGGCGCTGTTGAATCCGGATGCGGCGTAGTCAGGGAAATTTAGGATTGCTGGCGGCAAGTCGGTGAGAATATTTGGCGCGTGCTCGTCGACGAAGGTGCCTTCCCAATCCACGCCGCCGTCGAAGAGGTGCGGCGCGCTCTCGATGGCGCGGCGCACCTGGTAGCCGCCGTTCGACGTGCCGACCGCATAGGTGAAGTGAGGTGGACGGCCATAGCTCGCCTTCACGCCCTCGCGCGCCAATTGTCCCCCCTTGATCATGTATTCGCTCCAGCGGGTGAAAGGCTGGCCGGGATCGTTGTCGTAAAAATGCACGTACGTGGTAGACGCAGGGTTTAGCCTGCAGGCAAGGGGATCCGCGCTATTACTAAGGAACAGGTTGAGTACGCCCTTGTTCTGCGACGCGTAGGCGTAGCCTTTCTGAATTACATAGTCGCTCCAGGCGAAATCGCCGTTGAACTCGCTGCGCGTGCCGGAGGCGCCGGCAACCACTAGGCGGCCGTTCCACTCGCTCGGCAGCCGAAGGAGGAATCGCGCTTCGCCGGTCGGGTCCGAGGCGATGCGCGCGTTGATCTGCAGGCCCGGCACCGCTTTGGTAATCGGAGTGCGGTCGGGGGGAGCGGGCGAAATCACGCCGCGGTCGGTAATGGGGGTGAAGGCGAACGCCGGAAGACCGGGGATTGAGTTATTGGCCGGTGTCGTCAGCGGGTTGTTTGTAGTGAGGTCGGTGCTTTCAAGGCACGCGACGTCCGCTAGATGACTTGCGAGAGCTTTGGTTACGTCCGCGCAATTGACTCCTGCGCGGGCTGAGAACGGGATGACAAGCAACAGTGCGGCAGCGCCGCAGATTCGCAGAAACATTTTCTCCCCCTTGATGGCGTGACCCTCGGGAGCAGGATGCACGTTTCCCTGCGGCTCCGCAATATCCGCTTGCGCCCCACAAAGGTGCGCATGACCGCGGTGATGTCTATTCCTAAGTAAGGCTGCTGAGCGAACGCATCGACCTGGTCCTGTTCCGCAACGGATTCAGGGTGGACGACGTGGAAATCGTCGGCAACGAGCCGCGAGACCGAACCCGTTCGGGCTTGTGGCCCTCCGACCATGCTGGAGTGGCCGCGACGCTCGAATTTTCCCAGGAGCGTGCCAGGGGCGGTCGCGAGTAACAGACGAAACAGATCTTTATTTCGTCTGCGCCGGCTCCCCAGCAGCAGGCTTCGCCGCCGCGGGCTGCGCGGCCGGCGTGTAGGCGAACTTCCAGTCGGAATATTTCTGCGCGCCCGCGAGACTCGCGTCGCGCAGCTTGAAGCCCGCCTCTTTTAGAGGCTTGTCCTCGGACAGGCTGTAGACGCCGCCGATGCCGCCGTCGGGGCCTTTGACGAGGCCCCATTCGCTCTTGCCGGTCATCGGGTCTGGATAGAGCTTGCGCAGGTAGCGCTGCGTCGAGGGCTGGCGCGGGTCCTTGAGCAGGTCCTCGAGCGTGCGCGGGTACTGGGCCTTTCCCGAGAGCACGTAGCGCTCGATCGCCTTGCGGTACTGGTTGCCGACGAACAGGAGATCGGCCTCTTTCTCGCGCATCGCCGACGTCTCCCAGACCTCGCCGATCAGCGCGAGCCCGCCCATGAGGATGGCGACGATGAACAGCACCGTCATATAGGTGAAGCCACCCTGGCGGCGAGTCACCATTGCGAGAACTCGACGCCGTCCTTGCTCTTGCCGGTGGCACCGCTTTTCACGTCGTAGACGCCGCCTTTCTGCGGGTCCTCAGGCAGCACGATGAGCCAGGTCGCTGTACTCTCTGTGATGGGGTCGAGCGGCACCTTGCGCAGGTACTTGTCGGCGGCGAGCGTTTCGAGCGACTCAGGATACTTTCCCTTGTCGGCGTAGTAGCGCGAGATGGCGTCGCGCATCTGGTTGAGATTCTCCTTCAGCACCGCTTCCTTCGACTTGTCGATGCTCGAGAAATACCGCGGCAGGGCGAGCGTGAGCAGCATGGCGACGATGGAAAGCACCACGAGCAGCTCGATCAGCGTGAAGCCGCGGCGCATCACCACTCCCTGTAGGGCCGGCCGTTGATGCCGGTCGCGGTCGAGAGCGAGAACACGTCGAACACGTCCTCGCCGTCGCGCGGCTCCTCCGGCGGGCTGAGATAGCTCCTCTTGCCCCAACTTTCCGCCGGTCCCAGGTTTGCGTCGCTGGCGAAGGGATCGCGCGGCAGGCGTCGCAGGAAGTAGATGCGCTCCTTCTTCGGGTTTTTCTGGTCCTCGACGCCTGCGACCAGGTCTTCGAGGCGCTTCGGGTAGCCGGACTCCCCGGCGCGCTTGACGATGCGACCTTCGTCGAAAGCCAGCTTGTAGGCGTCGATCGCCTCGCGTACTTCGCGCAGCGCGCGCCGCAAATCCTGCTCCTTCGCGCGCTGCACGATCAGCTCGTTGAGCGGCAGCGCGACCGAGGCGAGCACGGCGACGATCGCCACCGTGATGACGAGCTCGATCAGCGTGAAGCCGTGCCCGAGTCTCACTGCGCAGAAGGCTTCACACCGCCGAAGGGCACGAGGATCGGCCCGCCGGGCGGCTGCTGCGTCACGGGCGCGCTGGCTTCCTCGGGAGCGGCGCCGGGCACGGCCGCGGCAGGCTCCGGTGCGGGAATCACGGTCGTGACGGAGCCGAGGCGCGGCAGGCCGGTGGCAGCTTCGGTGCCGGCGGCGAACTCGACCGAGCTCGCTTCCGGACGCGCGAGCGTGCGTTGCAGGCGCGGCGTGATGAGGAGCACGATCTCGCTCCGGGTGGTGGTCTCCGAGGTGCTCGAGAAGAGGCGCCCGGCGATCGGCAGGTCGCCAAGGCCCGGCACGCGGTCGGCGCTGCGGCGATCCTCGTCGCTGATCAGGCCGGCGAGCACCTGCGTCTCCCCGTCGCGCAGCCGCAGGTTGGTGGAGGCGTTGCGCGTGCCGATCTGGTAAGTGAGCGAATTGGTCGTGCTGCGCACTTCCTTCACGATATTGCTGACCTCGAGGCCGACCTTGATGCCGACCTCGTCATCCAGATAGATGAGTGGCTCGACCTCGAGCTTGAGTCCCACGTCGAGGTAGGTCACCGATTCGGAGATGAAGCCGCCGGTCGCCGCCGCGGTGGTGGTGATCACCGGCACGCGATCGCCGATGTGGATGCGCGCTTTCTCCTTGTTCTTCACGCGGATGCGCGGGTTGGCGAGCACGTTGCTGCGGCCGTCCTGCTGGTGCAGGCTGAAGATGAAGAGCGGGTCGGTGAAGGTGAGGCGCACGAGGTCGGAGTTGCGGTTCTGCCATTCGCGCAGCGTGACCGCGCCCGGAGTGTTGGCGGCGCCGACCAGGCTGACGGCGAGCGAGCTCGGGAAACGGATGCCGAGCTCGAGCAGGCGGTTGCGCGCCACCTCGAGGATCTCGACTTCGAGCAGCACCTCGGGCTCGGCGAGGTCCTGCGCGGCGATCAGCCGCTCGGCAAGGCGGATCGCCGCCGGCGTGTCCTTGATGACGAGCAGGTTGATCTTTTCGTCGATGAAAAGATCGCGCGTCTTCACCAGCGTGCGGATCATGTTCGCCGTCTGCTTGACGTCGGCGTTGGCGAGGTAGAAGCCCTTCACCACCAGCTCCTGGTACTCGCGCAGCTTCTGCGGCGTGTTGGGGAACACGAAAACCGTGTTCTCGCTCAACACCTTCTGCTCCAGCTGGTTGGTGAGCAGCGCCATGCGGATCGCGTCCTCGATGCTCGCGTCGCGCAGCGCGATGCTGGTGCGCTGGTCGGTGCGCACGTCGCGGTCGAAGACGAAGTTGATGCCGGAGGCGCGCTGCAGCACCTCGAAGACGTTGCGCACCGTGACATCGCGCAGCTCGATCGAGATCGGCTTGGCGATCGAGGGACGCAGCTGCACCGTGACGATCACCGGCTTCACCAGCTTGTCGTCGATCAGGCGCTGCAGGCGGCGCGCGTCGCGCTGCTGCGGGTTCTCGGTGAGCACCGGACGCAGGACGTCCTGCGCCTCGCGGTACTTGCCCGCCTTCACCAGCTGCTCTGTCGTGGCCACCAGGATGCGGTGGCGCCGGTCGGCCTCGATCTGCGCTAATCCTGCCGCGGCGCGCGAATTGGCGGCGGCGTGCACCTGCACGCGCCGGTAGAGCGCTTCGGCGGCGTCGAACTGGCCGGCCTGGCGCAGCACCTCGGCCTGCGCGAGCCACTGCGCGATCATCAGGTCGCGCAGCCGGAAATATTCGCCGCGCACCGCCAGGTCGTTGGGATCCTCTCTTGTCGCCTGCTGCAGCAGTGCGAGGGCCTCGTCGCCGCGGCCCTCGTCGAAGCGCTTGCGCGCTTCGCTTACCACTGTGGTAGTTGCGCATCCGGCGAGGAAAATGAAGGCCAGCGTGGCGAAGCACAGGGTCGGTCTCATAGCGTGTCTCCGGATGGCCGCGCGTGCAGCGTGACGCGCACTTGCGCTTCGAGCTGCGTGTCGGCCGCCTTCTTGCGCTCGAAGCGCAGCGCATCGATCGACGCGGTGGGCATGTCGGTGAGCAGCGTGTCGAGGAAACCGCGCAGCTGCGCATAGTTGCCGCGCACAGGCAGCGTGACGCGGTAGGACCACAGGCCGGAGGCGCGGCGCTCGAGGCGGTACTCGCCCTGCGCGAGGTCCAGGCCCGAGACGCGCGCGAGGCGATGCAGCCGCTCGACCTCGTCGGTCAGCTCGGCGGCCGGCGGGAACAGGTTGTAGAAGCGGCGCAGCTCGTCGGCGCGCCCGCCCGAGGACACCGGCTGATGAGGAGTGCGCGCGCGCAGGCGCTCGAGCGCAAGGCGCTGCGCTTTTGCTTCCTGCTCCACCGGCGCGAGCGCCGTCACGTAGAAGCCGCCGCAGGCGAGCAGCACGCCCATGCCGAGCACGCCAGCCGCGCCGAGCCGCCTGAGGAGCGCTTCGAGCCGCGCTCTCATCGCAGCTCCCTGATCGCCGCCTGCACCGAGAACTGGATCGGGTGCTGCGGGTCCTCGCGCTGCACCTGGTGGCTCACGAGGTGGACTTCCGCAAGGCCCTGCGCAGCGCCGAGCCGCCGCAGGTACTCGAACATGGCCTCTCGATCGCGCGCCTCGGCGGTGATGCGCAGCAGCCGCTGCTCGGCGTCGGGCTGCAGCTGCAGGATGGCGACGTCGCGCGTCGTCGCCTGCTCGATGGTGCCGATGAGCGCGCCCCAAGGCAGCGTGAGCTGGCGCACTACGCCCTCCGCCAGCTTCGCTTCCTCTTCGAGGCGCTCGCGCGAGACGGGGCGCGCCGGGCGGCGCTCGGGCGCGATCAGGCCGCTCGCGGTCTCGAGCCGCACGACGTCCTGCTTCGCCTCCCCATACCGCTCGAGCATGCCGACGGCAGCGACAAGCGAAATAGCGAACAGCACCAGCCCCGGCCAGATCGGCCGGCGGACTGGCGCGATGTAATCGAGCTCGACCCGTCGGGTGCGAATTTCTTGGTCCCTCCGAGGGGAATCTTACTACCCCTCGGGGGTCCCGGATGACATCCGCGCTACTAAATCCGCGCCCTTTCTCGCAGGGCGACCCGGGCGTTCTCCGCGCGGCGCAGCAGGATGATGTCCGCCTCCTTGCCGGGAGTGAGCGTTCCCGTCTTGTTCAGGAGCCGGATTGCCCTCGCGCCTTCGATGGTCGCCATTTCCAGCACATCCCGCACGGTGAGCATTCCCTGGTGGTTGGCAGGCACGAAGAACGAGAACAGGCGGCCAATGTTAACCAGAACGGCTGCAAGCCGAAGAGATTTTGTTGCTCATGGCAGCCCCGCTTTCCAGTAGGCCTTCGATTTGCCGTCAAGATCGTCGTAGACCACCTTACCGCCAACGACGGTTAGTACGGAGTGCAAGTCCTTGATGCTTTCGTCCGGCACCGCGCGTTCGTTGAAATAATCAGCGCTCAGAACCACGAGGTCGGCGAGCTTGCTTTCCTCGATGGTGCCGAGCTTGTCCTCCGCCCGCAGAAACCAGCCGTTGTCAGCTGTGTAGAGCCGCAGTGCGTCGTTGCGCTTCAGCGTCTGATCGCCGTTGATGGTCTGGCCGAGCGCGTTTTTCCCGGTCACCACGTAGTACAGGTTGATCCACGGGCTCATCACCGAGATCTGCATGCCGTCGGAGCTCATGCCGACCGGGATGCCGCTCGCCATGATGTCGCGGAACGGCGGGCCGTTCTGCGTGGCGGTCCCGCTGAGCCAGCGCCAGCCGCCCAGCACGCTCACGCCGCCGCCGAGATTCTTCAGCTTTTGCAGGTACTCCGGCGTGATCACCGGGACATGCGCAAGCACCCAGCGCAGCTTCGTAATGCCGTCGGAATTTCCCGCCGCGACCACGTCGTTCTGCACCTTTTGCCAGCCATCGATGATAACTCTCCAGTCCAGCGGGCCCGGAACTGGGAACAAGGGAGCTGGCAAGTTCAGGGAGTGGTTTTCGTTGCGCCAGCCCGCGTCGGCGACGAGGCGCGTGCCGTGCAGCCATTGCGGCGTGCCCGGCTCCAGGAACGGTCCCGCCGTGAACTCGCCGATGCCCACGACTCTTACCATGTCGTCGCCGAAATCGTTCCAGGCGTTGAGCAGCCGCGCGAACAGCTCAGGCGTGTTCGGATCGGTCTCGAGGTGAAGGAAATTGACCCAGATGCGATTGGTCATTTTTCCTTCATGAAAGAGCGCGCGCACCGAGTCATGTGCCCGGTAGCGATCGAAATGCGCTGCCCCGTCCGTGTTGTCACCCGCCGCCGGAAATCCGCCCTGGTCGAGATGCGTGGTCACGCCGACGCCGGCGGCATACGCCATGGCGTCCTCCAGGCCTTGAAGCATCGACTCGCGCGTCTGCATCTTGCGCAGCTCAAACAGGGCCATGGTGCAGGGCGTTGCGCCAAAGAGTCCGCCACCGTCGATGAACCCGTCGGCCCCGACGGGGATGCCCTTCGCTTTGAAGAAATCCATGCCGAGCTGATTGGTCGAGCCCGGGCCGCTGAAACTCTCCATGATGAATACCGGATGGTCCGGAACCGTGGTGGTCAGCTCCTTGAGGTTCGGAAAGCGCACGTCGGGAGAGAACTGATTGCGGTTGAAGCCGCCGATAGACGTCACCCACTCTTTGGGCTTCGCTTCTTTTGCGCGCGCCGCCAGCGTATCGAGCGCCTCCTTGATGGAGTTGGCGTTCTCGAGCCGCGCGTCGCGACCCGGGCGCAGGCCGAGCAGCAGGATGTGATTGTGGTTGTCGATGATCCCCGGCACCACCGTGCGGCCGTGCAGGTTGATGGTCTGTGCGCAGTCGCCATCGTCATTGCCGTGGCCTACGGCGGCGAACTTGCCGTTCTTAATCAGCACCGAAGACACGACGGAGTCCTTCTTGTCCATCGTGTGGATCTTGCCGTTGACGAGCCGCAGCGAGCCGCCGGCCTTGCAGTCCTCGTCGTCATCCGCCCAGGCAGGCACTGAGGCAATGGACGCGGCGAGCGCGACCGCGCCGAGCCACGCGCAGTGTGAACTGAAATTCATGTTTCCTCCCCTTTGATGCCGTCAGGCTAACCCGGCAATGCTAAGAAAAAAAGTGGTGGAGTGGGAAACTTTCACGCGCTCATGGCGCGGAACTGCCAGTCTGCGTCGTTCGACGGCGCGGCGGCGCCGGCGATCAGCACCAGGTTGGGGATTTCGCCGTCGACCCGATGCCGCTCGCGGTCGAGCAGCGCGCGCCAGGCGCCTTTGCCGTTCTGCACCGAACGCCAGCGCCCTTCGGCGTGCAGGGCTACGCAGGCGCGGTCGGGCTCGGCGAGGACGAGCCACGCGCCCCCTGCGGGAATCGCGCTACGCCACTGGTTGAATTTGCTCATGAGTTGTGGCTGGATGGAAATGAGTCGTGCTGCAGGCTTTTCTTGCAGCGCTTCGCGGATTGCGGCGAGGAGGGCGGAATCGATCGCGCTCGCCAGACGCGGCGCGCCCGCCGCGCTCTCGGTGGCGCGCAGGCTCCAGGCCTTCGCCCGCTCGCCGTGGATCTTGGCGAAGTGATGCCTGATGTAGGCGTCTTCTTCCGCGGCACTGCCAAGCGCGTTGCTCCACGGCACGATCGCGTAGCGCACGAACTGATTCGATAGGACGACCGTCACACTGCATTTGTCATTCATTGGAACGGCCTTCAATGCTGCGAGGGCGCCCTGCCAGGGCTCGTTGCCGAACGCCGGGTCGCAGGCGACGCTGCCTTTTTCGATGAGATTCGGTTTGAACAATCCGCGATACCGCGCCACGGTCATCTCAGTGGGGGAGAGGCCGATCAGCAGCCGGTCCCTAAACAAACGTGACACGGTTGATCTCCTGCAACGTGGTCTCGCCTTTCTTTACCGCCTCGAACGCCGCGTCGCGCAGGAAACGCGTGCCCGCGCGGTGTGCGGCTTCCTTCAGCTGGCGCACCGGCGCGCGGGCGGTGATCAATTCGCGCAGCTCATCGTTGAGGATCATCAGCTCGGCTATCGCCTTGCGGCCCTTGTAGCCCGCGCCGCGGCATTCGCGGCAGCCGCGGCCAGCGCGGAATTTCCAGCCCGTGGTGTTCTTCTTGTCAAGCCCCGATTCGGCCAGCAGTTCGGCAGAGGGCTCATCGTCCTCCGCGCAGTGCGGGCAGACGACGCGCACCAAACGCTGCGCGAGGATGGCGTTGAGGGCCGACACGAAGCCGTACAGGTCGACGTTCATGTGCATGAAGCGGCCGATGACGTCGAACACGTTATTCGCGTGGACGGTCGTGAACACCAGGTGGCCGGTGAGGGCGGACTGCACCGCGATGTTGGCGGTTTCGGTGTCGCGGATTTCACCCACCATGATCTTGTCCGGGTCATGGCGCAGGATCGAGCGCAGCCCGCGGGCGAATGTAAGCCCTTTCTTCTCGTTGACTGGGATCTGCAGCACGCCCGGCAGCTGGTATTCGACCGGGTCCTCAATGGTGACGATCTTGTCCTGGCCGTTGTTGATCTCGGTGATCGCCGCGTAGAGCGTCGTCGTCTTGCCGCTGCCGGTGGGGCCGGTGACGAGCAGCATGCCGTAGGGCTCGTTGGAGAGGCGCCGCAGCTTCCTCACGTCCTCTGGGTCGAAGCCGAGCGAGTCGAGCGAGAGCTGCTGCTGCGTCGTCTCGTACAGGGACTGCTTGTCGAGCACGCGTAGCACCGCGTCCTCGCCGTGGATGCTCGGCATGATCGAGACGCGGAAATCGACCGCACGGCCGCGCTCGAGCGCCTTGAAGCGCCCGTCCTGCGGCACGCGCCGCTCGGTGATGTCGAGCTCGGCCAGCACTTTGACGCGGGCGATCGCCTGCTCGGCCTGCGCGGCATCCTGGATCATCTTCACCTGCGACAGGATGCCGTCGATGCGGAACTTGATGGCGAGGCCCGCCGGCAGGGTCTCGAGGTGCACGTCGCTCGCCCCGATCATCAGCGCGTCGCGCAGCGTCGAGCGCACGAGGCGCACCACCTCGCTGCTTTCATCGCCGATCGCCTTGAGCGACAGATCCTCGGTGCGGCCACTCTCCGCCGGGCCCGCGGCCACTTCTTCCTGCACGGCGTCGAGGGCGCGCAGCGACTCTTCGTGCCCCGCCAGGAATGCCACCAGGTCGCCGCGGTGCACCAGGCACCAGCTGAACGCCGGCGCGATGCGCTCTTCGGCCCAGGCCTGCAGCTCGCTGGAGAACGGGTCGTCGAACGCGAGCAGGAGACGCCCATCCGCCGCGCGCAGAAGCGCGCAGCCGCGTTGCGCGCACTCGCCGAGGGGAAGCAGGTCGAAGGCGGGCGCCGAGCGGCGCAGCTCCGCCATGGTCAGGCACTCGAGGCGCAGCGTCGCCGCGAGCCGCGCGGTGAAGCTGTCGGGATCGAGGCCGAGGGTTTCCTGCAGCACGTCGACCGTCCTTCGGCGCGCAACCCGCGCCGCGGCACGCGCCGTCGAGATCTCGGGCGCCGGGATCGGCTCGCTCATCGGCCCAATGGTCGCGCTCATCGCAAATTCCCCGCCAGCTCGAAGATCGGCATGTACATCAGCACCACGATGACGCCGATCACCAGGCCGATGATCGCCATCAGGATCGGCTCGAAGAGCCGCGTGAACCAGTCCACCCAGCGCGCCAGCTCTTCGTCATGGAACCCGGCAACTTCCTCCAGCATCTCGCCCATGTTGCCGCCTTTCTCGCCCACCGCAATCATGCGCAGCGCCACCGGCGTGGCAAGGCCGTTGGCGTCCATCGACTGCGACACGTTGCGGCCCTCGCTGATGGCGCGGCTCGCCGCC
>DATNMK010000068.1:0-53214 GCA_035602335.1 Burkholderiales bacterium
CGTGATTTCCGATCTCTTCGATGCGCCGGACATCCGGCTGCGCGCAAGCCAATACGGGAAACTGTTCGCATGAAAAGCCAATCTCTCTTCGAGCGCGCGCAGCGCGTCATCCCGGGGGGCGTCAATTCTCCGGTGCGTGCGTTTCGGGCCGTCGGCGGCGTGCCGTTGTTTTTCGAGCGCGCCTCGGGTGCCTATCTGTGGGACGCGGACGGCCGCCGCTACATCGACTATGTCGGATCCTGGGGTCCGATGGTCGCCGGCCATTCGCACCCTGCGGTGGTCGAGGCGGTCCAGGAGGCCGCTTCGCGGGCGCTTTCCTTCGGCGCGCCGACCGAAGCCGAGGTGGTGCTCGCCGAGACGCTGTGCCGCCTCGTGCCTTCGCTCGAGCAGCTGCGCCTGGTCTCTTCGGGCACCGAGGCGACGATGACGGCGATTCGACTGGCGCGCGGCTTCACGGGGCGCAGCCTGATCGTCAAGTTCGAAGGCTGCTATCACGGCCACGCCGATGCGCTGCTGGTCAAGGCGGGCTCCGGTGCCCTCACCTACGGTCATCCGAGCTCGGCCGGCGTGCCGGCCGAAACGGCCGCTCATACGATTGTGATGGATTACAACGATAGCTCGGGCCTGAAAACTCTGTTTCGGGAGAAAGGCGAACAGATTGCGGGGGTCATCGTCGAGCCCGTGGCGGGCAATATGAACCTGGTTCTGCCAGCGCCGGGATTTCTCGAGGCCCTGCACGAGCAATGCACGCGCAGCGGCGCGGTGCTGATCTTCGACGAGGTGATGACCGGCTTTCGCGTCGCGCTCGGCGGAGCGCAGGCGCGCTACGCAATCCGTCCCGACCTGACCACGCTCGGCAAAGTGATTGGCGGCGGACTGCCAATGGGCGCGGTCGGCGGCCGCCGCGACATCATGCAGAAGCTCGCGCCGCTCGGGCCGGTGTACCAAGCAGGCACGCTTTCCGGAAATCCAGTTGCGGTTGCAGCGGGCATCGCCACTTTGAAGCTCGTCGATGCGCCCGGTTTTCAACAAAAGATCGAATCGATCACTCAGCAGCTGGTCGCCGGTCTCGCCGCCGAAGCGCGCAAGGCAGGCGTCATCTTTTCGTCGCAAGGCGCCGGCAGCATGTTCGGGATCTATTTCCGCGCTGCGCCGCCAGGCAGCTTCGCCGAGGTGATGCAGTGCGACCGCGAACGTTTCAATCGTTTCTTCCACGCCATGCTCGAGCGCGGCATCTATCTCGCGCCCTCTGCTTACGAGGCAGGCTTCGTGTCCGCGGCGCACGGCGCGCCGGAAATCGACGCGACGCTTGCCGCGGCGCGCACTTGTTTCAAACGCCTGTCGCAATAAAACGGGTACAAACTTTGCGTGCTCCGCCGTGTCAAACAAGGCAGACCCATGGACATACATATCAGGGAACTCTCAAGGCTCGAGCAGCCCGCGCTCGAGCGCCATTTCCTGACGCTCGGCAGCGAGGATCGACGGCTGCGCTTCGGCATCGGCATCAACGATTTCGCAGTGCGAATCTATGTAAAGGGCATCGATTTCGAGCATGATGCGGTGTTCGGCGTGCTCGACGACGAATTGCACCTCATCGGTGCAGCACATCTGGGGCGCGGCGAAGGCCATGCCGAGCTCGGCGTGTCGGTGCTGCCGGGCCATCGCGGCCGCGGCATCGGCGGCGCGCTGCTCGCGCGCGCGCACATGCATGCTCGCAACTGGGGCGTGCGCGCGTTGTTCATGCACTGCCTCACTGAAAACGCCGCGATGATGCATCTTGCGCGCAAGCAGGACATGGACATCGTGGCGGAGGCGGGCGAAGCCGATGCGTGGCTCAGCCTGCCGCCGGCCGACGCGTCGAGCTACATGGGGGCCGTTTTTCAGCAGCGAGTCGCGCTTTTCGATTCCGCGCTGAAGACACATCTTGCCAACGCGCGGCGCATTGCGCACGCCCTCAAACCAGGAACAGCGTCGCAAGTCCAAGAAAAATGAAAAACCCGCCGGAGTCCGTGCAGGCGGTGATTAGCACCGACGAGCCGACAGCAGGATCCTTGCCGAAGCGCGCGCGCACCCAGGGGATTGCAACCCCCATCGTCGCGGCGAGCAGGAGATTGAGGGTCATGGCAAGCGCCATCACCCCGGCGAGCGCCACGTTGCTATAGAACGCGTACGCGATCGCGCCGAGCAGCGTTCCCCATACCACGCCGTTCAGCAGCGCCACGCCGATCTCCTTGGCGAGCAGCTTTGCCCAGTACGAGCCCTGAATCTGGCCCAGCGCGAGCGCGCGCACGATCATGGTGATCGTCTGGTTGCCGGAATTGCCGCCGATGCCCGCGACGATCGGCATCAGCGCCGCGAGGGCCACCAGCCGCGCAATCGATTCCTCGAACGCGCCGATGACGCGCGAGGCGATGAAGGCGGTCACGAGGTTGATCGCGAGCCAGGCCCAGCGGTTCTTGAAGCTGTCGAGCACGGGTGCGAACACGTCCTCTTCGTGTCGCAGGCCGGCCTCGGCCAACTGCGACTCGGCGCTCTGCTGCCGGATGTAGTCCACTACCGCGTCCACCGTGAGGCGCCCGATCAGGCGGCCGCTCGCATCGACGACCGGCGCCGACACCAAGTCGTAGCGCTCGAAGGCATTGGCGGCGTCCTCGGCGCGGTCCTCCGGGTAGAGCTTGACGCTCTCGTGCACCATGATGCCGGCGACGCCCAGCTCGAGGTCGGCGACGATCAGGCGCGCGAGCGGCAGGGTGCCTTTGAGCACCTGCTCGCGATCGACGACGAACAACTGGTCAGTGTGGTCGGGAAGCTCGTCCATGCGGCGCAGGTAGCGGGTGGCGGCTTCGAGGGTGACATCGTCGCGCACCGCCACGTGATCGAAGTCCATCAGCGACCCGACCGAACCCTCCGGATAAGAGAGCGCGGCGCGCAGCCGCTCGCGCTCCCCCGCGGGCAGCGACTGCACCACCTCCTCGATGACGCTCGCCGGAAGATCGGCGGCGATATCGGCGAGCTCATCGGCCTCGAGGGTCTCGGCGGCTGCGACCAGCTCTTCCGAGTCCATGCTCGCGATGAGCGTCTCGCGCACCGCGTCGGACACTTCGAGCAGGATTTCGCCGTCGCGGTCGGCCTTGACGAGGTCCCAGACCGCAAGCCGCTCTTCGAGCGGCAAGGCTTCAAGGATGTAGGCGATGTCGGCGGCGTGCAGGCCGTCGAGGCGTCCGCGCAGCTCCACCAGATACTGGCGCGCCAGCGGCTTCTCGTGCGAGAGCAGCTCCTGCACCACGCGCAGGATCTCCTGCAGCTCCTCGACTTCCAGACGCGTCGGCGCTTCGTGCATGGCAGAAGCGTATCAGGGGATCTGCGCGTCCCCCATGCGGGCGTAGATCGCGACGACCCTTTCGGCGAGGTACGGGGTGCTGCGGCCGCGGCTGTAGCGTCGCGGGCTGGGCAGGATCGCCGCGAGCCAGACGGCCTGGTCGGGAGACAGCGCCGACGCCGGAACACCGAAGTGATGGCGCGCTGCCGCCTCGGCGCCGAACACCCCGCCCTCGCCCCATTCCGCGACGTTCAGGTACAGCTCCAGGATGCGCCGCTTGGACAGTGTGTGCTCCAGCATCCACGTGATGGCCGCTTCCTGGCCCTTGCGGATCCAGGAACGCTCGCCCGACAGGAACAGGTTTTTCGCCAGCTGCTGGCTGATGGTCGAAGCCCCCGCCACCAGCTTTCCGCGCTGCTCGTTCTTCGCCATCGCGAGCTGGATCGCCTGCCAGTCAAAACCGTCATGGTCCAGAAAGCGAGCGTCCTCGGCGGCGACCACGGCGCGCTTGAGATGCACCGAGATGCGCTCATAGGGGACCCATTGCTGCTGCACCTGCGCGGCTTGGCGTTCCATGAAGGCCGTTGAGGTCGGTTCGTACCAGTTCCAATAGAGGATGTGGCCGAAGAACCACAATTGCACCAGCAGCGCGCCCGCCACAAGCGTGCCGAGGCTGTAGCAGAAGACCTTCCACGCGCTCGCGAGGCCGCGCAGCAGACCCCAGCGCCGGCCTGCCCGGGTCATTCGGTCCAGATCTTGTCGCCTTGGCCGAAGAACCAGGTTCGCGTGATGACGAGAAGATCCGTGTCGCGGCGGATATCGGGGGGGAAGGCTGCGAACGGCGTCGCCATGCGCACGATCTTGAATGCAGCGGCGTCGAGCACTTTCAAGCCGGAGGAGCGGTCGAGCTCGATCGACTCGACGTTGCCGTCGGGCCGGATGGTGACGGTCAGGCGCAGGTTGCCGTAAATTTTGCCGCGCGCCTCGGGAGGATAGTTCAGCGTGCCGACGCGCTCGACCTTCACCCGCCAGTCCTCCTCGTACTGCGCAAACCGGTATTCACTGGCGCGCGCACCGATGAATTTCTTGCGCGGGCGCTTCTGGTACTGCTCGATCTGCTTGTCGATCTGCGCCTGGAGCCGCATCGCGGCAAGCGACAGATCGGCAAGGTCGCGCCCCGACGGCTGCGGCGTCGGCTGCTCGGCTCGCTCGGCGCGCGGCGTTTCGACGGGCACGCGGTTTTGCGACTCCTGCGCTTGCGCAAGCAGCCTTTGCTGCTGCGCCTCGAGCTGCTGCACGCGTCGCTGCGCATCGGCAAGGTCCTTGCCGGGGCGCCGCGGCTCCGTCACCGGCAGCGGGGTCTTAGCCCGGCGCCGCTCCTCGACGTTGCCGCCGCGGTCGAGATTCGCCTGGGCCAGCACGTCGGCCCTGGTGGGCTTTTCCCGCGTCTTCGCGTTCACGAGGACCACTTCGAGCGGCTGATTGGCCGCCTTCCAGCCCAGCGAGTCGGGAACCTTGAAATGCACCGAAAGCATCGCCGCGTGAATCAGGATCGAGAGCCCGAGTGCCGCGCCGAGCACCCGGTCATCGCTGCTGATGGTCAAGTGCGATCTCACCTTAGTCCCACAAGCCTTTCATATTCTAAGTTTTTTAGCCAGCGTCTGCCGTGTCATCCTCCACCACGGTCGCGTCTCCGCCGAGCGTTTCGCGGTACAGCGCCGACACCGAGCGTTCGAGTAAATCGACCGCTTTCAGTTCCACCCGAACGCGGGTCCCGGGAGCGGCCTCCGGAAGCGAAGGCACGCGCGTCGCGAGCGGCAGACCTTCGAAGCGCACCAGGTTTTCGCGCAGTACCACCGCCTCAGTGGACTGGATGCTTTCCTGCAGCAGCCAGCGCAGGCTCCAGTACGTTTCCATCGTCCGTTGATGCTCGTCATAGCGCGCCGCGGTAACCTCGAAGGCGCGCAAGGCGGCGAGCAGCGCATCGGAGTTGCGCGCAAACGGCGGCCGACGGCCCTCCAGCGCGGCGATGAGCTGCCACTGGTTAACGAGGTCGACATAGCGCCGCAACGGCGACGTCATCCACGCATAGCACGCGACGCCGAGACCCTCGTGCGGCTCCGGGTGCACGCTGAGCCGAACCTTGCCCGTCGATTGCACGCGATAGATTGCCGCGACATCGCGTTCGGCGAGCAGCTCGCCCCAGCTGCTGTTGGCGAGGATCATCATTTCAGAGACCAGCTTGTCGAGCGGCGCGCCGCGCTTTCGCGGCACGATGCGCACCCGGTCGCCCTCCACGTAAAACGTGTATTCGAGCATCGCGCTGCCCGCGCCCGGTCGCCCACGACGAGCTTCGAGCGCCCCGGCCAGGCCCCAGAGCGTGCGCATCTCGTCCTCGAAGGCAAGACCGGTACTTGCTCCGGACGCCAACGCATCGTTCAGCACGGCGTACTGGGCATGCCGCAGATTGGCGGTGATCGGCACGCGCTCGAGGCGGGTGTGCCGTGCCTTCAGCGTCCAGTCGTTTTCGGACACATCGAAGTAGAGCGACACCGCAGGCCGCTCGCCGCTGTGATCCAGCGAAAAGCGCTCGATCACGTCCTCGGGAAGCATGGTGTATTTGCGGCCCGGCATGTAGGCCGTCGAAAGCCGTTCGCGGGCGATGCTGTCGAGCGACGAGCCCGGCGCAAAGCCCAGCGCCGGCGCTGCGATATGAATGCCGATGCGCAGCACGCCTGCGGCGCTGCGCTGCACGGAAAACGCGTCGTCGATCTCCGTCGTGCCGATGTCGTCCAGGCTGAACGCGGCGGCCGGACCGAGCGGCAAGCCCTCCGGCGTCGGCGGCACTTCGTGGGCCGGGAAGCGTGTGCCTTGCGGAAAGAATTCATGCAGGAAGCGCTGCAGGTGGTATTCGTGCGGATCGCGCAGCAGGCCGCAGCGCTCGAGCAGGCGCGCGGGCGTAAGGCCGGTGTCCTTGCAGGCCTGCTCGAAGGCCCTGGTTTCCGCCTTGGCGCGCTCGGGCGCGTACAGCAATTCCTCCCGCAACGCCGCGATCTCGGGCGGGCACTCGTAGCGTGCAAGCGATTGGGTCCATGCGGCGACCGTCTCCTGCACCCGCTTCTTCTTCTCGACGCCGGCGAGAGCCAGCTTGAGGGTCTCTTCCGGCGCCGCCTGGAAGCGGCCTTTGCCGCGCCGGTAGAAGTACATGGGCGCTGACTGGAGCTTCATCAGCACGCCGGCGGCTTGCACCGGCGTCGGTTCCCGGCCTACATAGTCGCGCGCCAGCTCCTGGAAGCCGAACTCCCTGCTGCCGCTGCATTGCCAGAGGAACTCGATGTCCAGATCGGCGGCGAACTTCTGCGCTTCGACGAGCAGCTCCGCGCCGGGCGGCCGCTCGAAGGCGAGCAGCACGTTCGCCGCCTTGATCTTCGAGCGCCTGCCGTGCGGGCTTTCCACCTGGAATGACGCCGGCGCCTGGGCGAGGACCGCGCCGACCTTGAGGTCGCCCTCCTCCTCGTAAAGGACTTGCATCGTCAGCGCGGCAGCCCTGCGAAGCGCACGATGCGCGGCAAGTGCTCCGCAAAGCTCTGCAGGCTGTGATCGCCGCCCTCGATCACGAACTGTTCCGCTCCGGCATAGCGCGCCACCGCCTTGCGGTAGTCGAGCACCTCGTCGCCGGTCTCCACCAGCAGCAGGTAGCGCTGCGGGGTGAGGCGTTCGGTGTACATGTTCTTCCATTCACGCAGGTGAGCTTCGGTCAGCTCGTACGGCTCGCCGGTGTGGAGGTTTTTCTGCGCACCGAGATAGGCGCGCAGCCCGACGTGCGGGTCGATTGCCGGATTGATCAGCACCGCCTTCGCCCCATGCTGCTCGGCGAGGTAGGTGGCGTAGAAACCGCCCAGCGAAGACCCGACGAAGCAGACCGGGGCGCCTTGCCGGGGCTTCAGGATCCCTTCGACCTCGCCGATTGCCTGGCTGGCAAGCGGCGGCAGCGCCGGACAAACGTATTGGGCGCCCAAGCCGAGCTCCTCCATGTAGCGTCCTAGCACTTGTGCCTTATGGGACTGCGGCGAGGAATTGAACCCATGGAGATAGACGATCACATCCCTGCTCCCTGCCCTAGCTTGGCAAGGAGTTTCTCGTGGATACCGCCAAAGCCGCCGTTGGACATGACAAGAATGTGGTCTCCGGCGCGTGCTTCGGCGGCCACTGCGGCGACGAGGACGTCGAGATCGGTTACACAGCGCGCCCGCTTGCCGAGGCGCGCAAATACCGCGGGTGCGTCCCAGGACAGTCCCTCGGTATAAACATAAACGCGATCGGCCGGCTCGACGCTCGCGGGAAGCGCGTCCTTCAACACGCCCCGCTTCATCGTGTTCGAGCGCGGCTCGAGCACTGCCAGGATCCGGCCCTGCTTCTCGCGCTGCCTTAGCCCCTCGATCGCCGTGCGGATGGCGGTTGGATGATGCGCGAAATCGTCGTAGATCGTCACTCCCCGCGCGCTTCCCCGTACCTGCATGCGCCGGCGCACCCCCGAAAAGCTGCCGAGCGCCTCCAGCGCCTTCGCCGGTTCGACACCGACATGGCGCGCCGCGGCGATGGCGGCCAGCGCATTCATGCGGTTGTGGGCCCCCACCTGCTGCCACCTCAGCCGCCCGAGGACCCTGCCCCGCCACGCGACTTCAAAGCCCCCCTGCGCATCCGGTTCACCCGCTTCCCAACCCCCGGGCACGCCGAAGCTCTCCACTGGCGTCCAACACCCTCGCTCAAGGACTCGTTGCACCGCGGCATCAGCGCCGTTGGCGACGATCAGTCCGGAACGCGGCACAATCCGCACGAAGTGGTGGAATTGGCGCTCGATCGCCTCCAGATCGGCGAAGATGTCTGCATGATCGAACTCCAAATTGTTCAATATTGCAGTGCGGGGGTGGTAGTGCACGAACTTCGAGCGTTTGTCGAAAAAAGCCGTGTCGTACTCGTCAGCCTCGATGACGAAGCACGGCGAGCCGGTGAGCCGGGCGGATACCGGGAAGTCGAGGGGCACCCCGCCGATCAGGAACCCTGGACAGTGGCCGGCGCGCTCGAGGACCCACGCCAGCATGGCAGACGCGGTGGTCTTGCCATGGGTGCCCGCGACCGCGAGGACGTGCCGGCCGCCGAGCACGTTCTCGGCAAGCCACTGGGGCCCCGAAACGTAGCGTTCCCCGCTATCGAGAATCGCCTCCACCAAAGGGTTGCCGCGCGTGACGACGTTGCCGATGACCCATACATTGGGCCGCAGCGCGAGTTGATCCTCGCCGAAACCTTCCGTGAGCTCGATGCCGAGCGCCGCGAGCTGCTCGCTCATTGGCGGATAGACGTTCGCATCGCAGCCGGTCACGCGGTAGCCCGCGGTCTTCGCGATCGCCGCGATGCCGCCCATGAAGGTGCCGCAAATTCCTAGGATGTGAAGATGAGCCGCCATGGATAAGGGCGCAGATTCTAGTCGAAGGGCCGCGCGACCCCTACGCTATGATTGAGCGGCAGCCATGAGCCGCAAGAGCACTCGACCGACCGGAATGCGGGCGCGCATCGCTGCGACAGCGGCGCGCATCATGGCCGAGGACGGCATCGAGGACTTTGCTCTCGCCAAGCGCAAGGCAGCGCGCCGGCTCGGCGCCGCTGAGGCGCAGGCGCTGCCAGGGAACGATGAGGTCGAAGCCGAGTTGCGGGCTTACCGCGCTCTCTACCAAGCCGAGGAGCACCCGCTTCGTATCGCGGAGCTGCGTCGCATGGCGTTCGACGCGATGCGCGCGCTCGAACGCTTCAACCCGTACCTGACCGGCCCTGTCCTGAAGGGCATCGCAGGGCGCTACGCCGAGATCGAGCTGCAGCTGTTCCCCGAAAGCGCCAAGGATGTCGAGCTGTTCCTGGTGGACCGCAGCATTGCCTATACGACGCATGAGGGCCGGCGCTACTCGGGGGACCGCGCGCACGCGGTCAGCGTGCTGTCGCTGTCGTGGCAGGGCGCTCCCCTCAAGCTGTCGGTATTCGATCCGCGCGACGAGCGCCTCGCGCTTAAGACCTCGCAAGCGGGCCGGGTGATGGACCGTGCCGGCATCGCCGAGGTCGGGGCGCTCCTGCGCGATGGCGCCGGCCAGACGTGAGGTCCTGATCCTCGGCGCGATCGGCGCCGGAGCCGCCGTGGCCGGGGCCTTGGTCGGCGCACTGGCCCTGCAAAGCCAAATTGGAGCGGCGGAATTGCTCACGGCGCCGTTTGAAGACGTTTCCGGCGCCAGGCGCAGCTTGCGGGAGTGGCAAGGCCGGGTGCTGGTCTCCAACTTCTGGGCAACCTGGTGCGCTCCCTGCCGGGAAGAGATCCCCGTATTGGTTGCCGTACGGGAAAAATTTGCCGCTAAAGGCATCGAAATTGTAGGCATCGGCATCGATCATCGACTAAAAGTCCATGAATTCGTCAAAAGCTACCACATCACTTATCCCGTGCTGGTAACCGGCATGGGGGCGCTAGATTTAATGCGCCGCCTCGGCAACGAACCTGGGGCGCTCCCCTATACCGTGGTGCTAGACCGCCTGGGCGCCGTGGCGCACCGGCGACTCGGGGCGTTTACCCGGGCAGGACTCGAGGGGGTGGTCGAGCGCCTCCTGCGCTAAAATGCGGCGTTCTCCCGCGAAAAATACCGAAAATCAGGAAAACGCCAACGCCCGGAGCTGAGCCGGTGCTCCGAGGGAGGAAGCTATGGATCTGCGCAAGCTGAAAAAGCTGATCGACCTCGTGCAGGAGTCCGGGATCGCGGAGCTGGAGATCACCGAGGGCGAGGAGAAGGTGAAGATCGTGAAGGGCGGGGCGGCCAGCATCACGCCGGCCTCGGCCGCGGCGCTCGGCTTAGCCACGGCCGCACCGCCTGCGGAGCCGCGTCCTGCGCCAGCTCCGGCCGCGCCGCCGGTGGCCGAGCCCGAGCCCGGTCAGGAGGGCCACGTGGTGAAGGCCCCCATGGTGGGAACCTTCTACCGTTCGCCGTCGCCCGACGCCAAGCCCTTCGTCGAAGTCGGCCAGGCCATCAAGGAGGGCCAGACGATCTGCATCATTGAGGCGATGAAGCTGATGAACGAGATCGAGGCCGACGCTTCCGGCGTGGTGAAAGCGGTGCTGGTCGAAAACGGCCAGCCGGTGGAGTACGGGCAGCCACTGTTCATCCTCGGCTAGGATGTTCGAGAAAATCCTGATTGCCAACCGCGGCGAGATCGCGCTGCGTATCCAGCGCGCCTGCCGCGAGATGGGCATCCGCACCGTGGTCGTGCACTCGGAGGCCGACACGGAGGCCAAATACGTCAAGCTGGCCGACGAATCGGTTTGCATCGGTCCGCCGCCGGCGGCTGCCAGCTACTTGAACATTCCGTCGATCATTAGCGCGGCCGAGGTCACCGACGCCGAGGCGATCCATCCGGGGTACGGGTTCTTGTCCGAGAACGCCGATTTCGCGGAAAAGGTCGAGCGTTCGGGTTTCGTCTTCATTGGCCCCCGCCCCGAAAATATCCGGTTGATGGGCGACAAAGTCAGCGCCAAGCAGGCCATGTCGAAAGCCGGGGTGCCCACGGTGCCGGGCTCCGACGGAGCGCTGCCCGAGGATGCGAAGGAAATCGTGCGCGTCGCACGCAAGGTCGGCTACCCGGTGATCATCAAGGCGGCCGGCGGCGGCGGCGGACGCGGCATGCGCGTCGTGCATACCGAGGCGGCGCTGCTCAACGCGGTCAGCATGACGCGCGCGGAGGCACAGGCGGCGTTCGCCAACCCCTCCGTATATCTCGAGAAATACCTCGAGCATCCGCGCCACATCGAGATCCAGGTGTTGGCCGACGCACATAAGAACGCGGTCCACTTGGGAGAGCGCGACTGCTCGCTGCAGCGCCGGCACCAGAAGGTGATGGAAGAGGCGCCCGCGCCCGACCTGCCGGCCAAGCTGCGCGACAAGATCGGCGAGCGATGCGTCGAAGCCTGCCGCAAGATCGGCTACCGCGGCGCCGGCACGTTCGAGTTCCTGTACGAGGAGGGCGAGTTCTATTTCATCGAGATGAACACGCGCATCCAGGTCGAGCACCCGGTGACCGAGATGATCACGGGCATCGACCTGGTGCAGGAGCAGATTCACATTGCCGCCGGCGAGAAGCTGCGCGTCAGGCAGAAGGACATCGAGCTGCGCGGTCATGCCATCGAGTGCCGCATCAACGCCGAGGATCCGTACCGCTTCACTCCTTCGCCGGGAAAGATCACGTCCTACCACCCGCCCGGTGGCCCGGGAATCCGGGTCGACTCCCACATCTACCAGGGCTACAGCGTGCCGTCCAACTACGACTCGATGATCGGCAAGGTGATCGCCTACGGCGCCAACCGCGAGCAGGCCCTCGGCCGCATGCGCGTCGCGCTCTCGGAGATGGTTGTGGAGGGTATCCAGACCAATATCCCGCTGCATCGTGAAATGCTGAACGACATCCGCGTCCTGCGCGGCGCCGTGTCGATCCACTATCTCGAGCAGAAGCTGGTCCAGGAGCAGAAAAAGAAGAAGTGATGCCTTGGCTCGCGCTCACGCTGCAAGTCGACGCGGACGCGGCCGAGCGCTTCACGCAGGCGCTCCTCGACGCGGGTGCGCAGTCGGTGTCGCTCGAGAATCCGCAAGGCGCGCAGCAAGCGGTGGGAGCGCTGCTTGGGATGCACGCCGATGCCGGCGCACTGGTGCGCGACGCCGCCACCGCGGCCGGACTCGAGCGCGCACCGGAGTTTCGCGTCGAACAGGTCGAGGACCAGGATTGGGTGCGCGGCAGCCAGGCGCAATTCGCGCCGCTCGAGATCGGCGCGCGCCTCTGGATCGGCCCGAGCTGGCACGCGGCACCTGCGGATGGCCGCGCGGTAATCCGGCTTGATCCCGGGCTTGCCTTCGGCACCGGTAGCCACCCCACGACGCGGCTCGTGCTGCGCTTTCTCGAACGCGAAGTGCAGGGTGGCGAAGACGTTCTCGACTACGGTTGCGGGTCGGGTATATTGGCGATCGCCGCGGCAAAGCTCGGCGCGGCGCGCGTCGACGCAGTCGATATCGATCCGCAAGCGCTCGATGCCACCGCAGCGAACGCACGCGCGAACGGCGCGCCGGTCCGCGCGGCGCTGCCCGGCGCGCTGGCACCGGCACTCTACAACGTGGTGGTATCCAACATCCTCGCCCAACCGCTCATCATGCTCGCGCCATTGCTCACCGCACGCACCGCGCCGCGCGGCCGCATCGCGCTCGCGGGGGTGCTCGAGTCGCAGGCGCTTGAGGCCGCGGCTGCTTATGCCCCCGGGTTCGAAATCGGCATCTCTTCGCTCGAGGAGGGCTGGGCGCTCATCGAGGGCGTTCGCAAATGAGCCTCGTTACCCGCTGCGCGACGTGCGGGACCGCGTTTCGCGTCCATCGCACGCAACTCGCCGCGCGCGGCGGCAAAGTGCGCTGCGGGAAGTGCGGCACGGTGTTTGACGGCATTGCCGGTTTGCTGGAGGAGGGCGCCGGGCCGCTGGTGCTCGAGCCCTCGCCGCAACTGGGACTCTTCGACCCGTCGCGCCGGCCGCAGGCGCCACCGCCCAAAGCGGCGAAGGATGAAGCGCCGCCGCCTTTCATGGCGCGCGAGCAACCGGTGCGCCGCAGGCTGCTTTGGGGTCTGCTGGCATTCATCGCGTTTGCGCTGCTGGTCTGGCAAAGCTACCGCTCGCGCACCGAAATCACCGAGTTCTTTCCCGAATCGCGCCCCGCGCTCGAGACAGCTTGCCGCGCGCTCGGCTGCGACGTGCCGCTGCCAAGACGGCCGAAGTTGATCAGCATCGAATCATCGGAGATCCATGCCGATGGGCGGCGCGAAAGCCTGGTAGTGCTCCACGCCGTGCTGCGCAATCGCGCCCGCTTCCCGCAGCAATACCCGGCTATGGAATTGACCTTCACCGACGAGAAGCAGCGCCCGGTGCTGCGCCGCGTGCTGTTCCCGCTCGAGTATCTCCGCGGCGTGCGCTCAGCTCAACGCATCGCGCAAGGCATGGAAGCCGGCGGCGAAGAGTCTTTAACGCTTTATCTCGATACCAGCAGCGTGCGGCCGAAGGGCTACCGCCTGTGTCTCCATCGCGCTGACTGCAGCGAATGAAAATCCTCGTCACCGGTTCGATTGCGTACGACACCATCATGGTGTTCCCGGACCGCTTCCGCAACCATCTGATGCCCGACCAGCTGCATATCCTGAACGTGTGCTTCCTCACTCCGGAGATGCGCCGGGAATACGGCGGCACGGCAGGAAACATCGCGTATAACCTGCGGCTGCTCGGCGAAGATCCGCTGGTGATGGCTACCGTCGGAGAGGACATCCAGCCTTATGTCGATCGCTTCGATGGGCTCGGCATCGATACGGCGCTGTTCAAGCGCATCCGCGGGCAATTCACCGCTCAGGCATTCATCACCACGGATCTCGACGACAATCAGATCACCGCTTTCCATCCGGGGGCGATGAACCATTCACACGAAAATCACGTCGGGCGAGAGCTGCAGGCGGGGCTGGCAATCATCGCGCCGGATGGCAAGCACGGCATGCAGCAGCACGCGCGCGAGTGCCGGCAGCAGGGTGTCCCGGTGCTGTTCGACCCCGGCCAGGGGCTGCCGATGTTTTCGGCCGAGGAGCTGGCGGAGTTTCTGGGCTTTGCCCATTACGTCGCGGTGAACGACTACGAGGGAAAGCTGCTCGAGGAAAAGACCGGACGCAGCCTGGAGGACATTGCCCGCAGTGCCAAAGCTCTGGTTTTCACCCTGGGCGCGAAGGGGTCGGTCATCCTCGCCGGCGGTCAACGTCACGAGATTCCATGCGTTCAAGCAGAGGCCCTGGCGGACCCGACGGGCTGCGGCGACGCGTACCGCGCCGGACTGCTCTATGGCATCGCGCACGGGTGGGACTGGCCGAGCACCGGTAAACTAGGGGCCGTGATGGGGGCCATCAAGATCGCGCAACGCGGCGCCCAGAACCACGCACCGACGCGCGAAGAAATCGAGGCGAGATTTCGCCGCGCCTTCGGCTATTCACCGTGGAAAGGATAAGACGATGAAAACGATGCTTCTTATGGCAGCAGCGGCGGCAGCTCTCGGGGGGTGCGCCACGCATGAATCGGCCAATGTCTACGCCAAGCACGAAGCCGGGCGCGAGCAGCTGGTGCGTTTCGCCACCGTCGACTCGGTGCGCAAAGTGACGATCCAGGGCGGCCAGTCGGGCATCGGCGGGGCCGCAGGCGGTGTGGTCGGGGGGGTGACCGGCAGCGGGGTCGGGCACGGCAAGGGATCGGCAGTGGCCACGGTGCTCGGCGGTGTCGCGGGCGGTGTGGCGGGCAATACCATCGAAGAGAAGATGACCAGCAAGGACGCCCTGGAGATCACCGTCAAGCTCGACAGCGGCGAGCTGCGCGCCATCGTCCAGGAGGCCGACGAGAGCTTCACCCCGGGACAGCGCGTGCGCCTGCTCACCTCGGGGGGCGTTACCCGCGTGACACCCTAACGCAGCTTCTGGCGGATCTTCGCCGCGTATTCCTCGAGCTTCTCACGCGGCGGATTTTTAACCGGCCAGGTGAGATTCATCCCGTCGTTCTCGTGCCGCGGCACAAGGTGCACGTGCAGGTGCATCACGGTCTGTCCGGCCGCCTTGCCGTTCGCCTGATAGACCGACAAGCCTTGCGGGGCAAACGCCTCCCGGATGGCGCGTGCCACCCGTGCACAGGCGCGGAAAACCGCCGCCGCCTGCGCGTCCTCGAGCGCAAACAGGTTGTCGGCGTGCGTTTTGAGCGCCACCAGCACGTGCCCGGGATTCACCTGCCCGATGTCCATGAAGGCCAGCGTGTCGGCATCCTCGTGCACCACCGTCGCGGGGATCTGCTTCGCGACGATCCGGCAAAAGACGCAATCGCTCATTCTTCTCCTCCTGCGGACTGATAGCCGGGGCATGGTATCTGATAGAGCGCCCGGTCCTCCAGCCGCAGCGCGGTGAGCCGCCCGCCCCACACGCAGCCGCTGTCGAGCGCCGCAACACGTTCGGTGATTTTCAGGCCGAGCGCCGACCAGTGCCCGCAGACGATCGTTTCCTCTTCTTTGGGTCTCGTTTCGTACCAGGCGAGATAGCCGGCTGGCGGCGTCGCGCCCTTCGCACGAAAGTCCATGCGCCCTTCGCGAGTGCAGAATCGCAGCCGCGTCATCGCATTGACGATGACCCTGAGCCGGTCCCAGCCGGCGAGGGCATCGTTCCATTGGTCGGGCTCGCTGCCATACAGGTTGGCGAGGAACTCGCGGTAATTCGGCGCGTTCAGCGCCGCCTCCACCTCTCCGGCCAAAGCCAATGCCTTGTGGACCGTCCATTGGGGGAGAAGGCCGGCATGCACCATGGCGTAGCGGCCCTCCGCGTGCATCATCTGGCGCGCGCGCAGCCAATCGACGAGCTCGCGGGCATCCGGTGCCCCGAGGACGTCGTCGAAAGTGTCGTCCTTGCGTCGCCGCTCAAAGCTTTCATGCTGCGTCACCAAATGGAGATCGTGGTTGCCTAGCACCGTGATCGCGCGCTTGCCGAGTTCGCGCACGAAGCGCAGTACGTCGAGCGATTTGGGGCCGCGATTGACCAGGTCACCGACGAACCAAAGACGGTCGCGCGTACGCTCGAACCCGATGCGGTCGAGCAACTCTCGCAGCTCGTCATAACAGCCCTGGACGTCGCCAATCGCATAGGTCGCCATACCGCGTCAGAAGCTCGCGTCGAGACGGCGATACTGTATCGCTTCGGCGATGTGCTCGGCGGTGATGGCGGAGGTGGCCCCGAGATCGGCGATGGTGCGCGCGATACGCAGCACCCGGTGATAGGCGCGCGCCGAGAGGAGCAGCCGGGCTAGCGCATGGCGCAAGATCTGGTCGCCGTCGCGGTTGGTGGCGCAATGACGGTCGATCTCGCGTGTGCCGAGGAGCGCGTTGGGCTTATGTTGGCGTGCGAGCTGCATCTCGCGCGCCTGTACGACCCGGCCGCGGATGGCGCACGACGCCTCGCCCGGCACCGGCGCCACTAGCTCTGCTTCGCGCGGCGCGGGCACTTCAAGCTTGATGTCGATGCGATCGGCAAGCGGTCCGGACACGCGTCCGCGGTAGCGTGCGATGCGTTCGGGCGTGCAGCGGCAGCGGCCGGTTCGGTCGCCGCAATGTCCGCAGGGGCAGGGGTTCATAGCGGCGACGAGCTGAAAACGCGCCGGAAACTCCGCCTGGCGCGCCGCACGCGCGATTGAGACGCGGCCGGATTCGAGCGGCTCGCGCAAGGCTTCCAGAACATCGCGGTCGAATTCCGGCAGCTCATCGAGGAACAGAACGCCGTGGTGCGCGAGCGAGATTTCGCCGGGCCGCGGCAGATTGCCACCGCCGACCAGGGCGGCCGCCGAAGCGCTGTGATGCGGCGCGCGAAACGGCCGCTCGCCCCAGTGCACCACGTCGAATCCCTTACTCGACACCGAGTGGATCGCCGCGACTTCGAGCGCCTCGGCCTCCGACAGGGGCGGCAGGATGCCCGGAAACCGCGCCGCGAGCATCGATTTGCCGGTGCCCGGCGGCCCGACCATCAGGACACTATGGCCACCGGCGGCCGCGACCTCCAGCGCGCGCTTGACCTGCTGCTGGCCCTTAACGTCGGCGAAGTCGGCGTAGGCGGGCGGTATGGCGCGCGCCCCCTCGGCGTATTGGGCAAGCGGCGCTTCGCTTGCCAGATGGGCGACCACCTCAAGAAGCGTGCGCGCCGGCAGAATGCGCGCGCCCTCGGCGAGCGCTGCCTGGGGCGCATTTCCCTCCGGCAACACGAAAGCACGGCCGGCGCTGCGAGCCGAAAGCGCCATGGCGAGAGCACCGCGTACCGCGCGCAGCTCGCCCGTGAGCGAGAGCTCGCCCGCAAACTCATGCCCGGCGAGCGCATCGGCGTCGAGCTGCCCGCTGGCCGCCAGAATGCCGAGCGCGATCGGCAGGTCAAAGCGGCTCGAATCCTTGGGCAGCTCCGCGGGCGCTAGATTCACCGTGATGCGGCGCGCCGGGAATTCGAAGTGCGCATGGTTGAGCGCCGCGCGCACGCGATCGCGGGCTTCGCGAACTTCCGCGTCAGGCAGGCCGACGATATGGAACGCGGGAAGCCCCGGCCCGAGATGCACCTCGACGGTCACCTCGGGCGCGTCGATACCCGCGAGCGCGCGGCTCGCTACCGTGGCGACGGTCATGTGAATTCCCCACGCGAGCAACGCGGCGTGGTGCAGCGTGGTTTACCCGGAACGCTTGCCTTGGGCGCGCGATTCGAGCTCGCCGATGCGCCGCTCGAGCTCCGCGAGCTTCGCCTGCGCGCGCTCGAGGAGCTTTTTCTGCACCTCGAAATCCTCGCGCAGAACCAAGTCGAGCCGATCGAGCCATGCCGCGAGCAGCGCCCGCAGGTTGCGCTCGATGTCCTGCGCCGGCGAATTGCGCAGCGCCTCGCCGATCCGCTCGTTCAGTTCGTCGAACAGGCTCCTATCGATCATGGGTTGAAGGTATCACCGCACTGCGCACCAGTTTCGGGCGGCCGGCGAGTCGGCGTGCACTATCTTTGGGCGCCACCCATCCCCCCACTTTGCAACCCGTTAATAGACAAGAGAAAAACATCTGGCACAGGAGATGCTAAGTGTCGGGGAGCAATTCTTTTCTACCAACGACCGAGGGGAGTTTCGATGCGCAAGTCCATTCTTTCATTGTCAGTCGCCGCCGCCTTACTAGTGCCGGGCCTCGCGGCTGCCCAAGCGGCCGCCCCGTCACCGCTCACCGGAAACGCCACGCTGATCACCGACTACCGGTTCCGCGGCATTTCGCAAACGTTTCAGAAGCCGGCCTTCCAGGGCGGATTCGACTACGCCCACGCCAGCGGCCTCTACGCCGGCAACTGGAACTCCAACGTCAGCCAAGGCGCAGGCTTTCCCGGCGGCAACATCGAAATGGATTTCTACGGCGGTTACAAAAAGGCCTTTGGCGATCTCGGCCTCGACGTCGGCTTTATCTATTACTACTACCCGGGCACCAAGGCGGGACCGACGACCTTCCCGCTTGTGCAAAACAACAAGACCTTGGCGATCCATTCGGGCAAGGTGGACAACAAGGAGATCTACATCGGCGGGAGCTGGAAGTGGCTATCGCTCAAGTTCTTCGACTCGATCGATGACTACTTCAGTACCCCGGGAACCAAGAATACGTATTACGTCGACTTCTCCGGCAACTACGATCTGGGCAACGGCTGGGGCGCGAACGGTCACGTCGGCCACCTGAAGTTCAAGGGCATGAGCAACGCCGACTACACCGATTGGAAAATCGGCGTGACGAAGGACATCAGCGGCTGGGTGCTTGGCGCCGCCTACGTCGACACAAATGCCAAGGGCAAATCCGGGGAGTTCTACAACTTCGGGAACACCAGCGGCACGGAGTCGAAAGACGCCGGGAAAGCAACCCTGCTGCTTTCGATCGGCAAGACGTTCTGACAACGCTTTGGGCCCGGCGGGCACTGCCCGCCGGCTCCGGGAGAACAGGATGAAATTAGTTACCGCAATCATCAAGCCGTTCAAGCTCGACGAGGTGCGCGAAGCGCTGTCGACGATCGGCGTGCAGGGGATCACCGTGACCGAGGTGAAGGGCTTCGGCCGGCAGAAGGGGCACACCGAGCTCTACCGCGGCGCGGAGTACGTCGTCGATTTCCTGCCCAAGGTGAAGATCGAAGCCGCGATCAAGAACGAAATGCTCGAGCAGGTGATCGAGGCGATCGAGAAGTCGGCCAACACCGGCAAGATCGGCGACGGCAAGATCTTCGTCTTCGATCTTGAAAAAGTCATCCGCATCCGCACCGGCGAGACCGATGCGGCGGCGCTCTAGGGGAGAAACGACATGAAGAATTTGCTAGCACGGTTGGCGCTGCTCGGATCGATCGCCGCATTTGTCGCTGTGGCGAGCTCCGCGTTCGCGCAGGACAAGCCGCCCGCTCCGGGCGCCGAGGCGAAGCCTGCCGCGGAAGCGCCTGCGGCAGCGCCGGCCGCCGCGCCGAAATGCGGCGACAAGGGGTTCGACTGCAACAAAGGCGATGTTGCCTGGATGATGACCTCGACGGCGTTCGTGCTGCTGATGACCGTACCGGGTCTCGCGCTGTTCTACGCAGGGATGGCTCGCACGAAAAACGCGCTGTCGACGGCGATGCAAAGCTTTTCCATCTTCTGCGTCGTCGCCGTGCTCTGGGTGATCTACGGCTACAGCGTCGCGTTCACCGCCGGCAGCAACCCGTTCTGGGGCTCGTTGGACAAGCTGTTTATGCTCGGCGAAGACCCGGCCACCGCGGTCGCCGCGACCTTCAGCAAGGGACAATACCTGCCGGATTTCGTGTACTGCATGTTCCAGCTGACCTTCGCCGCGATTACAGTCGCGCTGATCACCGGCGGCTTCGCGGAGCGCTTCAAGTTCTCCGCGATGATCCTGTTCAGCATCTTGTGGTTCACCTTCGCGTACCTGCCTGTCGCGCATATGGTCTGGTATTGGGATGGCCCGGATGCTTATACGACCGCGAAAGCGGCGGAGGTGGCGAACAGCCATGCCGGCTTCATCTTCCAGAAGGGTGCGCTCGACTTCGCCGGCGGCACCGTAGTGCACGTCAACTCCGGCATCGCGGCGCTGGTATGTGCGCTGATGCTCGGCAGGCGTAACGGCTACGGCAAGGTGCAAATGGCTCCGCACAGCGTCATGATGACCGCGATCGGCACCGGCATGCTGTGGATGGGCTGGTTCGGCTTCAACGCGGGCTCGGCCCTGGAAGCCAACGGCGGCGCCGGAATTGCGTTCTTCAATACGTTGTTCGGCACCGCCACTGCCGGTATTGCCTGGGCGCTCACCGAGTGGATAGTCAAGGGTAAACCGAGCCTCCTGGGCATCTGCTCAGGGATCGTCGCGGGTCTGGTGGCAATCACGCCAGCGGCCGGTTATGTCGGACCGGTGGGGGCCTTTGTTACCTGCGCCATCGCCGGCGTGCTCTGCTTCTTCGCCGTGACGAAGGTCAAGGCATGGCTGGGCTACGACGACTCGCTCGATACCTTCGGCGTGCACTGCATCGGCGGGATGATCGGCTCCCTGGGCACCGGCACGTTCGTTAATCCGAAGTTCGGCGGCACCGGCGTCTACGACTACGTCGCCAACAAGGTGGGTGACTTTGACGCCATGGCGCAGATCATTTCGCAGCTCTGGGACATCGGCATCACATTGGTCTGGTCGGGAGGCGTCGCCTTCGTCATCTTGCTGCTCCTGAAGTTCACGATCGGCATCCGCGCCAGCGATGAAGCACAGGAAGAGGGCCTCGACCTCGCCGATCACGGCGAAAAGGCCTACAACTACTGATCACACCACCTCGCACGGCGAGGCGGCCTACCGCATGTAAGCAGTCACTTGCATCATCAAGAAAAAGGGCGCTTCGGCGCCCTTTTTCTTTCTATGCGGAAAGTTTCTCCAGCAGGGCGAGAAGCTGGGCCCGTTCGCCGGCGCTGAGCCGAGCGGCGACGCGACGCTCGTGCACCTCGATGCGGCGCTTAAGCCGGGCCACCAGCGTGCGCCCCGAGCGAGTGAGCCATAGTCCGTTGGTGCGTCGGTCCTCGCCGCGGCGCCGCTCGATCAACCCGCGCCCTTCGAGCGCATCCACGACGCCGACCATGGTGGAGCGGTCGATGCCCACCGCGTGCGCGAGACGGCTCTGCGTCACTCCGGGGTTGGCGTCGATCAGCAGCAGCATCCCGGCGCGTCCGGGGGACAGGTCCGAGACGCTGTCGGCGAAGTCGCGGAATACCGCCTGCTGCGCAAGGCGCAGGCGGTAGCCCAGCAGCCCCGGCAGCATGCCGGGCTTGAGCCCGCCGCGATCCCAGGTCATTTTGTTTGGGCCCCAAACTATTGATACCATCGTAGTCTGCCGCTACGCGCCATGCAAATCACTCTCGAAGGCCACGGCGAGCCGGTGCCGGTGCGGGCCGGCGACACGATGCTGGAATCGCTGCTGCGCGCCGGCGTCGCCTTCCCGTTCTCGTGCCAGGCCGGCAACTGCGGCACCTGCAAATGCGAGCTCGTCTCGGGCGACATCCTCGAGCTCGAGCACTCCGAGCATGCGCTCGCGCCGGAGGAGCGCGCGAAAGGCATCATCCTCGCCTGCCGCACCCAGGTTTGGGACGACGCCGTAATTCGTCGCATCGACGCCGAGGATCTGGTGATGCACCCGTCGCGCGTTATGCGCTGCCGGGTGGTGCAGCTCGAAGAGCTTACTCACGACATCCGCGGCTTAAGACTGGCGATCGAGGCAGGCGGCCCGTTCAGCTTTTCAGCCGGGCAATATGCACAGCTCGAGTTCGCACCGGGCCTGTCGCGGCATTATTCGATGGCCAACACCCCGGACGAGCCCGAGCTCGTGTTCCACGTGCGCCACATGCCGGGCGGGCGCACCAGCAGCTACGTCGCCGCGCAGCTGAACGCCGGCGACGAGGTGAAGGTGTCCGGACCGCTTGGCGTTGCGTACCTGCGCGAGCGCCACGCCGGCCCTGTGCTTCTCATCGCCGGCGGCTCGGGATTGGCGCCGATCCAGTCGATCGCGTGCACGCTGCTTGCGCAAGGCTGCGCCGAGCCAGTGACGCTCTATTTCGGCGTGCGCAGCGAACGCGACCTGTACCACGAAGCATTGCTGAGGGATCTTGCCGCGCGCCATTCCAACTTCAAGTATCACGTCGTGCTGTCCGAACAAAAGGGGGACAGCGGGCGGCGCTATGGCCTGGTGCATGAAACCGTTGCCGCGGACTGGGACGGCACCGACAACCTGATGGCATACCTGGCAGGCCCGCCGGTGATGGTCGAGGCGGTGACGGCGCTGCTCGCGGCGCGCGGCCTCGCCCCGCGCCAGATCCACGCCGACGCCTTCTACAATCAGCTCTGAGCATGGACCTCGGGAACCGCATTGCGATCGTCACCGGCGGCGCGCGCGGCATCGGCCTCGCCATCGTCGAGGACCTGCGCCATCACGGCGCGAAGGTCGTCATCGTCGATCCCGGCGTCTCGATTTCCGGCGAACCGCTCGAGCCGCGCCTCGCTGAGCAAGTCGCGGCGCGCATGGAGGGTACCGTCGCGCTATGCGGCGACATCGCGGAACCCGAGACCGCGCAGCGGGCCGTAGGCCTCGCGCAGCAGCGCTTCGGCGGCGTCGACATCGTTGTCAACAACGCCGCAATCATTCGCGACGCCTTCATCTTCAAAGCCGATGCGGCGGCCTGGGACGCTGTGCTGCGCACCAACCTCACCGGCGCCTACCGGCTGCTCGCCGCCGCCACTCCGGTGATGCGCGAGCAGGTGAAGTCTGGCCGTGCCCCGGGCACCATCGTCAACATCGTGTCCACCGCCGGCTTCTACGGCAACTTCGGCCAGGCCGCCTACGCGGCGGCAAAGGCGGGGCTCATCGGCCTCACGCGGGTCGTGGCGCATGACCTCGCGCGCTCGCGCATCCGTTGTAACGCGATCGCGCCGTTTGCCTCGACCCGCGTCACCGAGAGCATCAAGCCGGCGAACGAGGCGCAGGCGGCCTACAAGGAGAAAGCGCTCAAGGTTCCGGCGTTGTATGTGGCGCGCCTGGTGAGTTTTCTTTCGAGCGATGCGGCCGCAAACGTCAGCGGCCAGCTGTTCGGCGCGCGTGGCCGCGAGATCTTCGTGTTCTCGCAGCCGCGCCCGGTGCAGCGTCTGCTGCAGCCTCACGGCGGATTCGATCTCGCCGGCTTCGGCGCCGCCACCAAGGCGCTCGAGCCGGGCTTTGCCGATCTGGTCACCGACCTGGAGGCGTTTTCCGGCGACCCCATTCTGTGAGGAGCACGACGTGTCCAAGTACCCCGAAGTAAAGACCGCCGACGATTTCCATCACCAGCCCGCCGAATACCAGGAGGCGGTGAGGAAAATCATCCGCAGCCATGCGCTCAACGAGTTGTACGGCGCGCAGGTATTCGACGAGCCGGCCATCGCGCTCGCGCCCACGCCCTATGCAAAGTGGCTCACCTGCCGTGTCGCGATGGAGGAGTACCACCACCACGTGCGCTTCAAGGAGCTCGCCGACCAGATCGGCGTCAGCCCCGCCGAAATGCGGCCCGACAAGAAGCGGCCGCTCAACATCTTCGACTTTCCGCTGCAGACCTGGGAGGAGTTCTGCGTCATCAAGATGCTCGGCGACCTCGCCGAAATCCTGCAGGTGGAGGACCTGCTGCACTGCTCGTATCTGCCGCTGCGCAATGTGGCGCGCATTACCATGCCGGAAGAGCGCTTTCACGCCCAGTTCGGGCTGGACTTCTGTGGCGACCTGTGCGAGACGCCTGAAGGAAAAGCGCGCGTTCAGGATGCGGTCAACCGCTTCTACCCCGGCGCGCCGCGCTTCTTCGGCTCGAGCGGCTCGAAGAACAACGCCACCTTCCGCAAGTACAGCATCAAGATGCGTAGGAACGAGGAGATGCGCGACGACTACATGGCGCGGGCCAAGGACGCGGTCGACAAGCTCGGCCTCAAGCTGCCCGAAGTGCCGCTCGCCGCTTGAACGCCGCCCAACTCCTGTTCGATGACGCGCCCCTTGCGCGCCATGGCGCGCGTATTGCGCTGCTCTGCGGCGAGGAGCGGGTCACCTTCTCAGAGCTTGCCGCACGCCTGAGACGCGCGGCGGGCGCGCTCGCCTCGTACGGCGTGCGCCCCGGAGATCGCGTGCTGCTCCTCATGCGGGACACGCCTGACTTCGCCGCCGCCTGGCTCGGTGCGGTATACGCAGGCAGCGTCGCGATCGCGCTCAACAACAAGATTTCCGAGGCTGACTACCGCCACATCCTGCGCGACAGCGGAGCACGTCTTGTCATCGTCGAGGATGTGTTCGCGGCGGTGCGCCCGGATCTCACTGCAGAGCTTGCGCGCGAAGGACGGCTCGCTGCAGCGTGGCAGGAGCGCTGCCGCAACGCAAAACAGGCATCCGCCTTCGATGCTTTACCCGAGGCCCCTGCATTCGGTTTGTATACCTCCGGTACCACAGGTCAACCCAAGGGCATTCTCCATTCTCACAAGGCATTTCTCTCGCTTGGGCAGGCATTCCGGGAATTCGGCATCGGCGCGGGCGAGCGCGTCTTCACCACGTCGAAACTTTTTTTTGCCTACGGACTGGAGCACGCGCTGCTCGGCACGCTGGCGCTGGGCGCCACCTCGATCCTGTTCGCCGACTGGCCGGACACCGAAGCAGTGATCGAGCTCGTCGCGCGCCACCAGCCGGCGGCGCTGTTCAGCGTGCCGACGGTTTATCGGCGGCTGCTAGCCGAGCCGGCGGCGCGCCTCGCTCCGTTCCGGTCGGTACGCCGCTTCGTTGCCGGCGGCGAGCGGCTTTCGCCGCAACTCGTCGAGCACTGGAAACGGGCGGTTGGCGGCGAGCTTCTCAATCTCTACGGCATGTCGGAGACCTTCTCTCCCTGCATGACTACGCCGCCCGGGACCTCGGATGGCACGCGCACCGGCAAGCCGCTCGCCGGAGTCGCGGTCCGCCTCGATGCGCAGGGCGTGCTCTGGGTGAAGCACCCGGCGCAGGCGAGCGGCTACGCCAATCTTCCGCAGCAGACGCGCGAGCAGTTTCGCGACGGATGGTTCTGCACGCGGGACGTGTTCATGCGCGACGTCGACGGTTTTTTCGTGCACCAGGGCCGCTCCGACGAGCTGGTCAAGATTGCCGGGCAATGGGTGCAGCCGGGGGAACTCGAGGAGGCCGCGGCGCTGGAGCCCGCGATCGCCGAGGCGGCCTGCGTTCTGGTGCCCGATGCGGACGGTCTCGATCGCCTGGCGCTCTTCGTGACCGCGCGCGGCGACACGGCCGCGGCGCTGCGGGCGGCGGCCGAGGCCTGCGAGCTGAGGCTGCCGCGTCACAAACGGCCAAAATGGGTCCGCGCCGTCGCCGAGTTGCCGCGTACCGCCACGGGCAAGGTGCAGCGCTACAAGCTGCGCGAAATCCTGGCGCGCGAGCTGGCGCGCAAGGACTAAAATCCCGCTTTTTCGAGGATTTGCATGAGTTACGCGATTTCCCTGTGGACCCCGCCGGCGCTGCCGATCGCGGGCTCCTCCGATACCTTTCCGGTGCGCCGCATCTTCTGTGTCGGGCGCAACTACGCCGAGCACCAGAAGGAAATGGGCGGCGACGGCCGTGAGCAGCCGTTCTTCTTTCTGAAAAGCGCGCACTCTCTCGTGCCGGGAGGCGGCGCCGTGCATTACCCGGCGAAGACGTCCAACTACCATTACGAGACTGAAATGGTGGTGGCGATCGCCAAGGGCGGACGGCGCATCGACGCGAGAAAGGCCAACGACCACATCTTCGGCTATGCCGTCGGCCTCGACATGACGCGCCGCGACCTGCAACAGTGGGGCAAGGACCACGGGCGGCCGTGGGATTTCGGCAAGGACTTCGACGAGGCGGCGCCTTGCAGCACGCTCGCTGCGGCGAAGAAGGTCGGACATCCCGCGAAAGGCGCCATCTGGCTCACGGTAAACGGCAAGCAGCGCCAACGCGCCGATCTCGCCGAAATGATCTGGTCGGTGCCCGAGCAGATCGCCTATCTCTCGGAGTTCTACGCCCTTGAGCCCGGCGATCTCATCTATTCCGGCACACCGGCGGGGGTGGGGCCCGTCAAGCCGGGCGACGAGCTGCATGCCGGCATTGACGCCGTCGGCGAGCTGAAGGTGACGATCGCGCCCGCGTTGTGAAGCTGTACACCTTCTTTCGCAGCTCGGCCGCTTTCCGCGTGCGCATCGCGCTCAGCCTGAAAGGGCTGGCGTATGAACCGCAATTTGTGAGCTTGCCGAAGGGCGATCACCGTAAGCCGGAATACGCCCGCGTGAATCCCCAGGCGCTGGTGCCGACGCTCGAACTCGATGATGGCACGCGCCTCACCCAGTCGCTGGCGATCATCGAATTTCTCGACGAGAAGCATCCGCAGCCGCCGCTCGTGCCGAAAGAGGCTCTTGGCCGCGCTCGCGTACGCTCGCTGGCGCTGCTGATCGCCTGCGAGATCCACCCCCTCAATAACCTGCGCGCGCTCAATTACCTGCGAAAAAACCTGGAACTGGGGGAAGAGCAGGTAAATGCCTGGTACCGCCACTGGATTGCCGACGGCCTCGGGAAGCTCGAAGCCGAACTGACGCAGACCCCGGGCACCGGCAAGTTCTGCCATGGCAATGCGGCAACCATGGCGGACTGCTGCCTGGTCCCGCAGATCTTCAACGCCAAACGCTACCAGTGCGACCTGGCGCCTTACCCCACGGTGATGCGCGTGTTCGACCAATGCATGAAACTGGAGGCTTTCGATCGCGCGCAGCCTGCCAAGCAACCGGACGCCCATGAACAAGAAAGTCGGCACTAAGCGCGGCGAGCTGCCGCGCTATCGCAGCTATCATCCGGGCACTCAGCCGGAGTACAACTATCCGCCCTACGCGTCGACGCAGAAGCGCTGCCCGACGCAGCCGCTCGTCGTGGCGCCGCAAACCCTCTCCGAGCTGACCGGGCCGGTCTTCGGCTACGACGATATCAAGCCGACCGACAACGATCTCACGCGCCAGCACAAGGGCGAGCCAATAGGCGAGCGCATCGTCGTGAGCGGGCGTGTGCTGGACGAGAACGCCAAGGCGGTGCCGCATACGCTGGTCGAAATCTGGCAGGCCAACTCTTCGGGGCGCTATCCGCACCGCACCGATCAGCACGATGCGCCGCTCGACCCCAACTTCGCCGGCGCCGGACGCACCATGACCGACGCCGAAGGCCGCTACCGCTTCATCAGCATCCGGCCGGGCGAGTATCCCTGGCGCAACCACTACAACGCCTGGCGCCCGGCGCACATCCATTTCTCGCTGTTCGGCCCCGCGTTCCTTACACGCATGGTCACGCAGATGTACTTTCCCGGCGACCCGCTGCTCGAGTACGACCCGATGTACAACTCGGTCGCCGATGAGAAGGCGCGCGTTCGCCTGATCTCGGCGTTCGACTGGGAGAACACGGTTCCGGAATGGGCCCTTGCCTACCGCTTCGATATCGTGCTGCGCGGGCGGGACGCGACGCCGCTGGAGCGCTGAGATGAGCCTGTACGCCAGCGCCAACCAGACGGTAGGGCCGTATCTCCATATCGGGCTCGACTGGCTCACCACGCGCGACATCGCGGCACGCGGCGCAAAGGGCGAGCGCGTGGCGATCGAAGGGCGGCTGCTCGATGGCGACGGCGCCGGCGTGAATGACGGCCTGATCGAGATCTGGCAGGCGAATTCGCACGGCAAGTACGCTCATGCCGAGGACCCGCAGACAAAACCGCTCGAGCGGGGATTCCGGGGCTTCGGCCGCATCCCGACCGACGACAAGGGCGCATTTCGCTTCACCACGATCAAGCCGGGCCGCGTGCCCGGACCGGGCGGAACGTTGCAGGCGCCGCACCTCGTCGTGGCGGTCTTCATGCGCGGGATGCTCAGGCACCTCGCGACCCGCATCTACTTCCCCGACGAGCAGAGCAACACCGAGGACCCGGTCCTCAAGCTGGTTCCGCCCGCGCGCCGCGCCACGCTGATCGCGAAGAACACCGCCAAGGGCGGGCTCGAGTGGAACATCATCCTGCAGGGCAAGAACGAAACAGTATTCTTCGATTTCTGAGGCTTGCGCTACTTCGCCAGGAAAAGCGCCTTAAGCGACTCCGGGATCGGTTCGCCCTTCATCGGCGTGCCCGGGCCGTCCGCGAATCGGCCCCACACGCGCGTTTCCATGCCCTTGGCGAGCGCGGTGCCGTCGGCGCGCACGATATCGTGCGCGACTACGAACGACTTTCCGCCGAAACGCGCAATGCGCGAGCGCACTTCACAGCGGTCGCCGTGCTCGGCCGGCGCGAGGAACTGGCATTCCGCCGACACCAGCGGCATGGCGAGGTGCTCCGCGCGCATGCGCTTCGGGCCGTAACCGGCGGATTCCATGAAAGCCCAGCTGGCAGCGTCCATCCAGCGGAAATAGGTGGGGTAGAAGATGATGCCGGCCGGATCGCAGTCCCCCCAGTGCACTTGGCAGGGGAAGCGCCCGACGATCGAGTGGAACTCATGTTGGCTCATGCGGGAATGTTATCAAGGCAAGGTTGACAGGGCAGCAGCCCTCGGCGAGACTGACGGCACGCGCCGATTTGATGTTCAGCTTGCGGGCGCGCTACAAATGCCGCTAAAGAGACGCGCCACCTCCGAGACCGGGCCCGTTTCTGCGAAATCTGAACGGGCCTTTCGCTTTTCAGGAGCCGCATGAGCGTTCCGCCGCACGCCGCCAGGCTTGAAGCCCTGCTTGCCGAGCGCATCCTTTTGCTCGACGGTGCGATGGGCACCATGATCCAGGGCGCGCGGCTCGCCGAAGAGGATTACCGCGGCGAGCGCTTTCGCAACTGGGGCCGCGAGCTCAAGGGCAACAACGATCTGCTGTCGCTGACTCAGCCGGCACTGGTGCGCGACATCCACGCGCAGTATCTGCAGGCGGGCGCCGACATCATCGAGACGAATACTTTCAACTCGACCGCGATCGCGCTGGCCGATTACGGCATGCAGGAGCTCGCCCGCGAGTTCAACCGCGCCGCGGCGAGCCTCGCCAAGGACGCAGTACAGGAAGCCGAGTCCAAAAATCCCCAGCGCCTGCGCTTCGTCGCCGGAGTGCTCGGGCCGACCAACAAAACCGCCTCGATCTCGCCCGACGTTAACGACCCGGGCTTCCGCGCGGTAAGCTTCGACGAGCTGGTCGGCGCCTACGGCGAGGCGGTGGGGGGCCTGCTCGAGGGCCGTGTCGACCTGCTCCTGGTCGAGACCGTGTTCGACACGCTGAACGCCAAGGCGGCGTTGGTCGCGATCGAGCAGGCTTTCGAAGCCCACGGCCTGCGCATCCCCGTGATGATCTCGGGAACGATCACCGATGCATCGGGGCGGACCCTTTCCGGCCAAACCACCGAGGCGTTTTACAACTCGGTGCGGCACACCCAGCCGATCGCCGTGGGCCTCAACTGCGCGCTCGGTGCCAAGGAGCTCAGGCCCTACGTCGAAGAGCTGTCAGCGATCGCCGAGACGCGCGTCTCCTGCCATCCGAACGCCGGGCTGCCTAACGCCTTCGGCGAGTACGACGACACGCCCGAGGCGATGGCGGCCCACATCGGCGACTGGGCGAGAAGTGGCTGGCTGAACCTGGTCGGCGGCTGCTGCGGCACCACGCCGGAGCACATTCGCGCCATGGCCGACGCGGTGCGCGGCATCGCCGCGCGGACGATCCCGACGCGCCCGCGAGCGCTGCGCCTCGCCGGCCTCGAGCCGCTCAACGTCGGCGACGAATCGCTGTTCGTCAACGTCGGCGAGCGCACCAACGTCACCGGCTCGAAGGCATTCGCGCGCCTGGTGCTCGCCGGCGACTACGCGGGCGCGCTCGTCGTTGCGCGCCAGCAGGTTGAGAACGGTGCGCAGGTCATCGACATCAACATGGACGAGGCGATGCTCGACTCGGAGCAGGCGATGGCGACCTTCCTGCGCCTCGCCGCTGCCGAGCCCGACATCGCGCGCGTGCCGTTCATGATCGACAGCTCGAAATGGAGCGTGATCGAGGCCGGCCTCAAGTGCGTGCAGGGCAAGCCGATCGTCAACTCGATTTCGATGAAGGAGGGCGAGGCGGAGTTCCTGCGTCAGGCGCGCCTGTGCCGCATGTACGGCGCCGCGGTGGTGGTGATGGCCTTCGACGAGAAGGGACAGGCTGACACCCTCGAGCGCCGTATCGTTGTCTGCCGGCGCGCTTATGAGCTCCTCACGCAGCGCGCGGGTTTTCCGCCCGAGGACATCGTTTTCGATCCGAACATTTTCGCCGTCGCCACCGGACTCGAAGAGCATGCCCGCTACGGCATCGACTACATCGAGGCAGTGCGTTGGTTGCGTGCCAACCTGCCGCACGTCAAGGTCTCCGGCGGCGTGTCGAACTTTTCGTTCTCGTTCCGCGGCAACGACGCCGTGCGCGAGGCGATGCATACGGCATTTCTGTACCACGCCATCCGCGCCGGCATGTCGATGGGCATCGTCAACGCCGGGCAGCTGGGCATCTACGAGCAGCTCGAGCCGCAGCTGCGCGAGCGCGTCGAGGACATCATCTTCAACCGGCGGCCGGATGCCACCGAGCGCCTGATCGAGGTCGCCAGCACGGTCAAGACGGGTGCCAGGGAAATCGCCAAGGACGAGGCTTGGCGCGCCGCTACGGTCGAGGAGCGACTGGTGCACGCGCTCGTCAACGGCGTCTCCGCGCACATCGTCGCGGACACCGAGGAAGCGCGCCTCAAATACCCCCGGCCGATCGAGGTGATCGAGGGCCCGTTGATGGACGGCATGAACGTGGTCGGCGACCTGTTTGCCGCCGGCAAGATGTTCCTGCCACAAGTCGTCAAATCGGCGCGGGTGATGAAGCAGGCGGTGTCGCACCTGGTGCCTTACATCGACGCCGAGCGCGCAAAAAGCGGTGAGCCCGTGCGCTCGAAAGGCCGCATCGTCATCGCGACGGTCAAGGGCGACGTCCACGACATCGGCAAGAACATCGTCGCCGTCGTGCTCCAGTGCAACAACTACGACGTCGTGAACCTCGGCGTGATGGTGCCGGCGCAGACCATCATCGACACCGCGCAGCGCGAGAAAGCCGACGCGGTGGGGCTCTCGGGCCTCATTACGCCGTCGCTCGAGGAGATGGCGCACGTGGCGCGCGAGATGGAGCGCGCCGGTCTCGGCCTGCCTTTGCTGATCGGCGGCGCAACCACCTCGCGCACGCACACCGCCGTGAAGATCGCGCCGAGCTATTCCGGGCCGGTGGTCTACGTTCCAGACGCTTCCCGCAGCGTCCCCGTGGTGCAGGGCCTACTTTCCGCCGACCGTCGCGACGCCTTCGTCGCCCAGGTGCGCGCCGACTACGAGAAGCTGCGCGCCGTGCATCGCGACAAGAAGGGGCCCGGGCCGCTGCACCCGATCGACGAGGCCCGCCGACGCGGCCTCAAGACCGACTGGGAGGGTTACCGGCCGCCCGTACCGCACAAGCCGGGCATCACGGTGCTGAAGCGCTATCCGCTGGCTGAGCTCGTCGGCTACATCGACTGGACGCCGTTTTTTCAGGCCTGGGAGCTCTCGGGTCCGTACCCGAAGATCCTCGAGGACCCGGTCGTCGGCGAAGCAGCCCGCAACCTGTTCGCTGAGGCCCAAGAAACCCTGCAGCACATCGTGAGCGAGAGCTGGGTCACGGCGAACGGCGTGTTCGGCCTGTTTCCCGCGGCGCGCGTCAATGGCGACGACATCGAGATCTACCGCGACGAGCGCCGGCGCGAGGTGCTGATGATCTGGCACAACCTGCGGCAGCAGAACCACAAGCCGACCGGCCGGGACAATCTCTGCCTTGCCGACTTCGTCGCGCCCAAGGAAAGCGGCGTGCGTGACTGGGTCGGCGCTTTCGCGGTCAGCGCCGGGGGCATCGAGCGGCGCGTGGCCGAGCTCGAAGCCAAGAACGACGACTACGCCGCGATCATGCTGAAGGTGCTTGCCGACCGCCTAGCGGAAGCCTTCGCGGAGCGCTTGCACGAGCGCGTGCGGCGCGAGTTCTGGGGCTATGCGGCTGACGAGAAGCTAGGGGCCGCCGAGCTGCTCGCCGAGGCCTATCGCGGCATACGGCCTGCACCCGGCTATCCGGCTTGCCCGGATCACATCGCGAAGGGACCGCTCTTCGGCCTACTGGATGCGGAGCACAACGCCGATATGCGGCTCACCGAGTCTTTCGCCATGCTGCCGGCCGCGTCGGTCTCCGGGTTCTATCTCTCGCATCCGCAATCAAGCTATTTTGCGGTCGGCAAGATCGGTCGCGACCAGGTCGAGGACTATGCGCGCCGCGCCGGGCTGAGCGTCGCCGAGGCCGAGAAATGGCTCGCACCCTATCTCGCCTACGAGCCGGAAGCGACGCCGGCGCCGCTATAATCCGCTACATGGGTAAAGGCGACAAACGTACGCGGCGCGGCAAGATCTACCGCAGCAGCTACGGCAAGAAGCGGCCGCACCGCGCGAAAAAAAAGGCGAAGCAAGCGGCGTGAAGGGGTAGTCAGCTCTCCTCGCGCCGCCCGACCGGCAGGCCGAGCGCTTTCAGCTTGCGATAAAGATGCGTGCGCTCGAGCCCCGAGCGCTCGGCCACGCGCGACATGCTGCCATGCTCGCGGGCGAGGAGGTGCTCGAAGTACACCCTCTCGAATGCTTCGCGCGCCTCGCGATAGGGACGATCGAAGGCCACCTCGGGCAACGCTCCAGGCGCCGCGCGCGCGGCGAACGCCCGCTCGACGTCGTCGAGCTGCACCTCTTCCTCGAGTGCCGTGAAGGCGAGGTCCTTGACCACGCTTTCCAGCTCGGCAAGGTTACCCAGCCAGGGGTGATGGCGCAGCGCGTTGAGGGCCGCAATCGCCAGCCGCCGCGGCGGACAGGCGCGCGCCTCGACGAGCTGCGCAAGCATGAGGGAAGCGAGATCCGGTACATCCTCCGCGAACTCGCGCAGCGCCGGCAGCCTGAGCGTCAGCTCGGCGAGGCGAGTCCCCAGCTCGACGTCGAAGTCGTGCTTCTCCCCCAGGGTGCGCACATCGACCGGCGAGAAAGACACCAGCCGCACCTTCTGCTTCTCGGCGCGCGGCAACAGGAACTCGAGGTTGCGCTGCTCCGGACGCCCGAGACGGCTGAGGTCGGGGACGAACAGGACTCCGCCCGCCGCCTTGCCGAGGAGCTCCGAGGGCGGCTCAGCCAGCAGCTCGGCGCCGGCGAGGAACGGCGCGCCGGGCGCTACCAGCAGCCGCGCGAAGAGCTCCGGCCGCATGCCGCGCTCGCCGCGCAGCATCAGCGGCGCTGCCGACTGCGCCAGCTGCGCCAGGCGCTTCTTCGCGTCGGCGAGCGCCGTCGAGCGGCCCAGCGCGCTTAGCGCGAGCTGCGGCGCCGCGGCGATTTCGGGATTGCGCAGCGCGCGCTTCACGGTATTCAGCAGCCTTTGCAAGGCGATGGGCTTTTCGAGGAAGTCGAGCGCGCCGATGCGCGTGGCCTCGACCGCAGTTTCGATGGTGCCGTGTCCCGACATCATGACCACCGGCATGGTGAGCTGCCCACTCGCCGCCCATTCCTTGAGCAGGGTGATGCCGTCGGTATCCGGCATCCAGATATCGAGCAGGACCAGGTCCGGGCGCGCGCGCTCGCGCAGCCGGCGCGCGTCGCCCGCGCTTTCCGCCACCATCACCTGATGTCCTTCGTCGGCCAGGATCTCCGAGAGCAGCTCCCGGATTCCGACTTCGTCGTCGACGACCAGAATTTGCGCCATATCGCTACGCCGCCTTCGCCAGGGGCAAGAGTACGCTCACCGACGCGCCGTGGCTGGGCCGATTTTCGATCGCCACGCTGCCGTGATGCTCATCGACGATTTTCTTGACGATCGCCAGCCCGAGGCCGGTGCCACGCGGCTTGGTGGTGACGTAGGGCTCGAAAATGCGCGCCATCAGCTCCTCCGGAAAACCGGCCCCGTTGTCGGACACCGCAAGCTTCACGCGGTCACCGGCGAGCTCGGTACGCACTTCGATCGCCGGGCTGGCGCCGGCCTGCCTGACGTTCTCCAGCGCATCCTGCGCATTCTGGACGAGATTGTGGATCACCTGGCGGATCTGCGCGGAATCGGCCCACACCGGCGGCAGCCCGTCGGTGAGGCGCTTGGCGATCGGCACCTGCGAATTTTCGTACAGCGCCAGCACTTCATTCACCAGCGCGTTCAAATCGAGCCGTTCGGGCGCGGGGGCCGGCATGCGCGCGTAGTCCCTGAAGTCGTCGACCATGGCCTTCAGCGCGGCGACCTGGTTGACGATGGTCTCAATTGCGCGACGCAGGGTTTGGGCGTCTTCTCGCGGCAGCCGTTCAGCGAGCTTCATTTCCAGGCGCTCCGCGGAGAGCTGGATCGGCGTGAGGGGGTTTTTGATCTCGTGTGCCAGGCGGCGCGCGACCTCGGCCCAGGCGGTAGCGCGCTGGGCCTGGATAAGCTGAGTCACGTCGTCGAACACCACCACGTAGCCGCCGCCGGTAGCCTGAGACAGCCGCGCGCCTCGAGCGTGCAGCGTCTTGCCGGTGCCCTTGAGCGTCAGCTCCAGCTCCCAGTTCTTCTCGCCGTGCTCACGGAAAAGCTCCCGCATGCGGGTGGCGAAAGATTCGACCTCGGCGCCAAGAATGGCGGCCGCACCGTGGTTGGAGATGGTGAGCTGCAGCTCGTGATCGAACACCAGCACCCCCGCCGACAGGTTGGCGAGAATGTTTTCCAGGTGCCCCTTCGCCGCTTCGAGCGCGTGGCGGTTGGCCTCCACCACGCGCCGCGCCTCGGCCAGCTGGCGCGTCATGGAATTGAAAGATTCGGTGAGCACGCCGAGCTCGTCGCGGCTGGTCACCGGCGCCTGCCGCGAGAACTCGCCACGCGCTACCGCCTGTGTGGCTTGCGCGAGGTTGGCGAGCGGCTCGGCCAGCAAATTGGATTGCGTGACCGCCACCGCGACCGCTACGAACAGCGCCATCAGCACCGCAAAGGTGAGGGTAACGATGTAGATCCGCTTGAGACCCTCGCGCGAGATCGCTAGCTCCCGGTAGTCCCGATGCGCGGCTTCCACTGCTTCGAGGCTCCTGGAAAAAGCGGGCGCCACGCTCTGCCGCAGCTGCAGGAAGCGCGCCTCATCGGAGATCGCAGTCGGACCGATCGGCACCACCACTCTTAAGGAGAGTGGCCGACCGGCTGTCGAATCGACGGCGGTGTAGCCGCGATTCGCTCGCGCCTGCCGAAGGAGCTGCGTGCCGGGGAGGTCCGGCAGCAGCTTGGTCACATCGTCGCTCGCACTCGCGACGAGACGGCCGCTCGCGGTGAGCACCACCGCTTCCTGCACGCCCGCCTGCTCACGCAGGCGCTCGAGCTGGGACAAGATCTGCGGTGGCGAGCGCCCGGCCAGCTCGAGCGCCATCGTGCGCGCCTTGGCCTGCATGTCGAGCAGGGTCTGGTCGATCGCCTGCTGGCCGAGCGTGATACCACCTTCGAGCGCGGCGTCGACCTTGACGTCGAACCACGACTCGATCGAGCGGGTGATGAATTGCACCGATACGGCGTAGACGATCAGGCCAGGCACCACGGCGAGCAGCGCGAAGCGCGTCAGCAGGCGCAAGGTGAGGCGGGCTCCGAACACGCGTGCCCGATAACGCCGGGCGAGCGCCAGCAGCTGAAACGCCACCACCCCGGCAAGCAGCGTGGCAAGCGCCGCATTGAGCGCGAGCAGCAGCGGATATTGCTGGGCGAACAGCGTGGTGTCCGCGCTCGCCGTGGCGAGCAGGAACAAGCCCACCGCCGCCACGGCGCCGCCGAAAATGAGGAGCAGCTTCATCTTTCGCCCGGCCCTTTGGGTTCGCGGCTCTCGACCGGCGCGGGAAGCTGCTGCGGCGAGCGCACCGTGAACCGTTTCCACGGCGATTCGAGATGCAGCTCGCGGCTGGTGAGCGCGCTTAGCTGAAAAGGCTTTGGCAGCAGAGTCGTATCAAGCCGCATGCGCAGCGCGGCCTCGTAGTCCGCATCGGAAAAGCTCACGGTGCGGTCCACCACCAGCCAGTTGCGTAGACGCTTGAGCACGTTCAGCGCTTCCTCCAGCGTCGCGAAGTTCTGCTGCAGCAGTCCGGTCGATAGCCGGTACTGGCGCGACAGGGCATGATAGGACAGGCGCAGCTGCAGCCGCTTGGTGGCGGCTTTTTCGTCGAACCAGTACCAGCGCGGGCGCGTGAGCTCAAAGTCGACGCGGAAGTAGAGCGGCACGCCGTTTGTCAGCACCTCCGTCAGGCGCGGCGTCAGCTCGAACGCGAAGTCGGCGTTCAGCACCAGCCCGTCCTCGATCGCGTGCAGGCTCGCCTCGCGCACTTCGATTTCGTCGGCACGTGCGGCGGGCGCAGCGAGTCCTGCGAGCGCCGCGACAAGACCGATGAGAATGGCGATGCGGCGCATTGCGCGTCGCGTCAGGCTTGTTTCTTGATCAGGGCGTAGTAGAACCCGTCGTGCTCCGCGCCGGGCAGCCACTGCGCCGAGCCGCCGTCGGGCAGCGGCAGGCGACATGCCCCCGGCGCTCGCGCGACGAAGGCTGCGACCAGTTCTTCGTTTTCCTGCGGGAAAACCGAGCAGGTGGCATACAGCAATTTACCATCGGTGCCAAGCACCTGCCATAGCGCATCGAGGATTGCGGCTTGCCGCACGGCAAAGCGCGGCACGTCGCTCGGCCGACGCAACCACTTAAGGTCGGGATGGCGCCGTGCCACGCCGGATGCCGAGCAGGGCACGTCGGCGAGAATGCGGTCGAAGGGCACGCCGTCCCACCAATCGGCGAGGCGGGTGCAATCGGCGGACTTGATGAGCGCTGTGAGTCCGAGCCGCTCGAGGTTGCGAGCCATGCGCGTGCAGCGCTCCGGATCCGCCTCCAGTGCGGTCATCGCCACCTCCGCGATTTCCAGAAGGTGCGCAGTTTTTCCACCCGGCGCGGCGCACGCGTCGAGCACACGGTGGCCCTGCGCCAGGTCGAGGCAACGCGCCGCGCGCTGCGCACCCGCGTCCTGCACCGACACCTGGCCCTGTGCGAACCCGGGCACACGCTCCACCGGCAGCGGGTGCTCGAGAAATAATGCGTCTTCGCCAACGCGGCGCGCGGCGATGCTCTGCGCTTCGAGCCGCGCCTGGTAATCGGCCAGGCGCGCGCGGCGACGATTGACGCGCAAGCACATTGGCGGGTGCGAGTTTCCCGCGGCAAGGATTTCTTCCCAACGCTCGAGATATGCGCCGCGCAGCACCTCGATCCACCACCGCGGGTGCTGGTAGCGTGCCTCGGTGTCAGCGCCGATCCGTGCCTCGAGCGAGCCGCGTTCGCGCAGAAACCCGCGCAGCAGCGCGTTCACGTAGCCTTTTGCGCTCCAGCGCTCGAGCAGCGCACAAGCCCGCACTGCCTGGTCGACGGCGGTGTAATCGGCGTATCGGCCGGATTCGAGCGCATAGAGCGAGCACCATAGCAGTGCCTCGAGCAGCCCATCGGGCCGGCTGCGCCGCGAAAGCTCGCGCACGATTGCCTGTACGCGACCATAACGGCGCAGAGTGCCGTGGGTAAGGTCGATCAGCGCAGCGCGGGGCGTTTCGCTGCCTTCCTCGGCGACGCGCTCGAACTCGTCGGCAAGGCTTCTGCCTGCGGCGACGCGTGCCACCATCGGAGCGGCCTCGCGCAGCGCCTGGGCGAGCGCGGCCCCTGATTTCACCCGAAGCGCACTCCGGAGGCGAGCGGGTGCCCGCGGAGAAACTCACCCGCGGCGAGCCGCCGACCACCGGGGCGCTGGACTTCCGTGATCGCGAGCGCGTCTTCGCCGCTGGCCACCACCAGGCCGGCCTCCCCGCTAGACAGCACCTCCCCTGGCTTGCCTCGGCCGCGCGTCACAGTTGCGCGCCAGAGCTTGAGCGACTCGCCATCGAGCAGTGTCCCTGCACCGGGTGAGGGCCGGAACGCGCGCACCGCCCGTTCCAATTCCACCGCTGGCCGCGACCAGTCAAGGAGCGTCTCCTGCTTTCCGATCTTGCCTGCGTACGTGACGCCTTGTTGCGGCTGAGGCACCAGGCGCGCTCGCCCCGCAGCAACGTCAGCGAGCACGGCAATGATCATGTCCGCCCCCAGCGCGGCAAGCTTGTCGTGGAGCGTCCCGGCGTCCTCGTCAGGCATGATCGGAACGCTGCGCTGCGCAAGCAGTGGCCCAGTGTCGAGGCCCGCGTCCATTTGCATGATCGAGATGCCGGCTTGTGCGTCTCCCGCAAGAAGTGCGCGTTGAATTGGCGCGGCGCCACGCCAGCGTGGCAGCAATGAAGCATGGATATTGAGAGCACCATGCCCCGCGGCATCAAGTACCGCCTGCGGGAGGATGAGGCCGTACGCGGCCACGACAAGCGCGTCGGGCCGCGCGGCGCGTATGCGCGCGCCTGCTTGGGTATTCAGCGTTTGCGGCTGCAACACTTCCAGGTCGTGCTCGAGCGCGAGGCGCTTGACGGCGCTCATGACGGGCTTCATGCCGCGCCCGGCGGGCCGGTCCGGCTGTGTCAGGACAAGGGCGACTTGATGGCCCGCTTGCAAGAGGCGAGCAAGCGCTCGCTCGGCAAATTCGGGAGTGCCCGCGAAGACTAGGCGCAGGAAAGAGCGGTCAGGCGGACTTGCGCAGCTGCTTGGCGAGCTTGGCGCGGATGCGCTGCTGCCTGAGCTGCGACAGATGCTCGACAAACACCTTGCCCTGCAGGTGGTCCATCTCGTGCTGAATGCAAACGGCAAGCAAGCCCTGCGCTTCGAGCGTGAATGCGTTGCCGTTCTGGTCGTAGGCACGCACCTTTACGCGCTCTGCGCGCTCGACCAGCTCGTAGATGCCGGGCACCGAGAGGCATCCTTCCTCGATGTCGGATATTCCGGTCGCTTCCACGATCTCCGGATTCACAAGCACCACGAGCGAATCGCGACGTTCGGAGACGTCGACGACGATCACCTGCTTGTGCACGTCGACCTGTGTGGCGGCCAGCCCAATGCCGGGGGCCGCATACATGGTTTCAGCCATGTCGGTGACGAGCTTTTTCAGCGCTTCATCGAAGACGGTGATTGGGACTGCTACTTTATGTAGTCGGGCGTCGGGGTAGCGAAGGATGTTTAAAAGCGCCATCTCTGGACAATTTTCTTGCAAATTGAATAGATTATGTGGAGAATCTCAGGCAACGTATAAGCTATTCGGTCTTTGTGCTACATTGAGGTAGACAAACCGATTTTCCAGCCGGTCCAGGATGCCGCGAAAGGGACGGGGTCGCCATGGTCCAGCAAGTGCGTAAGTCTATCACAGCGCTCGCTTTCTTCATCATCTCGGGGGCCGTTGGCGGGCAGCCGGCCCAGGCGCCGCTCACCCTCAAGCCTGACGCCCCGGACCGCTACGTCGTAGTGCCCGGCGACACGTTGTGGGGCATTTCCGAGCGGTATACCGATTCGCCTTGGCGCTGGCCCGAGCTCTGGAACATGAATAAGGAGCAGATCCAAAACCCGCACTTGATCTATCCGGGATACGTAATTTTGCTCGACCGCGCAAAAGGCACGCTCACGATAGCGCGTCCGGGTACGGAGCCGGGCGTTGGACCTAGAACCGGGCCTGCGGGAACGCCGCCCTCTGGCACCGTCAAGCTGAGCCCGCGGGTGCGCGCAGAGCAGCTGCCGCGGGAGGAAATCCCCAGCATCCCGGCCTCGGTGATCGAGCCGTTCCTGAGCCGTCCGCTGGTGATCGAGCCAGACGGACTGGACAAGGCGCCCACCATCGTCGCGACGCAGGCCAACAGCGTATTTCTCGCGGCTGGCAATACGGCGTATGTGCGCGGCATTACAGGTTCGACCGAGGAAAGCTGGTACGTGTTCCGCCGGGGCAATGCGCTGGTGGATCCGGACACCAACCAGACGCTCGCTTACGAGGCGATCTATCTCGGCACTGCCCGAGTGACTCGTCCCGGCGATCCGGCGACGGTGGTGCTCACGAGCGCGGTGCAGGAAGTCGGCGCCGGCGACAAGCTGGTGGCGGCAAGCATCGCGCAGCCGATCAACTACGCGCCTCACTCGCCTGCTACCTTTCTCAAGGGCCGCGTGATGTCGATCTACGGCGGCCTGGGCAAGGTGGGCGAAGCCGGCCCGCTTTCCATAATCACCATCAATCGCGGCAAAGCCGATGGTATCGAGATCGGCCATGTGCTGGCGCTTTACGCGCGAGGCGGAACGGTGCGCGATACGACCCAGCCAAGGAACGCGCCGGATGCATTCATCAATCTTCCCGACGAGCGCTCCGGACTTTCGTTTGTGTTCCGCGTCTTCGACCGGGTATCCTACGCGCTGGTGATGCACGTCACGAGGCCTGTCAGTCCTCTGGATGTCGTCCAGACGCCATAACAAGAACAAATCCGGGGCAAGTTTCCCCGCTTCATCGCCGCCGGCATGACGCACGATCCCGGGCTAGCGAGTTGGCTGCAACTCTCGCTTACTCCCGGGCTCGGTGCCGCCGCGATCCGCGGCATGCTGCGGCAGTTCGGCCTGCCGCAAGCGGTCCTCGAAAGAAAACGCTCCGAGCTGATCGCGCACGCCGCGCCGACAGTCGTCGAGGCGCTCGACTCGCACGCCGTGCGCGATGCGGTAGCGCGTGCGCTGGACTGGGCGGCCGCGCCCGGGCATGACGTGGTGACACTTGCCGATGAGCGTTTTCCGAAGGCGCTGCTCGAGACGCCAGACCCGCCGCCGCTGCTTTACGCGCTCGGACGCACTGAGCTGCTTCAGCACGCTTCGCTCGCTATCGTAGGCAGCCGCAACGCCACGGTGCAGGGCGAGCACAACGCCGAGATCTTCGCCAAAGCATTGAGCAACGCTGGACTGACCATCGTGTCGGGGCTCGCTATCGGCATCGATGCCGCGGCGCATCGCGGCGGTCTTGCCGGCGCCTCCTCCACCATCGCCGTACTCGGCGCTGGCATCGACATCCTGTATCCCAAACGTAACGCTGATCTCGCCGCAGCTATCGCGGAGCACGGGCTCCTCGTGAGCGAATTCCCGCTCGGCACGGCGCCGCTCGCCCACAACTTCCCGCGCCGCAACCGTCTGATCAGCGGGCTCGCGCAGGGCTGCCTGGTGGTCGAAGCGGCGCTCGCCTCAGGCTCTCTCATCACCGCGCGCAGCGCGGCCGACCAGGGACGCGAGGTGTTCGCCATTCCGGGCTCGATTCATTCGCCGCTTTCCAAAGGGTGCCACGCGCTCATCAAGTCGGGCGCAAAGCTGGTCGAGTCGGCGGATGACGTGCTCGCTGAGCTGACCGGATTTCGACGCAGCGGCTACGCGTCGACGGTGGACTCGAGCACGAGCAGCGCGGAGCTTTCCACGGGCCTGCTTGCGCACATGGGACACGATCCGGTGGACGTCGACTCGCTGTGCGCGCGCGCAGGCATGTCGGCCGAACAAGTGTCGTCGGAGTTGCTGCGACTTGAGCTAGACGGGCGCGTCACCGCGCTGCCCGGCGGGTTGTTCCAACGCCTCGAAAAGGGGAAGCGCGGGTAAACGCAGAGCCCCAATGGCGCGTTATTAGGAGGGAGACCGTAATGTACGACATCCTTGTCTACCTGTTCGAGAACTGCCAGCAGGCCGAACTGGCCTACGACCGCGAGCGCGTCGCGAAGAAGCTCTCGGCGGCTGGCTTTGACGACTCGGACATCAGCGAAGCGCTGCACTGGCTGGCGGGGGTGCTGCGCGCGCCGCACGGGGTGCCGCAAAAGCTGCCGGACTCGCGCACGACTTTCCGCGCCTTCGCGCCTCGTGAGCTGGCAAAGCTCGACGCCGAATGCCGCGGCTTTCTCCTCACGCTCGAGCAATCGGGCATTCTCAATCCGCAGACGCGCGAGCTGGTGATCGAGCGCTCGCTCGCCGCCACCGGAGACAGCCTCACGCTCGATCAGCTCAAGCTCATAGTGCTGATGGTGCTCTGGAACCAGCAGATGCCCACCAGCCGCCTCGTCGCCGAAGATCTCTTCAGCGCGCCGCACATGCGGCTCCCCAACTAGCGCTCTTACGCGCGCACGCGCGTGCGCGCGCTCGCGCGTGCGCGGATTCTCGCCGGCGCAACGTGGTTGAACCGCTTCCGCGTTTGCACTTATCATCTGCGGCCTTTCACGCCGCATGGGAAAAAAACTCGTCATCGCAGAGAAACCGTCGGTAGCCGCCGACATCGCGCGCGCGCTCGGCGGATTCGCGCGCAAGGGCGACTACTTCGAGAACGACGAGTATCTGCTGTCGTCGGCGGTCGGCCATCTGCTCGAGCTCGCGGTGCCGGACGAGTACGATGTGAAGAAAGGCAAGTGGTCGTTCAAGCACCTGCCGGTGATCCCGCCGCACTTCGAGCTGGCACCGCTCGAGAAGAGCGAGCAGCGGCTCAATCTGCTGCTGCGGCTGATCAAACGCAAGGATGTGAGCGGGCTGATCAATGCTTGCGACGCTGGACGCGAGGGCGAGCTGATCTTTCGCTACATCGTCCAGCACGCGCGCATCAAGAAGCCGATCGAGCGCCTTTGGTTGCAGTCGATGACGCCGCAGTCGATTCGCGACGGCTTCGACAGCCTGCGCTCGGACAAGGAGCTGCTGCCCCTCGCCGATGCCGCCAAGTGCCGCTCCGAGGCCGACTGGCTGGTGGGCATCAACGGCACGCGGGCGATGACTGCCTTCAATTCCAAGGAAGGCGGCTTCTATCTCACGACCGTCGGCCGCGTGCAGACCCCGACGCTCGCCATCCTGGTGGAGCGCGAGGAAAAAATCCGTGCGTTTACGCCCAGGGACTACTGGGAAGTGCACGCCAGGTTCGGCGCCCGCGCGGGCGAGTACCCCGGGCGCTGGTTCGACCCGCGGTTCAAAAGGGACGACGACACGGAGCGCAGGGCAGAGCGGCTCTGGGATGCGGCGAAGGCCGAAGCTATCGTCGCCGACTGCCGCGGCAAAACCGGCATCGCGGCCGAGGAGACCAAGGCGTCGACCCAACTCTCGCCGCTGCTTTTCGATCTGACAAGCCTGCAACGCGAGGCGAACGCTCGCTTTGGGTTTCCGGCCCGAATGACTTTGTCGCTCGCGCAGTCCTTATATGAGCGGCACAAAGTCCTTACGTATCCAAGAACGGATTCGCGGGCGCTGCCCGAGGATTATCTCGGCACCGTGAAGAAGACCCTCGAGGCCCTCGGCGTTGTCCGAGAATTTGCCGCCTTCGCGCGGCAGATTCTCAAGCAAGGCTGGGTGAGGCCGAACAAGCGCGTGTTCGACAACACCAAGATCTCCGACCACTTCGCCATCATCCCCACCTTTCAGGCGCCCAAGCAGCTGAACGAAGCCGAGCAAAAGCTCTACGACATGGTCGTGCGGCGATTCCTCGCCGTGTTCTACCCGGCTGCGGAATACCTGCAGACCACGCGCATCACGCGCGTGGGCGAGCATCACTTCAAGACCGAAGGCAAAGTGCTGCAGAACCCGGGTTGGCTTGCGGTATACGGCCGCGCCGGGGGCGAAGAGAACGAGAACCTGCCCGCGATCGCGAAGGACGAGCAAGTCAGCGTGCTCGAGGTCGCCGCGCACCCCACCCAGACCAAGCCGCCGGCGCGCTACACGGAAGCGACGCTGCTCTCGGCAATGGAGGGCGCAGGCAAGCTGGTCGAGGACGACGAGTTGCGCGCTGCGATGGGTGCGAAAGGCCTCGGCACGCCGGCGACCCGCGCCGCGATCATCGAAGGGCTGATCCATGAAGGCTACATTCACCGCGAAGGCCGCGAGCTGGTGCCGACGCCAAAGGCATTTTCGCTGCTCTTTGCGCTGCACGTGATGAGCATTCCGGAGCTCGCCTCGCCCGAGCTGACCGGAGAGTGGGAGCACAAGCTGAAGCTGATCGAGCTGGGCAAGTTCACGCGCGAGGAGTTCATGCAGCACATCTCGCAGCTCGTGAAAAACGTCGTCTCGATCATCAAGACCGGTGACATCCCCGATACCGCCTTCGCCACTGTGCCCGCACCCTGCCCGAAGTGCGGCGGCACGGTGCAGGAGAATTACCGCAAGTTCCAGTGTGAGAAATGCGACTTTTCGCTCTGGAAAGTGGTCTCGGGCCGCGAATGGTCAACGGATGAGGTGGCCGAGCTCATCACCAAGCGATTCATCGGGCCGCTCACCGGGTTCCGCAGCAAGCAGGGCAGGCCGTTCGCCGCCGGCCTGCGGCTCACCGACGAGTTGCGGCTCGAATTCGACTTCGGGCAGGGAGGCGCTGGCGGCGAAGGCGAGGAGGCGCCGGACTTCAGCGCTCAGGAGCCGCTAGGCGCTTGCCCGAAATGCCGCGCCCGCGTTTTTGAGCATGGAGTCACCTACACTTGCGAGAGAGCCGTAGGGCCTGGCCGCAGCTGCGACTTCCGCTCCGGCCGCATGATCCTGCAGCAGCCGGTCGAGCGAGAGCAGATGAAGAAATTGCTGGCGACCGGCCGCACCGACCTGCTGACCGGATTTGTGTCGAAGAAAGGAAGGCGGTTCAAGGCTTTCCTGGTCAAGACGCCGGACGGGAAAATCGGCTTCGAATTTCAGCCGCGGGCCACCAAAGAAAACCCCGACGAGCAAAAACCGCTCAAGAAAAAAGGCCGCGCCGCCTGATCAGACGTCCAGATTGCGTACGCCGAGCGCGTTGGACTCGATGAACAGGCGCCGCGGCTCGACCTCGTCGCCCATCAGCTTGGTGAAAATCTCGTCGGCCGCGATGCCGTCATCGATCTGCACCTTGAGGAGCCGGCGCGAGCCCGGATCCATGGTGGTTTCCCAGAGCTGCTCCGGATTCATTTCCCCCAGCCCCTTGTAGCGCTGCAGGGTCATGGATTTCTCGACCTCGCCGAGCAGCCAGCTCATCGCTTCCGGGAAGTCGCGCACCAGCTGCTTCTTGTCGCCGCGCTGCACGTACGCACCGGCGCCGATCAGGCCGCGCAGCATTTCGGCCGTCTGCCGGATCTGCTTATAGTCGCCCGAGTGCACGAACTCGGTGTCGATCGTGCTCATGCGGATGTTGCCGTGACGCGTGCGCTCGATGCGCACCTGATAGCGCTCGGTCTTGGCGTCGAAGTGCGGGGCGACCGCCACGCCATTGCCGCCGATCGCGGCCTCGAGCGCCTCGGCGGAGGCCTCCGCCGAATCGCGCCGTGTGAGATCGACCTGCACCCCGCGCAGGATCGCCTGCAGGACCTCGCGATCGATGAACCGCGAAACCCGCTCGATCACCGCTTCGGCGAGGAGGTACGACTTTGCCAGCTCCGCCAGGGGATCGCCGGTGATCGGTTCGCGCTGCGCCGCGGGATAGAGGGCCGCCTCGACCAGCGCCTGCTTGAGCATGAAAGCGTTCAGCTCGTGCTCGTCCTTGAGGTAGCGCTCTTCTTTGCCGAGCTTCGCCTTGTACAGCGGGGGCTGCGCGATGTAGATGTGCCCGCGCTCCACCAACTCGGGCATCTGCCGGTAAAAGAAGGTCAACAGCAGCGTGCGGATGTGTGAGCCGTCGACGTCGGCGTCGGTCATGATGATGATGCGGTGATAGCGCAGCTTATCGGCGTTGTATTCTTCCTTGCCGAAGCCGCATCCCAGGGCGGTGATCAGCGTCGCGATCTCGGCCGAGGACAGCAGCTTGTCGAAGCGCGCCCGCTCGACATTGAGAATCTTGCCCTTCAGGGGCAGGATGGCCTGAAAGCGCCGGTCGCGCCCCTGCTTGGCCGACCCACCGGCCGAATCGCCCTCGACCAGATACAGCTCGCATTGGGCCGGATCACGCTCCTGGCAATCGGCGAGCTTCCCCGGCAAGCCCATCGAATCGAGGACTCCTTTTCTTCGCGTCATTTCGCGCGCTTTGCGCGCCGCTTCGCGCGCCCGGGCGGCCTCGACGATCTTCGAGGTGATGACGCGAGCATCCGCCGGACGCTCGTCGAGGTACGCGCGCAGGCGCTCGGCGACGATCTCCTCGACCACCGGACGCACCTCGGACGAAACCAGCTTTTCCTTGGTCTGCGAGGAGAACTTGGGCTCGGGCACCTTGATCGACAGTACGCAGGCGAGGCCTTCGCGCATGTCATCGCCGGTCGTCTCGACCTTGGCCTTTTTCGCCAGCTCGATTTCCTCGATGTACTTGTTCAGCACCCGGGTCATCGCCGCGCGCAGCCCGGTGAGGTGTGTGCCGCCGTCCTTCTGCGGGATGTTATTGGTAAAGCAGAGCACCGACTCCTGGTAGGAGTCGTTCCATTGCATGGCGACTTCGACGGTGATGCCATCCTTTTCACCGATGCCGTGGAACAGGTTGCCGTGGAGGACGTTTTTCGCCCGGTTCATGTACTCGACGAAGCCCTTCACGCCGCCGGAGAAAGCGAAGTTCTCCTCCTTGCCGGCGCGCTGGTCGATAAGCATGATCTTGACGCCATTGTTTAGGAACGAGAGCTCGCGCAGGCGCCGCGCCAGGATGTCGTAGTGATAATCGACGGCGCCGAACACGTCCTTCGACGCAAGGAAGTGCACCTCGGTGCCACGACGCTCGCTGGCGCCGGTGGCCTTGAGCGGGGCCAGCGCGACCCCGTTGCGGAATTCCATCTGGTGCACCTGCCCGTCGCGCCAGGTGGTGAGCCGCAGCCACTCCGAGAGCGCGTTTACTACCGAAACACCGACGCCGTGCAGGCCGCCCGATACCTTGTAGCTGTTGGAGTCGAACTTGCCGCCGGCGTGCAGCTCGGTCATGACGATTTCGGCCGCCGAGCGCTTCATCTCATCGTCGTCCTTGATGCCGGTCGGGATGCCGCGCCCGTTGTCGAGGACCGAGATGGAATTGTCGGTGTGAATGGTGACCACGATCTCGTCGCAGAAGCCGGCGAGGGCTTCGTCCACCGAGTTGTCGACGACCTCGAACACCATGTGGTGCAGACCCGTGCCGTCGGAGGTGTCGCCGATATACATGCCCGGGCGCTTGCGAACCGCCTCCAGGCCTTTCAAGACCTTGATCGCGTCCGAGCCGTAGCCGTTGGCGTCGGGAAGATGTCTTTCCAGTTCTCCCACCCTAGATCCTCATCGGCATGACCACATACTTGAAATCCTGCTCCGACGCGTAGCTGATGAGCGCGCTCGACGACGAATCGCCGAAGGCGCACTCCACCGCGCTGCCCGGGACATTGTTCAGCACGTCGAGCAGATAATTGACGTTGAACCCGATATCGAGCGCGTCGCCGGAGTACTTCACGTCCAGCTCTTCCTGCGCCTCCTCCTGCTCGGCATTGGACGACACCAGCTTCAGGCTGCCTTCGGTCAGCACCCAGCGCACGCCGCGGAATTTCTCGTTCGACAGGATCGCAGCGCGCTGCAGCGCCTGGCGCAGTGGCTCGCGCTCGGTCTGCAGCCGGTTCTTGTGCTGGGTCGGGATTACGCGCGTGTAGTCCGGAAACTTGCCGTCGACCAGCTTCGAGACCAGCTCGACCGTGCCGAAGCTGAACGCAGCCTGCGTCGTCGATAGCTCGACTATGACCTCCTCGTCGCTGTCGGCGAGGAGCTTGGCGAGCTCCAGCACCGTCTTTCGCGGCACGATGACCTCCTGGCGGGGCAGCTCTGCGTCGAGCTTGAGCGACGCATAGGCCAATCGATGCCCGTCGGTCGCCACCAGCTTCAGCTGCCGATCCTCGACCACCATCAGCAAACCGTTCAGATAGTAGCGGATGTCCTGCTGCGCCATCGCGTACTGCACGAGACCGAGCAACCTGCGCAGCGCCTTCTGGCTAAGCACGAAGCGCGCCGCTTCTCCGGCGGGCTTAGCCAGGCGCGGAAAATCCTCGGCAGGCAGGGTCTGCAGCGTGAAGCGGCTCTTTCCGGCCTTCACCAGCAAGCGCTTGTCCTGCTGCTGCAGCGTGATTTCCGTGTCCTCGGGCAGAGCTCGCAGAATGTCGACCAGCTTGCGCGCGCCCACCGTCACGGCGCGCTGCTCGCCGCCGGCTGGCAGAGCGCTGCGCGCGATAATCTGAATCTCGATATCGGTGGCGAGGAAAAACAGTGCCTGCGCCGTCCGCTCGATCAGGACGTTGGAAAGGATAGGCAACGTGTGGCGGCGCTCGATGATGCCGCTCACCGCCGCAAGGGGATTCAGGATGTCGTCGCGCTTGCCTTTGACCAGAACCATGGTTTATTTGCCTTCTAGTCTTTATTACCTTAATAAGTAGTAATAACTAATAGAGCGGTACCTAGGCGCGGTATAACTACGAAAACGTTTTCGGCCCCGGGCTTTACCTCTCGGCGCGGGGCGGGGAAAGCTGTGGAGCGCGTGGGGAGGAATGTGGGTCGTTTGCCCGGCGGTAGGCCGGGCTCGGCGTTACCCACACCTTGTTCAGGGTTCGCGCACAGCTTGTTCATCGCCATCTAGCCTTTCAGTACCTGTTCGAGCACCAGATAGTCGCGATTGAGCGCGCTATCGCGCGTGCGCAGACTGGCGATGGTGCGGCAGGCGTGCAGCACGGTGGTGTGGTCGCGGTTGCCGAACGCCTCGCCGATTTCCGGCAGGCTCATCTGGGTCAGGTCCTTGGCGAGCGCCATCGCCACCTGGCGCGGCCGTGCCACATTGCGGCTGCGTTTCTTCGAATGCATGTCCGCCACCTTGATCTTGAAGTACTCGGCGACGGTTTTCTGAATGCCCTCGACGCTGACCTGCCGGCTGTTCAGGTTGAGGATGTCGCGCAGCGCTTCCTTCGCCAGGTCGAGCGACAGCTCGCGGTTGCTGAAACGCGCGAAGGCGAGAACCTTCTTGAGGGCGCCTTCGAGCTCCCGTACGTTGGAGCGGATGTGCTTGGCGATGAAGAATGCGATGTCCTCGGAAAGCTCTATCGAGTCCGCCTCGGCCTTCTTGAGCACGATGGCGACGCGCATCTCCAGCTCCGGCGGCTCGATCGCCACGGTCAGGCCCCAGCCGAAACGCGATATCAGCCGCTCCTCCATTCCCGCTATTTCCTTCGGGTAGGTGTCGCAGGTTATGACGATCTGTTTGTGCGCCTCCACCAGCGCGTTGAACGCGTAGAAGAACTCCTCCTGCGTGCGTCCCTTGTTGGAGAAGAACTGGATGTCGTCGATCAGCAGCAAATCAAGCGAATGGTAATAGCGCTTGAATTCGTCGAAGGATTTTTGCTGGTAAGCGCGCACTACGTCCGTGACGTATTGTTCCGCGTGGCTATATCGGATACGCGCCTGGGGCCGCTGGTCGGCGAGCTGGTTGCCGATGGCCTGCAAAAGATGCGTCTTGCCAAGGCCCACTCCGCCGTAGATGAACAGGGGGTTGTACGAAATGCCTGGATTTTCTGAGACCTGGATCGCCGCGGCACGCGCCAGCTGGTTCGCCTTGCCGGTCACGAAGCTGTCGAACGAAAACGCGCGGTTCAGGCGCGCGCGCTCCAGAATCGTCGGCACTTCAGCTGCACCGCGTTGCGCCGGCTGCGGGGCACGGGCGGCAGCATCCGCGCCGCGGGCGAGAACCAGCCGCACGCCGAGGTCGCGGCCGCTCGCCTCGGCGGCGAGCCGCTCGATGCGTGCGACGAAGCGCTCGCGCACCAGCTCGAGCACGAAGCGGTTCGGCGCGGCAAGGACCAGCGTATCTGCGCCTGCACCGGCTTCCGGCGCAAGCGGCCGGATCCAAGTATTGAATTGCTGCGCGGGGAGCTCCTGCTCGAGTCGACGCAGGCAGGCGTCCCAGAGGTTTTGCATCTTGTGATTGGCCGAGGTGAGCTCGAATTTTACCTTCTTCGGTATGAGTTATCCACAGCCGCGAGCGCATTCAGCGCACGAGCGCGGTGATTTGACAATGCATTGAAGCGCACGCTCTAATACCGCCCTTTTTCAGGCTGGACAGCGATGAAGCGGACTTATCAACCTTCTAAAACGCGGCGCGCGCGGCGCCATGGATTTCTAGTGCGCAGTCGTACGCGCGGCGGACGCGCGGTGTTGCGCAACCGGCGCGCGCGCGGCCGGCGGCGCCTCGGGTTGTAGTCGCGGTCGGCGACCGCTTCGGGCTGGATTCCGGGCGCCGGCTAAGGCGAAAAGCCGAATTCGAGCGCCTGCTGCGCGAAGGCGCGCGGCGCAGCCTCGACGGCTATACCTTCTACCTCGAGCGGCGCGGCGCGGGCCGGGCGCGACTCGGCATTCTGGTGTCGCGCAAGCATGCTGCGCGCGCCGTCGAGCGTAATCGGATCAAGCGGTGCATACGCGAGGCATTTCGTCTTGAGCAGGAGGCACTGGGTGCAGTTGACGTGCTGGTGCGGCCGCCTTACGGCATCAAGCCGTCCGCCACGACGCTGCGACGGCTTCGCGAGCTGCTCGGCAAGCTGAACTCATGATCGCAAGACTGTTAAGTAGTGCGCTACGCGCTTACCGCCGGCTCGTCAGCCCGCTGCTGCCGCCCTCATGCCGGTTTCATCCCAGCTGCTCGGAATATGCGGAAGAAGCCCTGGCGCGCCACGGCGCATGGCGCGGCAGCTGGCTTGCGGCATGCCGGCTGTGCCGCTGCGGCCCCTGGCATCCCGGCGGCTGCGATCCGGTGCCCTGAAGGATGGACACGCAGCGGCTCATTCTGCTGTTCATCTTCGGCTTTTCGTTGCTGATGCTTTGGGAGGCCTGGGACAAGGAGCACCGGCCGAAGCCCGTGCCGACTGCGCCAAGCGCGCAGCAAACGGTGCCGGCCCCCGCCAAGCCAATTCCTTCGCCCGAGGCGAAGCCGGCCCCGAGCAGCGTTCCGTCGGCCGCCGCTCCCGTGGCCACCGGGGAGACGGTGCGGGTGACCACCGACCTCCTGGTCGCGGAGATCGACACGCTGGGTGGCACGCTGAAGCGTCTCGAGCTGCTTCGGCACAAGGATTCGAGCGATCCGAGCAGGAACTTCGTGCTGCTCGGCCCCCAACACTCATACGAGGCTCAGAGCGGGATCACGGGAGAGGGGGGTCCGAACCATCGCACGCTTTGGCGGGCGCTGCCCGGCGAGCGAAGCCTGCCGCACGGACAGGACACGGTGGAGTTACGGCTGAGCGCCACCGGCAGGGATGGCGCGCAGGTGCAGAAGGTCTACACCTTCCGGCGCAACAGCTACGTCATCGATATCGCGCTCGAGCTCAGCAACTCGGGCAATGCGCCGCTTGCGGCCTACGCCTATTTCCAGGTCACGCACGACGGCAAGCACGATGTGACCGGCAGCTCGCTGGCGCAATCCTTTGGCGCCCAAAGCTTTACCGGCTTCGCCATTTATACCAACGAGGGAAAGTTCGAGAAGATCCCGCCGGCCGACCTGGACAAGGGAAAGGGCGAACACACCAAGCAGGCAAATAACGGCTGGCTCGCCTTTGTTCAGCATTACTTCGTTTCGGCGTGGCTGCCGCCCGATGGCGCGGTGCGCGACTACGTCGTCGAGAAGCGCCCGGACGGTCTGTACACAGGGCGGGTGCTCCTTCCTGCAGGGGTTACGCCCGGCGCAGGCGCCCGCATCTCGGTCTCGCTCTATGCCGGGCCGCAGGAAAAACGCCGTCTCGAGGCGGCCGCGCCGGGGCTCGACCTGGTGGTGGATTACGGTTGGCTCACGATCATCGCCTGGCCGCTGTTCTGGCTGCTCGAGAAATTTTATGCGCTGAGCGGCAACTGGGGCATCGCCATCATCCTGTTGACCGTGTCGATCAAGTTGGTGTTTTTCCCGCTCTCGGCGGCGAGTTACAAGTCGATGGCAAAAATGAAGCTGATCACGCCGCGGCTCACCAAGATCAGGGAGATGTACGGGCACGACCGGCAGAAGATGAATCAGGCGATGATGGAGCTCTACAAGACCGAGAAGATCAATCCGCTCGGCGGCTGCTTCCCGATCCTGGTCCAGATTCCGGTATTCATCGCTCTGTACTGGGTGCTCCTTGCCGCGATCGAGCTGCGCCACGCGCCGTTCATGCTGTGGATCCAGGACCTGTCGGCGCTCGACCCCTATTACGTGCTGCCGATCCTGATGACGATCACGATGGTGCTGCAGACACGCATGAATCCAGTGCCGCCCGACCCGGTGCAGGCCAAGGTGATGAAGTTCATGCCGTTCGTGTTCAGCATCTTTTTCTTTTTCTTTCCGGCCGGATTGGTGCTGTACTGGCTGGTGAACAACATCCTCTCGATCCTCCAGCAGTGGCAGATCCAGCGCATGTTCGACCGCGACAAGCCTGCCCATGGAAAAAGATGAGGTAGCGCGGGACACCATCGCCGCGATCGCCACACCGATCGGTCGAGGCGGAATAGGCGTGGTTCGCCTGTCGGGTCCGAAGGTGCGCGAAATCGCGCAAGCGCTGACCGGCCGGCTGCCCCAAGCGAGGAAAGCTGCGCTGTGCTCGTTGCGGGACGCTCGCGGCGAGCGCATCGATGAAGGCATCGTGCTTTATTTTCCGGCGCCGCACTCGTACACCGGCGAGGCGGTGCTGGAGCTCCAGGGACACGGCGGGCCGGTGGTCATGCAGGCGCTGCTAGCTGCCTGTCTGGATGCGGGCGCAAGGTTGGCCGAGCCGGGAGAATTCACGCGGCGCGCCTTTCTCGAAGGCAAGCTCGACCTGGCGCAGGCCGAGGCGGTCGCCGACCTGATCGATGCAGCAAGTCGCGAGGCGGCGCGCTCGGCGCTGCGCTCGCTCAAAGGGGAGTTTTCGGCGGCCATCGACGCCCTCAACGCGCAGCTCATCGAGCTGCGCGCGCTGATCGAGGCTATGCTCGATTTTCCCGAGGAAGAGGTCGACCGCCTTCATGTGGACGACGTCGCGGCGCGATTGACGCGCGTGCGCGCCGCGCTCGAGGACGTGCTCGACAAGAGCCGGCAGGGCAGCCTGTTGCGCACCGGCATCCAGGTGGTGCTTGCCGGGCGGCCCAACGTCGGCAAGTCGAGTCTCCTGAACCGGCTGGCGGGCGAAGAGCGCGCGATCGTCACGCCGGTTCCCGGCACGACGCGCGACGCCCTGCGCGAGCCGGTCGACATCGGCGGCGTGCCGGTGATCCTCGTCGATACGGCGGGCTTGCGGGCCTCCTCCGACGAGGTCGAGCGCCTCGGCATCGAGCGCACGCGGTACGAGCTAGAGCGCGCCGATGTGGTGCTCGCCGTGTTCGAGGCGGG
>DATNMK010000069.1:0-3462 GCA_035602335.1 Burkholderiales bacterium
AAGCCAGTGATCGCCGCGGTGGCGGGTCCGGCGGTCGCCGGCGGATTCGAGCTGGCGCTGTGGTGCGACGTGCGCGTGATGGAGAAGTCGGCCTACTTCGGCGTGTACTGCCGGCGCTGGGGCGTGCCCCTCATCGACGGCGGCACGGTGCGGCTGCCGCGCATCCTCGGCATGGGGCGCGCCCTGGAAATCATCCTCACCGGGCGCAAGGTTCCGGCGGAAGAAGCGCTGCGCATCGGCGCCTGCGAGCATGTCGTCGCCGACGGAGAATCGCGCAAGTTCGCCGAGGCGATGGCGCACGACATCGCGCGCTTTCCGCAGGTGTGCATGCGCGCCGACCGGCGCTCGGCTTACATGCAGCAGGGGCTTACGCTCCGCGAAGCGATGCGCAAGGAGTGGTACAACGGGCTGCCCGCGTTCAAGGCCGAAGGCACCGCCGGCGCCGGGCGCTTCGCTTCAGGCAAGGGGCGGCACGGGGATTTCAGGGACATCTAGCCGGTCGCGCCGCTCGGGGAGCGCGGCAAGCACGGCCTGCCGCTCCGCATCGCTCATCCCGCCCCAGCCTGCGATCTCAGCGAGCGTGCGCAGGCAGCCCCGGCAGAGCCCGCTTTGCGGGTCCATCACGCACAGCTTGGTGCAGGGGCTTTTCAATGCTTTCGCTTGGCGGCCATCGCCCGCCCTGCCTTGGAGGCCGGTTCTTTTTTCAAGACTGCGCAAATCCACTGGCCGATCTCGACCAGTTGCTCCAGATCGACGCCGGTCCTGATGCCGAGCCCGTGCAGCATGTACACCACGTCCTCGGTCGCCACGTTCCCCGACGCGCCCGCGGCATAGGGGCAACCGCCCAGCCCGGCAATCGAGCTGTCGAACGTCGACACCCCGGCATCGAGCGAGGCGTAGATGTTGGCGAGCGCCTGGCCGTAGGTGTCGTGGTAATGGCCTGCGAGCCGCTCCAGCGGCACCCGTCGCGCGCAGGCCTCGATCATCGCGCGCGTCTTTCCCGGGGTGCCGACGCCGATCGTGTCGCCAAGCGACACTTCGTAGCAGCCCATCTCGAATAGCGCGGCCGCGACCTCGGCGACCCGCTCGGGCTTCACTTCGCCTTCGTAAGGACAGCCGAGAACGCAGGAAACATAGCCGCGCAGCTTGATGCCGGCGGCATTCGCCGCTTCCGCCACCGGGCGGAAGCGCTCGAGCGACTCGGCGATCGAGCAGTTGATGTTCTTGCGCGAGAACGCTTCCGAGGCGGCGCCGAAGATCGCGACCTCGGTGGCGCCGGCCGCGCGCGCCGCCTCGAAGCCTTTCAGGTTCGGCGTCAGGACCGGGTAGGAGACGCCGGGCTTGCGCCGTATCCTCTCCAGCACCTCGGTGTGGTCGGCCATCTGCGGCACCCACTTCGGCGACACGAAAGCGGTCGCTTCCACGGCGGGCAGGCCCGCGTCGGCGAGCCGCTCGATGAGCTCCACCTTTACGTCAGTCGGCACTTCGCCGGGCTCGTTCTGCAGCCCGTCGCGCGGCCCGACTTCCACGACCCGCACAAAATCAGGATTTTTCATTCGAGCGTGACGAGCTCCGCGCCTTCGAGGACCTGCTCGCCGGCGGCAAAGTTGATCTGCTTCACCACGCCGTCTGCCGGCGCGGTGATGGTGTGCTCCATTTTCATCGCCTCGAGAATGAGGAGCGGCTGCCCCTTCTTGACGCGGGCGCCGGCCGCCACCATCACCTGGATCACCTTGCCGGGCATCGGCGCGGCAAGCGAGCCGCCCGCCGTGGCATCCTCGGGCGCCTGCAACTCTTCCTTGAGCGCGAGCCGCCGGTAAGCGCCGTTGCAGAACACGTGCCAGTTGCTACCATCGCGCACCGCGCGCGCCTTGAAGCTGCGGCCGTCAAGTCGCACGAGGAGCGTGCCGCCGGCGAGCCTTTCGCCCTCCAGCCGGTAGTCGCGCCCGCCGAACGCAAGGCGCTCGCCTTCGTCGGCAAATCGCAGCCGCACCGCGTGGCGCTCGTCGCCGTCCATGAAGACGAAATCGTGGTGCGATTCCTCGTTCAGCCGCCAGCCATCGACGCGATCCCACGGCGAGTATCGGTCGCCCGAATCGCCGGCCCGCTCGCGCGCCGCCTGTTCCTCCGCCTCGAGTTCCGCGAACGCGGCGACGGCCAGCATTTCGTCCGCCACCGCTCCACGCGGTGGGAACAGCTCGGCGCGGTTTCGTTCGATCAGCCCGGTATCGAGCTCGGCGGCCGCAAAGGCGCGGCTTGCCGCTATCCGTCCCAGGAAAGCGACGTTGGTGGTGACGCCGGCGATCTCGGTTTGAGCCAGCGCGCGGCGCAGCCGAGCGAGCGCGGTTTCGCGGTCCGCGCCGCGCACGATCAGCTTCGCGATCATCGGGTCGTACCACGGCGTGATCTCGCCGCCGGCCTCGACGCCGGTGTCGATGCGCACGTCGTCGCTTTCGTCAGGAAACGAGAGGTGGACGAGCTTTCCGGTCGCCGGCAAAAAATCGCGTTCCGGGTCTTCGGCGTAGATCCGTGCCTCGACGGCGTGACCCGAGAACTTCAATTCGTGCTGAAGAAGAGGAAGTCTTTCGCCGCACGCGACCCGCAGCTGCCACTCGACCAGATCGAGCCCGGTGATCATCTCGGTGACCGGGTGCTCGACCTGCAGCCGGGTATTCATCTCCATGAAATAAAAGCTCCCATCCTGCTCGGCGATGAATTCCACCGTGCCGGCGCCGCTGTAGCCGATGGCGCGCGCCGCGGCGACCGCCGCCTCGCCCATCTCGCGACGCCGCTCCGGCGTCATGCCGGGCGCCGGCGCCTCCTCGAGCACTTTCTGGTGCCGCCTTTGCACAGAGCAGTCGCGCTCGAACAGATACACCGCGTTGCCGTGCCCGTCGCCGAACACCTGTACCTCGATATGTCTGGGCCGCTGCAGGTAGCGCTCGATGAGAACGCGCTCGTCGCCGAACGAAGATTTTGCTTCTCGCTTTGCCCCATCCAAGGAGCTGCTGAAAGCGCTTTTTTCCTCCACCACGCGCATCCCTTTTCCACCGCCACCCGCGGACGGCTTGATGAGCACCGGATAGCCGATGCGCGCCGCCTCTTTTTCGAGGACGGCGCTCTCCTGGTTTTCCCCGTGGTAACCGGGCACGAGCGGCACCCCCGCCTTTTCCATCAGGCGCTTCGCTGCCGACTTGTCGCCCATCGCTGCAATCGCTTCGGGGCTAGGCCCGATGAAGACCACCTCGGCGCGCCGGCAGGCCTGGGCGAACGTCTCGTTCTCCGCGAGGAAGCCGTAGCCAGGGTGAATCGCCTCGGCGCCGGACTCGCGCGCTGCAGCGAGAATCGCCTCGCCATTCAAGTAGCTATCGGCTGCGGCAGGCGGACCGATGCGCCGCGCTTCGTCGGCCAGCTTGACGTGGCGCGCCTCGCGATCGGCGTCGGAATACACCGCGACCGTTC
>DATNMK010000070.1:0-42454 GCA_035602335.1 Burkholderiales bacterium
GACATACCGAATCGGCACTCCCGGCTGGTGGAGCACCTCGCCAAATTTCAGCGTGACCGGCTTGAGGTCGGCAAGCAGGCGTTGATACTCCGCGTGAGGCAGGGCGGCCAGCAGGCTGTTGGCAACCGATGCTTCATTGACAGCTTCCCGGATTGCGGCAGGCGCTCGGTTTGCAGAGTCACGCAGCGCCCGCCGCGCCGCGGGCAACAGGATGACGTTCCTGCTCGCATAGTCGATGATGGCGTCAATCTCCCCCGCATCGATGGCTTGGCGTTCGGGACCGCCCTTAGCCAGCCGCAGCAGCACGTTTTGCAGCCTCACGAACTGGGGCTCATTGAACTTTGCGCTTCAACCCGAGCGCGAGCAGCACTTTGGTTTTGTCGCTGAGGTTGCCGACAACGTTCGCGGCCGGTAGCGGAGACAGCTTGGCGAGGCTGGGTGTGACGAGAACACCTTCGGCCATCGCGCGGCTCGGATGTTCGAGGATGTCGACAACTTCCAACCTGTAGCCGTCCTTCAGGTATTCCCGGCAAATCGCCTCGAGATTGGCGATGGCCTGCACCGAATTGGGCGCGCCGCCCACAATGTACAGACGCAGGACAACGACCGTCGTAACCCCCGCGCCGCGTGCCCTGGGTTTGCGCTGCCGCCGGCTCATTTTGCGGCTCCGTTTTCGCTTTTCCTCGAGGATATGTCTGGCGGGTCCGCGCTGCGCCTTCTGCGCAGCTCGTTCTCCCGTTCGCTCGAGGAGACCTTACGCACTTCATTTTCACCGGAGTGCAGGGCCAATTCGTCCCGTTGCCTCTGCAGATCCATCTCCAGGGCCTTGATCTGGGCGCTGGTCTTGGCTTCGGCAGATTGCAGCTCGCGGCGCTTATGGCCGAATTCCGCGCGGTGCCGGGTCTTTCTGGCGCTTTCTTCGGCTTCCTTTTCCCAGCGCAGCGTGCCCATCAGCACCTCGCCCCCTGCGCTATAGACGTCGGTGAGCGTCGGGCCGGATTTGCTCAAAACGAGCTCGCGCACTTGGTTGGAGTGCGATGTCCCGCGCGATTTGATGATGGTGAGGGCGCGGTTGCGTTCGCCGCTTCGCACCAGGTACGAGAGATGGATCCAGGTATCCGCAATCGTCGAAATCTGCAGGTCGCTCGATTCAGCCCGCGGATCGTCAGTCTCGCTCAGCGCGGTCACGAACAAGGTGATCCCCTCGTCCTTGGCCATGTAGATGAGCCGGTTTGCGGCCGTGCGCGCGGCGCCAAGGCTGCCTGCCTTGGCGATTGCCGTGAGCGGGTCGATCACCAGGCAACGCGGCCGATGCTCGCGGATCAGCGATCTGAGCTTGGTCAAATGCTCGTCCGCGCTGATGCCCTCGGTGCGGGCCGAATACATCCGCAACAGGCCGGACTTGACGTGCGCCTTGAGCTGAATTCCGACCGAAAGCAGATTGCGCGCTATTTGTTCGGCGGCTTCGTCATAGCTCACGAACAGCGTGCGCTCGCCGCGCCGGCAGGCTGCCTCCGCGAACTTGCCCGCCAAGGTGGTTTTGGAAGTGCCCGGCACACCGGTAATCAGCGTGCTGCTACCGCGAAATACGCCGCCGCCGAGCATCGCGTCGAGAGGTTTAAAGCCCGCGCTAATCCGCTCGCTCGAAGCCTCGCGCCCGATGTGCGCAGGTTCGGCGGCGCCCACCTCGATGCCCGACGGCCCGAAGCTCACCGGGAACTCGGCTGCCGCGTAGCCCGAACCGCGGTATTTCGTGATCTGGATGCTTTGCGCGGAGACGCGCTCCTCCTGGCGCCGCTCGAATCGCACCACGCAATCGACCATGAACTGCAAGAAGCCGTAATGCATGGCCTCGGAAGTGCGATTCTCAAGTTTGGCCGTGACGATGGCAGTCAATGCGTTATCCGCGAGCCAGTCGCGGATACGGTAGATCTCCCGCATTTCCGCAACCGGATCCTGCAGCAGCGTCAGCAGCACGTCGATGCCGTCAAACACGATCCACTGTGCGCCGATCTCCTTTTTCTTCGCTGTGAGCATGGCCAGCATTCCGGCCAGGTCGAAGTCGCCAGCCTTGACTAGCGTGGGCGACAAATGGGCATCCAGAAAGAAGAGCTCCTTCTCCGCCAGGCTCGCCAGCCCCCAATTGAAGGTGGCGCCATTGGCGATGATCTGACGAGGGCTTTCCTCGAACGCGACAAAAATGCCAGGGGCTCGCTGCCGGCGCACGGCGTTGACGAGGCATTGCAGAGCGAAGACGGTTTTGCCCGCACCCGGTCCGCCGATGAGCAGGCTCGTGCGGTGGCGCGGCAACCCGCCGCGGCTCAGCTCATCGAATCCCTCGATGCCGGTGGCCAGCTTGGGCAGAGGTCGAGCGGTTTTGCTTCTGGTGCCGATTCCGGGTCTCCCTTTCAAGGCAGTCGCAGTAATGCAGAAACACCGGATTGCCGCCGATACGGCTACCACTTGCGAAGACGGTAAACCAAGGGACCGGGCCTTGTATGTCTGCCAGCGCACACAGGGCCGTGGTCGACCGCGACGGGGCTACCTGAGCCGCATGTCGCATAGTCCTACGGCGATCCTTCGGGCGTCAGCGCACATACGGCACAAGGTATTCACTCTAACCTTGACGCAAATTTGAAGAAGAGTTGATCATTAGGGATCTCAGACAACCTGCGCGCGTCGATGAAGTTCGTCGGCCCAATCTCCAATTGGTAGCGCCGCTGCGCCGGTTGCAGGCCGCTGCGGAGTCCCCGCTGCGCTCGGAGCTGTTCAGCGCCGACCAGATGGAACGCCATGGCAAGGCCCTGGCGGGCGGGCACAAGTTGCGCCCGGAACGCGCCCGGGACCGGCTCCTGACGCGCTTGACCGAGAACGAAGGCGTCCTGGTTGCAGCCGGCGACCTGCTGAAGGCGGCCATCACGGCCAGCCACCGGATCGCGCCGGCCGGGGAATGGCTGCTCGACAACTTCCATCTGATCGAAGAACAGGTTCGCACCGCCAAGCGACATCTGCCGAAGGCGTACAGCCGCGAGCTGCCGCGCTTGCTGGATGGCCCGTCGGCGGGGCTACCGCGCGTTTACGACATCGCGCTCGAGGCAATCTCGCACGGCGATGGGCGGCTGGACGCGGAAAGGCTGCGGCGTTTCGTCGCGGCTTACCAGACGCTCACGCCCCTCAAGCTGGGCGAGCTGTGGGCCATCCCCATCATGCTGCGTCTCGCGCTGATCGAGAATCTCCGGCGCGTGGCCGCCCGCATCGCCGCCAGTACGACCGAGCGAAATCTGGCCGACGCGTGGGCGGACCGGATGATCGAGATCGCCGGCCAGGATCCGAAGAGCCTGATCCTGGTGACGGCGGACATGGCGCGCTCGACCCCGCCGATGGTCAGCTCCTTTGTCGCGGAGCTTGCGCGCCGGTTGCAGGGCCAGAGCGCCGCGCTCGCACTGCCGCTCACCTGGATCGAGCAGCGGCTCTCCGAATTGGGCGTGACGATCGAGGAACTGGTGCAGTCGGAGACCCAGGAGCAGGCCGCCGACCAGGTCTCGATGAGCAACAGCATCGGCAGTCTGCGCTTCCTGGGCGCGATGGACTGGCGCGAGTTCGTCGAGACGATGAGCGTGGTCGAGCAGACGCTGCGCGGGGATCCGATCTACGGCACGATGGATTTTGCCACGCGCGACCGTTACCGGCACGTGGTCGAAAGGATGGCGAAAGCGAGCCGCCTGTCCGAAGACGACGTGGCGCGCAAAGCGATCCGCCTGGCGCACGCAGGCCTCGTGGCGGAGGACGGTGATGCCCGGGCCGCGCACGTCGGGTTCTACCTGATCGGCAAGGGTTTGCCGCAGCTCGAAGGCGTGGCGCAAGCACGGGTTTCTGTCCTCGACGCTGTCCGCAGGACGAGCCGCCGGATTTCGCTCGTTCTGTATCTCGGCGCGATCGCGCTGGTAGCCGGCATCCTCACCGCCGGCCTGCTGATGAACTCGCATGCCAATGGGGTGCCTGAGGGGGCGTCCCAGGGGATGCTCGTGCTGATCGGCCTCGCCTCGCTGCTCGCCACCAGTCAACTGGCGGTGGCGCTGGCGAACCGCCTCGCAATATCGCTGGCGGCGCCGGGACCGCTGCCGCGGATGGATTTCTCCGGCGGGATTCCGCCGCAATCGCGCACCCTGGTCGTGGTCCCGGCCATGCTGACCAGCGCTCGACACATCGAGCACCTGGTCGAGGCGCTCGAAGTCCGTTTCCTCGCCAACCGGGACGAAAACCTGCACTTCGCCCTGCTGACCGATTTCGAGGATGCGCACGAAGAAACGCTGCCGGCGGACGAGGTGCTGGCGCTGCTCGCCCGCCACCGAATCGACGAGCTGAACCGCAAGTACCGGAGCGCGGAGCGCTTCTTTCTTTTCCATCGCGCTCGGCGGTGGAATCCCGGAGAGCGTCGCTGGATGGGCTACGAGCGCAAGCGCGGCAAGCAGGCGCAATTGAATTCCTGCCTGCGCGGCGGCCGGCTAGATGGTTTCTCGCTCGTGGTGGGCGAAACGGCAGTCCTGCAAGGCGTGAAGTACGTGATCACCCTCGACACCGATACGCAGCTGCCCCGCGATTCGGCGCGCCAACTGGTGGGGGCCATGGCGCACCCGCTGAATCGCCCCCGCTACGACACGGGCCGGCAGCGCGTCTGCGAGGGATACGGCATTCTTCAGCCGCGCATGGCCGTGAGCCTGCCGGCCGCCGGCCAGTCGCGCTATGCGCGGATCTGCGGTAGCGAGCCCGGCATCGACCCGTACACGCGCAGCGTCTCCGATGTCTACCAGGATCTGTTCGGCGAAGGCTCGTTCATCGGCAAGGGCATCTATGACGTCGATGCGTTCGAGCGCTCGCTCAAGGGACGCTTTCCCGAGAACCGGATCCTCAGTCACGACCTGCTGGAAGGCTGTTATGCGCGCGCAGGGCTGCTGAGCGACGTGGAGTTGTACGAGGAGTATCCGTCCCGCTACAGCGCGGACGTGAGCCGCAGGTACCGCTGGATCCGCGGCGACTGGCAGATTGCACAGTGGTTGTTTTCGCGCGTACCCGTGGAAGGCGGGAAAACGCGCCGGAACCCGCTTTCGCGGCTGTCGCAATGGAAGATCTTCGACAACCTGCGGCGCAGCCTCGTGCCGCTGGCGCTGGTGGTGCTGTTGCTCGCCGGCTGGAGCTTGCCGGTGCTCGCCATCGTCCTGATTCCTGCCTTGCTTGCCTCGTTTCTGGAAATGCTGCGCAAGCCGGTCGATGTGCCGCTGGGCCGCCACCTCGCCGCGGCATTGCGCTCGTCCGGGCGCCACGTGGCACAGACGGCATTTACGCTCGCGTGCCTCCCCTACGAGGCGTTCTTCAGCCTGGACGCGATCGTTCGCACCGCCGCCCGGATGCTGGTCACGCGTACCCGGCTTCTGGAATGGACAACATCGAGCGAGCTCGATGGCGAGCGGGAACAGCGCGGCCGTAACGATCTCGTCGCATCCTGCCGCGCGATGTGGATCGCCCCCGTCACCGCCTGCGCCGCGACGCTCTGGCTGATTGCCTCCAGGCCCGACGCACTGGCGGTCGCGGGACCGATTCTGTTCCTGTGGCTGATCTCGCCCGCCATCGCGTGGTGGATCAGCCGCCCGCTTGCCCGCCGGGAGGCGCGGCTGACGCCGGGCCAGACCCGCTTCCTGCGCACGATTTCGCGCAAGACCTGGGCATTCTTCGAGACCTTCGTCGGTCCGGAGGATCACTGGCTGCCGCCCGACAATTGCCAGGAGCACCCTGTCGCCGTCGTCGCGCATCGCACCTCGCCGACCAACATGGGGCTGTCGCTGCTGGCGAATCTGTCCGCGTACGACTTCGGCTACATCACTGCCGGGGGGCTCATCGAGCGCACGGCGAACGCGCTCGGCACGATGCAGGCCCTGGAACGGCACCAGGGCCACTTCTACAACTGGTACGACACGCGGTCGCTCAAGCCGCTGCCGCCGCTTTACATCTCGTCGGTGGACAGCGGAAACCTCGCTTGCCATCTGCTGACATTGGGGCCGGGGCTGCTCGCGCTTGCCGACGCAGCCATCCTGGCGCCGCGCTGCTTCGAGGGTTTGCGCGACACTGCGATGCTGCTTGGGGACGCCGGGCCTGGGGACGCAGCACTTCGGGCGGATCTGGAGTCTGCCTGCCAATCGCCGCCAACCACAGCGAGGGCTGCGATCCTCATTCTCGAGCGCCTCGCCGCGCGTGCTCTGGAAATCACGGCTAACCCGTGGGCGCAGGCGCTGGCGCGGCAGTGCCAGGCGGCCCTCGACGAGCTGACACATTTTCTCCGTGGCGATTTGTCCGATGGCGGCATGCCGACGCTGCGGGAGCTGGCAAGCCTGAACAACGAAGCGGGCCGGCGCGCGAGGGAGAGGATCGAAACGATCCAGCGCCTCGCGCGGCAATCGGGCGATCTCGCCCGCATGGAGTACGGCTTCCTGGTCGACAAGGCGCGCCAGCTTCTCGCCATCGGCTACAACGTCGGCGAACACCGGCTCGACGCAAGCTGCTACGACCTGCTCGCGTCGGAAGCCCGCGCAACCAGCTTCGTGGCGATCGCGCAGGGACAACTGCAGCAGGAGAGCTGGTTTGCCCTTGGCCGCCTCCTAACTACCGCCGGCGGCGAGCCGGCCCTGCTGTCGTGGGGCGGCTCCATGTTCGAGTACCTGATGCCGCTGCTGGTGATGCCGACGTACGAAAACACGCTGCTCGACCGCACGTGCCACGCGGCCGTAAATCGGCAAATCGCCTACGGCCGCGAGTGCGGCGTGCCCTGGGGCATGTCCGAATCCGGCTACAACACGGTCGACGCCGCCCTCAACTATCAGTACCGCGCATTCGGCGTGCCCGGCCTCGGGCTGAAGCGCGGACTGATGGAGGATAGGGTGGTGGCGCCGTACGCCTCAGCGCTCGCGCTGATGGTGGCGCCCGCGGCGGCGTGCCTGAACCTGCAGCGGCTCGCCGCCGCAGGCCTCGAAGGAAAATTCGGCTTTTACGAGGCGATCGACTACACGGCTTCACGTCTGCCGCGCGGGCAATCGAGCGCCGTGATCCGCTCGTTCATGGCGCATCACCAGGGCATGGTCCTGCTGTCGCTCGCCTATCTGCTGCTCGATCGCCCGATGCAGAAGCGCTTCGAGTCGGATCCGCGCTTCCAGGCGACGGCGTTGCTGCTGCAGGAGCGGATTCCAAGGCCGACCGCGTTCTATCTGGAGAGCGCCGGGCGGTTCGACGTGCGCGCGGCCTCCAGCGGCCCGCAGATGCCGGTGCGCGTGCTCGCCACCCCGGACACCCTGGTACCCGAGGTGCAGCTGCTGTCGAACGGCCGATACCACGTCATGGTCACGAATGCGGGCGGCGGCTACAGCGGATGGAAAGATCTCGGGGTTACGCGCTGGCACGAAGACAGCACCTGCGACAACTGGGGCAACTTCTGCTACCTGCGCGACGTGGCGAGCGGGGAGTTCTGGTCGAGCGCCCACCAGCCGTCGCTCAAGCGGACGCGAAGTTACGAAGCGATATTCTCGGAGGCGCGAGCCGAGTTTCGGCGCCGCGACCATGACTACGATATGCATACGGAGATCGTGGTTTCGTCGGAAGACGATATCGAGCTGCGCCGGCTGCGCATCACCAACCGCGCCGCGAAACGCAGGATGATCGAGGTCACGAGTTATGCCGAAGTCGTGCTCGCGCCGCCCGCGGCGGACGCCTTGCATCCGGCGTTCAGCAATCTCTTCGTCCAGACCGAAATCGTCCGCGAGCGGCAGGCGATCCTGTGCACCCGCCGGCCGCGCTCGGCTGCCGAGCGGGCGCCATGGATGTTTCACCTGATGGCGGTGCACGGCGCGGAGGTCGCGGAGACTTCGTTCGAGACCGATCGCGCGCGCTTCATCGGCCGGGGATGCACCGTCGCGACCCCGCGAGCGATGACCGAGTCCGCGGCGCTTTCGGGTAGCGAGGGCTCGGTACTGGATCCGATCGTGGCGATCCGTCACCGCATCGCGCTGGAGCCGGAGCAATCGGCGACGATCGACATGGTTTGGGGCATCGGCGAGACGCGCGACGCATGCCTCGCCCTCGCCGGCAAATATCAGGACCCGCATCTTGCGGATCGCGTCTTCGATCTGGCGTGGACGCACAGCTGGGTCACGCTGCGGCAGATCAATGCCACCGAGTCTGACGCGCAGCTCTATGGCCGCCTTGCAGGCTCTGTCCTCTACGCCAACGCGTCGCTGCGCGCGGACGCGGGCGTTCTCCTGAAGAACCGCCGCGGGCAGTCCGGGCTGTGGGGCTACGCCATTTCCGGGGATCTGCCGATCGTGCTGCTGCGGATCGGGGACGCGGCGAACATCGACCTGGTGCGCCAGCTTGTGCAGGCCCACGCGTACTGGCGCCTGAAGGGATTGGCGGTGGACCTCGTGATCTGGAACGAAGATCGCGCCGGTTACCGGCAATTGCTCCAGGACCACATCATGGGGCTGATCGCCGCGGGGATCGGAGCGCAGGTGATGGAGCGTCCCGGCGGAATCTTCGTGCGCCGGGCAGAGCAGATCTCGGACGAGGACCGCATCCTTTTTCAATCGGTCGCCCGTGCCGTCATCAGCGACCAGCGGGGAACGCTGGCTGATCAGATCCGCCACCGCAGCGTTACGGAACGCCGCCTCGAAGGGCGCGGCTCGCGCTGGAACGCACCGCGCTTGCGGGCCGTGCGTCCCGAGCGGCAACCGGCCGCCAAGCCGCTGGCGGTCACTGAGGCGCCGCGCCGCGATCTCGGCTTTTTCAACGGCACCGGCGGATTCACCCCTGACGGGCGCGAGTACGTCATCACGACTTCGCCCGGCCAGGTGACGCCGGCGCCCTGGACGAACGTGCTGGCGAACCCGCACTTCGGGACCGTGGTCTCGGAGAGCGGGCTCGCCTACACCTGGAGCGAGAACGCCCACGAGTTCCGGCTGACCCCATGGAGCAACGACGCGGTGAGCGAGGCGAGCGGAGAAGCCTTCTACCTTCGCGACGAAGACAGCGGGAATTTCTGGTCGCCGACGCCGCTGCCCTGCGGCGGGGCCACGCCCTATGTCACGCGGCACGGCTTCGGCTACAGCGTCTTCGAGCACACCGAGGGCGGCATCAGCTCCGCGTTGCGCGTCTACGTGGACCTGGATGCGGCAGTCAAATTTTCGGTGTTGAAAGTCACCAACCGGTCGGGCCGGCCGCGCCGGCTCTCCGCCACCGGCTACGTCGAATGGGTGCTGGGAGACCTGCGGCCGAAAACGGCCATGCACGTGGTCACCGAAATCGATCCGTCCAGCGGCGCGCTCCACGCGCGAAATGCTTACAACATCGAATTCGCCGATCGGGTCGCGTTTTTCCACGTCGACGATGCAACCCGGACGGTGAGCGGAAACCGAACCGAGTTTCTCGGACGCAATGGCACCCTCAGGAATCCGGCCGCGATGCGCCGCGCGCAGCTATCGAACAAGGTAGGCGCGGGGCTCGATCCCTGTGGCGCGCTTCAGGTCGCTTTCGAGCTCGCCGACGGGCAGGAGCGCGAGATCGTCTTCACGCTGGGCGTCGCAGGAGGCTGGCCTGCATTTGCTTCCCCCCTCCCGGCGCCGCGCGACGCGCTGGAAAAGGTCGAGCAGTATTGGGAGCACACTCTGGGTGCGGTGCAGGTGGAAACGCCCGATCCGTCCTTCGACCTGCTGACGAACGGCTGGCTCCTGTACCAGACGCTGGCGTGCCGCCTCTGGGCGCGCAGCGGCCACTACCAATCCGGCGGCGCTTTCGGCTTCCGCGATCAGCTGCAGGACGTCATGGCGCTGATCCATGCCGAGCCGCGCCTGGCACGCGAGCACCTGCTGCGCTGCGCTGCTCGTCAGTTCCGCGACGGCGACGTGCAGCACTGGTGGCATCCGCCCTCGGGCCGCGGCGTGCGTACGCATTGCTCGGACGATTACCTGTGGCTGCCTTGGGCTGCGTCCCGCTACGTGCTGAGCACCGGGGATGCCGCGGTGCTGGACGAGCCGGTTCACTTCCTCGACGGCCGCCCGGTGAACCCCGAGGACGACTCCTATTACGACCTGCCCACGCGCTCCAACGAAACCGCGAGCTTGTACCAACACTGCGCGCGTGCCATCCAGCGGGGCCTCAGATTCGGCGAGCATGGGCTGCCGCTGATCGGCTCGGGCGACTGGAACGACGGCATGAACCAGGTGGGCGCGAAAGGCAAGGGCGAAAGCGTCTGGCTGGGCTTTTTTCTCTACGACGTGCTGATGCGCTTTGCCGGGGTCGCGCGCGGTCATGGTGATACGGTCTTCGCCGAGTCCTGCCTGCGCGAGGCGGCCCAGCTGCGCCGGAATATTGAACAGCACGGCTGGGATGGCGAGTGGTACCGCCGCGCGTACTTCGACGACGGTTCGCCTCTCGGGTCGGCCGGCAATGCGGAATGCCGGATCGATTCGATTGCGCAGAGCTGGTCTGTGCTCTCCGGCGCCGGCGACGCAGAACACTCGCGCCGCGCGATGGAGGCGCTGGATCAGCACCTGGTTCGCCGGGACCATGGGCTGGTCCAGCTTCTGGATCCGCCGTTCGACAAGTCGGCGTCGAATCCCGGGTACATCAAGGGCTACGTCCCCGGGGTCAGGGAGAACGGCGGACAGTACACCCATGCGGCGATCTGGGCGGCGATGGCGTTCGCCGAGCTGGGCGACAGCCGCCGCGCGTGGGAGCTGTTCACCATGATCAACCCGGTAAACCGCGCAAAATCTGCGGAGGCGATGGCCACCTACAAAGTGGAGCCCTACGTGATCGCGGCCGACGTCTATGCGCGCGCGCCGCACATGGGCCGCGGCGGATGGACCTGGTACACCGGGTCGGCCGGCTGGATGTACCAGCTGGCAGTGGAATCTCTCCTAGGCTTGAGGCGCGAAGGCGACAAGCTGCATCTCGTGCCGTGCCTGCCGGCGAATTGGCAGGGATTCAAGCTGCGCTACCGATACCGCGACACCGTCTACCGTATCGCGGTGCAGAACGCACCCGGCGAAAGCGGCGAGACAAGCGCGACGCTGGACGGCGTCGCGCAGTCCGACCCCGCGATTTCCCTGGTCGACGATCGCCGGGAACACCTGGTCGAGGTGAGAATCCGCGCGCGCGGGTAGGTTATACCCACACCTGGAGCACGTAGTCGTAAGCCGCCTGCGCGTTGGTCATGTCGACGCGCTGCAGCTTGATGCGGTAGCCGTCTTTGGTCTTCTTCAGGTGGTGGATGTAGGAGCCGGCGAAGTGGCGCACGTCTTCGCGCCGCAGCTCCATCATGTGGAAACGCGAGCGCGCGATCACATCGCCATTGGGTGATTCCTTTTCGATGATGACATTCGAGACGATGTGGTTGGTGCCCCACAGCGGCCGCTGCGACCAGGCGTCGGGATGCAGCACACGCTTCATCCTGACGTCCATCAGGTTGCGGTCCTCGGCGAAGATCGCCGGCATGCCTTCCCAGGTCTTGTGCGAAGGCTCGGGCGGCATCCAGTAGACGCCGTCGGCCGCGAACAGGTCGATCCATGCCTGCCATTGCTTGGTATCCAGCAGCTCCGCCTGGCGGAATAGGAACTGCTCGACCACGTGCTGCGTTTTCATGCCTGCATGTACTGCGCCCAGGCTTTCATCTGGTTGCGCATCGGCGCTTCGGAGGTGCCGCAGTTCGGCGCAGTCTCGACCATGCCGTCCTTCTCGATGTCGCGGCCATGGTGTCGCCCGAAGCTGACCCAGTCACCGCCGTCGGAGGCAAGGCCCTGGTGGCATTTCCAGAAGTTCTCCAGATCGTCGGCATTGATCAGCGTCGCAGGCGAGTTCACCAGGTTGTAGTAGGCGAGCGAGCGGCGGTAGATCGGCTCGGGCGCGCCCTTGAGACGGAAATGCCAGATCTCGGTCAGGGTGCGATCGACGCCCAGCGGCCGCACCGCGCGCAGCTGCTGCAGCGGCGACTGCACCGACAGGCCGGGGTAGATGAGCACATGGTGGATATTCACGCCGAGGATCTCCTCGGCGCGCTTTTTCCCGTACGCCTTCTCCATGACCTTCTCGTAAGCGAGCGTGTCGGGATCCTTCGGCCGCAAGCCCATGTACCCGGTCAGGATGCAATGACCGTACGGGTAATTGAGCGTCTGGAAGTTGTCCCACTTGTCGATCGTCACCGTCGCGAAGGCCGAAAGCATGTGGTAGGACAGCGGCGCGCTTCCGGTGCGCTTCTCGATCTGCTTTTCGACTTCGTGCGCGGCGCGGCCGGTGGACTGATGCACCACGGAGGGATGCAGCGCGTCGAGCTGGTTCTCGAGGAAGATCTTCCAGTTGGAGTGCTGGATGACGCGGAAGCAGTTGGGCACGATCTCGACCTCGCCTGCGGGAGCGCGGTCGCACATGTCGTCGAAAGCCACGCGCGAGGCGCCGAGGAACTCGGTGAGCGCCGGGCCGTCCTTCGCGAGGCTCGCGAACACGAAGCCGCGGTAGCTCTCGACGCGCGCCGCGCGCTTCATGCTGCAGTCGGGGTTGTCGCGGCCATAGCGGGTGCCGGCGTAGCCCGACTCCATCATCGGAATGGAGCGCAGCCTGCCGTCGTGCTGAAAGGTCCACGCATGGTAGGAGCAGCGAAAGAACTCGCCGGCGTTGCCGTGCCGGTCGCCGCACATCATGTTTCCGCGGTGCGGGCAGCGGTTGTACAGCACCGAGATCCTGCCGTCGGAGCCGCGCACCATCAGCATCGGCTGGCGGCCGATCTGCACGGTGTAGTAGTCGCCGGACTTCGGCACCTGGCTTTCGTGCCCGCAGTAGATCCATACGCGCTCGTGGATGCGCTGCACCTCGAGCTCGAAGATGTCCGGATCGGTGTACACCTCGCGCCGCACCCGGTCGGGCTCGACGCACTTTGACAGGTCGGGAATGCGTTCTTGGAGCATCGGCCCCTCCGGGAAATCCGAACTTTTGGAATTTTAACCTTTGCCGACGACTACTTACGAGAACGACGGATCCGCGCCAATCCGGGGTCGCTGCCGCCGATTGTTGAGTCAATCATAACCCGACATGAGGATTTTAGGGAACGTAACCTCCCGTAGTTCCCAGTACGGGAACTTTTGCGCTATAATCGCTGGTCAAGAAGGCTAGCTATGAAGCTGCTCGGACGTGGGAGGTTAGTGGATTTTTTGTCATCACATGCGGATGCGCGGTCGTGGATCGCTCATTGGATTGCGGAAATTGAAGAGACTGAATGGACAAACTCTCAGGCGATAAAGAGCAAGTTTCCGGCTGCCAGTTTTCTTAAAGACAACATCGTGGTTTTTAACGTAAAGGGGAACAGGTATCGACTGGTCGTTCACGTTGCATACCAGACAGAGATTGTGGTTGTTACTTGGATCGGTACGCACGCTGAATATTCGAAACGATATTTTGGATGACGACAATGACCACTACCGCTGAAGAGCTACGTGTAATCCGCTCGGAAGATCAGTACGAACAGTACTTGGAAGAAGCGGAACGTCTTGCGGTAAGCGATCCCGTACCGGGTAGTCGTGAGGCAGAACGGTTCGAACTTTTGGCGCTTCTAATTGAGGCCTACGAAAGAGAGCGATTTCCAAAACTACCTACGTCGCCAATCGAGGCGATCAAGTTTCGGATGGAGGAGCAGGGGCTTCAACAGCGTGATCTGGTCCCATTCTTGGGCAGCAAAAGTAGAGCGTCAGAAGTCCTCTCGGGGAAGCGCGGATTGACCGTTGAGATGATTAAGTCACTCAGCTCTGGTCTAGGTATTCCACCTGCTGTTCTTTTGTCTGACACGCGTGAAGAAGTGGAAGAGGAGCGCGGTGTCGAGCTAGACGAACTTCCTTATGCAGACATGATAAGACGCGGTTGGATCAAGCCATCGCGTAGAGGAAAAGAAGCGTCTCGCGATGCTGTAAAAGTCTTTCTTGCTCAAGTCGGGATCAAATCTCCTGGCACCTTCTTTCTCCGTCGAACTATTAACTGTGGGAGCAAACGCCCGGCAAATAAAGCAGCGATTTATGCTTGGCTTGTTCGAGTTCTGGTGCTTGCTAGGAAGCAAAAACAGTCACTGCTTCCCTTTGATCCCGCCAAGATCTCCGCTCAGGTACTACGCGACGTGGCGCAGTTGAGCTGGTCTGAAACTGGGCCTGTGCTTGCGCGGGAATACTTAAGTAAGCTCGGGATAGCGTGCGTTATTGAACCTCATTTGCCGCACACTAGATTGGACGGGGCTGCGATGCTTGATGAAGATGGTACGCCCGTTATTGGACTCACCATTCGATTCGATCGTTTGGACAACTTCTGGTTTACCCTGCTTCACGAGCTGGTTCATATTTACAAGCACTTGCGCGATTCAAAACAAGCGTTCGTTGATGATACTGAGACGGTAGAAGACGAAGACCCCAAAGAAGTGGAAGCGAACAGAATTGGTGGCGAGGCCTTTATCCCTCGGAATCTTTGGATTCAAAGCGAAGCTTATCGTCGACGTACGGATGTATCCGCGATTCGGGAATTCGCTTATCGGCTTCGTATCCATCCCGCAATAGTGGCAGGACGCATTCGTCGCGACACTGGCAACTACAGAATCTTGAGCCGATTGCTCGGTTCAGGAGAGGTCCGAAGGTTGTTTCCTGAATTAACTTGGCCAACAAGGTGAGATTGAATATGAGCGATTTAGGGATCTATTCCCCTTTCCTAAAGGCTAAGGAAGCCGAATTCGTCGCCATCGCACGTCTGTCGTCCAGTGCCCGAAGCGATATGGCGCCATTTTTTGACATTCAGAAGCCGGAGAAGCGCCACAGTTTGCAGCTTCACCTTCAATCTGTAGTCGATGGAATATCTGATTGCTGGGGTGGAGATCAGACCGTTTTTATAGATTTACTCGACTTAGGCGTCGAGGCAAGAGTCGAGACTGGTGAACATCCTCTCTCATATGTCTTTCGCCAGTTTGGGTCGAGTTTGTTTCCGCTAGCTGCAGTTCCCGTAACCGGACTATTAGCGGATCGCGACGAAGCATATATCGAAGCAGTGAAGGATATCGCTGCTACAGACGGTCGAGGAATCGGACTACGACTTCAGCGACATGATGTTGACGATCCCGCCGAGACTGAGCGCGGAATTTTAGGCTTGCTCGCAAGATTGGTAATACTGCCGCGCGATGTTGATCTGTTCTTGGATTTTCGCTCTGTGGTCAACGACGACGTAGCGAGCCTCACGAGGCGGAGCGTCAGACTATTACGTGTGCTTTTTGATCGGTTTAAGTTCAGATCGGTAACCGTGACCTGCTCGAACGTCCCGGATTCGGTAGCCGACGTCGTCGAAACTTGGGATTCCGTTGCGAAAGTTCCTCGAATCGAATGGCGGCTGTGGGATTTGATTAGAGCTGGTGTTCCTGTCGAGATCCGGTTCGGAGATTACGCGACCGTTGCGCCCGACTTTCTCGGCGGGGCTGGGGGAAACCAAAACATCAATGCGAAAATTCGGTACTCAACCCCTTTAAACTATGTCTTTCTCCGTGGTCGTCCACTGTTCAAGCCCCAAAAGAATTTTGAGCAGTTCTACGATCTTGCGGCGAAGTTAGTGGAAATGGAGGAATTCGCGGGTCCGGATTCAAGTTGGGGTGACGGCGAAATTCACGCGTGTGCCCGACGAGCCGTTAAACACGGAAACTTGACCACTTGGGTTCAGCGTACCTGCAACCATCATCTTGAACACACTGTTCAAGAGGCGAGACAGCGGGCGCGGGTTCCAGCGCCTGTTTAGGTCACCAAGTTTCTCGAGGAGGAGACAAATGATGTTACGGAGTCTGCTTTCCGTTGGCGTCGCACTCTTTTCAACGTTTATATTCGCGCAAGGAACGCCGCTGCGGGTAAAAATGTTCCCCGGGGCCCAGGCGCTCCCCGTCATGGCGGCGGCGTCGCAAGGGATCTTCGAGCGCCATGGCCTGAAGGTCGAAGTGCTGTTCACCGTGAACTCGCAGGAGCAGCGCGACGGCCTTGCCGCCGGCGATTTCCAGATCGCGCAAGCCGCGGTCGACAACGCGGTAGCGATGGTCGAGCTCGCCGGGCACGACGTCGTCATCGTCACCGGCGGCGACAGCAGCATGAACGAGTTCTTCGTTCAGCCCGACATCGGCTCGTACGCGGACTTGAAGGGCCACACGCTGCTGGTCGATGCCTCCAACACCGCGTATGCGCTGCAGTTGAAAAAGATCCTGCTGATGAACGGCCTGAAGGAAGGCGCCGACTACAAGATCCATCCGATCGGCGGAACGTTCCTGCGGCTGAAAGGGATGCGCGAAAACAAGGACTACAAGGCCTCGATGCTCAATCCGCCTTTCTCGGTGGATGCGAAGGCTGCCGGGCTGAAGAGCATGGGCCGCGCCGTCGATCTCATCGGCCCCTACCAGGCGAGCGGCACGTTCGTGCTGCGCAGCTGGGCGACGGCGAACGCCGACACGCTGGAACGCTATATCGCCGCGCTGATCGAGGGCTACCGCTGGGCGGTCTCGCCGGCCAACCGGGAGGCAGGCACCAAAATACTCGTCGAGCGCCTCAAGGTCACGCCGGAGGTCGCTGCGCGCACCTGGGAGCTGATGACCGATCCGAAATTCGGCCTGGCGCGCGACGCGCGCTTCGACATGCAGGGCTTCAGGAACGTGCTCGCGCTGCGCGCCGAGATCGAGGGCAGCTGGGGAGGGAAAGCCCCCGACCCGGGGCGTTATGTCGACTTAGGCTACTACGAGCGCGCGCTGAAACGGCTAGCAAACTGACGGCAAGCCTCCTCGCTTGAGGAAGTCGCGGTTTCGAAGCCGGAAATCGTGTCGCCCAGGCGCTTGAGATGGCGTTCCGCCAAGCCCGGGTGCACCGGCAAGTACACCATGTTGTCCATGGCGCGCGCCGCTTCCGTGGCGACCGTCCCGGGATTTCCTGGCGGCGCCGGGACGACATACAGGCTCGACGCGCCTCGTGTTGCATCGAAGCCGGATTGCCACAGCCGCCGCAGCAGCTCATCCGGAGAGGAAGAGCGAATCGGGAACACCCAATGCGTGTGGAACACCGCTTGATCGCCCGGACGCTGTACGCCGGGCAGGTAACTGGCGGCAGCCCTTGCCGCAGCGATGCGCATGGCGATGCTGCGCGCGTCGAAGCGCACGAGCCTGCGCCGCAGCAGCGCCATCAGCGCGTAGCACGGCCTTTGCCGGATCGCCCGGAACAGCTCCGTGCCTGCAAAGCTGCGTGCCGCTTGCCCGATGATCGCGTCATGGCTGGTTTGCAGCAGGGAACAGCAAGCCGCGAACAGCCCATAGGGCAGGCGGTAGGAAAGTACCTTTAGCGCGGCGCACTTCACGAGCTTGCGCACATACGCCGAGCGGCGCTGCGCGGGATAGTCGCGCTGCCTGGCTCGCATTGCGGTGCGCAGGCCGGCATCGCGGACACGCAGCAGCGCGCCACCCAACGCCGTTGCCGTCTTGATCGGCCCGAAGCTGAACATGCTCACGTCGCTGTGCGCAGATCCGCGGTAGCCGTCCGCTGCAAACGCTTGCGCGCAGTCTTCGATCACAAGCAGTCCGTGGCGGCGCGCGACGGCGCTAATCGGCTCCATGGCCATGCGGCTGCCGAAGAGATGCGCCACCACGATCGCCTTGGTGCGCGCGGTGACATGGTCGGAGATCAATTCGGCGCGAATCGACAGGGTGGCTATATCGAGATCGATCGGCACTGCCACCAGGCCGTGACGTTCGATGATTCGGACCATGTCGCTGATGGTGATCGCCGACACCAGAATTTCGCTTCCCGCACGCAGCGCGAGCGCCGAGAGCAGCAGATCGAAGCCGGTTCGCACCGACAAACAGGCGATTGCATCGCCAGCCGGGGACCAGGCCTCTTCGACTCGCTTCTGGGCGGCCTGCGCATCTCCTGGCAGCAAGCAGGCGCCGAGGCCGAAGGCGATATCGGTCCAGCCGATGTCCAGCTTTTTCCGCACGATCATGTGTCTTAGTATCACACGACATGAAGGTCATCGATGTCCATACGCACATGCTCAACGAGGCCTGGCTCAGGCTCCTGAAAGAGCATGGCGGGCGCTACACGGTAAAGAAGGTCAGGGGAGGGCAGACCGGCATCCACCGCGACGGCGCGCCCTTCATGACGCTCACGCCCGGGATGTTCGACTACGCGGCGCGCATCCGGGCGATGGATGAGGCGGGTGTCGACATCGCCATCGTCACGCTCACCAGCCCCAACGTTTACTGGGGATCAGGGAAGGTGAGCCTGGAAGCGGCGAAGGTCGTGAACGACGATATGGCCGCGCAGCAGAAGTGCTACCCGGACAGGATCCGCTTCATGGCCTCGCTGCCCTGGCAGCACGCCAAGCTCGCGGTGGCGGAGTTGAAGCGCGCTTGCGACCTCGGCGCGGTCGGCGTCATGGTGATGGCGAACATCGCCGGCGTCTCTCTGACGGACCGGAAATTTGCGCCGACTTGGAAGGAGATCGATCGGCGCGGCCTGCCGGTGCTCGTCCATCCCACAGCGCCGCCGGGCACGAAGGAGCTCGACGTCGCAAGCTACAACCTCATCGCCTCGGTCGGCTTCATGTTCGACACCTCGCTCGCGGTGAGCCGCATGATCTTCGACGGCTTCTTCGACCGTTACCCGAACCTGAAGCTGATCGCCGCGCATGGCGGCGGCATGCTGCCTTACATCGCCGGGCGCCTCGACATCTGCTTCGACAACATGCCGGCTTGCCGCGAAAAGATCAGCCAGCGCCCGAGCAGCTACTTGAGAAGGATTTTTTATGATTCGGTAGTGTTTCAGCAGGAATCGCTGCAACTCTGTATCGGCGTCGGCGGGGAAGACGCAGTGCTGTACGGCTCGGACTATCCGCACAACATCGGCGACATGAAGGGCTGTCTCGCGCGGATCGATGCGCTTCCGCCAGCGCAGCGCGACGCCGTGCGCGGCGGCAACGCCCTGCGCATCTTCAGGCTTTGATCCTTAGGTTTTAAGAGCAGGCATCACTTCCTTCGCGAACAGCTCCAGCGAGCGCAGCGCGGCCTGCGCAGGCAGGCTGCCGAAGGAGAAGATGCACAGCACGTAGTTCATCCCCGACTCGCGCACGACGTCCTTCAGTTTCTGCAATACGGTGCGCGGTGCGCCCGCGACCAGCCGCTGCACCGAATCCTCGGCAAAGGGGTCGAGGTTCATGACTTCGGGCCGGCCGTGCTTGCGCGTGAGGTGGTGCATGTGGCCTTTCCACGCTTCATAAGCCTTGATGCCGAGCGCTTCGGCCTCGGCGTCGGTATCCGCAATCACGAGATGTTGCGTCTTTGCCAGAAACGGGAAAGGCACGTGCGAGTTGTGACGGCCGGGGTCGTTCTTGTGACGCTCCCATACCTCGCGGTACTGGTCGAACAACGGCCTTGCATCGCTCGTTTTGCAGATGAGCGCCGTGTGGTAGCCATGGCGCGCAGTGAACTCGATCGAATCGCGGTTGCTGCTCGGGAACCAAAGCGGGGGATAGGGCTTTTGCACCGGCTTGTTGTACAGCTCCACATCCTGGCCCTGGTATTGCAAGACAGTGTTGCGGCACGCGGCGAAGAAAATTTCGAGCGTCTCGCGATAACGCAGCCGCGACTCTTCGATGCTCTTCAAACCGAAAATCATCGATTCGATCGGAGATACACCGCGGCCGACGCCGAGCTCGAGCCGCCCGCCGGAAAGCTGGTCGAGCATGCAGACTTCGTTGTAGAAGCGGTACGCGTTGTGCCAGGGCAGGCAGAAAGTCAGCGCGCCGACCCGCAGGCGCCGCGTGCGCTGGATCATCGCCGAGAGCAGCACGCTCGGCGAACCGTCGATGGAGAGCGGCGTGCCGTGGTGCTCGGCGATGAGGCAGGCGTGAAAGCCCGCCTGGTCGGCCGCGGCGGCGAGCTCGAGCTTGTGCTGGTAGACCTTTCCCGGCGCCAGGTCCGAGGCCTCGACCCAGTCGAAGATGCCGAATTCCAGCATCGTCATACTCCGAGATAGCGGTGCCACAGCCCGCGGTCGGCGTCGAGCTCGGCCGAGCTCCCCTGCCAGGCGACTCGGCCGCGCTCGATGATGGTATGGCGGTCGGCGAGCTTCACCAGTCGCTCGATGTACTTGTCGATGACCAGCAGCGTCTGGCCCGCCTGCCGCAGCCGCTCGAGGCACTTCCAGATCTCCTCGCGCACCAGCGGCGCGAGGCCCTCGGTCGCCTCGTCGAGGATCAGCAGGTGCGGGTTGGTCACCAGCGCGCGGCCGATGGCGAGCATCTGCTGCTCGCCGCCCGAAAGCTGGTTGCCCATGTTGTTCGCCCGCTCCGCGAGCCGCGGGAAGAATTCGAGCACTTTCCCCGGGGTCCAGGGATCGCTGCGCGCCGAGCGGTTGCCGGCGAACGCGACCAGGTTCTCGCGCACCGTCAGGTTGGGAAAGATCTGCCGCCCCTCCGGCACCAGCGCGATGCCGGAGCGGGCGATGCGGTCAGGCGCCTCGCGCTCGATGCGCTTGCCGCGAAAAGTGATCGTGCCGCCCTTGGCGCGCGTGAGGCCCATAATCGAGCGCACCGTGGTGGTCTTGCCCATGCCGTTGCGGCCGAGCAGGGTCACCGCCTCGCCCGCCTTTATTTCCAGGTTCAGTTTGAAAAGAACCTGACTTGTGCCGTAGGCCGTTTCCAGATCCCGGATCTGCAGCATCAGGCGGCGACCTCGTCGCCGAGATAGGCTCTTCTCACCTGCACGTTCGCCTTGATTGTCTCAGGCGCGCCGCTGGCGATGACGCACCCGTTCACCAGCACCGAGATGCGGTTCGCGAGGCGGAACACCGCGTCCATGTCGTGCTCGACAAGAAGCACCGTCACGTGGCTGCGGATACGGTCGATAAGGGCAATCATGCGCTGCGCCTCCTCCGGTCCCATCCCGGCGAGCGGCTCGTCGAGCAGCACAAGCTTCGGCCGCGTGGCGAGCGCGAGACCGACTTCGAGCGCGCGCTGCTCACCGTGCGCCAGGGCGGCAGCGACAAAGTCCAGCTTCCGCAGAAGGCCGATTTCATTCGCGATCGACCGGGCCTGCTCGAACAGCGCGCTTTCCGCCGCGACCGGCCGCCAGAAGGAGAAGCTCGAGCCGCTGCGCGCCTGCACTGCCAGCGCGAGGTTATCCAGCACGCTGAAGCGCTTGAAGATGCTGGTGATCTGGTAGCTGCGGGCGAGTCCCAGCTTCACTCTCTCGTGGGGACGTGCGCGGGTGATGTCGCTCCCGTCGAAGCGGATCTCGCCGCCGTCGGAAGCGAGGCTGCCTGAAATCTGGCTGATGAGCGTCGTCTTGCCGGCGCCGTTCGGTCCGATCAGCGCGTGCACTTCACCGCCTTTCACTTCCAGCGTCACCTCGTCGGTGGCGACGACGCCGCCGAAGCGCTTCGAGACCTGCCTCAGCTCAAGCACGCGGTCTCCGCGAAAGCAGCCCGGCCACGCCCTGCGGCGCGAACAGCACGATCGCCAGCATCACCAGGCCGACGCCGAGATTGGCGTGCTGCTGGTAGTTGGGCGCCACGGCGGCAAGCCACGGAATCGGGTAGTCGGAGATCACGTGCTCGAGCCCGAGGAGCACGGCCGCGCCGATCGCGCCGCCCCAGAGGTGGCCGACGCCGCCCAGGATCACCATGATCATGAGGGTCCCGGACTGCACCCAGTGCAGCACGTTCGGGTTGACGTACTTGCCGTGGCTCGCGAGGAGCGCCCCGGCGAGCCCGGCGACCGCGCCGGCGATGACGAAGCAGACCAGCTTGTAGCGGTACACCGGCAAGCCGATCGCCTCGGCTCGGGCCTCGTTTTCGCGGATCGCCACCACGACGCGACCGAAGCGAGCCTGCATGATTCTGTGAAGCCCATAAAGCGAAATGGCGAGAAAGAAAAGAACGACGTAGTAGAAGACCACTTCGTTGCCGAGATCCAGACCAAAGCCGAGCTCCGCGCGCCGCGGCAGCGTCAGGCCTTCGTCGCCGCCATACGCCTTCATCGAGTTGACGAGGTAGAACGCCATCTGCGCGAAGGCGAGCGTGATCATGATGAAGTACACGCCGCGCGTGCGCAGCGACACCGCGCCGATCAGCCAGGCCGCGAGGGCAGATGCGGCGATCGCCGCCGGCCAGCCGAGCCAGGCGCTGGTCAGGCCCTCGGCGATGCAGATGCTCGCTATGTAGGCACCGGCGCCGACGAATGCCGCGTGGCCGAACGAGATCATGCCGCCGTAGCCGAGCACCAGATTCAGGCTGGTGGCGGCGATGGCGTAGATGATCACGCGGCTGGCGAAGCTGACGTAGAACAGGCTGTCCGCGGCGCTCATGGCCCACGGAAACAGAATCAAGGCGGCGAAAATGAAAATATTGCGTCTCATCCGCGCGCCGGGAACAGGCCCTGCGGCCGGAAATAGAGCACCACCACCATGAGGAGGTAGATCGTCACCGAGGCGATCGCCGGGCCCGCGGCGCTCGCGACGCGCGGCTGGAAGAAGATGCCGAACAGGAGCGGCAGGAAGGCCCGGCCGATGGTGTCGACGATGCCGACCAGCACCGCGCCGACCAGCGCGCCGCGGATCGAGCCGATGCCGCCGATGACGATCACCACGAAAGCGAGGATCAGGATGTTCTCGCCCATCCCGACCTGCACCGCGAAAAGCGGCGCGAGCAGCGCACCGGCGAGCGCGCACAGGGCGGCGCCGACGCCGAACACCAGCGTGAACAGCGTCTTGATGTCCACCCCCATGGCGAGCGCCATCTCGCGGTTCGACGCGCCGGCGCGTACGAGCATTCCTACCCGGGTCTTGGCCACCAGTATGTAAAGCAGGGCGGCCACGGCGACGCCGACGGCGATGATCACGAGGCGGTAGGCCGGGTAGCGCAGGCCGGGCAGCAGCTCGACCGGCCCGGAGAGCGCCTGCGGCATCGGTAGCGCGGCGTCCGAGCCCCACACCAGCCGCGTGAGCTCGTTGATGATCAGGATCAGCGCGAAGGTGGCGAGCACCTGGGAAAGGTGGTCTCGCGCATACAAGGTTCTTAATACTGAGATTTCCAAGAGAATCCCGAGAATCGCAGTCGCCGGGATGGCGAGCAGCACGCCGGCGACGAACGAGCCGGTCGCCTGCACCAGCGTCGAGGCGATGAAGGCGCCCAGCATGTAGAGCGAGCCGTGCGCCAGGTTGATCATGTCCATGATGCCGAACACCAGCGTGAGCCCGGCGGCGAGCAGGAACAGCATCAGCCCGAACTGCAGGCCGTTCAGCGACTGCTCAAGGATCAGGATCCAGGACAAAACAAATTACTTCATGGGGCAATCCTGCACGTAGGCGTCGCCGTGATCCTTGAAGACGGTGCCGATGGTCTTGTTGATCAGGCGCCCCTGCGCGTCCTTGCCGACGACGCGCAGGTAGTAGTTCTGGATCGGAAACTGGTTGCGGTTGAACTTAAACGACCCGCGCACCGACTCGAACTTGCCGGCCTTCAGCGCCTTTCGCACCGCCTCGACGTCCTCGATTTTGCCCTTCACCCCGCGCACGCCGGAGTCGATCAGCATCGCGGTGTCCCAGCCCTGCGCGGCGAACACCGAAGGCAGGCGCTTGTACTCTTTCTCGAAGGCGGCGACGAAGCGCTTGTTCGCCGCGTTGTCGAAATCGATGGCCCAGTGCGCGGTGTCGAACAGCCCGAGCATCGCTTCGCCCACCGGGCGGATGATGTCCTGGTCGGAGCCGAAGCCCGGCAAGATCAGCGGTATGTCCTTCGACAGGCCGGCGCCGACGAACTGCTTGATGAAGTTGATGCCCATGCCGCCCGGCAGGAAGATGTAGAGCGCGTCGGGCTTGGCGGCGCGCACCTGCGCGAGCTCCGCCGAGTAGTCGAGCTGCCCGAGCTGGGTGTAGACCTCCGCCGCCACGTTGCCTTTGTAATAGCGCTTGAAGCCGGCGAGCGAATCCTTGCCCGCCTGGTAGTTCGGCGCGATCAGGTAGGCGCTCTTGTACCCCTTGTTGGTGGCGTGCTGCCCGGCGGCCTCGTGGTAGGCGTCGTTCGGCCAGGAAGCGACGAAGAAATACGGATTGCACTGCTTGCCGGCGAGCGGCGAGGGCGCGGCATTCGGGCTGACGTAGATGATCCGGCTCTCGAAGGCCACCGGCACCGCGGCGAGCATGATGTTCGAGAACACGAAACCGGTGAGGAAGTCGACCTTGTCGAGCTTGACGTATTTCTCGGCGATCTGGCGCCCGACGTCGGGCTTGAACTGGTCGTCGCCGACCAGGACTTCGGCCGGCAGGCCGCCGAGCTTGCCGCCGTTCATTTTTACCGCCAGCTGGAAGCCGTCGCGGATATCGACGCCGAGCGCGGCGCTCGGGCCCGAAAGCGTGCTGATGAAGCCGACCTTGACCTTGCTCGCCGCCTGCGCGCCCGACGCGACCGCAAGCGACAGAGCCAATGCAAACATTTTGCTTGTCATGGTCCTCCTCCCTCGACGCGACCGATTCTAAAGCGAGTCGAAGTATTGCGCCATGCTGCGGCGCTGCGCTTCGTCGGGCAGCCGGCCATGGCCCGCTGCCAGGTTGTCCCGCATGTGCTCGGGCTTGCCAGTGCCGGGAATGGCGCAGGTCACCGCGGGATGCGACACGATCCACTTCAGGAAAAATTGCGCCCAGCTCGCGATGCCGAGGTCCGCTGCTGCTGCCGGCAAGGGCTTGCCGCGCACGCGGCGAAACAGCGCCCCTTCGGCGAAGGGACGATTGGCGATCACCGCGACCTTCCTGTCCCGCGCGAAGGAAAGCAGGCGCTTTTCCGCGTCGCGCTCGCCGAGCGAGTAATTGATTTGCAGAAAGTCCCAATGCGCATTCTTCAGCCAGCGCTCGACCTCGTCGTACGCGGACGCGGTGTAATGCGTGATGCCGATGTAGCGCACGCGCCCTTTCTGCTTCATGTCCTGCAGCGTGCGCGCATGCGTCGCGACGTCGATCAGGTTGTGGACCTGCAGCAGGTCCATGCGCTCGACCTGCAGGCGGCGCAACGAGGTCTCGATCTGGCGCAGGCCCTCGGCGCGCCCGCTGGTCCAAACCTTGGTGGCGATGAACAGCTTGTCGCGCACGCGCAGCTCGGCGATCAGCTCGCCGGCCACCGACTCGGCTTCGCCATACATCGGCGAGGAGTCCAGCACCTTGCCGCCCCCGGCGGCGAAAACCTTCAGCACTTCGCGCAGCGCCGCGCGCTGCGCTGCGTCGGGGCCGACGTCGAAGGTCTGCCAGGTGCCGACGCCGATCACCGGCAGCGGCTCGCCGGTCGCCGGCACGGGTCTGGAGATCAATGGCTGGGTGTCCTCTGGCATCACGGTTCCTGCCGCGAGCGCGGCAAGGGCGCCGAGCGCGGCACGTCTTCCTGAATCCACGCGGTCATTTTACCGCCCAGAAAAAAGGCGAGCGTGATCCATCCGGCGGAGATCGCCGCGGCGACGAAGGCGAGCGCCGGCACGCCGCCCAGCAGCCAGCCGGAAAGCGCGTCGCCGCCGCGGTAGATCACCGTGTCGATGAAATTCTTCGCCTTGTAGCGCTCCTCGCGCGGCACGACCGTGAAAAGCGCGTCGCGCGCCGGCTTCGAGATCGCGAACTCGCCCACGCGCCGCACCACCCCGAATGCAACCAGCACGCCGAGCACCGGCGCCGCGCCCAGCCCCAGGAAGCCGACGAGCGACACCACCGGCATCACCGCCAGCATCCACGTCGGACCCAGTGCCATGCTGAGCCGCGCGAAGGCGAGAAGCTGAACCAGCAAGGTGAGCGCATTGACGACCAGATCGACGCTCGCAAAGAGGCGGGTGCGCTCACCGGCGTCGGGCACAGCATCGCGCACGATGTCGACCTGCGCGAAGTAGAGCGCCGTCGACAGCGCCGTATAGCAAAGAAGGTAGCCGCAGATGCCGAGAAGAAAAGGCGAGGAAAGCGCCGCGCGCACGCCGGCGAGGATCGAGCCGCCGATCGGCGCATCCGGCGGCGGGTCGCCGGCGCGCGGATGCGCGCGCGCCCAGCGCCCGAGCATGGCGATGCACAGGACGCTGAATGAGAGGAGCGTGGCAGAAAGAAGGAGCAGGCCGTGAATTCCGAGCGGCGTGATGGCGGTCGCCGCGATCAGCGGGCCGGCGATCGCGCCGCAGCTGCCGCCCGCGGCGATGGTGCCGTAAAGGCGCGCCGCCTGGGCGGCGCTGAACAGGTCCGACATGAAGCTCCAGAACACCGACACCACGAACAGGTTGAAGACGCTCAGCCAGATGAAGAACGCGGTGGCGTCCAGCTTGACGCTGAACGCCACCAGGTTGAGCGCGAAGAAGGCGTACACCACGGGAAGCAGCCTGGTGCGGGGCAGGCGCGCGCACAGCCAGCCGAAGGCCGGTACTAGCGCCAACATGGCGGCAAAGGTCGCGGTGAACAGCCACTGCAGCTTTTCGATGCCGGCCTCCACGGCGAGCGCATCACGCACCGGCCGCAGGATGTAGTAGCTGCAAAGCAGCAGGAAGAAGTAGGCGAAAGCCCACGCCAGCGCGCCCAGCTCGTGCGGCTCGGCGCGCAGCGCACGGCAGAGGGCGGCACGCATGCGTTATAGTAGGCCACAGGGAGGAACCGCGATGAGCACCGGGGGCTGGATCGCAGTTGCCGTGGCGGTTGCGCTGGTGCTGTTCGCGATCGCGGTTTACAACCGGCTGGTCGCGCTGCGCAACCGTTTCAAGAACGCGTTCTCGCAGATCGATGTGCAGCTGAAGCGCCGCTACGACCTGATCCCGAACCTGGTCGAGGCGGTGAAGGGCTACCTGCAGCACGAGCGCCAGACGCTCGAGGCGGTGACCAAGGCGCGCGGCGAGGCGGTGAGCGCGGCGCAGCGCGCCGCGGCGGCGCCGGGCGAGGCTGCTGCGATGCGCGGCCTCGCGCAGGCCGAAGGCGTGCTCGGCGGCGCGCTCGGCCGGCTGCTCGCGGTGTTCGAATCGTATCCGGACCTGAAGGCCAACCAGAACGTGCTCGGCCTGCAGGAGGAGCTCACCAGCACCGAAAACCGGATCGCCTTCGCGCGCCAGGCCTACAACGACTCGGTGATGGAATACAACACGCGCCGCGAGTCCTTCCCGGACAACCTGCTCGCCGGCGTGTTCGGCTTCTCCCCCGCGGAGCTCCTGCAGGCGACCGAGTCGGGCGAAGAACGCCGGGTGCCGAAAGTCTCCTTCAGCTAGCTTGGACTTCTTCGAGCAGCAGGCCTTAGCGCTTTTGTTTCGCGGCGAGTCGACTGCGGATCAGCTGGTCGGTTTCCTGAACCGCCGAAGCGAACGGTCCTCCTGCGGCAACCGCGCGCTCGATGTAAGGCAGCGCTTCCTCGTCGCGTCCCTGGTCGGACAGCGTCTGCGCGAGATTGTTGAGCACGATCACCGAAGCCGGTTCGCGCCGCTCGGCCTGGCGCAGCACCGCTTCCGCCTCCTTCAGCTCGCCGAGGGCGTGATGTGCGTTGGCGAGACCGACCGCGGCGTTGATGTTCTCGGGCCAGCGCTTGAGGAAACCGACATACGCGGTGCGCGCACTGCTTGCTCCCCCGGCGCGCTCCAGCGCCGCGATCGAGGCGAGCCAGCGCGACTCGTCGGCGGTGGCCGGGATGCGATCCGGCGGCACCGCCACCATCGCCCAGTAGCCGCTGCGCATCCAGAGGAATTCGTGGACGCCAAAGGGAAGGGTTTCACGCTCGGTCACTCCAGAGCGCAGGATGAGATCACCGTACGAGTAGTCGTAGCCCACCGCCACCGCGTAATGCCAGCCTCCGAATCCCAGGTACTGCAGCACGATGACCGGGTTGCCGGCGGAGAGTTCGCGCAGCACGTCTTCGAAGCGCGGCGCGAGCTGGTAGGAAACCATGCCGTGACGGCGCGCGGCGGCCATCATTTCGATCTGCAGGCTGCCCTTGCGCTCGGGGATGTACACCTGCGGGACAAGGTCCTCCGGGGTCACCTTGACGCCGAAGCTGGCAAGCGCCGTGGCGAGCGCGGCAGGGCCGCATTGATACTCGTTCTGGGGGAAAAAAGGCACCTGCGTGAGCTCGACCCGCTCGGGCAGCCCTGGCGGCAGGCCCTCGCGCAGCTGCGCAGTCTGCGGCCACAGGCTCGCGCAGCCCGAAAGCAGGGCGGCGCAGACCCAAACGAAAACGCCCGCTGCGAAGCGGGCGTTTTGTCGGGCCTTGCGGCCGCTAAGTTCTAGCGTAACCAGACCCACCAGACGACGGCGATGATGATGATCAGCACCACCCATCCGGCACTGGAGGACGCGCCGGCCGGCATGCTGTTGATTCTGTCGGCGAGGTACTGCACCTCGTTGTCGGTCATCGCGGCAACGCGGTTTTTCGCGGTCGCCGGGTCGAGGCCCAGGGCTTGCAGCTGGCTCGCCACGTCGGTACGGTTGATGAAGCTCAACACCGCGCCGCGGTCGGCCGAAGAGGACGACGTTGCGACCTGATCGGTACCGATCATTGCAGCCTGCGCGACCTGATACGGCGTCCAGACCATCAACACAACCAACAAGCGGCCGATTGTTTTTGCCCAAGCAGATTTCATGTGCGCTCCTAGCGTGTGTTTGACCGAATTTAAATCACCTCGACGACCCCTCTTCCACCCCTTGCTGCGGCCGTCTACGGGGCAGACTATCCGCGCGGTTGGGCGAAGTCAAGAAATTGTCATGTGACAGAATTCCTATAAATGGTAGTTTTTCAACGACTTGAATCGAGCTTGCGAACGGCTGTCGCGGGCGAAGTGCGTTTTGACAACGCCGCGCGGGCCGCCTACGCCGCGGATGCCTCCAATCGAGCTCGGGCTCTGGGCACTCGCTTTCGCCTACTGAAAGGCGTCGATCAATAGCTCGTAGGAGCGCCGGCGCGAGGCGTAGTCGCCGGTGATGGTCAGCACCATCGTCTCGTCGGCGCCGTAACGGTGCGCCATTTCCTCCAGCTCGCGCCGGCATTGCGCCGCGCCGCCGATCACTGCGCGAGCGCGTTGCGACATCACGTAGCGGCGCTCCTCGTCGGTATAGCGGTGCCGGGAAGCTTCTTCAGCGCTCGGCACCGGCGAATCAATATTCAGCGCCCTATGCAGGCGCCGCAAGTCGATCGGCGCGGCGAGTCGCTCGGCCTGCGCGTCGGTCTCGGCGCAGATCGCGAAAGGGCACACGATACTGCGCGGATGCGGCTCGCGTTTCGACGGCTGGTAGTGCTCCCTATAAAACTTCATCACTTCTTCGCCGCCTTGCGGGTTGATGAAATGCGCGAAAGCAAACGGCAAGCCGAGCTGCGCGGCGAGCGCGCCGCTGTAGTCCGATGAGCCGAGCAGCCACACCTCGGGCGCGGTCTCGACCTCGGGCTGGACCCGCACGCGCCGGTACGGGTGATTCTCGGGCAGGCCGCCGTCGAGATAGCCGACCAGTTCCCACACCTGCTCGGGAAAACGCTCGGCGTCGGGATATCGGCCGCCGCCCACCGCCTGCGCGGTGCGCGCGTCGCCGCCCGGCGCGCGTCCGACGCCGAGGTCGATGCGCCCCGGATACAGCGCTTCCAGCATGCGGAAACTCTCGGCGATCCTGAACGCGCTGTAGTAGGGCAACAGGACGCCCCCGCTGCCAATGCGGATGCGTCGCGTCTCGGCGCCCAGCCTTGCGAGCAGCACTTCGGGACAGGGGTCGGCGAGCGCGGCGAGGGCATGGTGTTCGGCGAGCCAATAACGGTGATATCCGAGCTCGTCGGCACGGCGCGCGAGCGCCAGAGTCTCTTCGATCGCGCGCGGCGCACCTTGGCCGCTGATTACCGGCGATTGATCAAGGATGGAAAGTCGCATCGCAAGGCGTCGCTGCTGGGCGACACAGAAAGCTCCTGTGCATCAAGCGCTTCGTAAGAACGTCCCATCCGCCGTCGTCACAGCCCGACAAACCCTGTTCCATCCGCAGAGCCAACACTCTGTTCGGACTATGGTTTGGGACCTGGCACGTGCGTTGCAGTATGAAGGCACCATGGGCCTGAACGAGCTAAAACTCAAGCAAGAAATCTACGCGCTTGCCCAGTCATTTATCGGCTTGCTGATCGTCGGGCTGGTGCTGGTCGGCATCGGCGGCACCATCTACAAAGTTATCTCACCCGACGGCTGGATCGCGCTAGCCTTCGGCCGCAGCCTGTCGGCCGGCGCCGCCTCGCTCGGATCGCTGATCATGATCGCGGGGCTGGCGTGGTTCTCGCGCGGCTGGAGCTCGCCCCGCTACCGTAACCGCTTTTCCGATTTGCTGGTATTCAGCTTTGCGGCGGCCGGGCTGCTTTATCTCAGCCAGCTCATGCTGCAAGGAAGCTTCTAGCGCATCAAGCAGACAGACGATCGAAAGATCGCCTCCTCCCCTGGGCCCGTCCTTATCCCCCTGAGGCGGGCCCTCTTTTTTTTGCGTATGGATCAGACAGCGATCGGCGCCCTGATCGCCGGATGCGGGTCGTACCCCTCCAAAGTGAAGTCCTCGTAGCCGAACGCCGCCAGCTCCTTCACCTCCGGGTTGAGCCGCATGCGCGGAAATGGCCGCGGCGCGCGCGCGAGCTGCTCGCGCGCCTGGTCGAGGTGATTCAGATAGAGATGCGCATCGCCCAGCGTCAGAACGAACTCGCCGCGCTTGAGGCCGGTGACCTGGGCCACCATCAGCGTGAGAAGGGCATAGGAAGCGATGTTGAACGGCACGCCGAGAAAGACGTCCGCGCTGCGCTGGTACATCTGGCAGGACAGCCTGCCTTCGGCGACATAGAACTGGAACAGCGCGTGGCAAGGCGGCAGCGCCATGCGCTCGACGTCGGCCGGATTCCACGCGCTCACGATGTGGCGCCGCGAGTCCGGTCTTTTTCTCAAACCTTCAATGACCTTGGCGATTTGGTCGATCTCCCCGCCCTGCGGCGTTCGCCAATGGCGCCATTGGTAGCCGTACACCGGGCCGAGCTCGCCGTTTTCGTCGGCCCACTCGTCCCAGATCGTAACGCCGCGCTCCTGCAGCCAGCGCACGTTGGTCTCGCCGCGCAGGAACCACAGCAGCTCGTAGATGATCGACTTCAGGTGCAGCTTCTTGGTGGTGAGCAGCGGGAAGCTGTCGTCGAGGGAGAAGCGCATCTGGCGGCCGAACACCGAAAGCGTTCCGGTTCCGGTGCGGTCCGACTTGCGCGCGCCGCGGCTGAGCAGCTCCGCCAGCAGGTCGAGGTATTGCCTCTCTGCGGAATTCATACCGCGATACGCTCGAGCAGCTCGCGCGCGCTCTGGAAGCGGTCTGCGGGCTGCTTCGCGAGCAGCCGGTCGAGGATCGGCTGGTAGCCGGCCAGCCGCTCAGGCAGGCGCGGCACCGGCCCTTTCACGTGCATCTCGATCATGCTCGCCGGCGTTTCGGAGTCGAAAATCTTCTGGCCGGTCAGCATCTCGTAGAAAATCGCGCCCATGCTGTAAAGATCGGAGCGCGCATCGACCGGCTGGCCGAGGAAGTGCTCCGGGCTCATGTAGCGCGGCGTCGCGAGCAGCTGCTGCCCCGCGACCGTGAGACTCGAGTTCGCGGCGAGATCCCGCGCCAGGCCGAAATCGACGATCACCGGCCGGCCGTCGGCGCGGAACAGGATGTTCGCGGGCTTGAGATCGCGATGCACGATCCCTTGCGCGTGAATGGCGTCGAGCGCTCGCGCGATCTGCGCGGCGAGGCGCAGCGCGGCGCGCGAGTCCAGCCCTTCGCGGATGCGCGAGGCGAGCGTGCCGGAAGGCAGGAACTCCATCGCGATGTATGCGCTATCGCCCGTGAAGCCCTGGTCGTAGATGCGCGCGACGTACTCGTTCTCCAGCGCCGCGATGAGCTTGTACTCGCGCATGAAGCGCTCGAAGAACACCCGGTCATGGCGCAGCTTGCTGTCGAGAACCTTGAGCGCTACCCGCAGCCCGTCCTTGTCGCGCTCGGCGAGGTAAACCTGCGCCTGGCCGCCCTGGCCGATCATGTGCACGATCTTGTATCCGGGAACCTGCTCCGCGGTCATCGAGCGCTATTCTGCGTCAGAGAATCCGGCCAAGAAAGGCCGCGATGTCGGCAATTTCCTCGGCGCATACCGAGTGCGGCATCGGGTATTCGTGCCATTCGACGTTATAGCCCGCGGCCGCCAGCAGCTTGCGTGATTCCTGAGCGCGACGCAGCGGAATGATGTCGTCGTACTCGCCGTGCGCCATGAAGATCGGAATGTCCTGATTCGCCGGGCTTCTCTCGCTTTGCAGGCTGCCCGCGAGCGGCAGGTAAGTGGACAGCGCGAGCACGCCCGCGAGCCGTTCCGGATAGCGCAACGCCGTTTGAAGCGCGATGGCCCCGCCTTGGGAGAACCCGGCCATCACCACCCGATCAACAGGAACGGGTTGTTGTTTGATAAGTTGCTCGATCATGCGCTGGGACGCCCGGATGCCGGCCTCATCCTCCGGCCCGCCGCCGAACTGGAAGATGTCATACCAGGCGCGCATGCGCATGCCCTGGTTGATCGTCACCGGCCGCACCGGCGCGTGCGGGAACACGAAGCGCATCGGCTTCGCGAGCTGCAGCTCGGGAACGATCGGCTCGAAGTCGTGCCCGTCGGCGCCCAGGCCGTGCAGCCAGATGATCGCCGCCTCCGGCTTGCTTCCGGTTTGAATTTCAATGGCTTCCATGCCTCGAGTGTAACGCCCCTGATTTGAGGGCTTTATCCCCGGCGCGCGATCCGACAGCAGGATAAATCGCCGCCGTGGTGGCGGCTCCAAGGCGCGCCGTGTTAAATGGCGGCAGGGAAGGGAGGGAGTCGTGTGTAGGGATGAGCGGATCAGGGCCTTGGTTCTCGCGCTGGTCCTGGTTCTCCAAACCGCAGCGGCAATTGCTCAAACCTATCCTGCCCGCCCGGTGCGTATGGTGGTCGGCTTTACCCCGGGCGGCGGCGTCGACATCAACGCCAGGCTCCTCGCCGCCAGGCTGACCGAGCTCCTCGGGCAGCAGGTGATCGTCGAGAACAAGCCCGGCGCCGGCACTAACATCGCCAATGAATTCGTCGCCAGGTCGGCGCCCGACGGCTACACGCTTCTCTTCAACAGCTCGGCGTTCGCGATCAATCTGGCGCTGTACCAGAATCCGCCTTACTCGCTGCGTGATTTCGTTGGCGTTGCGGTGTTCTCCGAAAGCACCAACCTCCTGGTGGTGTCGGCGTCGCTGCCCGCGAAGTCGTTGCAGGAGGTCGTCGCGCTCGCGCGCGAGCGCCCGGGCGCGCTCAACTATTCGTCGGCCGGCGCCGGGACCAGCCAGCATCTCGCCGGCGAGCTGTTCAAGCTGCGCACCGGCACGGACATCGTCCATGTCCCCTACAAGGGCAGCGCGCCCGCATTGGCCGCGCTGGTCGCGGGCGAAGTGCAGATGAGCTTCGCGAACACGGTCGCGATCAACCAGCACGTGAGATCGGGCCGCCTGCGCGCGCTCGCCGTGGCCGGCGCGAAGCGCGCCGGGCTGATGCCCGAAGTGCCGACCATGAAGGAGGCCGGCGTCGAAGGCGTCGAGGTGCCGCTGTGGTTCGGGCTGCTCGCGCCGGCCGCCACGCCGCGCGAAATCGTCCGCACGCTCGCCGCGGCAGTTGCTAAGGCCGCAAGTTCTCCCGACATGCGCAAGCGCCTTCTCGAGCAGGGCGCCGACCCCGTCGGCAGCACCCCCGAGGAATTCAACCGCCAGCTGCGCGAGGAAGTGACGCGCTGGGCGGAGGTGGTGAAGGTCTCGGGCGCGCGCGCCGATTAAGGCGCTTCAGGCTTCCGGTCGCTGCGGGAAACTGCGCCCGAAAATCGATTCGGCGATGCGGTTTTTGAGGATCTCGATCGAGCCGCCGGCGATCATCCAGCCGCGGCAGCGCCGCACGCAGTACTCGACCAGCGCCTCGCGGCTGTAGCCGGTGCCGCCCATCACCTGCAGGGCCTCGTTCGCGACCTCGAACCCGGCCTGGTTGCAAAAGGCTTTGGCGATCGCCGTCTCCTCGGCGGAAGGAAAGCCGCGGTCGGCGTTGGCCGCCGCGCGGTACAGGAGCAGCTGCCCCGCGTCGAGCTTCATCTTCATGTCGGCGAATTTCCACTGCAGGCCCTGGAATTCGCACAACAGGCGCCCGAACTGCTTGCGCTGCAGCGCCCACTCGCGCGCCGCCTCGTAGGCGTAGCGGCCGAGCGCGAGCGAGCGCGCGGTGTTGCCGATGCGCTCGACGTTGAAGCCGGCGATCTGCTTCTTGAAGCCGCCTTCCTTGAGGAGCACCATCTCGTCGGGAACCAGGAGATTGTCGAAGTGGAGCTCCGCCCATTGTTCGCCCGACATGAACTGAGATGTCTTTCCGTGCCGCAATCCAGCGGAAGATTTTTCAATCAGTACAGAACCAATTCCGCCCACGCCCGGGCCGAAACGCACATACGTGAGAATCAAGTCGGCGTAAGCCGAGTGCGTCGTGAAAATCTTTGATCCATTGATGCGATAGCCGGTACCCTCCCTTACCGCGGTTGTTTTTAGGTCTGTCACTGCAGATCCCGCTTCGGGCTCGGTCATGCCGACTGAAATCACGCTCTCGCCCGACAGCAGCTTCTTCAGGAATTTCTGCTTCTGCGACGGCGAGCCGTATTCCGCGAGCACGCGGATCGGCCCGAAGTTGCCGGCTTGTACCACGTCGGCGCTCCGCGGGCAGACCGCGGCGACGGCCTCGATCGCGATCACGGCGTCCATCAGCGTGCCGCCCTGGCCGCCGTCGACTTGCGCAATGGTGATGCCGAGCAGGCCTTGCGAGGCCATCAGCCGGGCGACGTCCCACGGGTAGCCGCTCGCGTGCGCGCGCTCGTGCGCGGCGGCCGCGAGGTGCTTCCCGGCGAAGCGTCGCACCGAGTCGCGGAACTGCTCCTGCTCCGGCGTGAGTCGGAAATCCATTCGTTACTGTTTTAGCACGGCGAGGCCGTCCACCGCGACGACCCCTTCGCGCCGCACGATGAGCGGGTTGATCTCCGCCTCGAGCACCGGCCGCCCGGGAATCAGCGCAAGTCGGGACAGCGCGCACACCACGCGCGCCAGCGCTTTTACGTCGCCGCGCGGCAGGTTGCGGTAGCCGCGTATCGCTGCGAGGCCTTTGACTCTTTCGATCATGCGCATTGCCTCGTCAGGACTGACGGGGGCTAATTCAATTACAAAATCTTTGTAGAGCTCGGCAAGCGTACCGCCGGCACCGACCAGCACGATCGGCCCGACCACCGGATCGTCGCGATAGCCGACGATCGCCTCGGCGAGCCCGCTCTCCATCTTCTGCACCAGGAGCTGGTCCTTCCCGAGCTTGCGGATGCGGGCCTCGAACTCGACGCGGCTGTCGATGCCGAGCGCGACGCCGCCCGCCTCGGTCTTGTGATCGACGTCCATCACCTTCACCGCGACGGGGTAGGCGATCGAATGCGCAAAGTCCGGCGCACGGGCGACGGCCTGCTCCACGACCGGAATCCCCAGGGAAGTAAATAACCCGAATGGATCGTCGAACAGAGGATAAGGAATCTGGGCATCTTCCCGCTGTCGCGGCGCGCGCCATGAGAAGTAGGCTGCGAAGGCGTCGGCGCAGGCCTCGGGCGTGCGAAAGGCGGCGATACCGCGCTCGGCCAGGAGCGCAAGCGAACGCTCGGCGTGCGGCGTGAGGAAGGCGGCGAGCGGCTTGGCGACGCGCTTCGCGCCGAGGATCGGCTCGACCGCGAGCTGCGGGTGGAACTGGGCCGACGAGCCGACTGCGGCCAGCACTGCATCGCACTCGGGAAAATCGAGCAGGCGATCGAGCACTTCCGTGTATTGCTCGGCCGTCGCGGTCATCGTCAGGTCGACGATCGGCGAACCGCCATCGGGCGCCGCGGTTTCGATGCCGTGCAACCCCAGCCGGTCGACGACCGTGGCGGCACCGCCGCCCGTCGTCGTGACGACCGCGATGCGCGGCGCGCGCGCGAGCTCTGGCGGCCGGCGGCCGGCGACGAGGGGGGCGATCTCGATGAGCGTCTCGAGCATGTCGACGCGCAGGATGCCGCAGTCCCGGAAGTACGCGTCGAGCGCCGCATCCGCGCCGGCGAGGGCGCCGGTGTGCGAGCGCGCGAGCGCCTGGCCCAGCGCGGAGCGCCCGAGCTTGTAGGCGATCAGGGGCTTTCCCGCGGCGTGCGCCATGCGCGCCGCGGCAGCGAGCCGATCTGCGTCGCGCACCGTTTCGAGAAACAGCAGGATCACGCGCGTCTCGGGATCATCGACCAGCAGCTCGACCAGCTCCCCGACGCCGAGATCGGCCTCGTTGCCGACCGAGATCAGCTTCGAGAAGCCCAGGCCGTGCGCCGCACCGCGCGATAGCACCGTGCCGAGCATCGTGCCGCTTTGCGAGACCAGGCTCGTCGTGCCCGAGGGCGGCGCATCGATCTCGAGCACCGCGTTCACCGTGAGCGCGACGCGGCCGGGCAGGTTGACGACTCCCATGCTGTTCGGGCCGAGCAGGCGCACGCCAAGCGCTTTCGCGCGCGCCACGAGCCGCGCCTGGCGCTGCGCGCCTGCGGGCCCCGCGTCGGCGAAGCCGTTGCTGTAGACGCTCGCCACGGGCACGCCGCGCCCGCCGCAGTCCTCGAGCGCCCGCTCCACGTCCTCGACCATGATGAAGGCGTGGTCGATGCCCTCGGGTGCTTCGGCCAGGCTGGGATAACTGGTTTCTCCGAGGACTGTTCCACGGGCAGGATTGACGGGAAAAACGCGGCCTGCATACCCGTGCTTCTTCAGGAAGCGCTGCGGCCGCGCGGTATTTTTCCGCTCATCGCCGGAGGCGCCGATGAGCGCTACAGCAGCGGGCGCAAACAGCGCCTGCGCTAGGCGAGATCGGATGCCGTTTCCAGCCGCCACAGCCGTTCGAGAAGCTTGCGGGCTGGCCCTTCCCCGAGCACGGGGCCGGCAAGCTCCATGTATTTGTCTTCCAGCGCGCGGTCGCTGAGCGGTGCGTCCGGGTCGCCGACGCGGGTCGGCTGCAGCAGCTCCTCGCTCCGTCCGCCGCGCATCTCGATGGCGACGCGCGCTGCGCGCTGGCGGGGGAACGTCGCATCGAGCTCGGGATCCAGCGAAACATCGATACGCCGCATCAACTGGAGAGTCTTTTCATCGGTAAGGCGATGCGGTTCGAATGCAGCCAGGCGCACGCTGCCATGGGTAAGAGCCGTCGCGACGACGTACTTCATCGAAAAGCGCGCCTCCGCCGGCGTGCGCGGCTTTTCGTAGTGCGCGACCTCGAGCCCGGCGCGGTAGGTGCCGACGCGAACGCGCTCGATGTCGGCGGGCATGATGCCCATCTTCGCCTTGAGCGCGAGCGCGCCGTCGATGGCGGCGAAGGCATGCCCGCAGCAGGCGTGGTTCTTGAACGTCATGCGTGTGATATGAAAGTTCAGTCCGAGCGTCGCAAGTGCATTTTCCCAGTCGGGGCTATCTCCCATGGCGCGGCCATAGCCGGCCTCGCCTTCGATGACGTCGAGCGAGCCGGTAACGCCTTCGCGCGCCGCGAGCGCCGCGGTGACGCCGGCCTCGGCGGCGCGCCCGGCGTGCAGCGGCTTGGACATCGAATCCATGCGGAAGGCCTGCTGCAGGCCCGCGGAGAACGTGGTCACGGTGGCGAGGGCGTTGGCGAAGCGCCGGACATCGAGCTCCAATAGCTCGGCCGCCGCGGCGCAGGCGCCGAAGCAGCCGATGGTGCCGGTGTTGTGCCAGTAGCGGTAATGCGCACGGCCCATCGCCGCGCCGATGCGCGTGGAAATTTCGTAGCCGGCAACGACCGCACGAAGGAATTTTTCTCCGTTGATGCCTTGTGACTGGGCTAGCGCCAAGGCGGCGGCGATGGTCGGAGCGCCCGGGTGATAGATGCCGTCGCGGAAGATGTCGTCGACTTCGACGCTGTGCGCGGCCGTGCCGTTGATGAGCGCCGCGGCGCGCGCCGTCGCCGGCCGGCCGAGGGCCAGTTTTGCTCCTCCCCGATCCAGTTCATCCTGCAGCGCCCTTTCCAGGAGCGTTGCCGGAGCAACCACGGCACCCGGAAAAAGCGCTGCGTGCCAGTCGATCACCGCGCGCTTGGCGTGGTGCAGAACGTCGGGCGCGATCGGCTCGGAGCGCCAGTCGTTCGCCCAGGCCGCGAAGCGCTCGACGACGTGCATCAGCCCGCCAGCAGCAGCAAGCGCATTACGTCTTGTACGAGGGATCGATTCGGTCCTGCAGCCGGCGCATCGCCGGCCATTCGAGCAAGCCCATCTGCCGGCGCGTTCCCGGCTTGTAGAGATGGGACGTTTTCTCGATGACGGCCGCGCTCGGCAGCAGGATTTCGTCGTTGGCCGACTGCGCCAGCAACTGCGCGCGGCAGGCGCGCTCCAGCCGGTACGCGTTGTTGAACGCCTCGCCCACCGTCTTGCCGACCGCGAGCGTGCCGTGATTGCGCAGCAGCATTACTTCGCTGTCGCCGAGGTTCTCGAGCAGGCGCTCGCGCTCGTCCATCTCCAGCACGACGCCTTCGTAATCGTGATAGGCGACTTTCGAGAAGCGCATCGCGGTCTGCGTCATAGGCAGCAGGCCGTTCTTCAGCGACGAGACAGCCATGCCGGCGAGCGAGTGCGTGTGGATCACGCAGTGGATGTGGGGCTTTGCCTCGTGGATCGCGCCGTGGATGACGAAGCCGGCGAGGTTGAACGTGTAGTTGAGCCCCTCTGGCCAATCGGGCCCCCACAGCACCTTGCCTTTGAGGTCCACCTTGATCAGCGACGACGCGCACATCTCCTCGTACAGCAGCCCGAACGGATTGAGCAGGAACTCTTCCGTTCCGGGGATGCGGGCGGAAATGTGGTTGTAGATCAGATCGTGCATTTCGAAGTGGCGCACCAGCCGGTACGCGCAGGCGCAATCGACGCGCGCCTCCCACTCGGCCGCGCTCACCTTGCCCTTCAGCGACTTGAACTTGAGCGGCGGGTACTCCTTGTCCGGCGCGAGGTCCGGATAGTGCTTCTTGAGATCGGTAACCTTGGCTTTGCTCATGCGGTCAATGTACCCTTTCACCCGGCCCGCCGGAAGAGGACTCCCCGCATGCTGAATCGCATCGCGTTTCTGATTTTCCTGTTGCTGACTTCTCTGGCAGGGGTGGCGCAGGACTTCCCAACCCGCCCGGTACGCATCGTCGTACCCTGGCCGCCGAGCGGCAACGTCGACATCACGGCGCGCACCATTGCGCCGGCGTTCTCGGATGCGCTCGGGCAGCAGGTGATCGTGGAGAACCGCGCCGGCGCCGGCGGCACTATCGGCACCGCCGCGGTGGTCAAATCTCCGGCTGACGGCTATACGCTGCTCCTCGGCTCGAGCGGCACGGTGACCTCCGGCCCGGCGGTGTTCAAGAACCTCTCCTACAATCCGCTCAAGGACCTCGTGGCCATCGGACCGATCCAGTCCGTGCCGATCGTGCTTACGGTGGCGCCAAAGACGCCGGTTTCCTCGTTTCAGGAATATTTCTCGTTAGCTCGAGCGAGGCCCGGCCAGGTCAGCATTGCCTCAGCCGGCAACGGCTCCTCCAATCATCTCGCGATAGAGCTCCTCATGCGGCAGGCGAACCTGAAGCTGTTGCATGTGCCGTACAAGGGAAGTGGCCCGGCGCTTACCGACCTGCTGGGCAGCCAGGTCGAATCGATGATGGACCAGCTGAGCGCGTCGATCGGCCACATCAAGGAAGGACGCATCAAGGTCCTGGCTATCTCGTCGCTCAAGCGCTCGGCGCTTCTGCCGAACGTGCCGACCCTGGATGAGCTCGGCGTCAAAGGCTACGAGGCGAGCACGTTCACGGCGATCTTCGCTCCCGTCGGGGTGTCTCAGGCCGTGATCGATAAGTTGAACTCGGCGCTTCGCAAAGCGCTGGCCAACGAGTCGGTGCGCGAGAGCTACCGCCGGGTGGGCGGAGACGTGATCGACATGGGGCAGGCGGAATTCGCCGCCTACGTGCGCGCCGACTACGAGAAATGGTGCCGCATGGCGCGCGAAGGGAACATCGTCGTCGAGTGAGCAGCGCCGACGTCCTCTTTCCATGAAAACTGTCGGCGAGATCGATAGCTTCATCACCATGCTGCTTGCCGCATGCGAGAACCGGATGGTGTACGAGCGGCTGGAAAATCTGCTGTCGATGTCCGATGACACACGCCAGGCAGTCGTGCATTCCTGGGTCACTGACTTGCTCATTGCCGAAGCGCCGCTGGATTTCGTGCAGGCGATCGCCTGCCTGCTGGATAATCAGGTCGCCGAGAAGGCCTACGAAGTCATCTTCAAGTGCCGGTGCGGCGAGCGTTAGGAGAAAACCCATGGCCAAGCCGCGGCCACTGATCCGCCGGCGGTACTGCGTCAAGCCAATGTGTAAGCGGTTTTGACGGTGGTGTAGAACTCGACGGCGTAGCGGCCCTGCTCGCGCGGCCCGTAGCTCGAGCCTTTGCGGCCGCCGAACGGCACGTGATAGTCGACGCCCGCAGTTGGCGCGTTGACCATCACCAGGCCGGCTTGCGCGTGACGCTTGAAGTGCGATGCATATTTGAGCGACGTGGTGCAGATGCCTGACGAAAGACCGAACTCGGTGTCGTTCGCCAGCGCGAGCGCCTCGTCATAATCGCGCGCCCTCACGACCGCCGCCACCGGCCCGAAGATCTCCTCGCGGCAGATGCGCATGGAGTTTTTCGCATCCGCGAAGACCGCTGGTGCGAAGTAGTAGCCGTTCTTGTCGCGCTTGACGCGTTCGCCGCCGGCCAGGAGCTTTGCCCCCTCGTCCTTGCCGATGCCGATGTAGCGCTCGTCCTGCTCCAGCTGGCGCGCATCGACCACCGGGCCGATCTGCGTTTTCGGATCGCGCGCATCGCCGACGACGAGCGCGCGCACGCGCTCCGCCAGGCGCGACACGAACGCATCGTGAATTCCTTGCGTGACGATGATGCGGCTCGAGGCGGTGCAGCGCTGGCCGGTGGAGTAGAATGAGCCCTGCACGGCGACTTCCACCGCTTGGTCGAGCTTCGCGTCGTCGAGCACGACGAGCGGGTTCTTGCCGCCCATCTCGAGCTGGAATTTCGCGCCGCGCTTGAACGCGGCCTCGCCGATGCGCCGGCCGACCGCCACCGATCCGGTGAAGCTGATGCCGTCGATGCCGGGGTGATTGATGATCGCCTCGCCGACCACCGAGCCGCGCCCCATGACGAGGTTGAACACGCCGGCCGGCAGGCCCGAGCGGCTGAGAATGTCGGCGAGCGCCCAGCCGCAGCCCGGCACGAGATCGGCGGGCTTGAATACCACGCAGTTGCCGTACGCGAGCGCCGGCGCGATCTTCCAGGCCGGTATCGCGATCGGAAAATTCCACGGCGTGATCAGGCCTACGACGCCGATCGGCTCGCGCGTGACTTCCACGCTCATGCCCGGGCGGACCGAGGGGATGATCTCGCCCGCGGTGCGCAGCGCTTCGCCGGCGAAAAACTTGAAGATCTGCCCGGCGCGCACTGCCTCTCCGGTCGCTTCCGGCAGCGTCTTGCCTTCCTCCCGGGCGAGCAGCTCGCCGAGCTCGGCGCGCCGGGCGAGGATCTCGGTGCCGACGAAATCGAGCGCGTCGAAGCGCTGCTGCGGCGTGGCAATCGACCAGGCGGGGAACGCCGCTCGCGCCGCGGCAACGGCGGCGTCCACGGCGGCCGCGTCGCCGGCCGCGTATTGATCGATGACGTCGGAGACGTCCGACGGATTGATATTGGGATTGCTCTGCCGGCCGGCGGCCCATTGGCCGGCGATGAGATTGCTGCGCATGGTGCTTCTCCTCGGGGTTACCTATTTTTTCCTGATCGCTGATTTCGGCCGGAAGGCCTTGACGACCGATTCATGGGTCTCGATGTAAGGGCCGCCGATCAGGTCGATGCAGTAGGGCACGGCGGCAAAGATCCCCGGTGCGTCGGGCAATCCCTGCAGCGTTTCGCGGATCGATTTCGGCTGGCCGGGAAGATTGATGATCAGCGCCTGCTTGCGGATCACGGCGACTTGCCGGGACAGGATCGCGGTCGGCACGAATTTCAGGCTCAGCGCCCGCATCTGCTCGCCGAAGCCCGGCATCACCTTGTCGGCGATGGCGAGCGTGGCTTCGGGCGTGACATCGCGCCGCGCCGGGCCGGTGCCGCCGGTCGTAAGCACGAGGTGGCAGCCTTTCTCGTCGACCAGCTCGACGAGCGTCGCTTCGATCACCGGCATCTCGTCGGCGATGAGGCGGGTCTCGTCGCGCCAGGCGGGCGAGGCGAT
>DATNMK010000071.1:0-25578 GCA_035602335.1 Burkholderiales bacterium
GGGCAAATCCGCCCTCCCGCCAGTCATTCGCCGCCGATCGGCTTGAATTTTCATAGGAGAACCAAATGCTAAACATCACACGCTTTAATCCCCTCGAGGATGCATTCGAGACCTTGTTCCGTGGCGTCCCCATGTGGCTGCCTAACCCCGAGAGGCCTGCGGCCGCGCCGGCGCAGTTCCGCATGGACGTAACCGAGAACGACAGGGAGTATCAGGTGCTGGCCGAATTGCCCGGCGCCAAGAAGGAAGACATCAGCATCACTATCAACGGCAACGAAGTTGCGGTATCCGCGGAAGTGAAGCACGAAAAAGACGTCAAGAACGGCGAGACGGTGCTTCGCACCGAGCGCTATTACGGCACGATCCAGCGCGCGTTCTCGCTCGGTCAGGAGGTCGACGAAGCGACCTCTCAAGCGAAGTACAACGACGGCGTCCTGGAGCTCACGCTGCCGAAGAAAACCGTAGCGGCAGCGAAAAGGCTCGCGGTGCATTAAGCGGCGCCTCGAACAGCACGGTCGTAAATACACGGACCCCGCTTCGGCGGGGTTTTTGTTGATGGCGGGTGTCGGGGCCAGAGCAATAAGGACTCAATTGACCTTAATCGCTGCCTCGCGAATGATCCGTCCCCACTTCTCCTGCTCCGCCCGAATAAACGCCGCGGCGCGCTCAGGAGTCCCGCCTAGCGGCTCCGCGCCGGGTGGAATGCTCCATTCCAGACAGTGTTAGCATGCCTGCGAAAGTCATACACAGGACGACGCCCCGCGTCGTCCAGTCACTAGAGGGAGAGGGCCCATGAAAAAGGTGCTCGGATTAGCCGTCGTCCTTGTCATCGCGCCCGTTTCGCAAGCCGCGGATATAGAGGCCGGCAAGGTCAAGGTCGCCACCGTGTGCGCGGCCTGCCATGGCGCGACCGGGGTTAGCGTAAGCGACACCATCCCCAACCTCGCGGCTCAGCGAGCGGGTTACATCGAGGCGCAGCTGAAGGCGCTTAAGGACGGCACGCGCAAGAACCCGCTCATGAATGCAATCGCGGTCCAGCTCAGCCCGGAGGACATGGCCAACGTCGCGGCGTACTTTGCCGCGCAGCCGGGCGCCGAGAAGGGCGCCAAATCCAACTTCCTGCCGAACGTCGCCAGGACCCGCGTGACCTTTCCGGAAGGGTACAAGGACACGTTCACGAAGTACCACACAATCAACTTCCCCGCGACCAGGCAGGTGCGCTACTACTATGCCAACAAGGCCGCAGTGCAGGCGGCAAAGGAAGGTAAGGCGCTGCCCGGCGACTCGGTGCTGTTCGCCGAGGTCTATTCGGCAAAACTCGACTCCGACAAGAAGCCGGTGATAGGCGGCGATGGCTTCTACGTGGCGGACAAGCTCCTTTTTTACACGGCGATGGCGACCGGCGCAGGCTGGGGCAAGGACATCCCCGACATGCTGCGCAACGGGGACTGGAACTACGCCGTATTCACCACCGACAAGCAACACCGGCCCGGCGTAAACCAGGCCGAGTGCCTCGCCTGCCACAAGCCGCTCGATAACACGAGCTTCGTGTTTACGCTGAAGCAGCTCGCCGAAGCGAAGTAGCGGCTCGCGGGGCCTGTTAGCGCCAATCGACGGCGCCGAACCGCTCGTTGCCCAGAAATACATAGTAAAGGCCGAGGGTCCCTCGGGTCTGGGTAAAGTCGTTCAGGTTGGGAAAAGTTGCGTCGCGGCGCGACCACAGGTACTTGACCGCGATCGCATGCTCGCGCTGGACGCGCACCGTGAGCGAGAGGTCCGCGCGTGCGATGTTGTCGTGCCCGCCGGTGCCGGCGCCGGCTACTCCGCTTACGAAGAACTCGCGCGCGGTCACGTCGAGCGAGGCCCGGTCGCCGAAGATCAGGCGCAGCGCGAGCAGGGCTTGCGGCGTAACGCCGTAGTGGTAGTCGCGATTCTGGGTGCCGTGAACGGTCCCGACGCCGGCGTAGCCCACGCCGGCGAGGCCCGTACCCTGGACTACGATCGAATTGGCCAGCCGCAGCTCGCCGGTAGTGCCGAGCGAAAGTGCCGTGCTCGATACGCGAAAGAGCTGTGGCGCGATGTACTCGTAGCTCCCGTAGAGCCCCCATATGCCGCGATAGTTTTCGCCCGCCTCGTAGTTCGTGCCGAAAAGCAGGCCGCGCGTCGCCATGCTCTCGACGGCGTTCGCGCTCGATGCGGTGACCTGGAAGGTGAAGTAATCGAAGGGGCGGGTGTAGCGATAGCCCGGCTTTCCCGGCAGCCCGTAGTCCATGGAGAAGTCCGCGAGCACCTCGTTGCGTTTCGGCTCGGTCGAGTTGCCGGCCTGGTGCTGCGTGGTGGCGCTCGTGCCGATCTGCACGCGGCTGTAGTACGCGGGATCGTTGCTGTTGAGGATTTCGGAGAACCGCTCGCCAAAGGCGAGGCGATTGAAGCCCGTCGAGGGAGAAATCGCCGCCGCGGAGACCTCGCGCCAGAGGCTGCTTCCGCCTTCCTTCTCGAGCACCAGGCTGGCGATCCGGAAAAGCGCTTCGCCCAGGAAGCTTCCGGCAATGCCGCTCGCGATCTGGTCGTTCTTGGAGGGCAGCGTGTCCTCGCCGGCGATTTCCCACATCGCGCTGCCCGCAAAGGTGTAGCCGAGCGATTCCCAGAAGTCCAGGCCCGCGGAGCGCGCGAACCCGTGGTACATCGATCCCTGGTACGGATGGAGAAGCTGGTTCGTCTTGAACGGATCGTTATCGACGACCCAGCTGCTGTGCAGGTTGCGCCTGATCGTCGATGGAGTGACTGCGTACTCGCGCCCGTACAGATTCCGGTCGATCCGGTTCAGCAGAAAGTCGAAGCCGACGATCTCCGCGGCCGGAATGGCGTAGCTCTTCTTGCGTGCCTCGGCAGGCGGCGCCGAAGAACCGAGATCCGGAAGTCCCGGGTCGGCCAGCGCCGCGCACGCGATCGTCGAACCGAGCGCGAACGCCGCGCTCGAGAGAATGGGCCTGATCTGTGCGGCTGCGGACATACCTGTATCCATCATCGTGGCCCGTCGCCGGTCGATCTGTGCGCTAGCAGGCACAAGCGAACGAATGTCCGCTTTGGGTCGATTGGTTATGGGGAGAACGTCAGCTCTTGGCGAGCCGCTCGCTCATCGGTGCGTCCTGATGAATGATCACGCCTTCCATCGGATCGACCGGCTTCTCCCACGGCGCGCGCTCCAGCATCTTCTGCGCATCGGCGTAGCCGGCCTCCAAGCGCGCGGTGATGCCGGAGGGCGTGAAGTCGATGTCCTTGGTGAAGTCGTCGCCTTCGAGCACCGGCGCGAGCAGGCGCACGACGTGCATGGTGGTGCCGCAGCCATGCGAGGCGAGGTCCTCAAAATCGGGATGCTCGCGCTGCTCCGCGGACAGGTTTTGCGAGAGCTTGCGGATCATGTGGCGCATGCGGTGGATCTTCTTCTGCTGCGCGAGGTGGCTCTCGGCGCGGCTCGCGTACTGGATGTTCTTCTGTCGGCCGAGTACTTCCAAGATCGACTGCGGCTCGGGGCCCGACGGCTGCCAGACGTTGGCGCTGAAGATCACGGCGTCGCGGCGCGGATGGTCGTTGAACACCACCTCGATCGGCGTGTTCGAGTAGATGCCGGCGTCCCAGTAGGGCTCGGCCTCGCCGTTGCCCACCGCGATGGCGGGAAACGCCGGCGGCAGCGCGCCGGAGGCCATGATGTGCGCGAGGCCGATCGGCTGCTTGTCGCGCGTGTTGTCGAAGTAACGCAGCTCGCCGCTCTTCACGTTGACCGCGCCGACGGTGAGGCGCGTGCGCTTCGCGTTCAGCACTTCGAAGTCGATCAGCGGCGTAAGCGTCGCGTGCAGCGGCTCGGTGCGGTACCACGACGAGGCATACACGCCGAGCGGCGCGTACATCCCGCCCCAGGGAATGACGCGCGGCATGAAGAAGCCAGGGATGCCGCCGACGAACGTCGACAGGTTCGCGTACCAGTGGTTCGCCCAAGGGCCCACCATCGGCTCGACCCACCCCCCGAGCCGCACTTTGTCCCAGAATTCCTGCAGGCACGGCAGACGCTTTTCCGTTTCATTTCCGGCGATGATCGCGCCGTTGATGGCGCCGATCGAGGTGCCGATGACCCAGTCGGGCTCGGCGCCCGCCTCGTGCAGCGCCTGGTAGACGCCGACCTGGTAGGCGCCGAGCGCGCCGCCTCCCTGCAGCACGAGGACCACCTGCCCTGGGAGCCGCTGGCCGCTGCTCGAAGCCATCTTGATGGTCATGGCGCTTATTCTATTTCGCGCGCTGTCGAATTCGGGCCGGCTCGAACGTCATTGTGTTGCGGCGCATAATGCCCGCCACAACCGGCGAAGGAGAGCCCCATGAAGTACATGCTTCTGATTTATTCCAATGAAAAGCAGATGTTGAATGCGAGCAAGGCCGACAACGAGAAGATGCTCGCCGCCTACGGCGCCTATGCCGAGGCGATGAAAAAGGCGGGGGTCATCGCCGGCGGCGACCGGCTGAAGCCCTCGGAGTCCGGTACCACCGTGCGCGTCGCCAACGGCAAGACCCAGGTGCTCAACGGACCTTATGCCGAAGCCAGGGAGCAGCTCGGCGGATTTTTCATGATCGACGTGCCGGATCTCGACGCCGCGCTTTCCTGGGCGGCGCGCTGCCCAGGCGCGAGCCACGGCGCGGTCGAGGTGCGCCCGGTCTGGCCGATGTAGCCGCCCGCGAGACCGCGGAAGCGGTGGCACGGCGCAGCTACGGCAAGCTGATCGCTTTTCTCGCCGCGCGCACCGGCGATGTCGCGGGGGCGGAGGACGCGTTGTCCGACGCCTTTGCGGCGGCGCTCGTGGAGTGGCCGGCGCGCGGCATTCCGCAAGTCCCCGAGGCGTGGCTGCTGACGGTGGCGCGGCGCAGGCTGATCGATGCGGCGCGCCGCAGGCGCACCGGCGACGAAGCCGCCGCCGATCTCGTGCTGATGGCCGAGGAGCTGGAGGCCGCGGTGATAAGAGAGGCGCCGATTCCCGACGAGCGCCTGCGCCTGATGTTCGCCTGCGCTCATCCGGCGATCGATCCGGGCGTGCGCGCGCCGCTCATCCTGCAGACCATTCTCGGTTTTGACGCTGCCACTATAGCGTCCGCCTTTCTCGTCTCGCCCGCCACGATGAGCCAGCGCCTCGTGCGCGCGAAGAACAGGATCAGGCAAGCAGGCATCCCGTTCCGCGTGCCCGAGCGCGTCGCTCTGCGCGAGCGGCTCGATGCGGTGCTCGAAGCCATCTACGCCGCCTTTGCCGAAGGCTGGTCTGATCCCGCGGCGACCGAGATCCGCCGCCGCAACCTCGCCGAGGAAGGGATCTGGCTGGGACGCCTCGTCGCCTCGCTCCTGCCGGAGGAGCCCGAAGCGCTAGGCCTGCTTGCGCTGATGCTCCACGCCGAGGCTCGCCGCGGCGCGCGGCGCGACGCGCAGGGCGAATACGTGCCGCTCTCCGATCAGGCTGCCGAGCTGTGGGACCGGCAGCTGATCGACGAGGCGGAAGCGCTCCTTTTCCGCGCCAGCGCAATGGGCGCGATCGGGCGCTACCAGCTCGAGGCCGCGGTGCAGTCGGCGCACGCCGCGCGCCGGCTTACCGGCCGCACCGACTGGGCGTCGATCGCGCAGATCTACGACGCGCTCTCGGCCCTCACCGATTCGCCGGTGGTGGCGATCAATCGCGCCATCGCCGTCGCCGAGACGCACGGCCCGGACGCGGGCCTTGCGGCTCTCGACGCGCTCGCGAACGACGCGCGCCTTGCCGACTATCAGCCTTATTGGGCTGCGCGCGCCGGGCTGCTGGCGCGCACCGGCAGGACCGACGCGGCCGACAGCGCCTACGAGCGCGCCATCGGCCTGGAGTCGGACCCTGCCGTGCGCCGCTTCCTGCAGCGGCGGCGAGCTACTTGCGGATGCCGATCGTGACGAGGTAGTCGCGCGGCATCGCCACGCCGAGCTCGGAGCGGAAGCCGTCGTGGTAGGCGATGAGGTTACGCGAGCGAGCTCGGCGGCGGCCGCCTTGGGCTTCGCCACGAACATGACGCCGAAGGTGGAGATGACGGCGTCGAAGCTCCTGTCGTCGAAGGGCAGGTCTTCGGCGGTCGCATACGCGATGCGCACCCCGTCGAGGGCGGTGCAGAAGCGGATCTGGTGACTCGAGCCGGGCATGCGGCCGCACGTGTCGGTACGAGGAGGAGACTATATCGTGTCATGATTGCTGGATGCGCAACTCGGAGGTACCGATGATGACTCTGCGCCGCGCGGTGGAGTGGTGCGGCGGGATCGACGCGCTCGGCGATGCGCTCAATGCGCCCGCGGAGAGCCTCGAGCGCTGGCTGTCCGGCGAGGAGGAGGTGCCGGGCGCGGTGTTCATGCAGGCGGTCGGCCTGATTCTCGAAGCCTCGGCGACGCGGCCTCCGCGCAGCTTTACGCCGGACTCCTCGGACGGCGGGCGCAAGGAAGGCCGGCACTGAGCGCGGCGATGTGTTACATTGCGGGCGCAGGATATTCAGGAAGCGAATAGTGCCGTCCCTACCCGCCGCCTCGCGCGGCGTCCGTTGTGGCCAGTCAATTCCTTACTTGATCATCATGCCCGCAAGCGGGGCCCGGATCCGTCTCGTACAGTTCAAGAAGGAAGTAAGCATGGCAACCGGAAAAGTAAAGTGGTTCAACGACTCCAAGGGTTTCGGGTTCATCACGCCGGACGACGGCGGCAAGGACCTTTTCGCCCATCACAGCAACATCAAGATGGACGGCTACAAGTCGCTCAAGGAAAACCAGGCAGTGCAGTTCGACGTGGTTGAGGGGCCCAAGGGCCCGGCCGCCTCGAACATCAAGGCGATCTGAGCGGTCGTAAGCACCATAAAAAAAGCCCGGGAGACCGGGCTTTTTTGTTTCAGCCGCGCTAGTAGCGCTGCTGGTTCTTGATCGACCAGGGGATGCTGGGGCCGCTCTCGGGCTCGGCGGCGCCTGGACGGGGGGCGCCCTTCTTCGGCCGGCCCGGCCGGTAGGTCACCGAGAAAATCTTCAGCGGCGGCACCGCCGGCGGCGCTTCGAGGAAGCGGCAGTCCGATTCGGTCGGCACGCTGAGCAGCGCGCCGAGCCGCCTGCCTTCCAGCATCACGGTATAGCGCAGCATGTGCATCGAGCCGTTCGCGGGCTGCGCCACGATGTCGTACTTGCCGATCTTGTATCGCTTTCTTTCGGGCATGCGCGAAGCCATCGATCTCTCTCCTAGATAAGCTTCTTGCCCCAGACTGCCCAGTACTCCTCGCCCTGCTTCTCGACCTTGAAGCGCACCACCGTTTCCGGGTCGACGCCGTGCACGCTGCGCGCCCTGTCTTCGGGGATGTATCCGTCCATCAGTTCCCCGAAGACCAGCAGGCCTTCGGCGGCGGCGACCTCGATCGCGAGCCGGCAGTGCTTCAGACGCTCCTGGCCGGAGGCCGTGTCGGACCAGGGGCGCGAGCCGTCCACGTTCGGCGCCCAGAGCAGGTAGTTGCACGCGCCGTCGCGCGACTTGATCGCATCCGCCCAGATGCTCAGAACCACCATGCCGTCGGACTTGCGCACGCCACCCCAGCTGCTGCGCACGTCATCCAGATACACGCCGCGCGCCTCGAATGCCTTGCCGCGCGAGATCAGCCGGCGCGTCTTGGAATTTTTCGCCGCTGCGCTGCGCTTGGTCTTGGGCAGGCCGCGCAGCGCCTCATCGCACAACGCGACGACGCCTTCCTCGCCGAGCGTTCCGGCGTTGGTCCGCAGCTGCTCGATCTCCCGCTGGGGAAGCCTCTCGATGCGCTCGCGGGTCCATACCGAGGAGCGGCGCCCCCTGAATGCTGTGTTAGCTGCCTGCATGAACGATCCCTTTTTGAAGGACAGCGAAGCAAGGGATCAGCAAGGAATTTGCCGGTACAGCCTGGGCTTCGTGTGATTTCTCTTCAGATTACCCCATATTTCGACCTAAAAACAGGCGATTCGTTCGGTTTACGGAAAAAAGGACCCTTGCGCGCCGGATTGGACCGGCTCGAGGCCTCATACTGTCGGCATGGCTAAAGAAGACGTGCTTACGATGGATGGCGTAGTGCAGGAAGTGCTCCCCAATACCCAGTTCCGCGTCGAGATGACGAATGGCGCGAAGGTCCTGGCGTATGCCTCGGGCAAGGTGCGCAAGCACCGCATCCGCATTCTCGCCGGCGATAAGGTTTCATTGGAGATCTCGCCGTACGACCTGACCCGCGGCCGGATCAGCTTCCGGCACAAGGACGAGCGCCCGGCGCCGGCTGCGCCCCCGCGCCGCGTCTTCTTCAAGCGAAAGTAAATCCCTGAGTCGATAGCGGCAGCGCGCGCACGGCTTTGCCGTCGAGCGCGAGGATTGCGTTCGCGAGCGCAGGCGCGATCACCGGCGTACCCGGCTCTCCAACTCCGGTCGCCTTCCCACGCGAGTTCACGACGTGGATCTCGCAAATTCAACATCTGCGCAATGCGGAAAAATCCGCAATTTCTCACGAAGTTTTGCGCGATGGGCAATTTTATTGTGTCGCTTGAGGAATTCTGTGATAGGCACGCGCGCTCCGCTTCGATAGCGTCAAAGCGTCGCGGACACATCGACGGAGGGAGCCATGAAAGCGCTTCAGGACCGGACCAGGGATATGGAACGCCACCGCTTAGAGGCGGATCTCGACGCGCGGCTCGGGACGCTTTTTGACTGCTACCCGGCGCTCTGCGGTTTCTCGGTGGCGGTGCGCTCGATACCGTCCAGGGACGGGGAAGCGGAGGTGCCGGAATGCGAGCTGTTCGTCTCCGACATCGCCGTCTACCCCGCACTCGGCGCCGGTCAGTCGGATGAGCTCGGTGGCGAGATCTCCGCTGCGCTTGCCGGTCTCCTGGACGAGCGCCCGGAGACGGCCGAGCTGCTGTCCGGCCGGACGTTCGCGCGCGCGTGGCATTGAGCCGCGCCGGTCACCTGCTCAAGGGAGGACTCTCATGAAAAGCCGGAACTGGAAAGATGGCGCACTTGCGGCAATCTGCGGGTGCCTGCTCGCGCTTGGCGCGGGACCGGCGCGCGGACAAGACCTCACCAAGGCCGTGCTGCTCGTGGCTTCGCCCGCGCTTCAGGGCATGTACAGCCAGACGCTGCTGGTGGCGGTGCCGGTCGACGGCACGCACATCGGCTTCATCGTCAACCGCGCCACCAACGTGAAGCTCGCGACGCTCTTTCCCGAGCACGCGCCGTCGGCGAAGGTCGCCGACCCGGTCTACTTCGGCGGGCCGGAGAGGGTCGACTCCCTTTTCGCCGTGGGGCGGCGCGACCCCGGCGGCCAATCGCTGGCGCTCTTCGGCGAGCTATTCGTTACCGCGAACGCCGCGAGCATCGACCGCATCATCGAGCAGACGCCGAACGACGCGCGCTACTTCGCGGGCTTTGTCGGCTGGAAGCCGGGCGAGCTTGAAAAAGAGGTCGATGGGGGCTACTGGTATGTCACCGAGCCGGACACCAGCCTCTTCTTTCGCAGCGATACGAGCGGATTGTGGGAAGAACTGGTCAAGCGCCTCGGCAACGGTCATGCCCCGCCGCAGGGTCAAGGAATGCTTCGGACCACGCTCGAGAGCCGGTCAGGCCTCCTCTAGGCCGGGACTTCGACCGCAAGGAAGGCTAGGCAAACGCAAGCCCTTGGCCAGATAGGGGCAGCGCCCGCACTGGCTTGCCGTTGAGCGCGAGGATCGCGTTCGCGAGCGCAGGCGCGATCACCGGAGTCGCGGGCTCGCCCACTCCGCTAGGGTTTTCACTTGAAGACATTATGTGAACTTCAATGCGTGGCATTTGGTTGATGCGCAGCACCGGGTAGTCGTGGAAGTTTGACTGCTCGACGATGCCGTCCTTCAGGGTGATGGCGCCGGAGAGCGCCGCCGAGAGGCCGTAGCCGATGCCCGACTCCATCTGCATGGCGATGATGTTGGGGTTGACGGCGACGCCGCAGTCGACTGCACAAACAACGCGCTCGAGCTTTATCGAGCCATCTCTTTTCCTTGAAATCTCTGCAACCTGGGCGACGAAGGTATTGAAAGACTCGTGCACCGCGATGCCGCGCGCGCGATCCTTCCCTAGCGGCTTGCCCCAGCCCGCTTTCTGCGCCGCAAGCTCGAGCACGGCCTTGTGGCGCGGGTGCTTGTCGAGGAGCGCGCGGCGCATCGCCAACGGATCCTTCTTCGTGGCGCGCGCGATCTCGTCGAGGAAGCACTCGGTGGCGAACGCGGTGTGGGTCGAGCCGACCGAGCGCCACCATTGCACCGGCACGCCGATCTTCGGCGAGTGCAGCTCGATGGCGAGGTTCGGGATCGCGTAGGGCAGGTTGGCCGCGCCCTCGACCGAGGTGGCGTCGACGCCGTCCTTCACCATCATCGATTCGAAGGCGGTGCCGGCGAGGATCGACTGGCCGACGATGGTGTGCCGCCACGCTGTCAGATTGCCTTGCGCATCGAGGCCGGCTTCGAGCGTGTGGTAGTACATCGGCCGGTAGTAGCCGGCGCGCATGTCGTCCTCGCGCCCCCAGACGAGCTTCACCGGCGCGCGCCCTGCCGCAGTACCACCGAGGGCTTTGGCGATCGCCGCGGCCTCGAGGACGAAGTCGGATTGCGGATTGGCGCGCCGGCCGAAGCTGCCGCCGGCGTAGAGCATGTTGAGCTTCACCTGCTCGGGCTTGAGGCCGAGGAGCTGCGCCACCGCCGCCTGGTCGACCGTCTGGAACTGTTCGCCGTTCCAGATCTCGCAGAGCGCATTTTCCCCAACGCTGCTGAGCTGCACCACGCAGTTCATCGGCTCCATGCTGGCGTGCGCGAGGTAGGGAAACTCGTAGGCTGCTTCGAGCGTCTTCGCCGCGCCTCTGAGCGCGCCGTCCGCGTCGCCTTCCCTGCGCGCCGGCGTGCCCGGCGTCACGGCGAGCTTTTTGTACTCGGCCATGATCTCGCCCGAGCCCAGGCGGAAAGCGACGGTCTCGTCCCACTCCGCGGTGAGCGCGTCACGCCCTTTCTTCGCCGTCCAGTAGTCCCTGGCCAGAACTGCGACGCCGTTCGTCGCCGGGGTGGAGAAGGCCACCACGTCGACCACGCCCTTCACCGCCTTCGCCTTCGCGGCATCGAAGCTCTTCAGCTTCGCGCCGAAGCGCGATGGGTGCAGTACTACCGCGGTCAGCATTCCCGGCAGCTTCACATCCTGCGTGAAGATCGCGCTGCCGTTCGACTTGGCGCGCGCGTCGGTGCGCGCGGCGGGCTTGCCGATGTAGACGAAGTCCTTCGGGTCCTTCAGCGGCACGTCCTCGGGCACCTTCTGCGCCGCCGCAGCGGTGGCAAGCTCTCCAAAGGTAGCTTTCCTGTTTTTATGTTCCAGAACGCCGTGCGACACCTTGATCTCGCCGGCAGGCACGCCCCATTTTTCGGCGGCCGCAGCCACCAGCATGGCGCGCGCGGTGGCGCCGGCTTTGCGCAGCTGCGCGTAGGAATTGGCGAGCGCGGTGCTGCCGCCGGTGCCCTGCGCCGGGCCCCAGAAAAGGTTGTTGTACTTGCCCGCGTCCGCGGGCGCGCCCTCCGCGCGGATCTGCGACCAGTCGGCGTCGAGCTCCTCGGCGACGAGCGTCGGCAGGCCGGTGTAAGTGCCTTGCCCCATCTCGAGGTGCTTGACGATCACGGTGACGCTATTGTCGGGAGCGATGCGGATGAAGGCGTTGGGGGCAAAAACGCGGCCCTCCTGAGAGAAAGCCGTCCTTGGAAGAGAAAGGGCCAGGACCAGCGCGCCGGATGCCTTGAAAAAATCCCTGCGGCTTTCGTTGGTGATCATGCCAGCCCCCTTGCCGCGCGCTTGATGGCGGCGCGGATGCGCGGATAAGTGGCGCAGCGGCAGATGTTGCCCGCCATGGCGCCATCGATGTCTGCGTCGGTCGGGTTCTTCTTTGACGCGAGGAGCGCCGCGGCGCTCATCACCTGGCCGGACTGGCAGTAGCCGCACTGCGGCACGTTCTCGGCGATCCACGCATCCTGCACGGCCTTGCCGGCTTTCGTCGCGCCGACCGCTTCGATGGTGGTGATGCGCTTGCCGGTCACCGCCGAGGCGGGTGTGACGCAGCTGCGCGTCGCCTGCCCGTTGACGTGAACCGTGCAAGCGCCGCACAGCGCCATGCCGCAGCCGAACTTGGTGCCGGTCATGTCGAGGTGATCGCGCAGCACCCACAGAAGCGGCGTGTCGGCCCCGGCGTCGACCTCGACGCGCTTGCCGTTGACGTTGAGTAGAATCATTCGAATCTCCCTTGGATGTTGAACTGTACTCATAAATAACCGCAAATACATTCCGGGCATTCGCACCAACTTGAAGCGCATGCTGCTGATGGTCGTCCTCGCAGCCGCCGCATGCACCGAAAATGCGCCTGCGCCGGCATTCGGCGTTCTGGTTCGGGAGACGAACGCGGGATTGATGATCGAGGTCGTGCGCAAGAATTCTCCCGCTTCCAAGGCCGAGTTGATGCGCGGCGATGTATTGACGCGGATCGGTGATACGCCGATGCGACAGCTTTCGGACTATCAGGCCGCGGTGTCGCGCTATCGGGGACAGACCGTCGAAGTCATCGTCGTTCGCGACGCGAAGGAACTCGGGAAACACGTTGCCATCGGAGGGACCTAATGAAAAAGATGTGGAACTTCACCCGCGCTGGCGCATTGCTGGTTATCTGCTTTGCCGTAACCTGCGCCGCCGCGCAAGGCTATCCGTCCAAGCCGATTCGCCGTGAGGCTGGACGAGCTCTTGCGGACGCAGAAGTGAAGGAGCGGCTCACGGCGCGGGGATTCGACATCGTGGCGAGTTCGCCGGAGGCGCTGGCCGCCTTCCTCAAGGTCGAATCGGAAGCGTCCGGGCGCCTCATCCGCCAGGGGAAAATCTCCGCGGAGTAGAACGTTTACCGCAGGCGGTCGATGCAGCCGGGAATGATCGATGCGACCACCGTCGCCAGGGCGATCAGCGCCGCGAGCATCGCGAAGCGCGCGGCCTTCTCGGAGCTCGAGGCGGACCGCTCCGCCGCGTAGACCGCCTTGCGCTGCAGGACGTGCGCCTCGTCCAGCCGCTTGATGCCGCGGTCCTCCAGCCATTCGTAGATCCAGCTCGGCTCGCCGTCGAGGATGCCGCGATTGCGCATCGCGCTCACCTTTTCGAAGCCCATGGCTTCGAGCCGCGCGAAGAGCTGTTCCTTGGTTTCCGCCATTACTTCTTCGCCAGGTTCGCAAACATGCCCGACATGTCGATCTTGTTCAGGTCGACCTTTTCCTTCGCTTCCCGAACGGCGCGGGCTTTGGCGCGGTCGGTCTCCTTCTCGGCCGCCTCGAAGGCCTCGGCGCATCTGAAGCAGAACGCGGCGAGCATCTTGGGCTCCGGCTTGCCCTGGGTACCGGTGGAGTACACGTTGGCCGACAGTTGCACGTAGATGCGCAGCGCCAGTTCTCGGTACGTGTCAGTGGGCTCGGGGGCTTCTTTGCTGGGAGCGTTCATGGTGTGCTCCTTGGAATCAGGTACGCTAATCTTACCCGGCTGGCGAGCGAAGTGGTCGTGACGGACGCCTCGCGAACAGGAAGAAAAAGGAACCGATGCCTGCAAGCAACGCGAGGATGGTGAAGCCCCAGCGGTAGTCGCCGGTGACGTCGGCCATGATGCCGGCGATCATCGGGCCGCCGACCTGGCCGATGACGATGATCATGTAGGAAAGCCCGAGGATCATGCCGATCGCGGCGCGGCCGAAGTAGTCGGCGCGGATCGCCTGCATGAACGGGCCGCGCAGGCCCCAGGCGACGCCGTGCAGCGCGGCGAAGGCGACGACCATCGGCCAGGCGAAGGCGTAGGTGAGGAGCAGCAGCCCGGCCATGTGCATCAGCATGCAGGTGGCGGCGACCAGGCGCTTGTCGAAGCGGTCGCCGACCAGCCAGCCGACGCCGACGCCGCCCATCTGCCCGATGGTCATCAGCGTGATGACGAACGCCGCCTGCGCGACCGAGTAGCCGAGGCCTTCCTTCATGTGCGTGATGGCGTGCACGTTCACCGCGTGGACCACCAGCAGCGCGAAACCGTGGCCGAGCGAGATCAGCCAGAACGCCGGCGTGCGCAGCGCCTCGCGCGCGGTGAAATCACGGCTGTGATCTGCCGTTCCCCCGGAAACATTTTCACTGGCAAGCTTCATCGGCAACCCATCGATCGTCTCGCCGTGGTCCTCGGGCCGGCGGCGGATGATCCAGGCGAGCGGCAGGCCGATGACGATGTAGGCGACGCCCGAGGCGAGCGCGGTCGCGCGCCAGCCGTAGGTGGCGAGCGACCAGGCGATCACCGGGACGAAGATGCCGCCGAAGGCGAGGCCCAGCGACAGGCTCGACAGCGCGCGGGCGCGCCAGCGCTCGAACCAGTGGATCAGCGCGACGTTGACCGGGAAGAAGCCGCAGAAGCTCGAGCCGATCGCCATCACGATGAAGGCGCCGTAGAACTCGAGCAGGGTGTCGACCTGGCTGAACAGCATGAAGCCGACGCCGAAGACCACCACGCCGATGCGGATCAGGCCCTGCGGACCGAAGCGGTCGATGATCCAGCCGAGCACCGGGCCGAGGATCGCGGCTTCCATCTGATGAAGGGCCGCCGCGCCCGAGAGCGCGGTCTTGCTCCAGCCGCGGTCGTCGCGCAGCACCGCGACGTAGGCGCCGAAGGCCTGCATCAGCAGCGCCGACTGCAGGAACTGCAGTCCGCAGCCGGCGGCGACCATCCACCAGCCGTAGAAGATTCTTCTCATTTCATGCAAACGACGCTACAGCGTACCGCATTAGTTGTCTTGCGCGACTCGCGCAGTCCGTGATTTGATTGGAGCATGCCGCGCCCTAAACCCAAACCCAAAGCCACGATCCTGGTCGTCGATGACGACAAGAGCATGCTCGACCTGCTCAAGCTGCACCTGTCCAACGCGGGCTACAAAGTGCTGACTGCGGAAGACGCGCTGGTCGCCGGGCGCCACGTCATCGAGACCGCGCCCGACCTGATCATCGTGGACGTCAGCATGCCGTACATGAGCGGTTATGAGCTGGTCACCGCGCTCAAGGCCGACAGCGCCACCCAAAATATTCCGATCGTCTTCCTGACCGCCAGGGAAGACGTGGCCGACCACGCCAAGCAGCTGGGCGCCGTCGCCTACCTCCACAAGCCGGTGATGGCCGACCGGCTGCTCGAGATCGTCGCGCTGTTCGTCCCTGCGCCCAGTTGACTATTCGGGCTTGACGCCCGCGGCCTTCACCACCTTCGAGTATTTCGCAACGCCATCGCGAATCATCGCCGAGAGCTCGGCCGGCGTGCTGGTGATCGCCTCGGCGCCTGCCTTGTCGAGCGCCCCCTTCGTTTCTGCCGAGCCCACCGCCGCCAGCGTTTCTGTGTGCAGGCGCTCGATGATCGACGCCGGCGTTCCGGCCGGCGCCATGATGGCGAGCCAGAGCGAGGCGTCGAAACCGGGATAGCCGGATTCGGCCACCGTCGGCACCTCGGGAAGCGAGGGCGAGCGCTTGGGCGTGCCGACAGCGAGCGCACGCACGCGCCCCGATCTGACGTGCGGCAGCACCGCCGGCATGCTGCCGAACAGGATCTCGACCTGCCCGCTGATGACCGCGGTGCCCGCCGGGCCGTTGCCGTTGTATGGGATGTGCAGCGCGTAGGTATTCGAGGCCGACTTCAGCATCTCCATCGCGAGATGCGTCGTCGAGCCGACGCCGGCGGACGCGTAGTTGAGTTTGCCGGGCTGCGCTCGCAGGAGCTCCACCAGCTCGCTCAGGCTCTTTGCGGGCAGCGAAGGGTTCACGACCAGCAGGTAGGGCGTGACGGCGATCAGGCTGACTGGCGCGAAATCCTTGACCGGGTCGTATTCGAGCTTGGTGTAGACACTTGGCGCGACGACGTGCGTGCTGGTCGTCCCGACCACCAGCGTATAGCCGTCCGCCGGCGCCTTCGCCACCACCGCGGTGCCGAGGGTGCCGCCCGCGCCGCCGCGGTTCTCGATCACCATCTGCTGGCCGAGCTGCGCCGAGAGCTTCTGCGCCACGATGCGCGCCACGATGTCGGTCGAGCCGCCCGGCGGGAACGGCACCATCACCCGGATCGGCTTGGCAGGATAGGTTTGCGCCTGCGCGTTGCCGGCTTGCAGCGCGATCGCGGCCATGACGGCAATCAACAAGGTTTTCATGCTGTCCTCCTCATGTTTGTAACGCCGCGGTAGAACAGAACCATCGCGGCGATCTGGATCAGATGATAAAGGTCGTTGTGATTCAGATGGGGGTGCAGGTCGAAACCGCTCGTCTGCACGCCGGCGGCGAAGATCGAAACGGCGACGCCCGCGAGCATCCAGGGCGAGCGGTGCAGCGCGGCGACGATGGCGAGCGCGATGCCGGTGTCGACGATGACGTAGATGAAGGCATCGTGCGACAGCATCCACGCTTCGTACACGATAAGCTTCGCTGCTGCAAACGCAAGCACGATTTTTCTGGGAAGGCCGCCGATGGTCGCGATCGCGGATCCGACGACCATCGCGAAGCTGATGATCCCGGCGAGCAACACCGTCGCCTTCCAGACGGGCACGCTAAAGCCGTGGTAAGTGCCGCCGAGCAGGGCGGTGAGTGCGAGCGCCACAAAGGCGACCGTCCACCAGGGCGATTGCCTGCCTTTGTGCAAGCGGAATGCCAGATAACCCGTCACCGCCGCGAGCGCGTAATCGGTGAGCATGGTGGAGGGCTCGGCGAACACGGCTAGGGGATTCGCTCGGCGACGAGGACGGTCTCGCCGCGGGCGAGGGTCATGTGCTGCCGCCCGGAGGGGGCGAGATAGCGGCTGCGAAATTCGTCGGCCGCAGCCGTCTCGCGCAGCCTGAAGCCGGGAAAGCGCTCGGGAAGCCGCGCCATCGCCTCGCGGCGCATCGCCGACCGGAACGGTTCGCTCCATAGCGATAGCAGGCGCGTAACCAGCGGCGTCGCGTTGTGGAACCGCGGGTGGCCGTCGGCGGCGGGCTCCATCACGCTGAAGATGACCGTGCCGGAAGTGCGCTGCAATTCGGCGATCGCCGCGAAGAGCGCCGTGATCTCGGCGTCGGTGAGGTACATCAGCAGGCCTTCCACGACGAACACAGAGCTCGCGTCGAAGCGGTACGCGCCGCCGGCGAGCGCGTCGGGCAAACGCACCCGGGTGAGGTCCGCGGCGACGAAGTGGAGGTTGCGGCCCGAATCGATCGCCTGGCGCTTCGCGCGCTGCGTCGCCGCGTGGTCGACCTCGATGAATTGCGCCTGCGGGAATTCGGGCGCGAGGCGCGCCGCGAGCGTGTCGAAGCCGGCGCCGATCACCACCACCTGCTGGATGCCGGCGGCGAGGCTCGCGCGCACGGCGTCCTCGATGAAGCGCTTGCGCAGGATGAAGTGCAGCATCAGGCCCGGGATGGTGGCGCGCTCGGCGAGCCACACCGCCCAGCTCAGGGGCGGGCGTGAAACTGCTTCAACCGAGACAAATCGCGCGCACAGTTCCGCTGCCCCCGGCGGCACCAGGTCGGAAAAGCGTGGATCGCGTGAAAGGAACACGGTCGCCGCGGCGATCAGCCTGGCGGTCGTGCTCGGCCGTTCCGCGCGCACCGCGGCTCAGCTGTAATTGAACATGTTCTTGTAGTGCCGGTACCAGTCGCTCTGGAAGAGCTCCTCCGGGTCGTACTTGCGCTTGAGCTTGAGGAAGTCGGCGAACTGCGGGTAGCAGACGTCGACCTGGCGACGCAGCGCGTGCCGGTGATACGTCGGATACCAGCTGCCGCCATACTTGATGCCGAGATCGATCAGGCGCCGGAACTGGTCGCCGGCGCGGATCAGGCCGCGCGACGAGTGCTCGATGTGGAGGTTGAAGATCACGCAGGCATAGGGCTTCCTCGCCCAGGCGAGAAAGCTCTCCTTGTCCTGCTCGATGAGCCGCACGGTGCCGTAGATGATTTCCATCTTCTCGCGGCGCGCATGCTGCGCGACCTCGGCCATGAACGCCGGCAGCGCGTCGCGCTCGCAGTAGATCTCGGTGATCACCTCGGTGCCGCGAAATTCCGATTGGAGCCGCTTGTCGAGGGCGCGGTGGTAGTTGTCGGGATAAATGCTCATCTGGTGCTCGTCGGACCAGTAGAGCTGCCCGTTGGTCGCGAGGTAGTGGCCGGCGTAGCGCTGGAAGGCCGCGGGCTTGTCCTTGTGCGCGAGATAGAGCAGCTCGATCCAGTCGCGCTCGGTGAGCTCCTTGTGCGCCGGCGGCATCGGCGTATCGTCGGCGACCGGCCGGTAGCAGGAGAACACGCCGCGGCGCAGATAATCGTCGGGCGAAAGATCGTCGATCGCGTACTGGAAGTCGCCGTAGAGGAAGCCGTCGCGGATGCGCTCGGCAAAGGCGCGGGGAATCTCGTCGATCGTGCGCAGCTCGACCACGCGCTGGAGCTTGCGACGCGGCACGAGGCGCAGCGTGACCGAGTAGATGACGCCGAACAGTCCGTAGCCGCCGATCGCGAGCCGGAAAAGATCGGCGTTCTCGGTCCGGCTGCAGGTACGCAGCTCGCCCTTCGCGTCGATGAGCTTGAACGATTCGACGTCGGCGATGAAGGGCGGCAGGGTGAGCCCGCGGCCGTGGATGTTGGCCGATAGGCATCCGCCCATCGTCAGCCGGTCGGCGCCGGTCTGCTTCTGGTTGAACGCCCATTGCCTCTCGCCGGCGAAGCGCGTCGTGGCGAGGTGCTCGAGAAGTTGCGGCCACTGCATGCCCGACTCGACTTCGAGCAGCCCGCGCTCGGTGTCGAACCCCAGCACCTTGTTGAGCTTGCGGGTGTCGATGAGGATGCCGTCGGTCGCGAACTGCTGCGTACCCATGGCGTGGCGGCCGCCGGCGATGCACACCGCGCGCTTCTCGCTGCGCGCCAGCTTCATCGCGCCGCGCACGGTGTCGATCGATTGCGCGTCGACGATGCGATAGACGCGCGTCGAGTTGAGCTGCGCGTGCACGTCATTGACGATGACGCCTTCAGGCTTCGGCTTGGGCTTGGGCCTGTCGTCCTGGGCCCACGCAGCATTCGGCCAGGCGGCGGCAAGGCCGGTGAAGCCAAGAAATTTCCTGCGGCTGACCATCCTCCCCTCGATCGTGTTTCGGAATTTGTAACATATTCGCGCCGTGCGGGCGTACGATATGCGCCTGCTGCAGCGGACTCTGGAGGAGGAGGCGATGCCGGCATTTCGCAGCTGTACCGCGCTCGTTTTTCTATTGGCAGCTTTTGAAGTGTTCGCCCAAGGCGCCGCCCCGCTCTACGTGGTGACCTACGTCGAGGCTCGGCCGCCGGCGAAGTCCGAAACCGCGACGCTTCTCAAGAGCTATCGCGATGCCGCGCGCAGGGACGAGGGAAATCTGCGCTCCGAGGTAGTGCAGCATGCGACCCGTCCCGGCCAGTTCGTCGTCCTGACGGCCTGGAAGGACCAGAAGGCGTACGAAGCGCATGCCGCGGCCGCGCCCACCCGGGAATTCCGCGACAAGCTCCAGGCGCTGCGCAACAGCCCGGTCGACGATCGCTTCCACAACGCGCTCTCGGTCGGCGACCTGGAGGGCCCGCGTCCTGCCCGCGGCGTCTACGTCGTCACCCACGTCGACGTCATTCCGCCGCGCAAGGACGACGCGGTCGGCCTGCTCAAGACGCTCGGCGAGGCGAGCCGCAGGGACGACGGCAATATGCGCTACGAGGTGGTGCAGCAGACCAATCGCCCGAACCATTTCACGGTGGTCGAGATCTGGGCGAGCAGGGAAGCCCTCGACGCGCATGGCATGGCGCCGCATGTGCGCGAATTCCGCGACAAGCTGCAGCCCATGAGCGGCGCGCTGTACGACGAACGCCTGTACGAAACCGTCAACTAAGGGGAAAAACCAATGAAGTGCATCGCCGCTGCTTTGCTTGTAGTTCCATTGGTAGCTGCCGCGCAGTGGAACGTCCCACCCGAAAGCCAGCGCTGCCCGTCGAAGTGGGGCGCGGGCGACGAGCGCGGCTCGGGCAACCACATGAAGAACCCTGAAACGGTGCTGCGCGGTGCGCGCCTCATCAAGACCGGCGAGGTGATCGAGCTGAGTCACGTGCTCGGGCCGGGCATGGCGTTCTTCGGCACGCGCATCTTCAACCTGCACACCAAGCGCACCTTCATGAACACCGGAAGGAACACGCGCGGCAGCAACGAGGAGGTCGTCACCTCCGAGATCGGCCAGGTCGGCACCCAGTTCGACGGCTTCGCGCACCAGACGCACGGCGATTCGCTGTACAACTGCTTCAAGGTCAGCGAAGTCGCTACCCGCGGCGGCTTCACCAGGCTCGGCGTGCAGAATGCGCCGACGTTCTTCGCGCGCGGCGTGCTGATCGATGTCGCCGGCCTCAAGGGCGTGGAGATGCTCGGCGACACCTACGAGATCACGGTCGCCGACCTGCAGCAGGCGCTGCAGCGGCAGGGAAATCTCAAGCTGCTGCCGGGCGACGCGGTCATCATCCATACCGGCTGGGGCAGGCTCTATGGCAAGGACAACGCGCGCTTCGTGAAGAGCACGCCGGGCGTTGGCGTCGCCGCGGCCGAGTGGCTGGCGAAGCAGGATCCGCTGCTGGTGGGCTCGGACAACTGGCCGGTGGAGGTCTCGCCCAACCCGGACAAGGACCTGAGCCTGCCGGTGCACCAGATTTTCCTGGTGGTGAACGGCATCCACATCCTCGAGAACCTGAAGCTCGACGAGCTCGTCGCGAAGCGCGTCTACGAGTTCGCCTTCACGATGCAACCGCTGAAGATCTATGGCGCCTCCGGCTCGACGGTGGCGCCGGCCGCAATACGCTGAGCGTATTAGGGGGAGGGGAGCATGAAACGCACGATCGACAGGCGTACTTTCCTGGCACAGGGTGTAGGAGCGGCGGGAGCGGCCGCGGCCGGTCTCGTCGCGCCCGCGGCGCGAGCGGCCGAATCGCCGCCGGCCGTGCCGCCGTGGATGCAGGTACAGGGAAAGCCGATGAGCGGCTATGGCCAGCCGTCGAAGTTCGAGGAGCCGGTCAAGCGTTTCATCCTCCAGCCTTACGGTCCGATCGCCCCCGGCAGCGGCGCTTCACGCACGCCGCTGCACGCGCTTGAGGGCACCATCACTCCGAACGGCCTGCACTTCGAGCGCCATCACAACGGCGTGCCCGACATCGACCCCGCGCAGCACCGCCTGCTGATCCACGGCCTAGTGAAGACGCCGGTCGTCTTCACGATGCAGGCGCTGATGCGCTTTCCGAGGACGAGCCGCGTCTGCTTCATCGAATGCGGCGGTAACAGCAACCCGAATTCGATGAGCCCGAAGCCGCCGCAGCTGCCCGCCGGCGCGATCCACGGCCTGGTCAGCTGCACCGAATGGACCGGCGTTCCGCTCGCGCTGCTGCTCGACGAAGCGGGCGTCGACCCGCGCGCGAGCTGGCTGCTCGCCGAAGGCGCAGATTCGGCGGCGATGAGCCACAGCATTCCGCTGGAGAAGGCGCTCGACGATGCCATGGTCGCGCTCTACCAGAACGGCGAGCGGCTGCGCCCGGAGCAAGGCTACCCGGTGCGCCTGCTGCTGCCGGGATGGCTGGGCAATTCCAACGTGAAGTGGCTGCGCCGGATCAAGCTCACCGACGCCCCGATGCAAGCCAAGGACGAAACCTCCAAATACACCGACCCGACACCCGACGGTAAAGCGCGCCAGTTCACGTTCTTGATGGGAGTGAAGTCGGTGATCACCCAGCCGAGCGTCGGCATGAGCATGCAAGGGCTTGGCTGGTACGAGATCTCAGGCCTCGCGTGGTCCGGCGCCGGCAAGATCAGCAAAGTGGAAGTTTCCGCCGACGGGGGCACGAGCTGGCGCGAGGCGGCGCTGCAGGAGCCGATTTTCTCGAAGAGCGTGACGCGTTTTCGACTGCCGTGGCAGTGGAACGGCGAACGCGCCTTGCTGCAGAGCCGCGCGACGGACGAGAAAGGCCGGGTCCAGCCTGCGCGCGCGGCGTGGCTTGCGCAGTACATGCCGCAGCAGCGCTACCACAATAACTCGATCCAGACCTGGGCGGTCGAGGCGAACGGGAGCATCGCCAATGTCTTCGTGTAGGAGCGTCGGCGCCTGTCTCGCGCTCGCCGCGCTCGCGGCCTGCGCGGCGAACACGCCCACGACTGCCCGGCCCGGCGCAAAATTCGGGCGCGCCGCCACCGCGCAGGAGGTGGCTGCATGGGACATCAGCATCCCGCCGAGCGGGGAAGGATTGCCTTGGGGCAGCGGCAATGCGAAGCAGGGCGAGGCCGTGTACGCGGCGAAGTGCCAGGCCTGCCACGGCGCAAGAGGCGTTGGCAAGCCGGCCGACCCTCTAGTCGGCGGTATCGGCTCGCTCGTGTCCGCGAATCCCGTGCGCACCGTGGGCAGCTACTGGCCGTATGCAACCACGCTTTTCGACTACACGCGCCGCGCCATGCCGGTCACCAATCCCCAGTCGCTCACCAACGACGAGGCGTACGCGGTGACGGCGTATCTGCTGTACCTGAATGGCATCGTCGCCCAGAGCGACGAGATGAACGCCAAGTCGCTGCCGCAGGTGAAGATGCCGAACCGCGAAGGTTTCGTGGATTGGTCGCGTAACTGATCCAGCTGCAAAGGACATCGCATGAGCGACGAAGGACTCGATCGCCGGACTTTCCTGAAGAGCGCCGCTGCCGTAGGGACGACTATTGCGGCGAGCACTGTTACCGCACAGGCCGCAACACCGGCACGCAAGGAGCCCTCTGGTCTTCCCGGTGAAAAGATCATCGGCCGGCCGGGCTCCGACTTCATGGTCGACGTCATCAAGGCCACCGGCATCGAGTACATCGCCTCCAACCCGGCATCGAGCTTCAGGAGCCTGCACGAGTCGATCGTCAATTACGGCGGCAACCGCAAGCCCGAGTTCCTGACCTGCATGCACGAGGAATCGTCGGTCGCCATGGCGCACGGCTACGCCAAGGCGGCGGGCAAGCCGATGGGCGTGCTGGCGCACGGTACCGTCGGCCTGCAGCACGCGGCGATGGCGGTGTACAACGCGTGGTGCGACCGCGTTCCGGTGATGCTGTTCGCCGGCAACTTCATGGATGCGGCCCACCGGCGCCCGGGCGTGGAGTGGTACCACTGCGTGCAGGACCCGGGCGGCATCCTGCGCGATTACATCAAGTGGGACGACCAGCCGGCTTCGCTGCAGCATTTCGCCGAATCGGTGATGCGCGGCTACAAGTTCGCCACGACGCCGCCGATGGAGCCGGTGCTGATCACCGCCGACGGCATGCTGCAAGAGCACGCCATCGAGGACGAGGCGAAGCTCGTCATCCCGAAGCTGACGCTGACGGTGCCGCCGCAGGGCGAGGCGGGCGCGCTGCGGGAAGCCGCGAAGATGATGGCCGGGGCCGAGAACCTGGTGATCATCGCCGACCGCGCGGCGCGTACCCAGGAGGGCGTGAAGCGCATGGTCGAGCTCGCCGAGGCGCTGAACGCTCCGGTGGTCGACCTCGGCGGCCGCATGAATTTCCCGACCACGCATTACCTGAACCGCAGCGAGGACGGCCGCGCGCTGGTGCGCGACGCCGACGTGGTGCTGATGCTCGAGGTCGCCGATCCCTGGGGGCAGTTGAACACCATCAGCGATCCGCAGCACCAGTACCGGCGCCTGGCGAAGCCCGACGTGAAGATGATCCACCTCACGTTGGCGGACAATTTGATGAAGTCGAACTACCAGGACGCGCAGCGCTTCTGCCCCTGCGACCTGTCGATCAGCGGCGACGTCGAGGCCTCGCTCCCGGCGCTTACAGAGGCCGTAAGAGCTTCGGGAGTGTCGCGTGGTGGCCGTACCGAAGAGCTGCGCGCGCAGCACCGCGCGATGAAGGAGCGCACGCGCGCCGCGGCGGCGAACGGGTTCGATGCGACACCAGTGTCGACTGCGCGGCTCTCGGCGGAGCTTTGGCAAGTATTGAAAGGCGAGAAGTGGTGCCTCGCCGAGTCGCGGCTCCTCTCCTGGAGCGCGCGCCTGTGGCCGGCGACCGAGCATTACAACTTCCTCGGCCACGCCGGCGCCGCCGGCGTCGGCTACACGGCGCCGGCCGCGGTCGGCGCAGCGCTCGCCAACCGCGACAAGGGCATCGTCACGGCGGTGATCCAGCCCGACGGCGACCTGATGTACGCGCCGGGCGTGCTGTGGACCGCCGCGCATCACAAGATCCCGATCCTGATGCTGATGCACAACAACCGCGCCTATCACCAGGAAGTGATGCACCTGCAGAAGATGGCCGGGCTGCACAACCGGCGCATGGACACCGCGCGCATCGGCACCGCGATCGAGAACCCGAACATCGACTACGCCGGGCTCGCGCGCGCGCAGGGCGTCTGGGCCGAGGGCCCGATCACCGATCCAGCGGCGATCGGCCCGGCGCTCAAGCGCGCGATCGCAATGGTGAAGCGCGGCGAGCCCGCGCTGGTGGATGTGGTGACGCAGGGCCGATGATCCGATTCTCACTAAGCATTCTTTTCTTCGCTTCAGCGGCGCTGGCGCAAGACCCACCTCCTTCCGGCTCTGCCGAGCGCGGCCGCGAGGCCTTCCTGAAGTACCAGTGCTATACCTGCCATGGCACGGTGGGGCAGGGCGGCGAGCGCGGCGCCGGGCCGAGGCTGCTGCCGAATCTGTTTCCGTGGGTGGCGTTCTCCATGCAGACGCGCACGCCGCGGCAGGACATGCCGGCGTATCGCAAGGATCATCTCGGCGACCAGGACCTCGCCGACATCTACGCCTACCTGCGCTCGATGAAGCCCTCGCCCGCCGTGGCAAACATTCCGCTGCTGAATTTCGAGGAGAAGCGATGAATGCGACCCGGAGGAAGCTGGTTCTTGCAGGCAGTGCGTTTGCCGTGGCGGGTTGCGCAGGCGAATCCACGGTGGCGTCGCAATGGAAGGCCAGGCAATTCCACAACCAGCCGGCGCAAAGCCACCAGCACCAGTTCCTCTCCGACCTGTGGGCGCAGGTGGCGAAGGAGACCGACAGCCGGCTGCAGGTCACGACCTATCCGCAGAACAACAACATTGCGGGCTCCGATCCGGGCGCGCTCGACATGCTGCAAAGCGGCGAGCTCGAGTTCTTCACGCTGATGGGCGGCATCCTCGGGCGCAAAGTCCCGGTCGCCGAGATCCAGGGCATGCCCTTCGCCTTCACCAGCCACGCGCAGGTGCACCGCGCGAACGACGGCGCGCTCGGCGAGTACATCGGCCGCGAATGCGCGGCGAAGGGCATCTACCGCTTCCAGTACGGCCTGCTCGAGAACGGCTTTCGCCAGATCGCGATGGTCGAGCGGCCGGTCCGCACCGCGGACGATCTGCGCGGGGTCAGGATGCGGGTGCCCGACGGCCAGATGTTCCGCGACGTCTTCGCCGCGCTCGAGGCGCAGCCGGTGACGGTGAACATCCGCGAGCTCTA
>DATNMK010000072.1:0-2100 GCA_035602335.1 Burkholderiales bacterium
ATCGCCATCATTTCGGACTTCATCGTCGAGGGCGCGCGCGACGGCCGCACCGTGGCCGAGTTGATGCAGGCCGGCGCGCAGGTCTTGACCCGGGCGCAGGTGATGCCGGGCATCGCCGAAATGATCCACGACATCCAGGTCGAAGCCACGTTTCCCGACGGCACCAAGCTTGTGACCGTGCACGAGCCGATCAGATAGGAAAGCGAAAATGATCCCCGGCGAACTCTTCATCAAGGATGGCGAGATCGAGCTCAATGCCGGCCGCAAGACGGTGACCCTTAACGTCGCCAACACCGGCGACCGCCCGATCCAAGTCGGCTCGCACTACCATTTCTTCGAGACCAACCCGGCGCTCAAATTCGACCGAATGAAAGCCCGCGGCATGCGCCTCGATATCGCCGCCGGCACCGCGGTCCGCTTCGAGCCCGGGCAAACCCGCGACGTCCAGCTCGTGGCGCTCGCGGGAAAACGCACCGTCTACGGCTTTCGCGGCGATGTGATGGGGAAGCTGTGATTTCCTGTGAGGCGATCACGGCTGTTTGGCTCCCTCCCCCCTTGCGGGCAGGGGAATCGCATGTCCGAGGGGCCAAGCTATTGCGCTGGAAGAAAAATTTGATTCTGACAATGTCTCCTGATTCGAGAGGAGGCTGTCCTGGACCGCTTTGCAGAATGCTTTTCGCCGTTGGTCGATCCTCGGAAGAACCAAGCGCAGCACGATCTGACCGAGATCCTGTTCATTGCGTTGCTCGCCACGCTGTGTGGTGCCACGACCTGTTGCGACATCGCGCTGTTTGGGCGGTCGAAAGAAGCGCTGTTGCGCACGATTCTGGTGCTGGAGCACGGGATACCGAGCCACGACACCTTCAGCCGTGTCTTTCGCATCCTCGATCCGAGCAGCTTCGAAGAGGTCTTTCGGCGCTTCACCAAGGCGTTTGCGACGGCGGCCAAAATCAAGGGCGTGGTAGCTCTCGACGGCAAGGCGCTGAGAAGAGCCTACGAACGCGGCCAAAGTCACATGCCGCCAGTGATGGTGACGGCGTGGAGCGCAAAAACCCGCATGGCGCTCGTCAACGTGCTGGCGCCTGGAAACAACGAAGCGGCCGGCGCTTTGCATCTCGTCGAGCTTCTTCAGCTGAAAGGCTGCGTCGTCACGGCGGATGCGCTGCATTGTCATCGCGCGATGGCGAAAGCCATCGTGGAGCGTGGCGGAGATTACGTCTTGGCGGTAAAGAACAACCAGCCAGGTTTGCTGCGCGACGCCAAGGCCGCGATCTCCTCGGCAGAGCGCAAGAAGGCCAGGCAAGCCACGACCGAAGAGTTCGGTCACGACCGCAAAGAAACCCGAACCGCAATCGTTGCTCCGGTCAGGGATATGGCCGAAGAGCACAACTTTCCAGGTCTCAAGGCCGTCGCGCGGATCACCAGCAAACGTGGACGCGACAAAACCGTCGAGCGCTACTTCCTTCTTACCCAGTGCTACACGCCCGCAGAGCTGCTGCGCATTGTCCGCGAACATTGGGGCATCGAAAACGTCCTGCACTGGACGCTCGACGTCGTTCTCGACGAGGATCAGACGCGAAGCCGAAAAGACCACGCTCCCGCCAACCTCGCCGTTCTGCGGCGACTTGCCCTCAATATCGCTCGTGCTCATCCCGATACAAAGACCTCGTTGCGAGGCAAACTCAAACGCGCCGCCTGGGACGACAGTTTCCTCGTCGATATGCTCTTGAACATGCGATAGCCCTGCCCTTGCGGGGGAGGGGTGGGGGAGAGGGGGCGGCCGCGAGTCCCCGAGCCAGCAATTGGCACGAAAGTCGCTGCGCTGGATTCCCAGCGCGCCGCTCATTCTGGTAAGCGCTGAGACTGGCATATTGAGATTTTCGCGAGTGGGAGGCTGGAGCACGACATGTCCGTAAAAATAAAACGTTCCGTCTATGCCGACATGTTCGGTCCCACCACCGGCGACCGGGTGCGGCTCGCGGACACGGACCTCATCATCGAGGTCGAGAAGGATTTTACGACCTACGGCGAAGAAGTAAAATTCGGCGGCGGCAAGGTGATCCGGGACGGCATGGGTCAATCCCAGGTTACCAACAAGCA
>DATNMK010000073.1:0-43263 GCA_035602335.1 Burkholderiales bacterium
GAGCCGCTCGACGAGCCCTTCCTTCTCCAGCTGGTCGACGATGGCGGTGACGTTGCCGCCGGTCACCATCAGCAGGCGCGAGAGCTCGTTCATCTTGAGGCCCTCGGGATGGCGCTCGAGCTGCGCCATCAGGTCGAAGCGCGGCAGCGTGGTGGAGAAGCGCTCGCGCAGCCGCGAGCGCACGCGCCGCTCGATCAGGTGGGTGCAGGTCAGCAGCCGCAGCCAGATGCGCAGCGCGCGGTGGTCGTCCGAGCGGGCGATGGTCTCCCGGTCAGTGCGGGCGGGGGGCGACAGGGCGGGTTGCTCCAAGCCTGAATAGATGAAGCTTGAAGCATCCCGCCCGGCTTGTCAATCAGCGGCGCGCCGCATCCCCCGGGGGCAGGACCTCGTTGAAGTGCGGCATCTGCTTCCACGCCGGTACCGGGGACAGGTGGCCCGGGCGCGGGGCGTAGGCCGAAGGCTCGAGCCACTTCATGCGATGGATGTAGCGCGGGCAGTTGGGAAAGATGCTCTGCGCCCGCACCCGCACGATCGCTTGGGCACCTGCGAACTCGCCAAGCAGGACATCCTCAAAACGAAGCGAAGCACAACCGTTTACCCGCAGGCGGCGCGGCTGCTCGAAATCGAGGAACAGCATGCCGACGCGCGCATTGACGAGCAGGTTGCCCAGGCTGCGGAACATGCCGTTGCCGTCGTAGCTCGGGAAAGCGAGCTCCGACTCGGCGGTGACGCGCACGAACCCGGGCATCCCGCCCTTGTACGAGCAATCCGGCTGCCCGTCGGCGTCCGCGGTGGCGAGGAAGAACATCGGACGGGACTCGATGAACGCCTTGTCCTCGTCGGTAAACGCGGTGCGCGACAGCCGCTCGGCGAGCCGGTCGGCGAGCCGGCGGGTGTCGAAGTGGTCCTGCAGCTCGCGCATGCCAACGTGATACGCGCCTGCGGGAGAGCTCGCGCGCGACTCGCTCATGCCGCAATCCTCGGGTGCCGTTCTTCCGACAGGTGCAGCGGCCGTTGCGGCTGGGTGTTCACCTGCAGGTGGAACAGGTCGGGACGCGCATAGTGGCCAACGACATCCAGGCTGCGGCGCGCCATGCCGACACGGTCCAGGTCGATTTCCGCGTAGAGGATGCTGCGCTCTTGGTGCAGCGGTCCGGCCGCGATCTTGCCGCCCGGCGCGACGACGACCGAATCGCCGGGGTTTACCCACTCGTCGGGGTCGCGAAAGAGCTCTGTCTTGCCGGGAAACGCATCAGGAATGTCGCGCGCCTGAAACGCGCAGCCGCAGCTCACGACCCAGCAGCCTCCTTCACGGGCGATGTGCTGCATGGTCGCGACCGCGCGCTCGCCGTTGTCGTAGGTAGGCGTGACGTAGAGGTCGATTCCCTGCGCGTACAGCGCGTAGCGCGCAAGCGGCATATAACTTTCCCAGCAGATCAGCGCGCCGACGCGCCCGCACGGTGTGTCCACGGCCTTCAGGCCCGTGGCGTCCCCGCAACCCCAGACCATGCGCTCCGGATTGGTGGGCATCAGCTTGCGATGCCGGTTGAGCACGGCGCCGTCCGCGCCGATGGTGACGACGGTGTTGTAGAGCGTGCCTCCGCCGAACTCCGTGTCGCGCTCGTGGATGCCGCAGACGACGGTGACCTTGTGTTGCCTGGCCGCCTGGCGCAACGGCGCGAGCTCATCGGCGGCGAGGCTGACCGAATTCGCGCGCAAGCGCGCGTGGATGCGCTCGGTAAGGGCCATGTCCGGGCCGGGGCGCAGCCGCCACATCCACGCCGGATAACCGGGTACCAAGGCTTCCGGAAATACCGCCAGCTGCGCCCTGTTCCCCGCCGCCTCTTCGACCGCTGCCACTGCATTCTGCAGTGTCTCGGCTCGGTCGAGGAACACGGGCGGGCGCTGGATCACGGCGACGCGGGACATGCCTGCCTCAGCCTTTCTCTCCCGCCAGCACCCACTTCTCGCCTAGCGTCTTGCCATCGCGAACCATGGTCAGGGTGCCATCGAGACGAGCGCCACGCACCACCCCGCGCCAGAGCAGCTTGCCGTACTTCGGGCTTTGGGTCTGCGCTTCGAAGCTCACCGTGTCGCCTGCGACGCTTGCCGTGTACGGGCCGTCGCCGTACTCGTAGCGGTCGCATGCCGTCGAACGAAAGCGGCCGTCGTTGAAAATAATCGTGTCGGCGTCCCCTTCGGTTTTTCCGCATTCGAGAACGATGCCGACGAAATTGCGTCCGTCCAGAACATTCATTGTTGACCCCTAGTGAGCGGCTGCGTAATCGATCATTCCCTGGAAGTCGACGACCACGGCGGGCTCGTTGCCGACGACCCAGGCGTCATGGCCCGAGGGCAGCAGCGAGACGTCGCCCGGCCGGCAGTCGAGCTGCGTACCGTCGTCCATCAGAATGCGCAGCACTCCCGAGACGTGGTACTGGAAGTGAGGCGCTTCGCAGCTCTTAGTCTTGACGATCGGCTGGACCGAGGTAGACCACTTCCAGCCCGGCTCGAAGACCGCGCGGCCTACCGTCGCGCCACCGATCCTGATGAGCTCGAGCCGGCCTTTCGGAAACTCGCGAATCTCGTCCGGCTTGCGGAAATCCCTGCGTTCGGCCTGTTCCATTGGGCACCTCCAGTTCGCATTTGTAACGCGCCACGCGCGAACGGGAAATGCGTAGACCTACGTACAGCGCGGCGCTTACAGCTCGGCGATCAGCCGGTCCGCTGCCTTGTCGAAGCGCGACACCTCGCCGTACGAACGCGCCAGCATCATCGCGCCCTCGAGGGATCCGACGAGCACCCGCGCCACATCCAGGGGGGACCCCTTGAATCGCAGGCTGCCCGCTTTTCGGCCCTCCTCGAGGAGCGCCGTCAGCCAGCGCTCGTTCTCGTCGAAGAAGTGCTTCACCTCTTCTCGCATCGGCTTGGTCAGCGTCGCGTAGTCGGAGGCGAGCATCCCGCACAGGCACATGCGGTTGTTGCGCAGCACCTCGGCATAGATCCGCGCATAGCGCCGCAGCTTCTCGCGCGCGCCGGCGCCGGTCGCGTCGATCGCCTTGAGCGTCTTGAGGAAGGTCTCCTCGTAGCGCTCGATCAGACGCTTGCCGAGGTCGCCCTTGGTGGGGAAGTGATAGTGCAGGCTCGCTTTCGTGACCTCGAGCGCCTCAGCGATGTCCGCGTAGCTGAAGCCGTTGAACCCGCGCGTCTGCACCAGGCGCTCGGCGACGTCGAGGATGCGCTGTGAGGTGTCCGCACTGGCCGCTACCCGGGGCATGCCATCCACCATAACACAGGCTACTTACCTTCTGGTTGACAAGTAACCTACTAGTTGGTAAAAAACGGCGTGCATGCGCTCACCAGCCGGCAGCTGCGCTCGGCGCTCGACGCACTCCACGTGATCGGCGAAGGTTGCGCGGATCGGGCTGATTTCGCGCGCCGCGGCGTTGCTTCGCTCTCGCGGCTCATCGGCTCCGAGCTCACCACGCTCTCCGTGTGCGACCTCGACAGCAAGCATCGCAGCGTGGTGAGCAACGCTCCGGGAGCGATCTCGTCGCGCCAGCTCGAAGTGTTCGACCGGTACTTTCACGACCACCCGCTGGTCCGCGCGCACGGCCGCAACCCAAACGCCGTGACCAAGCGGATCAGCGACGTCGTCCCGCTCGACTCCTTCCGGCGCACGCCGCTCTTCAACGACTACTACCGGCCGATCGGCATCCGGCACGCGATGGCGGTTCCGGTTCACGTCGACCGGCGCTTCCTCGTCAGCTTCGTTTTCAATCGCACCGGAAGCGCGTTCACCGACCGGGAGCGCGATCTGGCTGAAACAATACGACCGCACTTGGCTGATCTGTACCGGCTCGGCGCCGGCAAGCGCCCGAGCCTGCCGCTCACGCCGCGCGAGCGCGAAGTTCTGGAGTGGGTCGCCGCCGGCAAGACCAGCCGCGACATCGCCGCGATCCTGGGCGCGAGTCCGCGCACCATCGAGAAGCACCTCGAACGGATTTACGACAAGCTCGGCGTCGAGACCCGCACTGCGGCGGCTATGCGCGCCTTTCACGCCTGACAGACAATTTGCGCCACGGCGAACGCAGGCGGACAATGCCCTAGCGGGCGCCATGCGATCGAGCTCATCACGCCGCAGTTTCCTGGTAGGGCTTGCAGGCGCCGGCGCGCTCGCCGCGCTCGGCTTCCCGCGCCGCGCCTCCGGCGCACCGGTCGGCAGCGCCGCTGAGCTCGGCTTCACCGAGATTCCCGACGGCGCGCTCGCCGAACAGTACCTGTTCGCGCTGCCGGGGAAGCTACCGCTCATCAAGAAAACCTTCCGCCCGCCCAATTTTGAGACCCCCGTCGAGTACTTCCGCACGCCGATCACGCCGAACAAGGCGTTTTTCGTGCGCTATCACCTTGCCGGCATCCCGCAGTCGATCAAGGCGGACGACTGGTCGCTCAGCGTCGCGGGCGACAGCGTCGAGCGTCCGCTCAGGCTCACCTTGCAGCAGCTGAAGAAGGAGTTCAAGGCGGCGCAGGTTACCGCGGTCAACCAGTGCTCGGGCAACCGCCGCGGGCTGTTCGAGCCGCACGTGGCCGGCGTGGAGTGGGGCGTGGGCGCGATGGGCAACGCCGTGTGGCGCGGCGTACGCCTGAAGGACGTCCTCGCCAAGGCGGGAGTCAGGTCGAACGCGCTCGAGGTAGTCCTCGACGGCGCCGACCAGGGCGCGATCGACAAGACGCCCGACTTCGTGAAGTCCATTCCCGTGGACGTGGCGATGCGTGACGAGACGCTGATCGCCTTCGAGATGAACGGCGCGCCGCTGCCGCACTGGAACGGCTTTCCGGCCCGCCTCATCGTGCCGGGCTGGACGGGCACCTACTGGGTCAAGCACCTCGTGAGCGTGAAGGTCATGTCCACGCCAGAGAAGAATTTCTGGATGAGCACCGCCTACCGCCTGCCGCGCGGCCTGTTCAAGACGCCGACGTTTACATCGCAGCTGTACGCGCCGAACGAGCCGATCACCGCTATGGTGGTGAACTCGCTAGTCACGTCGCCGAGAAGCGGGCAGCAGGTGCCGCGCAGCAAGACGATCCCCGTGCGCGGCGTCGCCTGGGACGGCGGCTCGGGCATCGATCGGGTCGAGGTTTCGACCGATCTCGGCGGCAGCTGGCAGCGTGCCAAGCTCGGCAAGGACCTGGGCCAGTACTCGTTCCGCGAGTTCGCCCTCGACTTGCCGGCGCGCGAGCCCGGCGCGCTGATCGTCATGGCGCGCGCCACCAGCAATTCGGGCGAGACGCAGGTGAACCAGCTGATCTTCAACCCCGCCGGCTATCACCACAATGTCATCCAGCGCCTCTACGTGGAGGTCGTATGAGATTGGCCATGGCGATGATCTCTCTCGCCGCGGCGAGCTGCGCCTGGGCGCAGGAGTCCAAGGTCTTGCTCAAGGACGCCCCGGGCAAGGACAAGGTGATGCAATGCATGGCCTGCCACAGCCTGGACTACATCCAGATGAACTCGCACTTCCTCGACAAGGCGGGCTGGACGGCGTCGGTGAACAAGATGATCAACGTCTTCGGCGCGCCGATCCCGAAGGAAGACGTCGACGCGATCGCCACCTACCTCGCCGAGAACTACGGCAAGCCGCCCGCGAAATAGCCTCAGGCTTTCCTCAGGAAGTCGAAGTCGCAGCCGTGCTCCGCCTGGAGCACGTGATCCATGTATAGCTTGGCGTAACCGCGTGCCGGCGGGGCAACCGGAGGTTTCCAGGACGCCTTTCTCTTCTGCATTTCATTTTCCGCAAGCAGCAGGTCGATCTTCCTGTCGCGCACCGAAATCCTGATCCGGTCGCCGTTCCTGACCAGCGCGAGTGGACCGCCGATCGCCGACTCCGGCGAGACATGCAGCACGATGGTGCCGTACGCCGTTCCGCTCATTCTCGCGTCCGAGATGCGCACCATGTCCTTCACGCCGGTGCGCGCCAGCTTCGCCGGGATCGGCAGGTAGCCGGCCTCGGGCATTGCGTATCCCGATTTGGGCCCGGCGTTCTGCAGCACGAGGAAATCGTCCGCGGTGACGTCGAGACCCGGATCGTCGATACGCGCCGCAAGATCGTCGAGCGAGCTGAAGACCACCGCGCGGCCTTCCTTCTCGAACAGCTTGGGATCGGCGGCCGAGCGCTTCAGGATCGCGCCGTTCGGTGCAAGCGTTCCGAACAGGGCGACCAGGCCCCCTTTTGATGAAATCGGTTCATTAAAGCTTCTTACTACTGCGCGATCCACCCACGCCGGCTCCTTCTCCAGCCGCTCGCCGAGCGTCGTGCCGGCGACCGTCATGCAATCGAGATGCAGCAGCGGCTTGAGCTCGCGCAGCACCGCGCCGAGGCCGCCTGCGGCGTAAAGATCCGACATGTAATGCTGGCCGGTGGGCTTCAGATCCACCAGCACCGGGGTCGAATCCGACAGCGCATTGAGCTTTCTGAGATCGATGTGAACGCCCGCCCGTCCCGCAATCGCCGTGAGATGCACGATTGCATTGGTCGAGCCGCCGATGGCGAGCAGCACGCGGATCGCGTTCTCGACCGACTTCTCGGTGATCACCTGCGAAGGCCGCACCGGCGTCTTGGCGAGCTCCACCGCCCTTCGCCCGCTCTCCTCCGCGGCGCGCAAGCGGTCGGCATGCACCGCCGGAATTGCCGCGCTGCCCGGGAGCGCCATGCCGAGCGCCTCGGCGATCGACGCCATGGTCGATGCGGTGCCCATCACGGCGCAGGTGCCTGCGGTCGTGGCGAGGTTGCCTTCGATTTCCTCGATCGCCTCCTCGTTCACCTTGCCGGCGCGATGCAGCGCCCAGAAGCGGCGGCAATCGGTGCACGCGCCGAGGCGTTCGCCATGGAACGAGGTCGGCATCATCGGCCCGGCGACCAGCTGCACCGCCGGCACGTCGGCCGAAACGGCGCCCATCAGCTGCGCGGGAACCGTCTTGTCGCAGCCGCCGACCAGCACCACCGCGTCCATCGGCTGGGCGCGGATCATTTCCTCGACGTCGATCGACATCAGGTTGCGGAACATCATCGACGTCGGGCTGAGGAACACTTCGCCGAGCGACACCGTGGGGAACTCGATCGGCAGGCCGCCCGCGGCCAGCACGCCGCGCTTCACCGCCTCGATCAGCTCGGGAAAATGCCGGTGGCAGTTGTTGAAGCCGCTGCGCGAATCGGCGATGCCGACCACCGGGCGCGCGAGCATCTCGCCCGAGTAGCCCATGCTCTTGGCAAACGAGCGGCGCAGATACAGCGAGAACGCCGGATCGCCGTAGTTGGTTAGACCTCGTGCGAGCCCTTTGGCATCCTTTTTCATCCCCGGACCTCGCGCTGTTATCCCTGGACCACCGGCTCGACGTAGATCTCGACGCGGCGGTTGGCCTGGCGACCGCTTTCCGAGTTGTTGCTCGCCACCGGCGCGCCTTCGCCCTTGCCGAGGGTCGCGAGCCGCAACGAGCTGACCTGCCTGGACTCGAAGTACTGCGCCACCGACAGGGCGCGCCGCTCCGAGAGCTTCTGGTTGTACTGGTCCGAGCCCACGTTGTCGGTATGCCCGACGATCGTCAGCGAGGTCTTGCCGTAGCGCACGACCACGTCGGCGAGCTTGTCCAGCGTGCTGTGGAAACCAGGCTTGATGTTCACCGAGTCGGTGTCGAACGCGGTCTGGCTGGTCATGGTGATGCGCACCACGTCGTTGGGCAGCTTGTCGACGCGCGCCTCGCCGGACTGGATCTCCCGGGTCAGGTTCTTTTCGAGGTCGCGCTTCTGGCTGTCCATGTAAGCGCCGACGGCGCCGCCGGCAAGGCCGCCGCCCACAGCGCCGATGACGGCGCCCTTGGTGCGGTTCTGGTGGTAGGCCACCGCGCCCACGACGGCGCCGCCGACTGCGCCGATCAGGGCGCCGGTCTCCATGTCGGTGAGGGGTCGACGGCCGGTCCCGCCGCCCTCGCCCGCGCAACCGGAAAGTGCAACGCTGACTACCAGGATGGATTTGAAGTACGCGTTCATTGTGCCTCCGCTCTCAAAATTTTTGCCCCCTCTACCATTGCCTTCATCTTCCCGAAAGCGATCTCGCGCGGCAGATATTTCATTCCGCAGTCCGGCGCGATGATGACATCCTCGGACTTTACATGCTTGAGCGCTTTTTTTATGCGTTCGACGACCTTCTGCGGCGTTTCGACCCTCATGTCCGAGAGATCGATGCAGCCGACCATGATCTTCTTGCCGCGCAGCTTTTCGAGCACCGCGGTGTCCAGATTCGACTGCGCAGTCTCGATCGAGACCTGCTGGCAGGAGCAGCCGGCGAACTCGGGAAGGAACGAATAGCCCGAGGGCCGCGAGTGGATGATCGCCGCGTAGCCGAAGCAGATATGCACCGCGGTGGTTCCCTTGACGCCGTCCAAGGCGCGGTTCAGCGCCTTCAGGCCGTACTCGCGCGCCTTCTCCGGGCGCGCCTGCATGTAGGGCTCATCGATTTGCACGATGTCGGCGCCGGCTGCGAACAGATCCCTGATCTCCTCATTCACCGCTGCCGCGTAGTCCATCGCCGCTTCTTCCCAGGACTTGTAGAAGTCGTTCTGCGCCTGCTGCGACATCGTGAAGGGGCCAGGGACAGTGATCTTCACCACTCTGTTTGTGTGCCTCTTTAAAAACTTCAAATCCTCTACTTCAACCGGATGCCTGCGCCTTATGCGGCCCACGATGCGCGGCACCGGGTTGGGATGTCCCGAGCGGTCGAGCGCGCTGCCCGGATTGTCGATGTCGATGCCCTCAAGCGCGGTGGCGAAGCGGTTGGAATAGCTTTCGCGCCGGATCTCGCCGTCGGTGATGATGTCGAGCCCGGCCTGCTCCTGCGCCTGGATGGCGAGAATCGTCGCGTCGTCCTGCGCCTCGGCAAGATGCGGCTCCGGAATGCGCCAGAGCTCCTTCGCGCGCACGCGGGGCGGAAAGCGTCCGGCGAGCTTTTTGCGATCGATCAGCCACTCAGGTTGCGGATAGCTGCCGACCAGGGTGGTGGGAAACAGAATCAATTCTCTCCTCCGGCCTCGACGAAGCGAGGCGAAATCTTGCGCAGCCGCTCGGGATCGATGCGGCCGCTGCGCTGGATGTAGCTCCACGCGAACTGGCGCGGTTCGAGCCGCATGTGCTCCGGAAAGCGCTCGTACCAGTCGCCGCTCGCATCGGCCGCTGCGACCAGCTTGTCGACGATCGGGCGGCGCGCCGCTTCGAAGGCCGCCAGAGCGTCGCGCGGATGTTCGCGCAGCGCCCGGGCGAGCGCAATGGCGTCTTCCATCGCCAGCCGCGTGCCCGAGCCGATCGAGAAATGCGCCGTGCGCAAGGCGTCGCCTATCAATACCACGTTTCCGGCCGACCAGCGGGCGTTGCGCAGGTTCGGGAAGTTCCGCCATACGGACTTGTTCGACACGAGACGGTGCCCTCCCAGCACCTCGGCGAATACGCGCTCACAGTACGTCAAGGTATCGGCCTCGTTCATGGTGGCGAAGCCCGCCCGCTCCCACGTCGCGGCGTCGCATTCGACGACAAAAGTGCTCATCGCCGGCGCGTGCCGGTAGTGGTGGGCATTGAACGTGCCGTGCTGGTTCTTGACGAAGGTCTGCGTGAGGGTCTCGAAGCGTTTGGCGGTTCCGAACCAGCCGAACTTGTTGGTGAGGTTTCCGACCGTAGTGCCGAACGCATCGCCATGCGCGCGCCGCACGAAGGAGTTGACCCCGTCCGCGGCCACCACCAGGTCGTAACCCGATAATTCTTCAGGGGAGGAGATTGCTCTTTCAAACTGCGGCACGACGTTGACGCTGGCGAGCTGCCGCTGCAGGAGATGCAGAAATTTCAGCCGGCAGATCGCCGCGAAGCCGATGCCGTCGATGCGCACCGGTGTCCCGCGGTGCACAACCACCAGATCGGTCCACATTTCCATCTGCGGCGTGATGCGCGCGTACGTCTCGGCGTCATCGTCGCGCAGGAACTCGAGGGCGCGGTCCGAGAACACCACGCCGAAGCCGAAAGTCGAATCGGCGGGATTCTGCTCGACGACGCGGATCTGCCAGTCGGGATGCCGGCGTTTCGCCAGATACGAAAAGTACAGGCCCGCAGGACCCGCGCCGGCGACCAGGATTTTCATTCAGGAATTCTAACGTGCCAAAAATCCAGGCATGTAATGGAGGCCTATCTTGGTAGCCATACGTCCGCTGTCTGAAGTAATCGGACATGTAGAAGCGAAAATCGCGCGTCGCGGTTCCGGGATCAAAGCCCGAATCGTGCGCCAGCGCCGATTCCAGCAGGGCCAGCGCCTGGCGCACCGGCTCGGCGAGCAAGGCATCGCCGAGTAGCGCCCGCAGGCGCGCCAGAGCGTTGGACGCCGCAGGTTGGGTCAGCCCGAGGCGCGTGGCGGCCGATGTGACGCCGCCTTCGCGTTTGACAAATGCCGGAGCGGAGTCCTAGGCTGTTTGGTTTCAGAGGAGGAGTGAATGAAACCGATCACCTGGCTTGCCCTCGCTGCGGCGGCGCTTACACCGGCCCTCGCTGCGGCGCAGGAAGTCACGCTTCGCGTCGTGAGCGCGTTCCCGGAGAACCAGTTTTACGTCAAGCGCACCGTCGAGTGGATCGAGAAGGTGAACCGGGAAGGCAAAGGCGTCCTGCAGATGAACTTCATCGGCGGGCCGAAGGCCATCCCGACCTTCGAGGTCGGCAACGCCGTGAAGACCGGCGTAGTCGACCTTGCGCTGACGACGGGCGCGTTCTACACCAACCTGATGCCCGAGGCCGATGCGCTCAAGCTCGCCGAGGTGAGCGCGGCCGAGCAGCGCAGGAACGGCGCGCATGAGCTGATCAACAAGATCTGGCAGGAGAAGGCGAACATGTACTACCTCGCGCGGGTGGTCGAGTTCACGCCTTTCCACCTCTACCTCAACAAGAAGATCGACAAGCCGGACCTCACCGGGCTGAAGATCCGCATCACGCCGGTTTACCGCGACTTCTTCCAGGCGATGGGCGCTGCGGTGATGACCACCGCGCCGGGCGAGGTGTACACCGCGCTCGAGCGCGGCGTGATCGACGGCTACGGCTGGCCGATCCATGCGCTTTTCGATCTCAACTGGCAGGAGAAAACCAAGTTCCGCGTCGACCCCGGGTTCTACAACGCCGAGGTGTCGCTGGTGGTGAACCTGGACAAGTGGAAGGCGCTGACGCCGGCGGCGCGCGAGTACCTGACGCGCCAGGCGCTCGCCTACGAGGGCCAGAACGAGTTCTGGAAGTCGTACAACCAGAACGAGGCCAAGCGCCAGGCGGAGGCCGGCATCCAGACCATCACCTTTGACCCGGCGACGAGCCGCAAGTACCTCGCGCAGGCGAACGAGGTGGGGTGGGCCGGCATCATCAAGGCAAGCCCGCAATACGGGCCGCAGTTGCACAAGGTGCTGGCCCGCTGAGACATGGGTAATCTCGAGACGGCGTACGGCAAGCTGCTGGAAGGTCTCGCATTGCTCGCCTGCGCGCTGATCTTCGGCATGACGCTCATGATCTGCGCCGACGTGCTGCTGCGAAACGTGCGCATGATCCCGGGCATGGTGGGACTCTCATGGAGCAACGAACTATCGGAGGCCATGCTGTACCTCATCACCATGCTGACCGCGCCGTGGCTGCTGCGCCGCGGGCAGCACATCCGCGTCGACATCATCCTGCGCGCGGTGCCGAAGCGCGTTGGCTGGGCGTTCGAGTGGATCGTCGACGGCCTCGGTCTCGCTTGCTGCGCGGTGATTGCGTACTACGGCGCGCGTGCGGCGCTCGCAAGCTACGGCGCCGGGTCGCTTTCGATCAAGACGCTGGTCACGCCGGAATGGTGGCTGCTCGGCGTTCTGCCGGTCGCGTTCATTGCGCTTTCGCTCGAGATGCTGTTCCGCATGCGCCGCCTGTATTTCGGGGAGCGCGCGCCGCGTGACGATGCGGTGTCGACCGGCTGAGCGGCATGTCATGGGACGCCGCCGCGTGGCTGATGCTCGGAGGCTCGACCGTCCTGCTGTTTCTGGGCGTGCCGGTGGCGTTTTCGTTCCTGGTGATCAACCTGTTGGGCGCGGTGCTGTTTCTCGGCGGCGAGGCGGGGCTCACCCAGCTCGTGCGGAACAGCGTCGGCTCGGTAGCAAGCTTTTCGCTCACCCCGATTCCGCTCTTCATCCTGATGGGCGAGGTGCTGTTCCACACCGGCCTCGCGGTCAAAGTCATCGACGGCGTGGAGCGCCTTATCCAGCAGGTTCCCGGGCGGCTTGCGGTGGTCGCGGTCGTGGCGGGGACGGTCTTTTCCGCGATCTCCGGCTCGACGATCGCCACCACCGCAATGCTCGGCAGCCTCATGCTTCCGGTGATGCTTTCGCGCGGCTACCACCCGACGATGGCGACCGGCCCCTTGATGGCGATCGGCGCGGTCGACATGCTGATCCCGCCCTCGGCCCTGACCGTGCTCCTCGGCAGCCTGTCGGGCATCTCGATCTCGAAGCTCCTCATCGGCGGCGTGATGCCGGGGCTGCTCCTCAGCCTGGCGTTCATCGTCTACATCCTGGTGCGCGTGAAGCTGAATCCGGCGCTCGCGCCCGCGACGACCTTCACCGAGTACCACGGCTGGGCGAAGCTGCGTCCGTTCGTGCAGTACGTCCTGCCGCTGGTTTCGATCTTCGTCGTCGTCGTCGCCTCGATGTCAGCGGGGTGGGCGACGCCGACCGAATCGGCGGCGATCGGCGCGCTGTTCACCATGGTGCTGGCCCTCGCCTACCGGGCCCTCAGCGCCGACAATCTCCTCAAGGCCCTGCGCGGCACGGCCGCCATCTCCGGCATGATCCTGTTCATCATCGTCGGCGCCACGACCTTCTCGCAGATCCTGTCGTTTTCCGGTGCGAGCAACGGGCTGGTGGAGCTGATCGCAGGATTGGGTCTGACGCCCCTCGCCGTGATCGCTGCAATGATGCTGCTGCTGATTTTTTTGGGCCTGTTCGTCGAGCAGGTGAGCATGATGATGATCACGTTGCCGATCTACATGCCGTTGGTGCAGAAATACGGCGTCGACCCGGTGTGGTTCGGCGTCATGTTCCTCATCTGCATGCAGCTCGGCCTGCTGCTGCCGCCGCACGGCCTGCTGCTCATGACGATGAAGAGCGTGGCACCGCCCGAGGTGCGCATGGGGCACATTTTCCAGGCGGTGCTGCCCTACATCGCGATGAGCCTGCTAATGCTCGCGCTGGTGTTCTTCGTGCCGGGCGTCGCAGTGTGGCTCCCTAAAATTCTGGTGTAGACCATGGAACGATCCTTCAAGGAAGAAGTAGCGAAGCTCAGGCTCGGCGAGGGCGAGACCTTTCACGGCGAAGCCATCCTGGCGGTGACCAAGGCCCTGCTGCAGTCGGGCGTCTCCTATGTCGGAGGCTACCAGGGCGCGCCGGTGTCGCATGTCATGGACGTGCTGAACGACGCGCGCGGCATCCTCGACGAGCTCGGCGTGCACGTCGAAACCAATGCCAACGAGGCAGGCGCGGCCGCGATGCTCGGCGCATCGATCAACTATCCGATGCGCGGCGCGGTCGCCTTCAAGTCGACCGTGGGCACCAACGTCGCCTCGGACGCCCTCTCGAACCTCGCGTCAGCCGGCGTGAAGGGCGGCGCGCTGATCGTGCTCGGCGAGGACTACGGCGAAGGCGCCTCGATCATCCAGGAAAGAAGCCACGCCTTCGCCATGAAGTCGCAGATCTGGCTGCTCGATCCGCGGCCCAACCTGCCGACGATCGTCGAAATGGTCGAGCACGGCTTCGAGCTCTCGGAAGCCTCCAGCAGCCCGGTGATGCTCGAGCTGCGCATCCGCGCCTGCCATGTGCAGGGCAGCTTCCGGACGAAAGACAATCGGGCCCCGCTGTTCTCAAAGAAGGCGTTTCTCGAAAACCCCGACTTCGACTACAACCGCATCTGCCTGCCGCCCGCCACCTACACGCAGGAGAAGCAGAAGATCGACGTGCGCTGGCCCGCAGCGGTTCGTTTCATAAAAGAAAGAAAACTGAACGAAACATTTGCCGGGGACATGCAAGACCTCGGCATCGTCTGCCAGGGCGGCATGTACAACGCCGTGATCCGTGCCCTGCAGACGCTCGGCCTCGCCGACGCTTTCGGCGCCTCCAGGGTACCGATCTACTGCATGAACGTTACCTACCCGATGGTGCCGGAGGAGATGGTCGAATTCTGCGCCGGCAAGAGGGAAGTGCTGGTGGTCGAAGAAGGCCAGCCGGCCTTCATCGAGGAGCAGTTGCTCGCAACGCTACGGCGGCATGACGTGAACGCGGTCAAAGTGCGCGGCAAGGACGTGCTGCCGATGGCCGGCGAGTACACCGGCGAGGTGGTGCTCACCGGGATTGCCAAATTCCTGGGCCGCGAACAGGCCGTTGCGCCCATAAAATCATTGAAAGAGAAGGCCGCGCAGCTCCTCACCGGCCTGCCCCAGCGCCCGCCGGGCTTCTGCGTCGGCTGCCCCGAGCGTCCGGTGTTCTCGGCGATGAAAATCCTGGAGCAGGATACGGGCAAGTTCCACCTGTCCGCTGACATCGGCTGTCATCTCTTCTCGACGCTGCCGCCCTTCAACATCGGCAATACGGTCCTCGGCTACGGCCTCGGCCTGGCGTCGAACTCGGCGGTGAATCCGATGTTCGGCAAGCGCACGGTGACGATGATGGGCGACGGCGGCTTCTGGCATAACGGCCTCACCTCGGGCATCGCCAACGCCGTGTTCAACAAGAACGACGGCGTCCTGGTGATCATGAAGAACGGCTACAGCTCGGCGACCGGAACGCAGGAGCTGCCGTCCTCGCCGCAGCACAGCGAGCACAAGGCGCCCGACATGAGCATGGAGCGCGCGCTCGAGGGCATCGGCGTGGGCTGGGTGAAGACCGTGGACAACTACCGCGTCGGCGCGGTGGCGAAGACCCTCAAGGAGGCGATGACCGCCGACTATAAGGGCCTCAAGGTGATCATCGCCGAGGGCGAATGCCAGCTCGAGCGCCAGCGCAAATTGCGGCCTCTCGTGTCAAAACAATTGTCTGAGGGAAAAAGAACGGTCCGTGTGAAGTACGGCGTCGACGAGGACACCTGCACCGGGGACCACTCGTGCATCCGGCTTTCGGGCTGTCCGACGCTGACCATCAAGGACAATCCCGATCCGTTGCGCACCGACCCGGTGGCCACCGTGATCGACGGCTGTGTCGGCTGCGGGCTGTGCGGCGAGAACGCGCATGCCGCGGTGCTCTGCCCCTCCTTCTACAGGGCTGAGGTGATTCAGAACCCGAACCTGTGGGACAGACTGGTCTCAAAAATCCTATGAATCTTCCGCAGCGCCCGATCACCGTCCTCATCGCTGCGCTGGGCGGCGAAGGCGGCGGCGTGATGGCCGACTGGCTGATGGAGGCGGCGACGGCGAGCGGGTTTCCCGCGCAAGCCACCTCGATTCCGGGCGTGGCGCAGCGCACCGGCGCGACGACCTATTACCTCGAGATCTTTCCCGCAAAAAAAGAGCAATTGAAGGGGAAAGAACCCGTCTTCTCGCTCACGCCGAGCCCGTGCAATGTCGACGTGATGGTCGCTTCCGAGCTGGTGGAGGCCGGGCGCGCGATGCAGAACGGCTTCGTCAGTCCCGAGCGCACCACGCTGATTGCGTCGACGCATCGCATCTACGCCACGATCGAGAAGATGCAGATGGCCGACGGGCGCTTCGACAGCGCGCGCGTCGTCGAAGCGGCGCGCCACCTGGCGAAAGCGAGCGTGCTGTTCGACATGCGCAAGCTCGCCCAGGAGAGCGGCACCGTGATCAATGCGGTGCTATTCGGCGCCATGGCGGGGAGCGGCGTGCTGCCGCTGTCGCGCGAGGCCTGCGAGCGGGCGATCCGCGGCGCCGGCCGCGGCGCCGAGGCGAGCCTGCGCGGCTTTGCCGCCGGCTACGACATCGCCGCGCGCGCGCGGCCTGCGCCGGCAGAACCCGTGGCGCCGCGGCGGGCCACCGAGCTGCAGGAAATTATCGATCTCGGGCGTGCCCGCCTGAAGGACTACCAGGGCGACGCCTATGCGGAACTCTTCATGGAGAGGATGCAGCCGTTCCTCGGCGCAGATCGGAAGACCGCCGCAACCGTGGCGCGGCATCTCGCCCTGTGGATGGCCTACGAGGACATCATCCGCGTCGCCGATCTGAAGACCCGCGCCAGCCGCTTCGAGCGCGTGCGCCGCGAAGTGGGTGCGAAGGCGAGCGAGCCGGTGGTGGTCATCGACTACCTGAAGCCGGGAATCGAAGAATTCGCGTCCATTCTTCCTCATTTCCTCGGAAAAGGACTTGTTTCGTGGGCCGATCGCCGCGGCAAGCTCGACGCCTACAACGTCGGCATGCATGTCAAGACTTCGAGCCTGTTCGGCTACCTGACGGTGCGCTCGCTTGCCTGGCTGAAGCCGTGGCGGCCGCACAGCTACCGCTACGGCGAGGAGCAGCAGCTGATCGAGCGCTGGCTCGGCCTCGTCGCGGACGCGGCAAAGCGCGACGCCGGCCTCGCTTTCGAGCTCGCCGAGTGTGCGCGGCTCATCAAGGGCTATGGCGAGACGCATCGTCGCGGCAAGGCGAACTTCCTCGCCATCGTCGATGCCCTGGTCGAGAACCCGGACACCGCGGACCCGCGCCAGCAGGCGGCCGCGATCCGCAAGGCGCGTGAGGCGGCGCTCGCCGATCCTGAAGGCAAGGCTCTTGGCACGGCCTTGGGCAAACCCGTTGTCTGGCTCAAGCCGGTCGCCCGCACGTAAAATTGGTTCTTTAAGAGGAACAGCCAATGGCCAGCGTTCCGAAGCCAAGCATCGGTTCCGCGCGGCAGGAGCTGTACCGGCGCATGGACAAGGACAACCTGGCGCCCCTGTGGGAGGTGCTGCACGAGCTCATTCCCAACGAGCCGGCGACGGCTTGCAAGCCGGCCCTGTGGAAGTACAAGCAGGCGCGACCCTACTTGATGGAGGCGGGCAAGCTGATCACCGCCAAGGAGGCGATCCGGCGCGTGCTGATTCTCGAGAATCCCGGCATGCGCGGCGAATCCTGCATCACGCAAAGCCTGTACGCCGGCCTGCAGCTCATCCTGCCGGGCGAGATCGCGCCGAGCCACCGCCATTCGCAGTCGGCGCTGCGCTTCATCGTCGAAGGCTCGGGCGCCTACACCGCGGTCGACGGCGAGCGCACCACCATGTATCCGGGCGACTTCATCATCACCCCGTCCTGGACCTGGCACGACCACGGCAACCCGGGCAACGACCCGGTGGTGTGGATGGACGGCCTCGACATCCGCATCGTGCAGATGTTCGCCGCGCAGTTCCACGAGGTGTATCCGGAAGAAGTGCAGCCGGTGTCGCGCAGCGAGGGCGCGTCGGCCGCGCGCTACGGCAACAACCTCGTGCCGCTCGCCGCCGCCGCGCCCTTCGGCAAGACCTCGCCGATCTTCAACTACCCGTACGCGCGCAGCCGCGAGTCGCTCGGCAAGCTTCCGCAGGATCAGGATGCCGATCGCTGTCACGGCTGGAAGATGCAGTTCATGAACCCGCTCACCGGCGGCCACGCGATGCCGACCATCGCGGCGTTCATCCAGCTGCTGCCGAAGGGCTTCCGCTCGCAGGCCTACCGCTCGACCGACGGCACCATCTACTCGGTCGTCGAGGGCGAGGGTCGTGTGCACATAGGCGGCGAGAGCTTCGAGTTCGAGCCGCGCGATACCTTCGTCGTTCCGTCTTGGGCGCCGGTGAGGCTCGAGGCGAAAGGCGAGTCCGTGCTGTTCTCGTTCTCGGACCGCCCAGGGCAGGAGGCGATGGGCCTTTGGAGAGAAAAACGCGGATGAACGCGCCGGACAAGGGTTTCCTCAGTCGAGAATACAACAACCGCGAGCTGGTTCCGGAGCATCCGCAGTTCTTCGCGCGTTGGGGCGAGAGCTCGGTGCGCGCGCGCAGCACGATGATCTGCTATCTCGACCGGCGCTACGGCGACATGCCGGGCGAGACGCTCGACCTCTTTCCGGCGCGCAAGGGCGACGGCACCTGCATGATGTTCATCCACGGCGGCTACTGGCGCGCGCTCGACAAGCAGGACTTCTCGTTCCTCGCGCCGGCCTGGGTCGACGCCGGCGTGTCGCTCGCGGTGGTGAACTACGACCTGTGCCCCAAGGTGACGATGGATGAGATCGTGCGCCAGATGCTCCGCGCGAGCCGCTGGCTGTGGCTGCATGCCGAGGAATACGGCATGGATCAAGACCGGCTCTACGTCGCCGGGCATTCGGCGGGCGGGCACCTGACGGCGATGATGATGAGCGCGCTCTGGCCGGTGTTCGACGCGGAGCTGCCGAAAGACCTGTGGAAGGGAGGGCTCGCGATCAGCGGCCTGTACGACCTGCGGCCGCTGCCGCACGTCGACTTCCTCCAGCCGGACCTGCGGCTCGACGAGGCAGCCGCGCTGCGGCTCTCTCCCGCCTTCATGTCGCCGGCGACGCGCTGCCCGGTGATGACCTGCGTCGGCGGCGACGAGTCGAGCGAGTTTCATCGCCAGAACGCGCTCCTCGGCGAGCGCTGGCGCGCCGCGTTCGCGGGCGACATCCCGATGCCGGGCAGCAACCATTTCTCCGTCGTCGACGGCCTCGCCGACCAGTCGAGCGCGCTGTTCCAGGGGGCGCGCCGGCTGATGAAGCTGGATAAATGACCGAGTACCTCGAGCCCGGGCGCTACGTCGATAGCGCCCATCCTGCCGTGGTCCGGTTTTCGAAAGAATATTCCCGGGGATCGACCGAGCGCGAACGCGCCGTTTCACTTTACTACGCGGTGCGGGACCGCATCCGCTACAACCCGTTCCTGGATTTTTCGGATGCTGAAGTCTTCAAGGCGTCATCGGTGCTCGCCGCCGACCAGGGATTTTGCGTGGGCAAGGCCTCGCTGCTCGCCGCCTGCGTTCGTGCGGCGGGTATCCCGGCGCGCGTCGGCTTCGCCGACGTAAAAAACCACCTGACAACGCCGCGGCTCGCAGAAACGATGGGCAGCGATCTCTTCGTCTATCACGGCTATACGGACCTCTATCTCGATGGCCAGTGGGTCAAGGCGACGCCCGCCTTCAACCTCGCGCTGTGCACCAGGTTTCGCGTCAAGCCGCTCGAGTTCGACGGGCGCAGCGATTCGATCTTCCATCCCTTCGACGCGGACGAGCGCCGCCACATGGAGTACCTGCGCGACCGCGGCCGCTACGCCGACGTGCCGGTCGAGGAGATCCAGCAGGCTTTCCGCGAGGCCTATCCGAAGTACTACCGCCTCGGCCCCGACGCAGCGAAGGAAACGTTCGCGCCCACCTGATGCGCGCGCTGCTGGAACAGAGTTTTCGCGCCGCGGTCGCCGCGGCGGACCCTCTCCACATACTTGCTCCGCACCTGCCGCCGCCGCCCAAGGGCCGCACCTTCGTCGCCGCGGCCGGCAAGGCCGCGGCCTCGATGGCCGCCGCAGTCGAGGCGCATTGGAATCATTCCCTCGAGGGAATCGCGATTACGCGCTATGGCCATGGCCTTCCGACCAAGCGCATCCGGGTCGTCGAGGCGGGCCATCCGGTGCCCGACGAGGCCGGCGAAGCCGCTGCGCGCGAGATTCTCCAACGTGTGAAAGAGCTTGGAAAAGACGATCTCCTGTTAGCGCTGCTTTCAGGCGGCGGCTCAAGCCTGCTGTCGCTGCCTGCCGAGGGAATCTCGATGGCGGATCTCAAGGCGGTCACGGCGCAGCTGCTGCGCAGCGGCGCGACCATCCAGGAGATCAATACGGTGCGCAAGCACCTCTCGGCCATCCAGGGCGGCAGGCTCGCTGCGGCGTGCCGCGCGCAGGTGCTGTCGCTCATCATCTCGGACGTCACGGGCGACGACCCGACGCACATCGCCTCGGGACCGACCGCGCCCGATCCGACCACCTACCGCGACGCCCTCGATGTACTGAGGAAATATCGCATTTCTCCTCCGGCGGCGGTCAAGGCCAGGTTCGAAAGGGCCGCAGACGAAACTCCCAAGCCCGGCGATCCAGTTTTCAGGCGCGTCGAGAACCGGGTCATCGCCACGCCGCATCGCTCGCTCGAAGCTGCGGCAGAAGTCTTTGCGAAAAGAAACATCCAACCCGTGATTCTCGGCGACACGATCACGGGGGAGGCAGCCGAAGTCGCCAAGGTCATGGCAGGACTGGTTCGCGAAATCCGGAAATACTCCATTCCTTTCCGCCCACCGGTGGCGCTCATCTCGGGCGGTGAGTGCACGGTGACGGTTCACGAAGAAGGCGGCCGCGGCGGGCGCTGCGCCGAGTTCCTGCTCTCGCTCGCTATCGAGCTGCAGGGTTTGGATGAAGTCTGGGGGATTGCAGCAGATACGGACGGCATCGACGGATCCGAAGATAACGCCGGAGCCTTTATGACTCCGGACAGCGTCGACCGGGCAAGCAAGAAGGGACTCGACGCGAAGGCATTGCTCGCGAAGCACGACAGCTACGGCTTCTTCTCGGCGCTCGGCGAGCTGCTGGTCACCGGACCGACCCGCACCAACGTCAACGACTACCGCGCGATCATCGTCGCCTAGAACTTCTGCTGTGCCAGGCGCGCGAAGGTGACCGGGCTGGTGACGAGCAATCCCGCGTCCACCGGCAGCGCGACACCGGTGATCCACCGCGACTCGTCGCTCGCCAGGAATACGGCGGCCCAGGCTATGTCCCATCCGGTGCCCTCGGTGCCGAGCAGCGACGCGTCGCGCCGGCGCTCGCGCAGCGCCTCGTCCATGCGCGGCGCCACCATCGGGCCGTATACCAGCCCCGGCACGATGCAGTTGACGCGAATGCCCTGCCGGCCGTGGTCGCCGGCCATCGAACGCGTCAAGCCGATGACCGCGGCCTTGGAGGTGGAGTACGGCGTGCTCTGGTTGGCGCGCAGGCCGGCGATCGAAGAGATGTTGATGATCGAGCCGCCGCCGCCACGGATCATGTGGGGGATCGCGTATTTGCTCGTCAGCATGATGCTCTTGACATTGACGGCCATTACGCGATCCCACTGCTCTTCGGTGACTTCCAGCACGTCGGCGCGCACCGATACGCCGACGTTGTTGTCGAGGATGTCGAGCCGGTCATAGCGCTCGAGCGCCGCCTGCACCATCGCCTTGCAGTCGGCCGCCTTCGACACGTCGGCACGAAACGCCGAGGCGGTGCCGCCTTCCTTGAGAATGGCATCGACCGTCTCGCCGGCCCGGTCTTCCACGGCATCGGCGCACAGCACTTTCGCGCCCTCGCGCGCAAACAGGATCGCGGTCGCCTTGCCGTTGCCGAGGACTTCCCCGCTCGAGCCGGCCCCCGAGACAATCGCCACCTTGCCCGCCAGCCTGGCTGTCATGTGCGGAATACTACCGGGCTGCCGATCTTCAGTCCGACCGGCGTCAATCCAGCTTGATCTTCGCGTCGCGGATGACTTCGGCCCACTTGCGTAGCTCGCCTTTCACCACCCGGTCGAGCTCCTCAGGGGTGGAGCCCACGGGGTCGCCACCTTGCTCGAGCAGCTTCTGCTTCACGTCCGGCAGCTGGATCGCGCGCGCAATCTCTTTCTGCATTCGCCCCACGATCTCCGGGGGCGTCTTCGCCGGCGCGAACATCGCGTACCAGGAATCCACCTCGTAGTCCGGAATGTTGAGCGCCTCGGCGACCGTGGGAATCTCCGGCGCACCAGGGTTGCGCCTGATGGTGGTTACCGCCAGCGCGCGCAGCTTGCCGGCGCGCACGTGCGACATGGCCGCAGGCATGGTGACGATGAGCAGCCACACCTGCCCGCCGAGTGTGTCGGCGACCGCCGGCCCGCCGCCCTTGTACGGGACATGGACGATGTCGATGCCGGTCCTCAGCTTCAGCAGCTCGCCGGCGATGTGCGACGGCGTGCCATTGCCGACCGAGGCGAAATGCAGCTTGCCCGGATCTGCCTTGGCCATTGCAACGACATCCTGCATGCTCTTGATCGGTGCGCCGGGGTAGGCCGCGATCAGCTGCGGCACGCTGACAATCAGGGTCACCGGGGTGAAATCGCGCTCGACGTCGAAGTTGAGCTTGTAGAGCAGCGGATTGATGGTGTGGGAGGAAAGCGTGAACAGGAAGGTGTAACCGTCGGGCGCCGATTTCGCGGCCGCCTCGGTGCCTACCGCGCCGCCGGCGCCGCCGCGGTTCTCGATGACGATCGTCTGTCCGAGCGCCTCCGACAGGCGGTTTTGCACGATGCGCGCGATGACATCCGTCCCTCCGCCCGGCGGGTACGGCACGATGAAGCGCACCGGCTTTGCGGGCCAGTCCTGCGCCCACGCCGGAATCGCGGCGAGCAGACCCAGCGCGAGAACGATCCCCTTCCTCACCGCAGCCTCCTCAGAACCGTTTCTCGTATTCCTTGCTGGCGGGCAGCAGTTCGAATTCCGCAGTCAGCGCGGACTGAACGCGGCCATGTTCCGTCTCGATTTCGCCAACGATCTTGCAGGCTTCTTCGGTGTCAGCGCGGCGCGCCGACGCCTCGATGTCCCCGCAATACCGGCTCAACACCCTCGCGCCGACGCTTGCGCTGCTCGATTTGAGCGAATGAGCGGTGCGTGCGATCTCCGGCGCATCATTGGCGGCCGCCGCCTGCTTCAGTTTTTGCATGAGCTTCGGCGACTCGACCAGATAAAGATTGATCACACGGGCGAGCAGTTCGGGCTTGCTCTTCAGCAGCTTGCTCAACTGATCCAGTACCTGCCGATCGAGAACCTCAGCGGCTTTCGCGGGGGCCCGCGCTGCGAGCTCCGCGACCTCCGATCGCGTGGACGCCGCCTGAGGCATCCAGCGATCCAGCATGTCCTGCAACGTCGGCATGCTGAAAGGCTTGCTCAAATGCTCGTCCATGCCGGCGTTCAGACATTCTCCACGATCCTGCGCCATCGCATTGGCAGTCAATGCGATGATGGGCACGCGCTTGCCGATCGACGACCGCTCTCGTCTGCGGATTTCCATCGTGGCCTCGAATCCGTCCATCTCGGGCATGTGGCAATCCATCAGAATGAGGTCGAAGGCGCCTTGCGCGTGGGCTTCCAGCGCTTCCCTGCCATTGTTGGCGACCGTTACGCTGTAGCCCTGGATCTGCAGTATGCCAAGCGCAACCTGCTGGTTAATGAGATTGTCTTCCACCAGCAAAATATTGCCGCGAATCCAGGCCGGGGCCTTACTCACGGGCTCGCTCATGGCGGGCGCGGCGACAGTCTCTTGCGGCCGACCGGCCATTATGTTGACCAGGCATTCGTACAGTGCCGTCTGACGCACCGGCTTGACGAGGCAGGCGCCGAAGCCCGCGTCGCATGCGGTCTGGATATCCACATGGCGGCGGGTCAGCATGACCAGCCGCACCTTGGCGATGTCAGCGCGGGCCCTGATCGTGCGCGCGAGCTCGAGCGCGCCCGGCAGCCCAAGGTCGATGACTGCAATATCGTACGGAACGCTTCGTGCCGCCGCCTGCGCAAGCAGATCGATCGCCTGCTTCGGCGTTTCGGCAACCCGAGTGGTCATTTCCCAGTTGCTCATCTGCGCGTGGAGGATGCTGCGATTGATGGCGCTCGATTCGACGATGAGCGCCCGCACGCCCGCAAGCATCTCCATCGTGGCCGAACGCGAGTCTTCCTGCGATTGCGCTGCCTGCTTTTCGAAGCTGGCGGTGAACCAAAATGTGGATCCGGCGCCGAGCGCGGATTCGACGTGAATGTTCCCCCCCATCATTTCCACGAGCTGCCTGCTGATCGCGAGGCCGAGGCCGGAGCCGCCGTGCTTGCGGGTCGTTGATCCGTCGGCCTGTGAAAACTCGTCGAAGATCCGGGATTGCGCTTCCAGGCTAATGCCGACACCGGTGTCGCTGACTTCGAAGCGCATCGTGACATACTTCGCGGTCTCTTCGACGCTGGCCACGCGGATCACGACTGCGCCCTGCTCGGTAAACTTGATCGCGTTGCCCACCAGATTGGTCAGTATCTGGCCCAGACGCAGGGGATCTCCCCTGACATGAGTAACCAGATCCGCGGGAATACTGCACGCAAGCTCCAGTCCCTTGACATGGACGCGCTCGGCAAGGAGATCCACAATGTCTTCGATCGTCCGGCGCAGATCCAGGTCGACATTCTCGAGTTCGAGTTTTCCAGCCTCGATCTTGGAGAAGTCCAGAAGATCGTTGATGATGCCGAGCAGGTTCTGGCCCGAGCGCTGCACGGTCTCGGCGTACTTGCGCTGAGTGCTCGTGAGCCCCGTTTCCAGCAAGAGCTCCGTCATGCCCAGAACGCCGTTCATCGGCGTGCGGATCTCGTGGCTCATCCTGGCGAGGAACGAACTTTTCGCTTGGCTTGCCGATTCCGCCACTTCGCGCGCCAGGCGCAGCGCTTCCTCGCTTCGCTTGTGTTGCGTGACATCGCGGGCTACGGCGATGCTGCCAATGCATTGGTTGGTATCGTCGAGCAGGGGCGCGACGGCGACCTGAATGTCAATTGCCGTTCCCGACCGGGTCATGGCTCTGGCGTCATAGGAGAATTTTTCCCCGGCCACCAGCCGCTGCATGCGCGCGTCTTCCTCTTCCGGCGTCGACTCGCCCACGTTGAGCGCGCGCCCGTGGGCCTCGGCCGGGGGGTAACCGAACATGGCGGCGGCTCCGGAATTCCAGCTGGTAATGATGCCGGCCAGGTCCCTGGTCCAGATCGCTTCGCTCGACTGCTCGACGATGGTCGCCAGCAGCTTGTTCTTCGATTCACTTTTCCCAAGCGAGGCGATCAGGCTTTCGATGTTGTTCGCCATGTTGTTGAACGCTTCGGCGGCCAGGCCCACTTCGGGCGCACCTTCAGGATCGATGCGCACCGCATGGTCGCCTTGGCTGAAACGGTTCGCGCCTTCGGCAAGCATGCGCAGCGTTCCGAGGTTGCCGCGGAATACGAGCCAGATGAATTGCAGCATCAGGAGCAGCGTCACGGCCACGATCTGCAGCTGCTTGACGAACTGTAGCCAAAGGCGGTTGTGGGCCTTGACGGGAGTCATCCAGGCACTGAGCTTTCCGTATCCCACCCCGCCCGCCGTGACCTCGATACTTTGTTCCTCGTGCTCGATGGCGGCAACGCGCACGAACCAGGTCGGCGCGTCGAGCCTATCCGGCAGGTCTTGGGCGACCAGCGTCTTGCCGTCCTTGTCGGTCCACGTGAACCTGTCGACCTCGCCTTTCTTGACCTGGTTTTTCAGCAGCTGGCTGATCGCCTCGTAGTCACCGACGAGCGCCTGATCGGCAACCAGCGGCGCCATGAAGGTCAGCGTTTCCCTCTGCTCGCGCGCCAGCCGGGCAGAATGCTCGGCTGCACCCTCCGCCAGGAGCAGGGCGGTCTGCACGCCGCCTGCGGCGACGATCGCGACTCCCACGGCAAGCATGAGGCGCGAAATCAATCCCCAGTTCTTCCAGAATCGAAACACGCGCATGTTTTTCATTGTTGCTTTGGGCCTGTGTCTGGCGGCGGACTATTTGACCTGCGTGGTCCTGTAGAACTTGCGGTAGTTGTCGTAGTCGCGGTTTTCGGCCGCGACGAAACCCAGTTCGCCGATGCTTTTCAGGAGATCCGCACCGTCCTCGAGTATCCGGCGGCCTTCCGGGTCCCGGACCATGTTGATCAAGGCGGCGCTGACCGCGGCCACTTTGTCCGTGGGCACCTTGGGATTGGCCATGATGCAAAGATCCTGGAAGATTTCCGAAGTCCAAAGCGCGCGGTACTCGAACGATTCGCGACGACCGTAGCGCGCCATGACCGAGCTGTTGACTCCAGCAGCCGCGACCTTGTTGACCCTCAATTGCGCGGACGAGGCTTCCTGGTTTCCCGTGAACACGACATTGATTTTCACTTTGGCTCTCAGAAGCGCGTCCATCGGCAGCCAGTAACCGGTGAACCCGTCCGGCGTCACGAAGGCGACGTCCTTGCCGTTCAGGTCCTGCAGCGTCTGGATCGGCGAATCCTCCGGCACCACGATTTGCGACCTGATTCCGGGGCCGGCGGGGCGCACGATGACCTTGTAGCCGAGGTGGTCCCGCTCCGGGGTGAAAAAGTGATTGGTGTAGAGAAAGTCGTAGCCGCCCCTTTCGGCTATGGCGTTGCCTTCTTGGGCTGTTTTGGCCAGTTTCAGCTCCAGCGGCACGCCGCTTTTCCTGCTCACGTGGGTGAGGATCGGGTTCCAATACTGCGCGGTCAACGCGACGCTGCGCTGATTCAGGACGTAGAAGGCGTACGCTGGCTCTGCAGCAACGCCCGGCGAGTGCATGGCAACTGACGCGGCCAGGATCGTCGCGGCACGCGTAATTGCTCTTCGTATCAAGACAATCTCCCTTGGTATGCGACGCCTCAAGTCGCAACTTTCAAGAACAACATCAAGCCGCTCAGCATGAGCAGCGCGCCCACCACCCGCAGCATGCCTTCACTGGTCATGTCCAGATGCACCTTGTTGCCAATGTACAGACCGAGCGCCATGGGAACGAGGCCCACCGCGTATGCGATCTGGAGCTTAGGCTCGAGCAGAAGGCCGGCGATCAGGAACAATCCGAGCCGGAATCCGCCGTCGATGGCGATCAGCCACGAGAACGTGGCACGCACTTCCCCTTTGTCCTGCAGGCGGCGCGTCAGGTAAATGATATAGGGCGGAGAGCCAGCGCCGAACAGCGCGCCGGCGCCTCCGCCGGCCAGTCCCGCGGGCATAGCCCACGCACGCGACAACCGCCCCACGGGTTGCAGGCCGAAAATGTTGCGAAACCCGAAGAACATCGTGAAGGCACCCAGCGTCAGCAACACCGGAGTGGTGGGAAGCGTCAGCAGGGCGTAGGCGCCGACGCAGGCGCCGATCATTCCGAACGGCAGCAATATCTTGATCTCAGCCCAATTCGCCTTCTTCGTGTTGATGCCGCCCAGAGCCAGCGAGGCCGTGAAGTCGAGCGCGAGGACGAGCGGAATTGCAAAATGGAGCGGCTGAGACAGCGCGAGCAGCGGTACGGAGATCAGGGCGGAGCCGAAGCCGGTAATCCCGCGTATGAAATAAGCGCTCATCAGTATGCATAAGACCAGTACGATGTCAGCCACTGCCGGTTCCTTGAAGTGAGAGCGTCGCGCTAGTATCGCCGCCAGGCTAAGCGGCAATCATCCCGTTAACGTCATTTTGCAATCGAGCCCGGTATATATCTGTGATTTATCGCAAAATTCCAATGTTCGTACCCGGCAAGCAGGAGAGACGCATGTCAGTTGTACTCGAGCTCAAAGTCCTTCCCCTTGGAGTCTTTGGCGCCGAAGTCAAGGGTATAGATCTCGCCCACGCCACCAAGATGGAGATCGACGCCATCAAGAACGTGTGGTACCGGCACGATGTGCTGGTGTTCCGGAACCAGCAATTGACGGACGACGATCTGTTGTCGTTCTCGAGACATTTCGGCACGCTCGACTCGCCCCCGAACCAGGGTGCGGGGCGCAAGTCCCCCCCAGGCTATCCCGAGGTCTATATCGTCTCGAACGTGCTCGACGAGCAGGGCGAGCCGATCGGGGCGCTCGGCGATGGCGAAGCCGCTTGGCACACTGACATGAGCTATGCGGCGCAGCCGCCGGACGCGTCGATACTGTATTCGCTGGAAATTCCTGCCCAGGGCGGCGACACCTGGTTCAGCGGCATGAAAGCGGCGCTCGCCAAAATGCCCAAGACACTGGTCGAGCGGATCCGGAACCTGGATATCAAGCACGACGGCACGTACGATTCGGGTGGCTTCGTGCGCAAGGGACTGACGCCTTCGAACGACTCTCGCACCTCCGTGGGTACACCGCATCCGGTCGTCATCGAGCATCCGGTGTCGGGCGAACTCGCCCTCTACCTCGGCCGCCGGCGTAACGCTTATGTCATGGGACTCGAGCTCGCTGAATCGGAGCGCCTGCTGGACGAGATCTGGTCCTTCGTGGAGACCGCGCTCTACCGGCACCAATGGGCGCTGGGAGATTTGGTGCTCTGGGACAACCGCACCACCATGCATCGCCGCGACGCATTCGACCGCAAGGCGCGCCGCGTCATGCATCGCACGCAGATCAAAGGCTCGGGCGCGCCAAGGCGGGCGACCGGATCGGGCATTACGGGATAGCGGGATCCGCTCGCGCCTACGCGTGCTTCAGCGCCTCGAGCGACTGCGCGATCAGACTGGCACCGCCATCGAACTTGCGCTTCGCTTCGGCATAGTCTCGGGCCTTGGCGCTGCGCTCGATATCGGCGAACAGATCGCCGAGCGCCTGGGCGCCGAGCTGGTGGCATGTGCTCTTCAGCGTATGAGTGGCGCGCACGGCGCCGGTGGTATCGCCGCGGGCGATGTAATCGGAGAATGCCGCGCCGAAGCCCGCCAGATTACCTTCCAGCTCACAGACGAACCCGGAAAGCACGTCATCCCGTCCGGTGGCGCGCTCAATGCGCCTGATCTCATCGATGAGGGCGCGATCGAGCAACACCGCGTTCGTCGCGAGAAAGTCGTTCAGGGCCGTGCCAGTGATGATTGCTCGGCCTTCGGTGCGCTTTTCTTCTTCTTTTCCTCGGGCTTCTGCTCCGGCGTTTCGTCGGGGCGATCCATCAGCATCACCAGCGCCAGGGGCGCGTTGTCGCCCTTCCTGAACCCGGTCTTAAGGATGCGCAGGTAGCCGCCGTTGCGCTTGGCGTAGCGCGGACCGAGGTCATCGAACAGCTTCTCGACGATGCCGCGGTCGCGCAGGCGATCGAACGCGAGGCGCCGGTTGGCGAGCGAGGGCTTCTTGCCCAGGGTGATCATCGGCTCGACCACGCGCCGCAGCTCCTTGGCCTTGGGCAGCGTGGTGGTGATCTCCTCGTGGCGCAGCAGCGATACCGTCATGTTGCGAAGCATCGCGAGACGGTGGCTCGTCGTGCGGTTGAGCTTGCGCAGCCCATGTCCGTGGCGCATGGCTAAGTCCTGTGTTCGAGGCCCATCGGCGGCCAGTTTTCCAGTTTCATGCCGAGGGTCAGGCCGCGCGAGGCGAGCACTTCCTTGATCTCGTTGAGCGACTTGCGCCCGAGGTTCGGCGTCTTGAGGAGCTCGGTCTCGGTGCGCTGGATCAGGTCGCCGATGTAGTAGATGTTCTCCGCCTTGAGGCAGTTGGCCGAGCGCACGGTGAGCTCGAGGTCGTCCACCGGGCGCAGCAGGATCGGGTCCACCGCCGGGGACTTCGGCTGCTCGGTCGGCATCGCCGTGCCTTCCAGCTGCGCGAACACCGAGAGCTGGTCGACCAGCACGCGCGCGGCGTAGCGGATCGCCTCCTCCGGCTCGATGGCGCCGTTGGTCTCGATGTCCATGATCAGCTTGTCGAGGTCGGTGCGCTGCTCGACGCGCGCGGACTCGACCGCGTACGACACCCTGCGCACCGGGCTGAACGAGGCGTCAAGGATGACGCGGCCGATGCCTTTCGTTTCCTCCGGCAGATAGCGCATGTTGCCCGGCACGTAGCCGCGGCCCGATTCCACCTTGATCTGCATCTCGAGCTTGCCGCCGGAGGCGAGGTGCGCGACGACGTGGTCCGGATTGACGATCTCGACGTCGTGCGCCGGCTCGATGTCGGCCGCCGTGACCGGCCCGTCGCCCTTTTTCTTGAGCGAGAGGATCGCCTCGGCGCGGTTGTGCAGGCGGAACACCACGCCCTTGAGATTGAGGAGGATGTCGACGACGTCCTCGCGCACGCCGTCCAGCGTGGAGTACTCGTGCACTACCCCGGCGATCTGCACTTCGGTGGGCGCGTACCCGGGCATCGAGGACAGCAGCACGCGGCGCAGCGCGTTGCCGAGCGTGTGGCCGTAGCCGCGCTCGAACGGCTCCATGGTCACGCGGGCGTGGTTCGGCGAGAGGTTCTGGACGTCGACAATACGCGGCTTGAGAAATCCCGATTGGGGCATGTTCGGTCCTGTTACTTCGAGTACAACTCGATGATGAGGCTTTCGTTGATCGTGGACGGCAGATCGGCCCTGGCCGGATTCGCCTTGAAGGTGCCTTTGAGGCCTTTCGAGTCCACCTGCAGCCACTCGGGGAAGCCGCGCGACTCCGCCGTCTCGGCGGCGGCCTTGATGCGCAGCTGCTCCTTGGCCTTGGTAGCCACTTCCACTACGTCGCCCGGGCGCACCTGGTACGACGGAATGTTGACGCGCTTGCCGTTGACCAGGATGCCGTTATGGCGCACCACCTGGCGTGCCTCGGTGCGCGAAGCGCCGAAGCCCATGCGGTAGGCCACCGTGTCGAGGCGCGACTCGAGGAGTTGCAACAGCCGCTCGCCGGTAATTCCCTTGGAGCGCGAGGCCTCGGCGTAGGTCTTGCGGAACTGGCGCTCGAGCACGCCGTAGATGCGGCGCACCTTCTGCTTCTCGCGCAGCTGCTTGCCGTAGTCGGAGAGCCGCGCGCCGCTTTTCTGGCCGTGCTGGCCCGGCGCATAGGCGCGGCGCTCGATGGCGCATTTGTCGGTAAAGCACTTCTCGCCTTTCAGGAACAGCTTTTCGCCTTCCCTGCGGCACTGGCGGCACTTGGCGTCGAGGTTTCTTGCCATGCTGTCTCCTGGTTAGACGCGCCGGCGCTTCGGCGGGCGGCAGCCGTTGTGGGGCACCGGCGTCACGTCCGCGATGCTGGAAATTTTCAGCCCGACCGCATTGAGCGCCCGCACCGCGGACTCGCGGCCCGGGCCGGGGCCCTTGATGCGCACTTCGATGTTCTTCACGCCGCATTCCTGCGCCGCGCGCCCCGCGCGCTCGGCGGCGACCTGGGCGGCGAACGGCGTCGATTTGCGCGAGCCCTTGAATCCGGCGTTCCCCGACGTCGCCCAGGAAAGAGTGTTTCCCTGGCGGTCGGTGATCGTCACGATGGTGTTGTTGAACGACGCGTGAACGTGCGCGATGCCTTCGGCGACGTTCTTCTTGACCTTCTTGCGTGCGCGTGCCGAAGCCGTCTGCTGCAGCTCCTGCCGGGTCGGTGCGTTCCTGCTCGCCATGAGTTGTTTTCCTAGTAGCCCTTTATGCGATCTTGCCGGCTGGCACGTTCATCTTGATGGCGGCCTTGCGCGGCCCCTTGCGAGTACGCGCGTTGGTCCGGGTACGCTGCCCGCGTACCGGCAATCCCTTGCGATGACGCACGCCGCGATAGCAGCCGAGGTCCATCAGCCGCTTGATCGACATCGACACCTCGCGGCGCAGGTCGCCTTCCACCGTGAAGCGCCCGACGCTCTCGCGGATGCGCTCGAGCTCACCGTCGGTAAGGTCCTTGATCTTGCGCGTTGCCTGCACGCCGGCCGCGGCGCAGATCGCCTGCGCGCGGGCGCGGCCGATGCCGAAGATCGCCGTCAGCGCGATCTCGGCGTGCTGGTGGTTGGGGATGTTGATGCCTGCTATGCGTGCCATGGGCGGAACCTGAAATTATATCAGTTTGAACAAAGCGTTATCAATCTTGGTTCATCCTTGCCGCTGCTTGTGGCGCGGATTCGGGCAAATCACCCGGACCACGCCTTTGCGCCGCACGATCTTGCATTTGCGGCAGATCCTTTTCACCGATGCCATTACTTTCATGACGTCTCCTATTTCGTTTTCCGTCTGCGTCTGCCGTCTGCGTCTGCCTATTTGGCCCTGAAGGTAATACGGCCCTTGGTGAGGTCGTAGGGCGTCATCTGCACGGTAACTTTGTCCCCCGGGAGAATGCGGATGTAGTTCATGCGCATCTTTCCGGAGATAAAGGCATGGATCGTGTGCCCGTTCTCGAGTTTTACCCGAAACGTCGCGTTCGGCAGGTTCTCCATCACTTCGCCTTGCAGTTCGATGACGTCTTCCTTGGCCATGGGCTCAGCGAACCGGCAATCCCCCCTTGAAGTTGGCCTTGCGCAGCAGACTCTCGTACTGGTGGGTCATGATGTAGGCCTGCACCTGCGCCATGAAATCCATCGTCACGACGACGATGATCAGGAGCGAGGTGCCGCCGAAGTAGAACGGCACGTTCCAGCGCAGGATCAGGAACTCCGGCAGCAGGCACACCAGGGTCACGTAGATGGCCCCGCCGAGCGTCAGCCGGGTGAGGATTTTCTCCAGGTAGCGCGCCGACTGGTCCCCCGGCCGGATGCCGGGCACGAACGCGCCGGATTTCTTCAGGTTGTCGGCGGTCTCTTTCGGGTTGTACTGCAGCGCGGTGTAGAAGAAACAGAAGAACACGATCAGCGACCCGTACATCAGCACATAGATCGGCTGCCCGGGCGTCAGCGTGCCGGCGATGTCGCGCAGCCAGATCATGCCCTCGGCGGAGCCGAACCAGCCGAGCAGCGTCGCCGGGAACAGGATCAGCGAGCTGGCGAAAATCGGCGGGATCACCCCCGACATGTTCAGCTTGAACGGCAGGTGCGAGCTCTGGCCGCCGTAGACGCGATTGCCGACCTGCCGCTTAGCGTAATTGACCAGGATCTTGCGCTGGCCGCGTTCGACGAAGCAGACAAACGCCGTCACCACGATCACGGCGATCGCGATGAGCAGCGCCGTCAGCGGATGCATGGCGCCGGTGCGCACCAGCTCCAGCGTGCCGGCGACGGCGTGCGGCAAGCCGGCCGCGATGCCGGCAAAAATCAGGATCGAGATGCCGTTGCCCAGGCCGCGCTCCGTGATCTGCTCGCCGAGCCACATCAGGAACATGGTGCCGGTCACCAGGGTGGTCACCGTGGTGATGCGGAACATCAGCCCCGGGTCGAGCACCAGCCCAGGCTGCGATTCGAGCGCGATCGAGATGCCGGTCGCCTGGAACAGCGCGAGGAAAACCGTGCCGTAACGCGTGTACTGCGTGATCTTGCGGCGCCCGGACTCGCCCTCCTTGCGCAGCTGGTCGAGCTGCGGGTTGACCGCCGTCATCAGCTGCATGATGATCGAGGCGGAAATGTACGGCATGATGCCCAGCGCGAAGATGGTGAAGCGCGACAGGGCGCCGCCCGAGAACATGTTGAACATGCCGAGGATGCCGCCCTGCTGGCCCTGGAACAGGTCCGCGAGCACATGCGGGTCGATGCCGGGGCACGGGATATGCGCGCCGACGCGGAATACGACGAGCGCGCCCAGCAGGAACAGCAGCCGGCGTTTCAGGTCGCCGTAACGCGAGCCTTTGCCGACGTTGGGAAGAGCGCTCGCCATCAGGCTTGCGGACTCCCTTCGGTTTTTTCTTCAGTCTCTTTCTCTTCGGCCTTCTTCTTCTTCATTTTCTTCGGGCGGTCGTCGGCCTTTGCTTCGGTGAACTCGACTTTGCCGCCGGCGGCCTCGATCATCGAGCGCGCGCCTTTCGTCGCCTTCACCTCCTTGAGCGTGATCTTGCGCGAGAGCTTGCCGGAGAGGAACACCTTCGCCGCGAGCGCCTGGTGCGAGACGATGCCCTCGGACTTCAGCGCCGCGAGGTCGATGTCCGTCGCCTGCATCGTCTCGAGCTCGCCGATGCGCACCTCGGCGACGTCGTCACGCGTGAGCGACTTGAACCCGCGCTTCGGGAGCCGGCGGTGAAGCGGCATCTGGCCGCCCTCGAAGCCGACCTTGTGGAAGCCGCCGGAGCGGGCCTTCTGGCCTTTGTGTCCGCGGCCCGCGGTCTTGCCCCAGCCCGAGCCGCCGCCGCGGCCGACGCGATGCCGGTCCTTCTTCGAGCCCTGCGCAGGCTTCAGCGAATTCAGTCTCATGGGCTCAATCTTCGATTCGCACGAGGTAATTGACGCGGTTGATCATGCCGCGCACCGCCGGGGTATCGGCGAGCTCGACCGTCTGGTTGATCTTCTTCAGCCCGAGCCCATGCACCGTGTCGCGGTGGCGCTGCTTGGTGCCGGCAAGCCCCTTCACGAGGCGGACCTTGATCTTACTCATCGAGGATTTCCTCGACTTTCTTGCCGCGGCGCGCCGCGATCTCCGCGGGCGTGCTCATCGCCTGCAGCCCGTTCAGCGTGGCGCGCACGACATTGTAGGGGTTGGTCGAGCCGAAGCACTTGGCGAGCACGTTGGTGACGCCCATCACCTCGAACACCGCGCGCATCGGCCCGCCGGCGATGATGCCCGTGCCCTCGTGAGCCGGCTGCATCAGGACCCGCGCGGCGCCCCAGCGGCCGGTCACGGCGTGATACAGCGTGCCGTTCTTCAGCTTCACCTTGAAGAGCTTGCGCCGCGCCTCCTCCATCGCCTTCTGCACCGCGACCGGCACCTCGCGCGCCTTGCCCTTGCCCATGCCGATGCCGCCGTCGCCGTCGCCGACCACGGTGAGCGCCGCGAAGCCGAGTACCCGGCCGCCCTTCACCACCTTGGTGACGCGGTTGACCGCGATCATCTTCTCGCGCAGGCCATCGCCGCGCTCTTCCGACTGCTGCATCCGTGGCTGAATTTTCGCCATAAGGTTCCTGGAGCTGACCGCTAGAATTTAAGTCCGGAGGCGCGCGCCGCCTCGGCGAGCGCCTTCACACGACCGTGGTACCTATAGCCGGCACGGTCAAAAGCAACCTTCTCGATGCCCTTTTCCTTCGCCTTGACGGCGATGCGCTGGCCGACGATCTCGGCCGCCTTGCGGTTGCCGCCGTTCTTGAGCTGAGACCGGACGTCCTTCTCCAGCGTCGATGCACTGGCGATGACCTTGTCGCCCATGGCGGAGGTCAGCTGGGCATAGATGTGCCCGTTGGTGCGATGCACGGTGAGACGCACCGCCCCGACGTCGCGGATGCGGAGCCGGGTTTGACGCGCACGCCTGAGCCGCGCGATGTTCTTGTCGATCATGGCCTGGCCCCGTTATTTTTTCTTGGTCTCTTTGAGAACGATGATCTCGCCGCTGTAGCGCACGCCCTTGCCTTTGTAGGGCTCGGGGGCGCGGTGCGCGCGAACTTCGGCGGCGACCTGCCCGACCAGCTGCTTGTCGACGCCGGTGATGACGATCTCGGTCTGCGTCGGGGTCACCACCTTGATGCCCTTGGGCATCTTGTGCACCACCGGATGCGAGAAGCCGAGCGACAAGTTGAGCTTGTCCCCCTGCGCCTGCGCGCGGTACCCGACCCCAACCAGCGTGAGGCGCTTCTCGAAACCCTTGGTGACCCCGGCCACCATGTTCGCGACCAGCGCCCGCATGGTGCCGGACATGGCGTTGGCGTGGCGCGAGTTGCCGAGCGCCTTGCACAGCAGCTGGGCGCCGTTCTTTTCGACCGCGACGTTCGGATCGGCGGCGCGCGCGATGATGCCGAGCGGGCCTTTCACCGAGATCTCGCCCGAGGCGATGTTCACCTCGACGCCGTTCGGCACCTCGATCGGAAATCTTGCGATGCGCGACATGCCCGCTCCTACGCCACGATGCAAAGCACTTCACCGCCGACGCCGTCGGCGCGCGCCTTGCGGTCGGTCATCACGCCGCGCGAGGTGGACAGGATCGCCACGCCGAGCCCGTTCATCACGCGCGGGATGTCGTTTCGTCCCTTGTAGACGCGCAGCCCCGGCTTCGAGACGCGCTCCAGGCGCTCGATCACCGGCCGGCCGGCGTAATACTTGAGGGCGATGGCCAGCTCCTTCTTGACGCCGTTGTCGCGCAGGGCGAAGTCCTCGATATAGCCTTCCTGCTTCAACACCTGGGCGATCGACGCCTTCAGCTTGGACGCGGGCATCACCACTTCCACATGCCGCACCATCTGGGCGTTGCGGATGCGGATCAGCATGTCCGCGATCGGGTCGCTCATGCTCATCGATGTCTCCTTACCAGCTCGCCTTGATCACGCCGGGCACCTCGCCGCGCAGCGCCAGCTCGCGCAGCTTGTTGCGCCCGAGGCCGAACTTGCGGTACACGCCGCGCGGCCTGCCGGTCAGCGCGCAGCGGTTGCGCAGGCGCACCGGGGAGGCGTCGCGCGGCAGCCTTTGCAGCTTTCCGCGCGCGGCCTCCTTGGCCTCGTCCGTGGCGCGCGAGTCGTAGATCACCTCGAGCAGAGCGGCGCGCCTCGCCTTGAATTTCTCGACGGTTTTGCGGCGCTTCTGGTCGCGGAGCTTGACTGCGAGTTTGGCCATGCTGGAGTCCTTCAGTGCTTGAACGGGAAACGGAACGCGGCGAGCAGCGCGCGCGCCTCGTCGTCCGTCTTCGCCGTGGTGGTAATTGCGATGTTCATCCCGCGGAGCGTGTCGATCTTGTCGTAATCGATCTCCGGGAAGATGATCTGCTCCTTGAAACCGAGGCTGTAATTGCCCCGCCCGTCGAAGGCGCGGTTGGACACGCCGCGGAAATCGCGGATGCGGGGCATGGCGATGTTCACCAGGCGGTCGAAGAACTCGTACATGCGCGCGCCGCGCAGCGTCACCATGCAGCCGATGGGGAAGCCGGCTCGAACTTTGAAGTTCGCGATCGACCTGCGCGCCTTGGTCACGACCGGCTTCTGGCCTGCGATCTTGGTCATGTCGGCGACCGCGTTGTCGAGCATCTTCTTGTCGGTCGTTGACTCGCCCACGCCCATGTTGAGCGTGATCTTGTGCAGGCGCGGCACCTGCATCACGGTCTTATAGCCGAATTTCTGCATCAGCTCGGGCACCACCTTCTCGCGGTAGTGGATCGCGAGCCGGGCCGGCGGCGCCGGCAGCTGCGGCGCGTCGGACTTGGGCGCGGCTTCCTTTTTCGGCGCGGCTTCCTTCTTCGGCGCCGCCTGCTTTTTCGACTCCTGCTGCGCCGGCTTCTGCGCCTGCGCGGGCTTCTGTTCCTGCTTGGGCTTTTCTTCCTTGGCCATGATTTACACGTCCACCTGCTCGCCGTTCGCCTTGAACACGCGCACCTTGCGGCCGTCGTCGAGCGTCTTGACGCCCGTGCGGTCGGCCTTCTTGGTCGCGGGATTGAACAGCGCGATGTTGGAGATGTGGATCGGCAGGTCCTTGTCGACGATGCCGCCGGTGACGCCCTTCATCGGGTTGGGGCGCTGGTGCTTCTTGACGCGGTTGACGCCCTCGACCACCAGGTGCTCGGCGTCGATGCGGCGCAGGACGGTGCCGCGCTTGCCCTTGTCGCGCCCGGAGATCACCACCACCTCGTCGCCTTTCTTGATGCGTTGCATCACAGCACCTCGGGTGCAAGCGATACGATTTTCATGAAACGCTCGGTGCGCAGTTCTCTCGTCACCGGACCGAAAATACGGGTGCCGATCGGCTCCATCTTGGGAGTCAGCAGCACCGCGGCGTTGCGATCGAAACGGATCAGCGAGCCATCCGCGCGCCGCACGCCCTTCGCCGTGCGCACCACCACCGCGTGGTAGATCTCGCCCTTCTTCACCCGCCCGCGCGGCGCGGCGTCCCTGACGCTCACCTTGATCACGTCGCCGATCGAGGCGTAGCGGCGCTTGGAGCCGCCGAGCACCTTGATGCACACGACCGCCCGCGCGCCCGTGTTGTCGGCCACGTCCAGTAAGGACTCCATCTGAATCATTGCTTGGCTCTCCAATCCAACTTGCATCGCCGCGCGATGCAGTTTTGGACCCCGTGCGGGGCGAAGAAGGCGGCGATTCTATCAAACCGCCTTCGATTTCTCCACTAAGCGCGTAACACGCCAGGATTTCGTCCTGGAAATGGGCCGGCACTCGGCGATCTCGACCAGGTCGCCCTCGCCGAATTCACCGCTCTCGACGTGCGCGTGGTACTTGCGCGAGCGCGTGATGGTCTTGCCCATCATCGCTTCCCGCACGCGCCGCTCGACGCGCACCACCACGGTTTTCTGCATCTTGTTGCTGGTGACCCTGCCCACCAGCTTGCGCTGGTTCTTGGCCGCAGAAGCTTGTTCATTCATTTCGCCGCCTTTTCCCTCATCAGAGTGCGCACGCGCGCGATGTCGCGGCGTACCTTCTTCAACTGGCTGGTATTGGTCAGCTGCTGGGTGGCGAGCTGCATGCGAAGTCCAAATTGCGCCCGCAGCAGGCCTTCCAGCTCCTTCCGCAGCTCCTCGCCGCTCTTACCGCGCAGTTCACTCGCTTTCATGCCTTACCCCAGCATGCGCTGCACGACGATGGTGCGGAACGGCAGCTTCGCCGCAGCGAGCGCGAAGGCTTCCTTGGCGAGCACCTCGGTGACGCCGTCCATCTCGTAGATGATCTTGCCCGGCTGGATCTCGGAGACGAAAAACTCCGGGTTGCCCTTGCCGTTGCCCATGCGTACTTCGGCGGGCTTCTGCGAGACCGGCTTGTCAGGGAACACGCGGATCCAGATGCGGCCGCCGCGCTTGATGTGGCGCGACATGGCGCGGCGCGCGGCCTCGAGCTGGCGCGCGGTGAGGCGCCCGCGCGTGGTCGCCTTCAGGCCGTATTCGCCGAACGCGACCTTGTTGCCCCGCGTCGCGACGCCCGTATTGCGTCCTTTCTGCTGCTTCCTGTACTTGGTTCTCGCTGGCTGCAGCATGCCTTACTCCTTCTTCTCGCCTTCCGGCTTGGATTCGCCTGGGGCGTTTTCCACTTTGACCACTTTCTTCGGCTTCTTCACCGTGGTCTTCGGAGCCGGGCCGGCCTCTCTCTTCGGCCGGGCGGCGCCTTCGGGGCGCGGCCGTGCGGGCCCGCGCTTCGCCCCCGGCTTGGGCACCGGTTTCTTGGCCCGCCTAGGCTCCGCCGGGGCCTCCGGCTGCGCCGCCGGCATGGCCGACGGCAACCCCGCCTGCACCTCGCCCTTCGGCATGATGTCGCCCTTGTAGACCCATACCTTGATGCCGATCACGCCGTAATTGGTCTTGGCCTCGCCCAGGCCGTAGTCGATGTCGGCGCGCAGCGTGTGCAGAGGCACGCGCCCTTCGCGGTACCACTCGGTGCGGGCGATCTCGATGCCGTTCAGGCGGCCCGAGCTCATGATCTTGATGCCCTGCGCGCCCAGGCGCATGGCGTTCTGCATCGCGCGCTTCATGGCGCGCCTGAACATGATGCGCTTCTCGAGCTGCTGCGCGATCGAGTCGGCGATCAGCTGCGCGTCCACCTCCGGCTTGCGGATCTCCTCGATGTTGACGTGCACCTGGTTGACGCCCATCAGGCGACGCAGCTCGGCCTTGAGCGCCTCGATCTCCTCGCCCTTCTTGCCTATCACCACGCCCGGCCGCGCCGAGAAAATGGTGATGCGCGCGTCCTTCGCCGGCCGCTCGATCAGCACGCGGCCGACCGAGGCGTGCGCGAGCTTGCGCTTGAGGAAGGCGCGCACCTTGATGTCCTCGGCAAGCATCGGCGCAAACGAGCGGCTGTTGGCGTACCAGCGCGAGCTCCAGTTGCGGTTGACCGCGAGCCTGAAGCCGATTGGATTGATCTTTTGGCCCATTTAATCCCCGACCGTGATGAAGACGTTGCAGGTGTGTTTCAGCACCCGGTTGCCGCGCCCTTTGGCACGCGCCTGAAACCGCTTGAGGAACGTGCCCCGCTCGACGAAGATCGTCTTCACCTTCAGCGTGTCGATGTCGGCGCCATCGTTGTGCTCGGCATTGGCGATTGCCGATTCCAGCACCTTGCGGATGATGCCGGCGCCCTTCTTGGGCGTGAAGGCGAGCATGCTCATCGCCTCGTCGACCGGCTTGCCGCGGATCAGGTCCGCGACCAGCCGGCCCTTTTGGGCCGAGAGCCGGACGCCGCGCAGGATCGCTCGAGTTTCCATGTCGCTCGATCCTTACTTCTTCGCCGCCGGAGCGCTCGCCGCGGCAGGAGCCGCCGCGGGCGCGGCTGCGGGGGCTATGGCGCCTTGGGTGCCCGGCGGGGGCCTGCGATCGCCGACGGCTTCCTCGGTGCGCTTGCCCACCGCAGAGTGGCTCTTGAAGATTCGCGTCATCGCGAATTCGCCGAGCTTGTGTCCCACCATGTTCTCGGTCACGTACACCGGGATGTGCTGCTTGCCGTTGTGCACGGCGATCGTCAGCCCGACGAAATCGGGAACGATGGTCGAGCGCCGCGACCAGGTCTTGATCGGGCGCTTGTCGCTCGTGTTGCGAGCCTTGTCGACCTTCGCCATGAGGTGATGGTCCACGAAGGGACCTTTCTTGATTGAGCGTGACATATCTCTGTTTTCCTTGAGCCCGGCGCCTGCCTTAGGCCCTACGCCTATCGCGAACGATCATGACCTGTGTCCGCTTGTTGCGCCGGGTCTTGTAGCCTTTGCACTGCACGCCCCACGGCGACACCGGGGGCTGCGCTGCAGCGGTGCGCCCCTCGCCGCCGCCGTGCGGGTGGTCGATCGGGTTCATGGCGACGCCGCGCACCGTCGGGCGCACGCCACGCCAGCGCTTGCGGCCGGCCTTGCCGATCGATTCGAGGTTGTGCTCCGCGTTGCCGACTTCGCCGATGGTGGCGCGGCAGTCGATGTGGACCTTGCGGATCTCGCCCGAGCGCAGCCGCAGTTGCGCGTACGAACCTTCGCGCGCGAGAACCTGGACGTGCGAGCCCGCCGAGCGCGCGAGTTGCGCGCCCTTGCCGGGCATCATCTCCACGCAGTGCACGATCGTGCCCACCGGGATATTCCTGAGCGGCAGCGAATTGCCGGTCTTGATCGGCGCCTCCGACCCGGACACGAGCTGCGCGCCCACCGGGAGCCCCTTGGGCGCGATCACGTAGCGACGCTCTCCGTCCACGTAGAGCAGGAGCGCGAGGTGCGCGCTGCGGTTCGGGTCGTACTCCAGCCGCTCGATGCGCGCCGCGATCCCATCCTTGTCGCGCCTGAAGTCGACGATGCGGTAATGCTGCTTGTGGCCGCCGCCCTTGTGCCGCACGGTGATGCGGCCATGGTGGTTGCGGCCGTCGGTCTTCGACTGCTTGACCATCAGCGGCCAGTGCGGCTCGCCCTTGTGCAGCTCGGGCGTCACCACCTTGACCAGCGCGCGCCGGCCGGGCGAAGTAGGTTTGACTTTGACTAGTGGCATCGCGAGTCGTCCTCCTCTATTGCGTCGCCGCGAAATTGATTTCCTGGCCGGCGGCGAGCCGCACATAGGCCTTTTTCCAGTTGCGCCGGCGGCCCATCACGCGGCCGAAGCGGCGCGGCTTGCCCTTCACGTTCGACACCGTCACCGAGTCGACCTTGATCTTGAACATCAGCTCGACCGCGGCCTTGATCTGCGGCTTGGTGGCGTGGTCGGCGACCCGGAACACGTACTGGCGGTTCTTGTCGGCGACGAAGGTGCTCTTCTCGGATACCACCGGCGCCAGCACCACCGTCATCAGCCGGTCGATGGCGTACTTCCTGGTCGCGGTCATTTCAGCCTCATTTCAGCAATTCCTCGAGCTTCGCCAGCGCGGCCTTGGTGAGCAGCACATTCGGGAATCGCACCAGCGCCACCGGATTGGCGTGGCGCACCGTGATCACCTCGACATTCGGCAGGTTGCGCGACGAAAGCAGCAGGTTCTGGTCGATTTCGTCGGTGATCACCAGCACGCCGTCGAAGCCCATCGACTTGACCTTCTGTGCGAGCAGCTTGGTCTTGGGCTGATCGAGGCGGAAATCGTCGACGACCCGGATGCGGTCCTCGCGCGCCAGCTGCGACAGGATCGAGCACAGCCCGGCGCGGTACATCTTGCGGTTCACCTTGTGCGAGAAGTTCTCGTCCGGCGAATTGGGAAAAATCTTGCCGCCGCCGCGCCACAGCGGGCTCGAGGTCATGCCGGCGCGGGCACGGCCGGTGCCTTTCTGCCGCCACGGTTTCTTGGTGGAGTGATTGACCGCGCCGCGATCCTTCTGCGCGCGCGAGCCGATGCGCGCGTTGGCCTGGTAAGCCACCACGATCTGGTGCACCAGGGCCTCATTGAAGTCCCGGCCGAAAAGCTCGTCCGACGCCTTGAAGGTGCCGGCGGCGCCTTTGTCATTCATCATTTTGAGTTCCATGGCGTGCTTCAGCTCTTCTTCGCGACAGGCTGCGCTGCCGGGGCGGCGGGCTTGGAACCTTGTGCTTCGGGTTTCGGGGCGGCAGCTCTGGCGCCCTGGACGACAGTCCTGGAAACTTTGATCGCAGGCCGAACGACGACGTCGCGGCCGCTCGAGCCAGGCACCGATCCCTTTACCAGGAGCAGCTGTCGCTCGGCGTCGACGCGCACCACCTCGAGGTTGAGAATGGTGCGGCGCACGTCGCCGAGGTGGCCAGTCATGCGCTTGCCGGGAAACACGCGGCCCGGGCTCTGGTTCTGGCCGGTCGAGCCGGGCTTGTTGTGCGAGATCGAGTTGCCGTGCGTCGCGCGGTTGGAGGAGAAATGGTGGCGCTTGATCACGCCGGCAAAACCCTTGCCGATGGTGATGCCCTGCACGTCCACCTTCTGCCCGACCTTGAAGATCTCGACGCCGATCTTGCCGCCGACCTTCAGCTCGGCAAGGTCCTCGGCCTTGGCGCGGAATTCACGCAGCGTGTGGCCGGCTTCGACACCCGCCTTGGCGAGGTGTCCGGCGAGGGATTTGTTGACTCGGCTGGCGCGGCGCTTGCCGAACGCCACCTGGACGGATGCATATCCGTCCTTCTCGGCGCTCTTGATCTGGGTGATGCGGTTGTCGGAGACGTCGAGCACCGTCACCGGCTGCGTGACTCCGTCGTCGGTGAACACCCGCGTCATGCCGACCTTGCGGCCGACCAGTCCTATAGTCATGTTTATTGACCTCTTATTGAGGCGCCGGCTGCAATGGGCCGGCACTGCCCTGTCTGTTACTTGACCTTGATCTCTACATCGACGCCTGCCGGAAGATCCAGCTTCATCAGCGCATCGACCGTCTTGTCCGTCGGGTCGATGATGTCCATCAGCCGCAGATGCGTGCGAATCTCCAATTGATCGCGCGAGGCCTTGTCGATGTGCGGCGAGCGCAGCAGGTCGAAGCGCGCTTTGCGCGTCGGCAGCGGCACGGGACCGCGCACCACCGCCCCGGTGCGCTTCGCCGTATCGACGATCTCGAGCGCCGACTGGTCGATCAGCCGGTAGTCGAACGCTTTGAGTCGAATTCTGATTCTTTGGCTTTGCATGTCTGCTTCTATTCCGATTACTCAATAATCTTTGCAACAACGCCGGCGCCCACGGTTTTGCCGCCCTCGCGGATGGCAAAGCGAAGCCCCTGTTCCATCGCAATGGGGGTGATGAGGCTCACCACCATCTTCACGTTGTCCCCCGGCATCACCATCTCGGTGCCCTTGGGCAGCTCAACC
>DATNMK010000074.1:0-3132 GCA_035602335.1 Burkholderiales bacterium
CTGCCAGGGCGTTGCGCACGGGGGGCATTTCATCGGGCGCTTTCGAGCGAGGTCCTAGACAAATCGACGGCGCCACACATTCCCGCCGTTAGGGTCGCCACGCGGGGGCACCTCTCCACTCCTGCCTGGGGCGCGGGTCCCCTGTCCAAAGTGCGGTAAGCCGATGACTCGTACGCCTACGATGGAGACCGCCTTGTTCTGAGAGGCGGATTGAGCACTCATAAGCACGTGTTTAAGAGCGAGCTTAAGAGCGGTTGATGGGTCAGATTTCGGTGCTTACGGGGCCGGAACGCCGGCGGCGTTGGAGCGAGGATGAACGGCACCGGATCGTTGCGGAAGCCTTTGCGCCGGGATCGTGTGTGGCGCAGGTTGCGCGGGATCACGATATTTCGACGGGTCTGATTTACACCTGGCGTCGCCGGCTTCGCCAGGACCTTGCTGACCAGGGCTTTGTGGAAGCGGCGATGGAAGCGGAGCCGATCAAGGAAGCGGCGCCGTCCGGTGAAGTGATCGTGGTGGAACTGACGGGGAGCGGGCGGATCAGGATTTGCGGGTCGGCGCCGCCCTTGCTGGTGTCGGCGGTGTTGAAGGCGCTGCGATGATTCCGATCCCCTCTGGCGTGCGGGTATGGCTGGCGACGGGCCATACCGATATGCGGCGCGGCTTTCCGAGCTTGGCTTTGCAGGTGCAGGAGGTCTTGAAGCATGACCCACTGGGGGGTCATTTGTTTTGCTTCAGGGGGCGCCGTTCAGATCTGATAAAAATCATTTGGCACGATTCTCAGGGAGCATGCCTGTTTACAAAAAGACTCGAAAGAGGAAGATTCATCTGGCCTTCGGCTGCCGGTGAAGCAGTGACGATCTCTCCGGCACAGCTTTCTTACCTACTGTCTGGGATCGACTGGCGAAATCCTCAAGAAACTTTGCGTCCAACGCGAGTTGGATAGCATTCTGCAATTGAATCTACCGGGAAATCTGATTCACTGGCTTCATGAGTTTGAAGCCGGATGATCTTCCTTCGGATCTTGCCAGCGCCCAGGCGGCGCTATTGATCGAACGTGAGGCGTTGCGGGCTGAACGCGAAGCGCGGCTGAGGGTCGAGGTCGAACGCGATGCGACCGCAGCGAAGGTCACCCGGATACAGGCCGAAGCCATCAATTGGCAAGCCGAAGCGGCCAACGCGCGGGCGAAGCTGTCGGACAACGAGGCGCTGATCGCGCATCTCGAGCTGCGGATCGAGAAGCTCAAACGCGAACTGTACGGGCCGCGCTCCGAGCGCACGGCGCGGCTGATCGAGCAGTTGGAATTGGAACTTGAAGAACTCGTCACCACGGCGAGCGAGGATGAGCTTGCCGCGCAAGCCGCGGCGGCGAAGGCGCAGAGCGTGCGCGCCTTCACGCGCAAGCGGCCGGTTCGCAAGCCCTGGCCGGACGACATCGAACACGAGCGCGTCGTCATCGAGGCTCCGACGAGCTGCGCCTGTTGCGGCGGATCGCGGCTGGCGAAGATCGGCGAGGATGTGACCAAGACGTTGGAGGAGATCCCGCGTCGCTTCAAGGTCATCGAGACGGTGCGCGAGAAGTTCACCTGCCGCGATTGCGAGAAGATCACCCAGCCGCCGGCGCCGTTCCATGCCACGCCGCGCGGCTTCATCGGCCCGCAGTTGCTGGCGACGATCCTGTTCGACAAGTTCGGCATGCATATCCCGCTCAACCGCCAGAGCGCGCGCTTCAAGTGCGAGGAGATCGACTTGCCGCTGTCGACGCTGGCCGATCAGGTCGGTCACGGGACCTTCGCCGTGATGCCGCTCTTCCACCTGATCGAGCGCCATGTGCTCGCTGCCGAGCGCCTGCATGGCGACGACACCACCATCCGCATCCTGGCCAAGAGCAAGTGCACAACCGGGCGGATCTGGACTTATGTGCGGGATGACCGGCCCTTCGCCGGGCCTGCGCCGCCGGCGGCGGTCTATTACGCCTCGAGCGACCGACGAGGCGAGCATCCCCAGAAGCATCTGGCCGCCTTCGCCGGTATCCTGCAAGCCGATTGCTACAACGGCTTCGAGCCGCTGTTCGACCCGCTCAAGAAGGTGCTGCCGATCACACCTGCGTTTTGCCTGGCCCATGCGCGGCGGGGCTTCTTCGAGCTGGCCGACATCGAGAAAAACGCCCGGGAAGGCCAGAAGGGCAAACCCATCTCCCCGATCGCGCTGGAGGCGGTCAGACGCCTCGATGCGTTGTTCGAGATCGAGCGCGCCATCAACGGCAGCGGCCCTGACGAGCGGCGCGCGGTGCGCCAGGAAAAGAGCAGGCCGCTTCTCGAGGACATGCACGCCTGGCTGCTCCGCGAGCGCGAGACCCTCTCGCGCTCCTCCGCGGTCCTGAAGCCTATGAATTACATGCTCAGGCGCTGGGACGACTTCGCCCGCTTCCTCGACGATGGCAGGATCTGCTTGACCAACAATTGTGCTGAGCGCGCATTGAGAGGTATCGCATTGGGAAGGCGCAACTGGACCTTCGCCGGCAGCCAGCGTGGCGCCGACCGTGCCGCCATCATGCTGACGATGATCACGACCTGTCGCCTCAACGACGTCGATCCCAAGGCCTGGCTCGCCGACGTCCTCGCCCGTATCGCCGATCTTCCCGCATCGTGTCTGCACGAACTGCTGCCCTGGGAATGGAAACGCCTGCGCCAAGCCGACAAGCCCGCCGATCAGCAGGCCGCCTGACCTTCACGCAATGCCCCGCCATCATAGAACCCGCCGTGCCCGCGCGCATGCGTCAATCAGGCGGTCTTCGTCGTATGCATACGGGAAAGACGTCGCTCGCAGTGGAGTATGCCCACCGGTACCGCAATCTCTACGGAGGCGTTTGCTGGTGTCCTGCCGAGACGCGTGCGGGTCTCATGACTGCTCTTGCGGGCCTTGGGGTTGCTCTTGGCGAGCCAGCGTCAGAGCAAGGCGATACGGAGAGGGCGGCGAAAACAGCGCTCCAACGCCTTACCGACCAGCGCGCGACTTGGTTGCTGATTTACGACAACGTCGCTAGCCCGAATGAAATCGCCGGGCTTCTGCCCTCGGCAGGCGCTCGTGTCCTTATCACTACGCGCTTCTCGGATTGGTCTGGATTGGCGG
>DATNMK010000075.1:0-13287 GCA_035602335.1 Burkholderiales bacterium
GCATTGCGCGGTGCTTACGATCCGCTGCTCGCCGAGCCGGTTCCGCCACATCTCGAACGTGCGGCGACACGTCGCCCGCGTGCTCGCAGGATCGCCGCCATCGCCGGCTGGATTGCGCTCGGCGCGGTGCTCGGCGCCCTCGCAGGCTGGGAGGCGCACGACTGGCGCCGGCCTGCCGCGACGCCGCTTGCCGAGGGCGCCGTAATGGCGCGCCGTGCCGCGATCGCGCACGCGACCTATTCGCCCGAAGTGCGCCATCCCGTGGAGGTGGGCGCCGACCAGGAGCAGCACCTGGTGGCCTGGCTCTCCAAGCGCGTCGGCGCCAGGGTGCGCGCCCCGAAGCTCGACGAGGCCGGGATGACGCTGGTCGGCGGGCGGCTTCTGCCGGGCGAGAGCGGCCCGGTGGCCCTGTTCATGTACCAGAACGCAGCCGGCCGTCGCATCACGCTTTACATCCGCGCCGAGGCGAAAGGTCAGCGCGAGACCGCCTTTCGCTACGCGCGCGAAAACAACGTCAGCGTGTTCTACTGGATCGACCGCGACTGCGGCTATGCGATCTCGTCTGCCGACCTCAGCAAGGACGAGCTGTTGCGCATCGCCACGCTGGTTTACAAGCAGCTCGAGTCCTGATTCGAACTCCCGCCGTTGGTGCGTGCGCCGCTCGATTGCACCACGCGTGTGCCCATTGCACCGGCTTAAGCCCGGGAAAGCCGCGAAAACGATTGGCACGCTTCATGCAAGGCGCAAGCTGGCGCGCATGTCCTTTCTCGACGTTCAGGATCTGGCAACCGTCGCCGCGCAAAGCGGCTTCGTAGGCATGCTGCTCGCCGCGTGGTGCGATCTGACCGACTCGCAAATGCTGATCAACCTGGTTGATCTGGGTGTCGCGGGCGGCCTCGTCGGCTGGATATTCCGCCAACGCCGCCGCTCTTGAGAGCGGCAAAATGCTCAATGACGCTCGATCTCCTCAATGCCCGAAACAGTTCGGCGAATTGCGCCAGTTGATAGTTCGCGTTCAGGCCGCTCGGGTTCGGCAACACCCAGACTTGCGCGCCTTCGAACGGCTCGGGCTGGCGACCGATCGTGGCCCCGGGACGTCCGAAAGCCTGACGATATGCGCCCAGGCCGAGGAACGCGATGCTCGCCGGCCGGTATTGCCGCAGCTTGCGGGCGAGGCGTCGGCGGCCGGCGACGAATTCGGCCGGCGCGAGTTCCTCGGCCGCAGCCGTGGCGCGGTTGACGAGGTTGGTGACGCCGTAGCCGCTTTTCAACAACGCTCTTTGCTCCGAAGGGTGCAGCAGTCGCGGCGTCAAACCGGCCGCGTGCAGCGCGGGCCAGAAACGATTTCCGGGCCGCGCAAAGTGATGGCCGGTGACCGCGGAGTACAGCCCGGGATTGATGCCGCAGAACAGCACACGCAGACCGGGCGCGATGACATCGCGGATTCCCTTGCCGGCCGCCCGGGCAAGTTCTTGCGCAGTCGGTCTACGCGGGCCGGATGAGGTAGCCGCCTGACTTCTCGTCGGGCTCAAGCTTGATCAGGCCCTTCTGCTCCATTTCCTCCAGCAGGTCGGAGAAGGCGCGGAAGCCGTAGTAGGACTCATTAAAGCCAGGCTTGCGGCGCTTGAGAGCCTGCTTGACCATCGAGCCCCAGATCTTCTCGCCCGCGCCGCGCTCGGCGATCATCGCGTTCAGCGTCTCGAGCACCACGTCGAACGCCTCCTGCTTCTTGTCCGCGCTCTTGTCCTCGCCGGCGGGCGCGGATTCCCTGCGCTTCTTCGCCGCGCGCCGCTTCTGCTCATCCTGGCGCACCAGGTCGTCGTAGTAGATGAACTCGTCGCAGTTGTTGATGAGCAGATCCGAGCTCGAGTTCTTGACGCCGACACCGATCACGGTTTTGGCGTTTTCGCGCAGCTTGGAGACGAGCGGCGAGAAATCCGAGTCGCCGCTGACGATGACAAAGGTGTCGACGTGGCCCTTGGTGTAGCACAGGTCGAGCGCGTCGACCACCATGCGGATGTCGGCCGAGTTCTTGCCCGACTGGCGCACGTGCGGGATCTCGATCATCTCGAAGGAGGCGGCGTGCATCGGCGCCTTGAATTCCTTGTAGCGCTCCCAGTCGCAGTAGGCCTTCTTGACGACGATCGAGCCCTTGAGCAGCAGCCGCTCGAGGACCTTTTCCATGTCGAACTGCGCGTACTTCGCCTCGCGCACGCCGAGGGCGATGTTCTCGAAATCGCAGAACACCGCGAGGCTACGCGCTTCGGGGATGGACATCTTTGGCTGTTTGGGCGGGACGCCGACGGCTCAGGTACTGCTGGAACTGCTCGAAATACAGGTAGATCACCGGCGTAATGTACAGCGTGAGCACCTGCGACAGCAGGAGGCCGCCCACCACCGCCAGGCCGAGTGGCATGCGCGCGCCTCCGCCGGCGCCAATGCCGATGGCGATCGGCAGGCTGCCCATCAGCGCGGCCATCGTTGTCATCATGATGGGCCGGAAGCGGATCAGTCCGGCCTGGTAGATCGCCTGCTCGGGCGGCATGCCGTCCCTGCGCTGCGCCTCGATTGCGAAGTCGATCATCATGATGGCGTTCTTCTTGACGATGCCGACCAGCATGATGATGCCGACGAAGGCGTACATGTTGAGCTCGATACCGAACGCCATCAGCGTGAGCAGCGCGCCCAGTCCGGCGGTGGGCAGCCCCGACAGGATGGTGAGCGGATGGATGAAGCTCTCGTAGAGGATGCCGAGGACGAGGTAGATCACCACGATCGACAGCAGGAGCAGAATGCCCATGCCCTGCAGGGAGCTCTGGTAGGCCTGCGCCGTGCCCGAGAAGCTCCCGGTCAGCGTCACCGGCACTTGGAGCTCGCGCGTCGCAGCCTGGACCTGCGCGATGGCCTGCGAAAGCGCCACGCCAGGGCGCAGGTCGAACGAGAAGGTCACCGAGGTGAGCTGCCCGAGGTGAGTCACCTGCAGCGGCCCGACGCCGGATTTGAGCTGCGCCACGGCGCTCAGCGGCACCAGCGCGCCGCTGGTGGAGCGCACGTACAGCATCGGCAGCACCGATGGATCGGTCTGGTAACGCTGCGCGAGCTCCAGGATCACCCAGTACTGGTTGGTGGCGGTATAGATGGTCGACACCTGACGCGCGCCGTACGCGTTGTTGAGCGCCATCTCGATCTCCTGTGCCGACACGCCGAGCGCCGAGGCCTTTTCGCGCTCGATATCCACGGTGACCTCGGGCCGCGTGATCTGCAGGTCGCTCGTCACGTCGATCAGCCCGGGCAGCGCGCGCAGCTTTTCCTCGATGAGCGGCGCCCAGTGGTACAGCTCGTCGATGTTGGCGCTGCGCATGACGTACTGGTACGGGCTCTTGGTCAGACTGCCGCCGATGCGGATCGCCGGCACGTTCTGCAGGAACACTTTGGCGCCGAGGACGTTGGCGAGCTTGGGACGCAGCCCGCGCACCACCTGGTCGGCGGGCTTGCGCTGCTTGAACGGCTTCAGCGTGATCGTGATGCGCCCCACGTTGAGCGACGGCGAAAAGCCCGTAGCGCCGACGAACGACATCGCCGCGTCGACGTTCGGGTCCTGGCGGATGATGTCTGCGACCTGCTGCTGCAGCTGGTTCATCGCCTCGAAGGAGATGTCCTGCGGCCCCTCGACGAAGCAGAACAGCTGCCCCGAGTCCTCGCTCGGCAGGAAGCCTTTCGGCGCTTTCGCAAAGAGGATGCCGGTCGCCACGCAGATCGCGAGGAACGCGAACATCACTACGCGCTGGTGCGCCAGCGTAAAGCGCAGCGACACGTCGTGCGCGTGCTTCCAGGCGTCGAAGCCGCGCTCGAAGGCCATGTAGAGGCGGCCGTGGCGCTGGTCCGCCCGGTGGGGCTTGAGGATGCGGCTGCACATCATCGGGGTCAGCGTGAGCGACACGAAGCCCGAGATCAGCACCGCGGCCATGATGGTGACCGCAAACTCGTGCAGCAGCCGCCCGAGGATCCCGCCCATGAACAGCACCGGGATGAATACCGCGGCGAGCGAGATGGTCATCGAGATGATGGTGAAGACGATCTCGCGCGAGCCCTCGAGCGTTGCCTGCATGACGCTCTTGCCCTGCTCGATGTGCCGGGTGATGTTTTCCAGCATCACGATGGCATCGTCGACCACGAAGCCCACGCACAAGGTGAGCGCCATGAGGGAGATGTTGTCCAGGCTGTAGCCGAGGACATACATCACGGCGAAGGTGCCGATGATGGACATCGGCAGCGCGATCGCCGGGATGATGGTGGCGGGAATGTTCCGCAGGAATATGAAAATGACCATCACGACGAGCGCGAGGGCGAGATACAGCGTGAACTGCACCTCGTCGACCGACGCGCGGATGGTGAGCGAGCGGTCGTAGAGGGTCTCGATATCGATTGCCGGCGGGACCTCGGCGCGGAAGGTCGGCAGCAGCTTCTTGATCGAGTCGACCACCTCGATGGTATTGGTGCCGGGCTGGCGCTGGATGGCGAGCACGATGCCGCGCTTGCCCTTGAACCAGGCCGCCACCTTGTCGTTCTGCACGTCGTCGATGACGCGCCCCAGCTCCTGCAGGCGGATCGGCGAGCCGTTGCGGTATGTCACGATGACGGGCCGGAACGCCGCGGCGTTGTTGAGCTGGCCAGTCGCCTGCACCGCGAACATGCGGTCCTTGCCGTACAGGGTTCCAGTCGGCAGGTTCACGTTGGCATTCGAGATCGCTGACTCGACCTCGTTGATGCCTACTCCGCGCGCCGCCATCGCGTTCGGATCAACCTGGACGCGCACTGCGTACTTCTGCTGTCCGAACACCAGCACTTGCGCCACGCCATTGATCGTGGAGATGCGCTGCGCGAGGTAGGTTTCGGCGTATTCGTTTACCGTGGAGAGCGGCAGCTGCGACGAGGTCAGGGCGAGGTAGTAGACCGGAAAATCAGCCGGATTGACCTTGCGGAACGAAGGCGGTGCCGGCATGGTGGCCGGCAGCTGGCGCGCAGCGGACGCGATGGCCGAGTTCACGTCCTGCGCGGCGGCGTCGATGTCGCGGTCGAGCGAGAACTGGATCGTGATGCGCGTCACCCCCTGGCCGCTGACCGAAGTCATCTCGTCGATGCCGGCGATGGTCGAGAACTGCCGCTCGAGCACCGTGGCGACCGCCGAAGCCATCGTCTCCGGGCTGGCTCCGGGCAGCTCGCCGGTGACCTGGATGGTGGGGAAGTCCACGTTGGGCAGCGTGGAGACCGGCAGCATGCGGTACGCGGCCAGGCCGAAAATCAGGATGCCGGCCATGACCAGCACCGTCATCACCGGACGGCGGACGAACAGCTCGCAGAAGTTCATGACGCTTCCGCGGCCGGCGTGCTGATCTGCACCTTGGTCTTCGGACCGAGGCGCAGCTGGCCGCGCGTCACCACGCGCTCACCCTTGGCGAGGCCGCTGGCGACGATCGCACGCTCGCCGTCCGTGTGCTGCACCTTGATCCTGCGTACGTCGACTAGCAAATCGTCACCGACCACGTAGACGTACTGTCCCTCGGGTCCGGTCTGCACCGCCTGCGCAGGCGCGACCAGCGCGTCCGCCTGCTCGTAGAGGCGCAGGCTTACGTTGACGAACTGCCCAGGCCACAGCGCGGCATCGGTGTTCTCGAACCGCCCGCGCAGCCGGATCGTGCCGGTGCTCGGGTCCACCGCGTTATCGATGAAGATCAGCTGGCCCCCGGCCGGGTGCTGCTGCGGGTCCGGGGTCAGCACTTCCACTGCGAGCGGGCCGGCAGCCTGGTACTTGCGTACCTCGGGCAGGGTCTGCTCGGGCAGCGCGAAGTTGACATAGATCGGTCTCACCTGGTTGATCACCACCAGCGGGTTGACGTCGTTCGCCCTGACCAGGTTGCCCGCCTGCAGCAGCACCTTGCCGACGTACCCATCGAGCGGCGAGCGGATGGTGCAGTACTCGAGATTGAGCCTGGCGTTCTCGAGCGCCGCCTGGCTCGCCTTGGCCACGGCGTCGGCGGTGTCGGCGTTGGTGCGGATCTGCGCGTAGGCCTCCTTCGAGACGAAATTTTTCTCGAGCAGCTCCTGGTAGCGCCGGTCCTGCGAGCGCGCCTGGTTGCGCGCTGCCACATCGCGTAGCGCGTTTGCCTCGGCCTGCCGCAACGCCGCCTCGTAGGGCCGCGGGTCGATGCGGAACAGGATGTCGTTCTTCTTGACCGGGGCGCCTTCGCGGAAATTCACTTCCACGATCTGCCCGTCGACGCGCGCTTTCAACGCCACGGTCGAATACGCTTCGACGTTGCCGATCCCCTGCAGCCGGATCGGCACCGTTTCCTGCGTAACAGTCGCCACCGTCACCGGGACGCCGGGCGGGCCTTTGGCACCCGGCTTGAGGCCTTCCTTCGCGCCACTGTCGGTGCTGAAGTAGGCCGCGATGCCGCCGGCGACGAGGGCGACCACGACCGCACCGGCGATCAAGAAGCGTCGGCTGGTGGGGGTCATGGGATCTTGGTCAGGCATCTCGGGGGCGCACGATTGTCATCCCGGAATCCGTTCCAGGGCAAACAACTGCTCCGCAGACTCGCGTGCGCGCACCAAGTGAGCCGCGCTGCCCTGCACCATGACTTCGGCGGCGCGGGGCCGCGAGTTGTAGTTCGAAGCCATCGACATGGCATAGGCGCCGCTCGACATCACGGCCAGCAAGTCCCCCTCGCGCGCCGTCAGCGCCCGGTCCTTGGCGAGGAAGTCGCCGGTCTCGCAGATCGGGCCGACGATGTCGTAAACAGTGCTCGGGGCGCCCGATTCCGCCTCGCGCACGGTGCGCACCTCATGCCAGGCGTCGTACAGGGCCGGCCGCACCAGGTCATTCATCGCCGCATCGACCACCAGGAAGTTGCGCGGAACGCCCGGCTTCACGTACTCGACCCGGGTGAGAAGCACGCCGGCGTTACCGACGATCGAGCGGCCGGGATCGAGGATCACGGCGCCGCGGCGATCGCCAAGCGCTGCCAGCGCGCCGGCGACGAATTCGCGCGGCGGGCGCGGTGTTTCATCGCGATAGCGAATGCCGATCCCGCCGCCAAGATCCAGATGCCGCAGCCGGATGCCCGCCGCCTCGATGCGCCCGGCGAGGGCGGCCAAGCGCTCGACCGCTGCGACGAAAGGCGCAGGCTCCACCAGCTGCGAGCCGATGTGGCAGCCGACGCCGATTACTTCGAGCGCGGGCATTGCGGCTGCTTTCGCATACAGCCGTTCGGCGTCGCTGTGCGCGACGCCGAACTTGTTCTCGCGCAGCCCGGTGGAGATGTAGGGGTGCGTCCTCGCGTCGACATCCGGATTGACACGAAAGGCCACCGGTGCCCGTCGCCCCAGCTTGCGCGCCACCGCCGCCACGCGCTCCAGCTCGGCTTCGGACTCCAGGTTGATGCAATAAATGTCTTTTTCCAGCGCCAGCCGGATTTCGCTTTCGGTCTTGCCGACGCCCGAGAACAGGGTCTTGCGCGCTTCGCCGCCCGCCGCCAGCACGCGCGCCAGCTCGCCGCCCGAGACGATATCGAAGCCGGCGCCCAGGCGCGCCAGCAAGGCGAGCACGGCCAGATTCGAATTCGCCTTGACCGAGTAACACAACAGCGCGTCGCGCCCGGCCAGCGCGCGCGAGAATTCTCCGTAAGCGCTTTCGATCGCCGCTTGAGAATAGACATAGCAGGGCGTGCCGAAGCGCCGCGCGATGTCCTCGAGCGGAAGCTGCTCGGCGCACAACGTGCCGTTGCGGTAGGCGAACGCCACCTCGTTGCTAGTTTTTTTCAGCGTCGTCGCCCGGCGGGTAGGGCACCGGTTTTGCCGGTGCGGGCTTCGCCGGCTTGATGCCGGGCGGCGGGGCGTCGCGCAGGTACAGCGGTCCCTTCTGCCCGCAGCCGGCGAGCAGCGTGATTGTCACGCCGAGAACAAGGAAACGCATAAAATCCTGATGTTAGCACTCATGAACGAGACCGACTTCGACGCCCTGGCCGGCGCGGCGCTAGCCAAAATCGAGCAAGCCCTCGAGGCGAGCGGCGTCGACGCGGATCTCGAGCTCAAAGCGGGCGGCGTGCTGGAAATCGAATTCGCCGACGGCTCGAAGATGGTGATCAACCGGCACGGCGCGGCGCGCGAAATCTGGGTCGCGGCGCGCTCCGGCGGCTTTCACTACCGCTGGGACGGAGCCGCCTGGCGCGATACGCGCGAGGGCACTGAGCTGTTCGCCGCGCTGTCGAAAATCGTCTCGGCGCAGAGCGGGCAGGCAGTGCTGCTGCGACCTTAGGCCGGGGGAGTTGGCGTCGGCTCGAACAGCTTCGGCGGCGCGATCGGCGCCGGCGCTTGCAGCACCTCGGGCGGCGGCACCGCCTCCTGGTAGAAGTATTCCGGCACGAGCTTCGGCGCAGCCGCCGGTGTTGTAACTGCGCCTTCGGCGGGCATCGTCATCACCGGCACCGTGACCACGCCTGGCGGTGTGGTGCGCGGCATCTCGGGGATGTCCTTCAGCACCTTCTCCATATAGCCGAGCCAGATCGGCAGCGCCACTACGCCACCGGTTTGGTTCCTGCCCAGGGTCTTCGGCTGGTCGAAGCCTACCCAGGCGATGGCCACCAATGAAGGCTGGTAACCGGCAAACCAGGCGTCGACGAACTCGTTGGTGGTGCCGGTCTTTCCCGCGAGATCGGCGCGCGCGAGCCGCGCCGCGCGCGCCGCAGTGCCGTAGCGCATCACGTCCTGCATCATGTTGTCCATGATGAAGGCGTTGCGCGGGTCTAGAACGCGCAGGGTCTCGTCGCCGGCGCGCTGCGGATTGGCGAGCGCGAGTGGATTACCGCGGTCGTCGACGATCTTGTGGATGAAGTAGGGCTGGATCAGGTAACCGCCGTTCGCGAACACGGCGTAGGCCCGCGCCATCTGCCAGGCGGTCACCGAGCCGGCGCCCAGCGCCATCGTCAGGTAAGGCGGATGGCGTTCCGGGTCGAAGCCGAAGCGGGTCACGTAGTCCTGGGCATATTTGGCGCCGATCGCATCGAGGATGCGGATCGATACCATGTTCTTGGACTTCGCGAGCGCGGTGCGCATGCGCATCGGGCCCTCGAACTTGCCGTCGTAGTTTTTCGGCTCCCAGCGCTGGCTGCCGGTCTGTTCGGCCTCCAGCACCACCGGCTCGTCGGCGATGACGGTGGCAGGCGTAAAGCCCTTTTCCAGCGACGCCGAATAGATGAAAGGCTTGAATGATGAGCCGGGCTGGCGCCACGCCTGGGTCGCGTGATTGAACTTGTTGCGGCCGAAGTCGAAGCCGCCCACCAGCGCGCGCACCGCGCCGTCCTGCGCGTCGAGCGCGATGAAGGCCGACTCGACCTCCGGCAGTTGCACGATCTGCCAGGATTTGCCGCCGGTTTCGGCCTGCACACGGATGACGGCGCCGCGGCGGATGCGACGCTGCGGCGGCGTCTTGGGATCGAGAGCGCGCGCCGCAAAGCGCAAACCCTCGCCGTTGATGGCGATCTTTTCTCCACTGCGCAGCGCCACCTGGACCTGCTTCGCGTCGGCGGCCAGCACTATCGCGGCGAGCAATTCGTCATTGTCGGGATGGTCAGCGAGCGCTTCCTCGAAATCGTCTTCGCCGGGCGAGGCCGGCAGCTCGGCATAGCCTTCCGGCCTGCGATAGCCCTGGCGGCGGTCGTACTCAAGTACGCCGCGCCGCAGCGCCACATAGGCCGCCTCCTGGTCCGCTTTGCGGATGGTGGTATAGACGCGGAAACCGCGCGAGTACACCTCCTCGGGGTAACGCTCTGCCATGGCCTGGCGCACCATTTCGGCGGCGTATTCCGCGTGGATGGCGTATTCGTTGGCCTCGCGGCGCGGGCGCAGCGGCGCCTTCAGCGCCTCTTCGTATTGCTCCGCAGTAATGTGTCCGAGTTCGGACATCCGCCGCAGCACATAGTGCTGCCGCTGCTTGGCGCGTTGCAGATTCGCCACGGGGTTGTACATCGACGGCGCCTTGGGTAGCCCGGCAAGCATGGCGGTTTCGGCGAGATTCAGCTGTGCGAGCGATTTACCGAAGTAGATCTGCGCGGCTGCGCCGAAGCCGTAGGCGCGCTGCCCCAGATAGATCTGGTTGACGTAGAGCTCGAGGATCTGGTCCTTGGTCAGGCTATGCTCGATCTTGAAGGCGAGCAGCGCCTCGTACAGCTTGCGCGTGGCCGTCTTTTCCGAGGAGAGGAAGAAGTTGCGCGCCACCTGCATGGTAATGGTGCTGGCGCCCTGGCGCCGGCCGCCGGCGACGAGGTTGGCGTAGGCCGCGCGCAGCACACCGACGTAGTCGATGCCGGGGTGCTCATAGAAGCGCTCGTCCTCGGCGGCCAGGATGGCGTGCTTGAGCGCGCCGGGCACTTCCTCGATCGACACCACCGAGCGGCGTTCCTCGCCAAATTCACCGATCAGCACCCCCTCCGCAGAGTAGATCCGCAGGGGGATCTTGGGCTGGTACTCGGTAAGCGCCTGCAGCGACGGCAGGTTGGGGTAGGCGAGCGCGATGACCAGGGCGACGGCCAATATGGCGGCGGTCGCCAGGCCCGCCAGCAGGGCCAGCGGAAAGGCCAAAAAGCGGAACCACATCAAGGGACTTAGACCGTTACCGCAGCGCTATTGCACGGGCAGGTTCAACCGTAGCATGATACCCCGTCCCTCACCTGGAGAATTAACTAGACAGAGGGAGGGGTTGTTGCTAGCATTTAACGCGAATTCTACGTATCGCACCTAAGAGCCGATACGCAAAGGAAAATAACGAATGGACTTCGACCTGTTCAAGCCGAAGGTGCCGCCGTTGTTCGGGCTCGACATCAGCTCGTCATCCGTGAAGATGCTCGAGATCGCCGATGCCGGCAAGGGCGCGTACCGCGTCGAGCGTTATGCGATCGAGCCGCTGATTCGCGATACGGTAGTGGACGGCAACATCAGCAACCTTGAGCAGGCGGCCGACGCGGTGAAGCGCGCGTTCAAGCGTCTTGGGACGCGCACCAGGCATGTCGCGATGGCGGTGCCGACCGGCGCCGTGATCACGAAGAAGATCGTGGTGGCGGCGGGACTGCATGAGGATGAGCTCGAAGTGCAGGTCGAGAGCGAGGCGAACCAGTACATCCCGTTCGCGCTCGAAGAAGTGAACCTGGATTTCCAGTCGCTCGGGCCGACGGCGAACAACCCTGAGGAGCAGGAGGTGCTGATCGCCGCCACGCGCAAGGAGAAGGTCGAGGATCGCGTAGCGGTCGCGCACCTCGCCGGGCTCAAGCCGCTTGTGATGGACGTCGAGTCCTTCGCGCAGCAGGCGGCGCTGTCGCTGGTGGTGCAGGCGCTGCCCGGCGGCGGCAAGGACCAGAACATCGCGGTGGTCGACGTCGGTGCCAACGTCATGAACGTGACGGTGCTGCGCAACGACCAGTCGGTGTACACCCGCGAGCAGGCCTTCGGCGGCAACCAGCTCACGCAGGAGATCGTCAGCCGCTACGGCATGAGCGCCGAGGAAGCGGAGACGGCAAAGCGCTCGGGCGGCTTGCCGGATGATTTCGAGGCCGAGGTGCTGCGGCCGTTCATGGAGAACCTGTCGCAGGAGGTGCAGCGCGCGCTGCAGTTCTTCTTCACCTCGACGCAGTATCACGCAGTCGATCACATCCTGCTCGCCGGCGGCTCGGCGGTCATTCCGGGCCTGGACGAGGTGGTCAACCTGCGCACGCAGGTGCCGAGCAGCGTGGCGAACCCGTTCTCGGCAATGCAGACTTCCTCTAGGGTTCAGCTCAAGCGCCTGATGATCGACGCGCCGTCGCTGATCGTCGCCTGCGGGCTGGCGATGCGCAGGTTTGACCCGCAATGAGCAGCGCTGCCCGCATCAACCTACTCCCGCACCGCGAAGAGCGCCGCAAGCGTGCGCGCCAGCATTTCTTCGTCCTCGCCGGCGGCACTGCGCTGCTCGGCATCCTGATCGTGATCGCGATGCACGGCTTCTACGCGGCGAAGATCGAGATCCAGGCCGAACGCAACAAGTTTCTGAAAAGCGAGATCGCCAAGCTCGACAAGGAGATCGCCGAAATCAACAAGCTGAAGGACGAGATCCAGGCGCTGCTCGCGCGCAAGCAGGTGATCGAGACCCTGCAGGCCGACCGCGCGCAGACCGTTCACCTCCTTGAGCAGCTGGTGCGGCAGACGCCCGAGGGCGTGTACCTGAAATCGATCACCCAGAGAGGCATGCGGGTCAATCTTCTCGGCTACGCGCAGTCGAACGCGCGCGTGTCGACTCTGATGCGCAACATCGAAGCTTCGCCCTGGCTGGAGCGGCCCGAGCTGGTGGAGGTGAAGGCCAACAACGTGGACAAGCGGCGCGTCTCGGAGTTCACCTTGAACCTCTCGCTCAAGCGCGCCGCGCCCGATGCCAAGGACGCGGGCACGGCGAAGGGTGCAGGCAAGCCGCCTGCAAAAGACGCGGCGAAGAAGGGATAAGCGCCATGGCATTCAACTTCAATGCCCTCGTCGACGAATTCAAGCGGACCAATTGGCAGGATCCGGGCACCTGGCACGTCGCGCCCAAGCTGCTGGTGCTCCTCGCCGTCCTGGTAGGCATCCCGGTGGCGGCGTTCTTCGCCGACACGCAGTCGCAGATCGACGAGCTCGAGACCGGTCGGAATCAGGAAACCAAGCTGAAGGAAGACTACCTCGGCAAGAAGAAGCAGGCGATCAACCTCGACCTGCACCGCCAGCAACTGCGCGAGATCGACACCCAGTTCGGCGCGCTGCTGCGGCAGCTGCCGAACCGCTCGCAGATGGACGCCTTGCTCGTCGATATCAACCAGGCGGGTCTGGGCCGCGGCCTGCAGTTCGAGCTTTTCAGGCCGGCCGCCGCGGAGAACGTAAGAGAGTTCTACGCGGAGCTGCCGATCACGGTGAAAGTCATCGGCAACTACCACGACATGGGCGCCTTCGCAAGCGACGTGGGGCAGCTCTCGCGCATCGTCACGCTGAACGACGTGTCGATCCAGGCCGGCAAGGACGGCATTCTCACCATGGACGCAGTGGCGCGCACCTTCCGCTACCTCGATGAGGAGGAAGTGGCGACGCAGCGCAAGTCGCAGCAGGCGGCGAAGAAGGGCGGTAAATGATCCGCAAGCCCGCCCGCGCAGTCCTGTTCCTGGCCGCCGCCGTGCTGGGCGCTTGCGGCGGCGAGGAGCACGGCGACCTGAAGCAGGAGTTGGCACAGCTGACTAA
>DATNMK010000076.1:0-22101 GCA_035602335.1 Burkholderiales bacterium
TGGCGCCGCGACGCCTGCGGCGACGATGCTGCAGGCCACGGGACAGCCCGGCTTCGTCGGACTGATCATCTGCTCGGCCAACCTGCCCGACAAGATCGCCATCGCGGTGGACACCCAGATGGACGACGGGTCCGCAAGCCAAGGCGAGGTGCGCGGGCTGCTGCAGACGGCAACCAACCCGAACATTGGCACCGGGCAAGTCGCAACGCCGGCCTACGTCGAGACCAGCACCAACATCTACGTGCTCTGCCGCGCGCTGTAACGCGGCTCGAGGAGTTCGCGCTACGCATGTCGCGTAAAGGACAACAGACGAGATGGCAGCGACCATTCTGGTTGTCGACGACGACAAGAACATCCGCGATCTGCTGGCGCTGCACCTCACTAACGCCGGCTACGAGGTTCAGGTCGCGGAAGACGCCATCAAAGCGGGCTACGCCGTGCTGCGCAGCCGGCCCGATCTCATCATTTCCGACGTCAACATGCCGCACATGACCGGGTTCGAGTTCATCGCAGCGCTCAAGTCGGACCCCTTGCTGACGAGCATCCCGGTTATTTTTCTGACTTCCGAGGAAGAGGGAGACATCCAGGGCAAGGAGCTCGGTGCCGTCGGTTACGTCACCAAGCCTATTCGGGCGGATCGCTTGCTTTCGCTGGTGGCAAAGCACGTACCAGGCGGCACCGTGCCGATCGGTTAGCGGCGCCGGCGCCTCGCGCGCGCCTTCCACGCTGCGACGACGTGCGCCCGCCAGGCAAGCTGCACTGCAAGGTAACCCAGCGCAGCCAGCGTCAGCGCGAGGGCGACGAGCCCCACCGCGAGCGGCTTGCCCAGGCTCAGCATCCACTCGCTTAGCGCGCGCGCCGAGCCGAACCAGTCCGACCAGTCGAACTCGAACGGCGTGATCCCGGCTGCTGCGTGGTCGAGGCCGAGAAGCAGCCGCCCATACTCGAAGGCGATGATGTAGAGCGGCACGATGGTCAGCGGGTTGGTGTAGAGCGTGACGATCAGTGCGACCGGGATGTTCTTGCGCAGCGGGATGGCGAGGAGCAGCGCGCCCAGCATCTGCAGCGGCCCGGGAATCAGGCCGCAGAACAGGCCGATCGCCACCGCGCCGGCGCACGACCTGCGGTTAAGGCACCAGAGGTTCGGATGGTGCAGCAAGCTTCCAAAGGGCTTGGCGAGCCGGCTCGAGCGCACCGTGTCGGCATCGGGCAGGTACTTGCGGAAATACTTGCGCGGCATAGCTCAGGGAAAATCTCGCTCCTAGAAGGGTGTCAGCCGGCAACAAAGCGGCTGCGTTGATTCTAGATGACCCTGACGGCGCTCGCGTTCGCGGCCGGCGCGGCGCTCCTGCAGCAGCAGGCGCAGTTGCCCTCGCTCGCCTGCCTGGTGCTCCTGCCGTTATGCACGGCGCTTGCCGTGCTTCGCTGGCGAGGCGCGGCGCTGTTCGCCCTGGCCGCCGGGTTTCTTTGGGCCGCGGCTTGTGCGCACTGGCGCATGGCGGACTGGCTCTCGCCCGAGCTCGAAGGGCGCGACCTCCAGGTCGTCGGCGTCGTCGCCGGCCTGCCGGCCATCGGCGAGCGCAATGTGCGGTTTGAATTCGACGTGGAATCCGCCGACGAGCGCTTGCCGCCGAAGATCCTGCTCGCCTGGTACCGCAGCACCGCGTACGAGGACCAGCCGGCGCTCCTTGCCGGCATGGTCCATCCGGGGGAGCGCTGGCGTTTCACGGTACGGCTGCGCCGGCCGCATGGCAGCGTCAATCCGCACGGCTTCGACTATGAGGCGTGGCTGCTCGAGCGCGGCATCGGCGCCACCGGCTATATCCGCTCGCGCGGCGAGCAACGCAGAATCGGATCGAGAAACAGCTTCATGGACTGGATCGAAAGGGCCCGCGAGGCGGTGCGCGAGCGCTTCCAGGCCGCGCTCGGCGCGACCCCGGCCGCCGGCATCCTCGCCGCGCTCGCGGTCGGCGACCAGCGCGCAATTTCAAGCGAGGAATGGCAGCTCTTCAACCGCACCGGCGTCACGCACCTGATGAGCATCTCGGGCCTGCACGTGACGCTGATCTCGGGCTTGTTCGCGTGGCTGGTGGCTGCTGTATGGCGACGCTTGCCGACATTTACCCTTTATCTTCCGGCAAGAAAGGCTGCGGCGGCGGCAGCGATCATTGGGGCGCTCGGCTATACGCTTCTCGCCGGCTTCGCGGTGCCGGCGCAGCGCACTTTCTACATGGTGACGGTGGTCGCCATCGCGCTGTGGTCGGGTCGCATCGCTTCGCCCGGGCGCACGCTCGCGCTCGCGCTGGCCGCGGTGATGCTTTTCGATCCCTGGGCGCCACTCGCTCCCGGGCTGTGGCTGTCGTTCGGCGCAGTGATGCTGATTTTCTATGTCGCTTCCGGCTGGACCTCGGCCGGGCGGTTCCTCGCACAGTGGGGACGCATCCAATGGGCGATCACGGTCGGCCTCGCGCCGGCGGCGCTGCTGCTTTTCGGGCAGGTTTCTGTGGCGGGCCCGCTCGCCAATGCGGTGGCGATCCCGGTGGTCTCGGTGGTGATCACGCCGCTCGCTCTCGTCGCGGCGCTAATCCCGGTCGATGCGCTGCTCCAGCTCGCGTCATGGCTGGTCGAGCTGCTGCTGCAATTCCTGGAATGGTGCGCAACGCTGCCCGGCGCGCTGTGGCAGCAGCATGTGCCGCCTCTGTGGTGTGTGCTCCTCGCACTGGGTGGCGCGGCCTGGCTGCTCGCGCCGCGCGGCGTGCCGTGGCGCACCGGCGGACTCGCGCTGATGGCGCCGGCATTCATGGTCGTGCCGCCGGGGCCGCCGCCGGGCGAAGCCTGGATCACCACGCTCGACGTCGGGCAGGGTCTCGCGGTGCTGGTGCGCACGTCGAGCCGCGCTCTTCTATACGACGCAGGTCCCGCGTATGGCGCCGAGGCCGATAGCGGCGGCCGGGTAATCGTGCCGTTTCTGCGTGCCGCGGGTCTGGCGCGGCTCGACCTCGTCGTGCTCAGCCACGAAGACAGCGACCATCTGGGCGGCGCGCTTACAGTGCTGGAAAGTGTCGACACCGACGCAATTGCCTCTTCCCTGCCGTCGGGCCACCCGCTGAACGCTCTGGTTGCGGCGCCGCGGCGCTGCCTGGCGGGAGGCGCATGGGAATGGGATGGCGTGCGCTTCGAGTTCGTCCACCCGGCTTTCCTCGAGAAAACGACGCGGCGCAACAATCAAAGCTGCGTACTGCGGATCGCGTCGTCCGCTGGCGCGATGCTGCTGACAGGCGACATTGAACGCGCTGCAGAAATGCGGATTCTCGGACAAAAAGCGGACGTGTTGCTGGTTCCGCACCATGGCAGCCGCACTTCCTCTTCGGCCGAGTTCATCGCAGCCGTGGCGCCGCGCTGGGCGGTAGTGCCGGCGGGGTACCGCAACCGTTTCGGCCACCCGAACCGCGAGGTGCTTGAGCGCTACCGGGCCGCAGGCGTGCAGGTCCTGCGCACCGATCTGGACGGCGCCGTTTCGGTGCGCCTCGCAGCGGCGAGCATCGAAGTAGGTACGGAGCGGCGTCGGCGCCAGCGGTATTGGCTACAATGATTCTGCGGATCATCCGCACCCTGAGAGCAACCCACCGAGGAGAGGACCCAGCCATGGCCAAGAAGGAAGGCGACACCGTCTATCGCATCACCCAAGTGATCGGCACCAGCAGCACTTCTTGGGAGGACGCGGCGCGCAACGCAGTCAAGACGGCGGCCGGCACCTTGCGCGACCTGCGCATCGCCGAGATCGAGAAGCTCGACGTCAAGATCCAGGACGGCAAGGTCGTGCAGTTCCGCGCGCGGGTTGCGCTGTCGTTCAAGTACGGCGCCTGATCCGGGGTGTTCACGGCGGTCGTTCGCATCACCGGCGCAGGACGGCTCGCGGACTTCCGCGAACGCCTGCGCTGGCTGATGGTGCGCGATATCGACGCCGAACCCTACACCGAGCACCACGCCGAAGGCGTCCTGGAGTACCGCTTCCAGCCGAAGACCGGCATCCCGTTCCCGGCCTTCGCCGCGGCCTCGGGCGACTTTCCCGAGCTGCGCGTCGAGGCGCAATGGGAGCACGATGGCGTGCGCGGCCGCGCGGTGATCGAGAACGGCCGCGTGGTGCAGGAATCCGCAGCGCAGCCGGGCCGCGCGGGCGTCGACGTTCGCGTGGCCGACGACGGCAGGCTGCTGCTCGCCATGGTTTGCCGCAGGAGCGGCGACGCATTCATCGGCTACGCCGCGAATTGCGATCGCCACACGTATTTCCGCTACCGCGACGGCGTGCTCGAGCTGGTAAAGCCCGATACGCCCGATGCGCCGCTCGAAGATCTCGCCTTCGGCTTCGTCGCGGAATGGCTCTGGTATGACGAAGAAGAGGCGGCGCTCGAGCGCGCGCGCTACGCCGGCTACGGTTACCCGGTGCGCGGCGCGAACCTCAAATCGGAGAAGCTCGCGCTGCTGCGGCCGAGCGGGCTCGAGTTCTCCTCGCTCGACGCCGCCGGCCGCGAGGTGCGCGAGGCGCTCGCCGCGCAATGGCTGACCCCGGCGTAGCGATCGAGCCGAGGCGCCGCTCGGTGCAGTGCGCCTCGCCGGAGGGCCTGCACCGCGTGGCCTACCTCGAGCGGGGCGACCCGCGCAACCGCGACGTGCTCGTCTGCGTGCACGGCCTGACGCGCTCGGCGCGCGATTTCGACACTCTTGCGCGCGAGCTGTGCGACCAGTTCCGCGTCGTCTGCCCCGATGTCGCAGGCCGCGGCGACTCCGACCGGCTCGCCGATCCGATGCTGTACGCCATCCCGCAGTACGTCGCGGACATGGTGACGCTGATTGCGCGGCTCGACGTCGACGCGGTGCACTGGGTCGGCACCTCGATGGGCGGCCTGATCGGCATGGCGCTCGCCGCGCAGGCCGGCAGCCCGGTGAGAAAACTGGTGCTGAACGAGGCGGGACCGGTGATCGCCAAGACGGCGCTCGAGCGCATTGCGACCTACGTCGGCCTGCAGCCCGAGTTCCCGGATATGGCGCAGGCGGAAGAGTACGTGCGGCGCATCTCGGCGCCGTTCGGCCAGCACAGCGACGACGAATGGCGTTTGCTCGCCGAGAGCTGGGTGCGTCAATGCGATGACGGCATTTATCGCCCGCGCTATGACCCGCGCATCGCGGCGGCTTTTGCAGTTCCAGAAAAAGACGTGGAACTCTGGCCGGTATACGATGCCGTGCGCTGCCCGACGCTCGTGCTGCGCGGCGCGTTCTCGGACCTGCTCAGCCCGGAAACTGCCGCGCAGATGACGCGCCGCGGCCCGAAGGCGAAGGTGATCGAAATCCCCGACGTAGGTCATGCTCCGACCTTGATGCACGCCGATCAGATCGCGATCGTGCGCGATTTTCTTCTCGGGGGAGAAGCGACATGAAAAGCGGTTTGTGTTTCGCTGCGCTTGCCTTCGTCACTTCGGTCCTCGGCCAGAACACCCTCGACTCCGTTCGCTCCAGGGGTCATCTGCAGTGCGGCGTGAGCACCGGGATAGCGGGCTTCTCGCAGCCCGACTCCAAGGGCGTATGGCGCGGCATCGACGTCGACGTGTGCCGCGCGGTCGCGGCGGCGGTGTTCGGCGATGCGAAGAAGGTGCGCTACACGCCGCTCACCGCGCAGCAGCGCTTTACCGCGCTTCAGTCGGGCGAGGTCGACGTCCTTTCGCGCAATACCACCTGGACCATTTCGCGCGACACCAGCCTCGGGCTCAACTTCGTCGGCGTCAATTACTACGACGGCCAGGGCTTCATGGTGCCGAAGAAGGCCAAAATTAAGAGCGCCAAGCAATTGGACGGCGCGACGGTATGCCTGCAGCCGGGCACCACCACCGAGCTCAACCTCGCCGATTACTTCCGCGCCAACAACATGAAATTCAAGCCGGTGGTGATCGAGAAGCTGGAGGAGGTGCTGAATGCCTACTTCGCCGGGCGCTGCGACGCGTTCACCACCGACCACTCGGGCCTGATCGCGCTGCGCGCCTCGCGCGCGCCGAAGCCCGACGAGCACGTGATCCTGCCCGAGATGATCTCCAAGGAGCCGCTAGGACCCGCCGTACGCCACGGCGACGACCGCTGGTTCGACATCGTCAAGTGGTCGCTGTTCGCCATGCTCGAGGCCGAGGAGCTCGGCTTGAGCTCGCAGAATATCGATCAGCAGGCGAAAGGCGGCAGCCCGACCATCCAGCGCTTCGTCGGCGGCAGCGGCGACATCGGCAAGATGCTCGGCCTGGACAACAAGTGGGCCTACCAGATCGTAAGACAGGTCGGCAATTACGCCGAGAGCTTCGACGCCAACCTTAAGCCGCTCGGCTTCGAGCGCGGCTTGAACCGCCTGTGGAACCAGGGGGGCTTGATGTACGCGCCGCCGCTGCGCTGACAAAAACTTTCTTCCGGGCAGCGAAAATACTACAAACGGATAAACGCTTTCGATTTACTTCGTCGCTTGTAGCTGTACGATGGCGCGCAAATCAACAACAACTCGCGCCAATGGAAAGAACCATCAGGACACGCGAAGACGCCCGGCGATACGTCGATGGATTGCTGATTCGCGGAAACGCGCCCGACTTGCCGAGCGTGCGCCGCTGGCGGCTTGCCGCGAAGGCCACCTTGCTCACGCTGCTGGCCTTCTCGGGTCTCCAGTACTACTTTTTGAATGTGTTCCTGGAAATAATGTCGCTGCCCGGCATGACGGTGTTTACCGGTCCAATAACCATCGGGGTCGGCTGACAGCGCTATTCCGCCTTGGCACCCGTGTCGCGCACGACTTTGGCCCACTTCACCAGCTCGCTTCTTACGTAGTCGGCCGTCTCGCGCAGCGGCGCTGCGGTCGCGTCGAAGGCGAGCGCGTCCAGCCGCTCGCGGAAATCAGGGCTTTGCACGGCGCGCCGCACTGCGTCGTTCAGCTTCTGCGCGATGTCCGCAGGCGTTCCCGCCGGCAGGAAAAGTCCCACCCACGTGTAGTCCTCCATCCCGGGATAGCCGAGCTCGCCGAGCGTCGGCACGTCGGGGAGCGAGGGCAGGCGCCGGCTGGATGACACCGCGAGCGCCCGCAGCTTGCCCGACTTGATGTGCGGCATCGGCCCCGAGCCGGCGAGCGAGCCGATCGGCGGCTGGCCGCCGAGGAGCGCGGCGACCGCGGGGCCGGCGCCGCGGAACGGCACGTGGGTGATGTCGACCATGGCGCGCACCTTGAAAAGGTTCTCCGCGGTGAGGTGAGGCGTGGTGCCGCTGGAGGGCGATGCGAAGGCGAGCTTCTGCGTGCGCGCCATCTGCAGCAGCTCGGCGAGCGTCTTTGCCGGGAAGTCGGCATTGACGAGGATCAGGTTCGGCTGCGAGGCGACGACCGCGACTGGGATGAGATCCTTCCGCGGGTCGTAGCCCGGATCGGCGAACAGCGCCGGATTCACGGCGTAAGCCGAGGAGTGGGCGAGGATCGTATAGCCGTCCGGCGCCGACTTGGCGACCTGCGCGGCGGCGAGGTTGCCGCTCGCGCCGGTCTTGTTCTCCACCACCACCGGCTGGCCGAGCGTGTCGCCGAGTTTCGGCGCGATGAGGCGCGCGATGATGTCCACCGGGCCGCCCGGCGGGAAGGCCACGACGACACGGATGGGTTTCGAGGGATAGGGTTGGGCGAACGCAGTTCCGGCGATCAAAAAAAGCAGGGTTTTGAAAAGACTCTTCATTTCTTCCTCCCTAGCCGCTTACTGCGGCGGGCGCAATGGCTTCGATATCGGTGACCACGTCGATGATCGCCGGTTGGCCGCTTTTGATTGCCTTCTCCAGAGCCGCGGGAAACTCGCGCGGCTGCTCGACGCGAATGCCGAGGGCGCCGATATCCGCGGCAAGCCGCGCGAAGTCGACCATGCGGTAGGTCCACAGCTCGCGTGCTTTCGCGGTCTGCTCGCCGCCGTAGGCGCGGTCGAAGCCGCGCTTCGACTGGTTGCCGCTCGCATTGTTGTTTACTACGGTGACAGCGGCGATGTTCCAGCGCACCGCGGTCTCGATCTCTCCGATGTGATACCACAGGCCGGCATCGCCGGTGAAGGTCACCACCGGCCGGCCGGGCGCGGCGCATTTTGCACCGAGACCCGCGGGGAACGCCCAGCCCAGGTGGCCGGCGCTGCGCATGAAGCTCTGGCGCCCTCGCACGTCGTACATCCCGCCCATCCACATGCCGGCATGGCCGGTGTCGGACAGCACGATCGCGTCCTCGGGCACATGGCGCGACAACTCGGCGCAGATCCTCTCGGGCCGGATCGGAACGGCATCTGACTCGAAGGCGGACCGGTATTTGTCCCGCCATTCCCTGCAGATGGCTTTTGCTTGTTCAAGCCATCTCGCGCGATGGGAAACAGGAGCAGCACTTTCTAAGAGAGCGGCCAAGGTAAGCTTGGCATCGCCGAGAATGCCGATCTTCACCGGATAGTTGCGGCCGATCACTTCCGGCTCGATATCGATCTGGATCGCCGCAACGCCGATCTTGGGCACCGTCCAGACATGTGTCGTCATGCCGCCCGCGGAAGTGCCGACGAAGCACACCAGGTCGGCGGCGGCGACGACGCGGTTCGCGCTTTCGCGCGAGTAGCTGCCGACGACGCCGACCGAAAGCGGATGCGTGGCGGGAATGCAATCCTTGCCGTTGAGCGAGGTGGCGACCGGGATCGACAGCGTTTCGGCGAGCGCGACGAGCTCGGGCCCCGCGCCCGACCAGCGCACTCCGCCTCCGGCGACGATCACGGGCCTTTCTGCTTTTTGAAGCAACTCGAGCGCGGTGTTCACCGATTGAGGATCTGGTAAGAGCCGGAACGCCGGCACGCGCGCGAACTGCGGCTCGACCAGCGGCTCCATCTCGGCTTCTTCCTGGTCGAGCTGCCCTTCGTTGCCGCGGAACTGCAGGTGCACCGGGCCTGGCGCGCCCGAAGTGGCGACGCGAAATGCCTGGCGCACCATGTCCGGAAAACGCTCGACCGCATCGACGGTCGCGTTCCACTTCGTCACCGGCTCGAACGCCGGCACGTCGTCGATCTCCTGGTACACCTTGCGGAACTTGGTCTTCGGATCGCGCCCGCCGGTGAAGGCGATCACCGGCGAGTGCGCGAGACAGGCGTCGCGCAGTCCGGCGGCGAGGTTCAGCGCGCCGACCACCTGCGCCATGCAGACGCCCGGCTTGCCGGATGCGCGCGCGTAGCCGTCGGCCATGTAGGCGGCGGCTTTTTCTCCATGGCAATGCACCCGGTAAATCGCCGTGCGGCGTTCCATTTCCGCAAACGTGCGGCGCAGCACCGCCGGCACCATGAAGACGTGCGACACGCCGTAGCCGGCGAGCATGTCCGCGAGGACCTGCGCTCCGCTGGCTTTCATTTAATTGCCAACGGATTCGTGGGCGAGCCTACGGCCCCGGTAATTGGGATCGCGGGCGCGACGAACAGGAATTCGTACACGCCGTCCGCCGCGCAGTCCTTGGCGAGCTCGGCAAGATAGAAGATCTCGCCCATCGTCAGGCCCATGATCGGGATCGTGATCCAGTGCCAGGGCTGGTTGATGCCCGGTTCGGTCTCGTTCGGCCGCACCTCGCAGCCCCAGGTATCGGCTGCGATCGCGGCGATCTGCCTGCGGTGGATCCAGTCGAGGGTCTCGAAAGAGAAGCCCGGCGCGTCACCGCCGGGATAGCCATCCCAGCTGCCGGCGGCGAGCTTGGCCTCCATCTGCCCGGTGCGCACGATGACGTAGTCGCCGCGACGCACCTCCATGTTTTCCTTCTTTGCAGTTCTGTCCAGTTCTTCGCTGGTGATGGCGTGTCCATCGGGCAGGACATCGATGCCGAGCGCCTTCGGCACGTCGAGGAACACGCCGCGGCCGACCATCCTCGCCTTCGTTTTCTCGATGCCGCACTTCTGCGCGCCGGAGGAAGTCACCTCGCGGCAGTCGTAGCCGTTCCACATGTAGTTCTCGTAGAAGATGTGGCCGAGGCCGTCCCATTGCGTGCCGCACTGCAGCGGCATCACCACCATGTCGTCGGCGGCGCGGATGCCGCGATGGTCGAGCACGCCGGAATACGCATCGGTGCCCGTGCGCAGCATGGTGTGCACCGGGTTGATGCGGCCGAGCGACGGGTACTTGCTCTTCGCGCCCTGCGGCCCGTTGTTGTCGAAGTTGAGCGCGAGCGATATTACTTTGCCCTTTTTCACCAGTCGCGCGGCGGCAACGATGTCCTCGGCCTGCGTGTAGTTGAGCGTGCCGATCTCGTCATTCGGGCCCCAGCGGCCCCAGTTCTTGAATTTCTCGGCGGCTTCGCGCAGGTCCTGGCGGGTAAGCTTACGGGCGGTCATGGCGCTCGATCATAGAAAGGGGAGGCGGATAGCGTATCAGGCGGTTGCGCTGGCGGCGGTGCTCGGCGTCGTGTGGTACCTCGTTTCTAACACGCTTGCCAACCTGGAAGCGCGGCGGATCGCCAGCGGTTTCGCATTTCTCTGGCGCGAAGCCGGCTTCGAGATCGGCGAGGCGGCGTTCCAGCGCTACAGCGCCTCGGACACCTACCTCAAGGCGCTCGCCGTCGGGCTGGCGAACACCTTCAAGGCATCGCTGATCGGCATCGTGCTCGCCACCGTGCTCGGCACCGCGATAGGCCTCTTTCTTGTATCAAGAAATCGTTTGTTGAAAACCGTCAGTCGCGCGTACGTCGAGTTCATGCGCAACGTGCCGCTGCTGGTGCAGCTGTTCTTCTGGTACGTGACGATCACCGAAGCGCTGCCGCCGCCGCGCGAGGCCCTGCAGCCGCTGCCCGGCGTGTTCCTTTCGAACCGGGGAATCTTTTTTCCGCTGCCGGGCAGCGTCCCGGTTCTCGACGGCTTCAACTTCAGCGGCGGCCTGGCAATCACGCCGGAGTTCGCTGCGCTGCTGATCGGTCTTGTCACCTACACAGCCGGGTTCATCGCCGAGATCGTGCGCGCCGGCGTGCTCTCCGTCCCGCGCGGCCAGTTCGAGGCTGCGTACGCGCTTGGCCTCACCCGGCGCCTCGCGATGCGCTACGTGGTGCTGCCGCAAGCGCTGCGCGTCATCGTGCCGCCGATGACCAGCCAGTATCTCAACCTCATCAAGAACAGCTCGCTCGCGGTGGCGATCGGCTACCCGGACCTGGTGTCGATCGCCAACACCACCGTCAACCAGACCGGGCAGGCGATCGAAGGCATCGCCATCATCATGGCGGTGTACCTGACCATCAGCCTCGCCGTTTCCGCGTTGATGAACTGGTACAACGCGCGCCTCAAATGAACAAGGTCTTTTCAGCCGTTCTTGCGCTCGTCATTTTCTTTCTGGCGTGGAAGTTCATCGACTGGGCATTCGTCCACGCGGTCTGGCAGCCCGATTCGAAGGCCTGCCGCGCGGCGAGCGGCGCCTGCTGGGGATTCATCGCCGAGAAGCACCGCTTCATCCTCTTCGGCACCTATCCCTACGAGCAGCACTGGCGTCCCGCGCTTGCCAGCGTGTTTTTGATTCTGCTCTGGTTTCTTAGTGCTTGGAGAATCTTTTGGAGATGGTGGCTGGCAGTTTTGTGGTTGGCCGGATTATCCGTAATCGCTGTACTCATGTGGGGCGGCCTATTCGGGCTGCCTTACGTCGAGAACGAGCGCTGGGGCGGGCTGATCCTCACCTTGCTCCTCAGCACCTTCGGCATCGCGCTTGCCTTTCCGCTCTCGATCCTGCTCGCGCTCGGGCGGCGCTCGGACATGCCGGTGATCCAGGCGCTCTGCGTCGGCTTCATCGAGCTCGTCCGCGGCGTGCCGCTGATCTCGGTCCTGTTCATGGCTTCGGTGATGCTGCCGCTGTTCCTGCCGGCCGGCGTGTCGATCGACAAGCTGCTACGCGCGCAACTCGCCCTGATCTTCTTTGCCGCCGCCTATCTCGCAGAAGTGGTGCGCGGCGGACTGCAGGCGATTCCGAGACACCAGTATGAGGCGGCGGATGCGCTCGGTCTCACCTACTGGCAGAAGACCGGGACGGTGATCCTGCCGCAGGCGCTGCGCATCGCGGTGCCGCCTCTGGTCAACACCATCATCGGCTTTTTCAAGGACACCTCGCTCGTGGCCATCATCGGCCTTTTCGACCTGCTGCAGACGATCAAGGTGTCGCTTACCGATCCGGCATGGACGGGATTCGGCACCGAGGCCTATCTCTTCGCGGCGCTCGTCTACTTCCTGTTCTGCTTCGCGATGTCGGCCTACAGCAGGCGGCTGGAGCGCGTGCGTTAGGCTATTTTTCCTTGAGAAGTTCCACCAGTGCGCGCAGCGCGGCGCTGTAGGAACGCCAACCCAGGCCCTGCACCGTGCCCTTCACCGCCGGGGAAATGATCGAGTGGTGCCGCCACTCCTCGCGCGCCGCGATATTGGACATGTGGACTTCGATCACCGGGAACGGCATCGCCTTGATCGCGTCGTGCAGCGATACGCTGTACTGCGTCAATCCCGCCGGGTTGATGAGCGCGCCGGCGACGCCATCCATGTGCTGGTGAAGCGTGTCGACGAGGACACCTTCGAGGTTGGATTGAACAATGATCAGCTCTACATCGATCTCGCGTGCGAGCGCCTGCAGGCGCTGGTTGATCTCGGCGAGCGTCATCGTGCCGTAGATGTGAGGCTCGCGGCGGCCGAACAGGTTCAGGTTGGGACCGTGCAGGATCAGAATTTTCATTTTATTTTCCAGTTTCTCTCGAGGTTGGCGATGAGCGCCGGGCTGAAGTGGCAGTATGCCTGCTCGCGGGCGTACACCGCCATGTAGCGGCGGAACAGATCGAGCGGCTCCTCGCCGACGCGGAACGCGCGCCGGTTGCCGGCGGCGCTGACCACGCCGGAGCCGGTCAGCTTTTCCACGGTGCGGCTGAGCGCCGCGTCCATGTCCGCCACCGGAACGATCTCATCGCAGATCAGCCGCCCTTCCGGGCTCGCGCAGTCGATGCGGCGCTCGGCCATCACCGCCTGGCGCGCGATGCGGTCGCCGACGAAGCGCGGCAGCCGCAGGTTGGCGGCGCCCGGAATGATGCCTTCCTTGCGCGCCGGCAGCGTCATGTAGGCGTCCTGCGCGGCGATGATGTAGTCCATCGTCAGCAGGATCTGGCAATGCCCGCCGATAGCGAAGCCCTCGAGCGCCGCGATCCAGAGCTTCTCGATGGTCTTCTCCTCGGGCGAGGCATCGGCGAAGGCGAGCCCGCGATAGATCTTGTTGACGTAGCCCAGGTCGCGGATCAGGTACCACAGGAAGCGGATCTTGCCCTGGTAGAGGTGCGTGAGGTTGATGCCCGCGCCGAACAGGCGCCGGCCGGCGAACTTCGGATGCTCGACGGCCGCGCCGCGCAGCACGCAGACCTCGGTCTGCGGATCGAGCAGAGCGAGGTCGACCGCGATCTCCATGCCCTCGAGGGTCGATTCGTCCTCGGCGTTCAGATAGCGCGGATTACGCATCGTGACGATGGATGCCTTGCCGTGGCGCACGAGCTGTGCGCCGTTCAGGTCTGCCTGTCCGGTCTTTTCGAATTTTGGCAGCAAGGCGATCGATTCCTGCCGCGGCAGGAGCATGGCGTGGCATAGATGCGTGCCGCACGCCGGGTCGGCGAGCACTCGCGACAGGAATTCGCCCTGCGCCTTTTCCAGCCCTTTCTTGTCGCGCTGCGCGAGATTCGCTTCGGCTTCCAGCTCCCGCTGGGCGGGCAGCAGCCGCGGCGCGGCCTCGGCGGCGCGTGCGCAAAGCTCGTCGATGCGCAGGAAACGCGTGCGGTGCGCTGTGAGCTGGTCGTACAAGGCTAGAGGGTGCATGACCTTATCGTATACTGCCGGCGCGATCCCTTGGAGGAGGGCCGGATGATCTTCGACCTGCGCATCTACACGCTGCACAACAACAAGTTCGCCGCCTGGCTGAAGCTCTACCAGGAGCACGGCCATCCGACCCAGGTGAAGCACTGCGGCGAGCCGGTCCTGTACGCGACGACCGAAGTCGGGCCGCTCAACCAGGTGGTGCACGTCTGGAAGTACGACAGCCAGGCCGACCGCGAGCGCAAGCGCGATGCGCTGATGGCCGATGCGGCGTTCCAGGCGTATCTGCAGAAGAGCCGCGAGCTCGGCGCCCACCAGCATCAGGAGTGCCGCATCCTGAAATCGACGTCGTTCTCTCCGCTGTAGGCGGCGGCGCGTGAAGACGGCGCGGCGCCGCGCATGCCTGATGGGCCATCCGGTGGCGCATTCGCGCTCGCCGATGATCCACGGCTACTGGCTGAAGACGCTGGGAATCGAAGGCGCCTACGAGCTGAAGGACCTCACGCCGGAGGAATTTCCCGCCTTCGTCACGCATCTCGAGGCGAACGGGTATGTCGGCGGCAACATCACCGTGCCGCACAAGGAAGCGGCATATCGCCTGGCGGCGGGGCACGACCCGGCGGCTGAAGCGGTGGGCGCGGTGAATACCCTGTGGCTCGAGAACGGCGGGCTGATGGGCGGCAATTCCGATACCCACGGTTTCATTGCCAACCTGGATGATCGTGCGCCGGGCTGGAACGTGCCCGGTTGCCGCGCGCTGGTGCTCGGCGCCGGCGGCGCCGGCCGCTCGGCGGTGTACGCGCTGAAGCAGCGCGGCGCCGAAGTGCATGTCGTTAATCGAACAGTCTCGCGCGCCGAGGACCTTGCAGCATGCTTTGGGGTCGAGGCGCACGGCTTCGACGCCGTGCCGCGGCTGCTGCGCGAGGCGGATCTGCTCGTCAACTGCACCTCGCTCGGCCTGGCGGGAAAGCCGCCGCTCGAGATCGATCTCGGCCCGCTCAAAAAAGGCGCTGTCGTCTACGACGTCGTCTACGTTCCGCTCGAGACCGGCCTGCTCGCCAAGGCGCGTGCGCGCGGCCATCGCACGGTGGACGGCCTGGGCATGCTGCTGCAGCAGGCCGGCTTCGGCTTTCGCAAGTGGTTCGGCGGCAACCCGAAGGTGACGCCGGAGCTGCGCATAATGCTCGAAGCCGATATCGTCGCCAAGACACCCAAATGATTGGAGAACGTCAAATGATGAAGACCTTTATTGCCATCAGCCTCGCGCTCGGCGCGGCAGGCGCCTCCGCGCAGCAGACGGTGAACATGCCGATCGTCATCGAGCTGTCGGGCGCCGGGGCGGTGTCCGGCACGAATTTCCGCGACGGCGCCGTGCTCGCCATCGAGGAGATCAACGCGAGGGGCGGCATCCTCGGGCGCAAGATCAGCGCGCCGCAGTCCGACACGCAAAGCAATCCCGGCATCTCGCGCGCGCAAGTGCAGAAGGCGATCGACAGCGACCCCTACGTCATCCTCGGCCCGGTGTTCTCCGGCTCGGTGAAGGTCAACATGATCCTCTGCCAGCAGGCGGAGGTGCCGCAGATCACCGGAGCGGAAGCGGCCGACATCACCCAGGCGGGCAACCCGTACATCTTCCGCACCTCGTTCGGGCAGCAGATGAGCATGCCCAAGATCGCCAACTACATCCGCGACGGCCTGAAGGCGAAGACCGTGGCCGTGCTTTGGGTGAACAACGACTTCGGCAAGGGCGGGCGCGACACGTTCATTAAGGAGATGGCGGCGCGCAACATCAAGGTCGTCGCCGACGTCTCGACCGAGTCCGGCCAGCTCGATTTCGCCGCCGACGTCGTGAAGGTGAAGAGCGCCAACGCCGACGTCATCTTCGTCTACACCAACGAGGAGGAAAGCGCGCGCTTCCTGCGCGAGGCGCGCAAGCAGGGCATCGCGAAGCCGCTCGTCGGCGAGACGACCCTGCTCGGGCAGAAAGTGATCGATCTGGCGGGCGACGCGGCCAACGGCGTGCGCGGTCACGTCGGCCTGTCCGCCGACGCGCCGATTCCCGCGGTGCTCGCGTTCAAGGCGAAATTCGGCAAGCGCTTCGGCTACGTGCCGGATCACAACGGCATCAAGGGCTATACCGGCGTGTATGCCGTCAAGCACGCGACCGAGAGGATCGGCAAGTTTGACCGCAAGCTGCTCGCGAAAACCATGCACGGCCTGACCATCAAGCCGGAGCAGGAGCCCGGCATCCTGATGGAGACGAGCTGGGACAGCAACGGCGACATCGACCGCATCAGCTTCCTCGCAGAAGTGGTCGATGGCAAGCAGAAGATCGTGCAGACGTTGCCCAAGCTGGGCCAGTAGCCGCTGACCGACTTCTTGCAACTGCTGCTCGCCGGTCTGGCGACCGGCGGCATCTACGCGCTGGTCGCGATCGGCTTCGTGCTGGTGTGGCAGACCTCGCAGACGATCAACTTCGCGCAGGGCGAGTTCGTGATGCTGCCCGCCTTCTTCGTCCTCGCGGCGATGAAATTTGGCGGCCTTTCCTTTCCGGCGGCGCTGCTCGCCGGATTCGCCGCCGCGCTGCTCGTGCTCGGCCTGCTCTTCAAGCAGCTGGTGGTCGACCCCATCATCCGGCACGGCGTGCTGCCGCTCGTGACCTCGACCATCGCGCTCGCCATCCTGCTGAAGGAGGGTGTGAAGGAGTTCTACGCCGCGGACGCGCAGCCTTTTCCCGCCGCCTGGGCGACGACCAACCTGCAGCTCGGCGCCGCGGTCGTATCGGTGCAGAACCTGGTCATCATCGCGGTGGCGGTGGCCGCCGTCGCGGTCCTGCAGTACTTCCTCGGCGGGACGCGCACCGGCCGGCGCATGCAGGCCACCGCGCAGAACCCGGCACTCGCGCGCGCGCTCGGCATCCCGGTGCAGCGCATGATCCTCTATACGTTTCTCATCAATGCCGGCCTGGTGGCGCTCGCGTCGTTCCTGGTCAGCCCGATCTACCTCGCCAAGTTCACCAACGGCGAAACGCTCGGGCTCGCCGCATTCGTCGCCGCGATCGTCGGCGGCTTCAATCAGGTGCGCGGCGCCATCGCCGGCGGCCTGCTGCTCGGCGTCATCGACAACTTCGTCGCCGCCTATGTGTCCGCGCAGTACCGCGCCGCGATCCCGCTTTTTCTGCTCATCGCCGTGATCCTGTGGCGGCCCCAGGGGCTGCTCGGGCGCGCCGAGGAGCGCACCGTATGAAGCCCGCGCGCAATGCGCGCTTCATCGCCGCGGCCGCCGCGCTCGTCCTGCTTCTCGCCCTGCCTTTCGGCCTGAAGCCCTACGGCATCTATCTCCTCAGCCTCTGGGCGGTGATGACGATCGCCGCGATCGGCCTCAATCTGACGCTCGGCTACGCGGGCCAGATCTCGCTGGCGCAGGGCGCATTCGTCGGCATCGGCGCGTACACCGCGGCGCTGCTCACCACGCAGGGTTGGCCGCTTGCTGCCGCCTTCGCCGCTGCCACGCTGATTTGCTTCGTCGTCGGCTGGCTGCTCGGCTATCCGGCCCTGCGCGTCGCGCACCACTATCTCGCCTTCGTCACGCTGTCGTTCGCCACGCTGGTGTTCCTGGTTCTGCGCAACGAGGAGTGGCTCACGCGAGGCGTCTATGGCATCACCGGCATCCCGCGGCCCGCGCTCTTCGGCTGGTCGACGCGCGCGCCGCTCGACTTCTATTTTTTCTGCCTCGGCGTTCTCGCGCTCGTGTCGCTCGTCACCTGGCGGCTGATCCGCTCGCCTTGGGGGCGTGCGTTTACCGCGCTGCGCGAGAACCCGATGCGCGCTTCCTCGCTCGGCGTCGACACGCGGCGCTACACCCTGATGGCTTTCGCGCTCGGCTCGGCGCTCGGCGGCATCTCGGGAGTGCTGTACGCGCCGCTGGTCCAGTTCATCGAGCCCGGCGCCTTTGCGCTCGGCCTGTCGTTCAATCTGCTGCTGATGGTGATCGTCGGCGGAACCGGCCGCTTTTTCGGGCCCTTCCTCGGCGCCGCCCTCTCGGTGCTGCTGCCCGAGTGGCTGCGCTTCGGCGAAGGGCTCTATCTGATCGCCTACGCCGTGTGCGTGGTGGTCCTGCTCGCGTTCTGTCCCTCGGGCCTGCTCGGCCTCGCCGAGCGCTTGCGCAAGCCCGCGTCTTCGTGACCGCGCCCGTCCTCGAAGTGCGCGACTTGAAGAAGTCGTTCGGCGGCATCGGCGCCGTCAACGGCGTGTCCTTCGAGGTGCGCGCGGGCGAGATTCTCGGCCTCATCGGGCCGAACGGCTCGGGCAAGTCGACGCTGTTCAACTGCATCCTCGGCCAGCTCGCGCCTTCCGACGGCGAAGTGCGCGTCGACGGCCGGCCGATCACCGGCATGCGGCCCTGCGACCTGAACCGCCTGGGCATCGGCCGCACGTTCCAGCTGCTGCAGGTCTTCCCGCAGCTCTCGGTGCGCGAAAACCTCGTGCTCGCCGCCCAGGAGCACGCGGGGTCGATGTGGTCGCGCCTGCTCGGGCCGCGCGACGCCGGGCTCACCGCCGCGGCCGACCGCATGATCGAATTCTTCCGCCTCGCCGCGCTCGCCGACGAGCGCGCCGGGGCGCTGAGCTACGGCCAGCAGAAGCTGCTCGACGTGGCGATGGCCTTCATGGCCGGCCCGCGCCTGGTCCTGCTCGATGAGCCGGCGGGCGGCGTCAACCCGACGATGCTCGCCGGCCTGCGCGAGCGCCTCAAGGCGATCAACGAGGCCGAAAGGGCGACGTTCGTCGTCATCGAGCACAACATGGAATTCGTCATGTCCTTGTGCACCCGCATCCTCGTTCTCGCCGAAGGGCGCATCATCGCCGAGGGCGCGCCGCAGGCAATTCGCAGCGACCGCACGGTCATCGAAGCTTATCTTGGACATTGACATTCTTGCGCTCGAGGACGTGGTTAGCGGCTACGGCAAGCTCACCGTCCTGAACGGGACGAGCTTCAGGGTCGCGCGCGGCGCCATCACCACCGTGATCGGCCCCAACGGCGCAGGCAAGTCGACGCTCTTCAAGGCCATCTTCGGCCTGTTGCCGGTACAGCGCGGCCGGGTCGTGTTCGACGGCCGCGACATCACGCACCTCGATCCGCGCCGACTGCTCGAGCTGGGGATGACCTACGTGCCGCAGGGGCGCAACGTGTTTCCGGAGCTGAGCGTGCTGCACAACCTGGAGCTCGGCGCGACGGCGGCGGCGCCCGGCGCGGACATCGCCGCGCGCATCGAGTCGGTCCTGGCGCGCTTTCCCGTGCTACGCGAAAAGGCCACCGCGCAGGCTTCGACGCTTTCGGGCGGCCAGCAGAAGCTGCTCGAAATCGCGCGCGGCCTGCTCCTCGAGCCGCGCCTCATGCTGATCGACGAGCCGTCGATCGGCCTTTCGCCGGTGCTGGTGCAGCAGATCTTCGGCATCCTGCAGGACCTGCGCGCGCAGGGCGTCTCAATCCTGATGATCGAGCAGAATGCCAGGCGCGCGCTCGAAATCTCGGACTTCGGCGTGGTCCTCGAGCTGGGCCGCACGCGGATCGAAGGCGCCGCGAGCGCGATCCTCGCCGACCCGCGGGTGGGACAGCTGTTTCTGGGCGGCGCGATGGCCGACGCGGCGGTGCGATGATCGACGGCAACACCCTGATCTACGCCACGCCCGGCGATCCCGTGGCGCAGGTCCGCCTTCCCGAGGTGATGCAAGTCATATTCGAGAAGCTGGGAATCAATGCGGTATGGGTGCCGATGCATGTCGACCACGAAGGCCTGCGCACGGTGGTGCAGGCCTTGCGGACGGTGCGCAATTTCCGCGGCATCACGGTTGCGATCCCGCACAAGCCGGCGATCGGCGCGATGCTCGACCGGCTCTCGCCTCGCGCGCAGGCAGCAGGCGCGGTCAACCTGGTGCGGCTCGACCCGGACGGCAAGCTCTTTGGCGATATCGTCGATGGCGCGGGTTTCGTACGCGGCCTGGAGCTGCGCGGTCATTCGGTGAAGGGCGCGAGCGTCTGGCTGGTGGGCGTCGGCGGCGGCGGCTCAGCCATCGCGGCCGCGTTAGCCGAATCAGAAGTTAAAAAACTCCACGTAACTGAAACGAATACGAGGCGTGCCGCGGAGCTCGTCGAACGGCTGAAGCGTTATTACCCGAAAGTGCCGGTCGAGATCGTGACGGCGCCGCCTGGAGCGGTGGACTACGCGATCAACGCCACGCCCTGCGGACTCAAACCCGGGGATCCGATGCCCTTCGACCCGGCACAACTACCGCAGAGCACGATGGTCTGCGACATCATCATGAAGCCGAAGGAAACGCGCCTGTTGCAGGCGGCGCAGGCGCGCGGCATGCGGGTGCAGCATGGCCAGCACATGATGGACGCCCAGGTGCCGATGTATCTCGAGTTCCTCGGCATCGCGTTTCCCGACGAGAAGACCGTCATCGACATCGCCAGCCGGGTCTGATCATGCCGCAGGATCTTGCCGGTAAAAGAGCCTCAGCTGGTCATAGACGGCCGGATAGCGGCGCTGCGTCTCACGGGGGGCTTCGAAGAACGCCTCGCTGATCACCGCGAAGAACTCCGCCGGATCCTCGGCCGCATAGGGATCGAGCCAGGTGTCCTGGCTGCGCTCGACCGCGTCGCAAAGGCCCCGGTAGGCCTCGTCGAAAGCCGCCTTCCAGGCACGCCGGTCCATGCCGGCGTGAAGCGGCGGCATGCCATTCGCTTCGCCGTTCAGCATGTCGAGCTTGTGGGCGAACTCGTGGATCACGACGTTGATGTAGGGATCGTTGGCGGCGGCGTCCCACGAAAGCACGACCGGTCCGCCCGGCATCGCCTCGCCGGCCAGCTCGTCGTCCCATTCGTGCATCACGCCGTGCTCGTCGAGCTCGGAGCGCCGCACGCGGAAGTCGCCCGGGTAGACGACGATGCCGGTCCAGCCGGAGTACCAGTCCAGGCCCAGCTCGAGGATCGGCAGGCAGGCCTGCGCGGCGATCGAGACGCGCATCGCGTCGGTAACCTCCATGCCGTGCGCGCCGGAGAACTCCTTCTCGGCGAGAAACAGCAAGACCAGCTGCTTCAGTTTCTCTTTCCCACGAATGAATTTCAGACCCTGCGTCGCCGCTCGCCAAAGCGAGTCGTCCATGCGATGCCTGGCAAGCACGCGCTTGCGGCGCCAGTCGGTCAGCCAGCCCATTTGCGAGACGCAATCGTAACCCCGGCGATGATCAGCGCCATGCCGACGGCGTGGTGCACGCCGAAGCGTTCGCCGAGAAAGGCGAAGCCCATGGCCGCGCCGAGGAAGGGCATCAGGTGCATGAACACGCCGGCGCGCGCGGCGCCGATCGCGGCGACTCCCAGATTCCAGAAATAATAGGCGAGCAGGGCCGGGAACACGGCCACGTACAGAAGACCGATCACGGACGTCAGGTTGAGCACCATGCGGGCGCCGGAAGCATATTCGGCGGCATAGGCGATGCCGACCGGCACTTCGGCGACCAGGGCGAAGCAGGCGAGGAAGGAGAGCGCATCCAGCCCCTGCGGCCGCCAGCGCAGCGCGAGCGTATAGCCGGCCAGCATGACGAGCGAGGCGATGATCAGCAGGTCACCCCGGTTGAGTTGAAATGTTCTAAAAACTTCGAAATCCAGCCGCGTGATGATGGCCAGCGCCCCCGCCAGCGAAACCGTCGCCCCGACCGCGGCGATACGCGGAAATGGATCGCGCAGCAGCGCAGCGCCGAGCACGATGATGAAAATCGGCGTGAGCGAATTCAGAATCGAGCCGTTGGTCGCGCTGGTGTACTGCAGCCCCCAGTACTGCAGCACGTTGTGCAGGCCGCCGCCGAGAAGCCCGAGCGCAACGATCGGCTTCCACGCCTGCGCGAGCAGCGCGCGCTGCGCCCAGAGCCGCGGCGCGACGAGCGGCGCGATCAGGGCGAGCGCGATCGCCCAGCGCCAGAAGGTCAGCGCCACCGGCGGCACGAGCTCGGCGAGCGCGCGCCCGGCGATCCAGTTGCCCGACCAGAACAGCGCCGCGGCCGCCAGCAGCAGATAGGGATTTCTCAAGCAGCCCGTAAAATAACGCATGGTCACGGTCCTCCAGCTTTATCCGCAAAGCAGCGCCGCGGCGCTCGGCCCGATCGCCGAGGGCCTGGCGGCGGCCGACCGCGACCTCCTCGGGCGGGCGCTCGAATTCGCCGAGCCGCTGTACGCCGGGCAGCAGCTC
>DATNMK010000077.1:0-73102 GCA_035602335.1 Burkholderiales bacterium
GGTCGACGACAGCCACCGCGACGTAGTGGTCAACACCATGGCGAAGGGCATGCAGCTGCCGATGTCGACCATGCCCGGCGAGTTCGTCGAGCACACCTACGCCGGCGCCATGGCGGGGGAGACGCTGCACTTCCTCGAAGCCGTCGCGTACGACCGGCCGGTCCTGGTGACGCCCGAGCATGCGCGCATGGTGATGGAGGTCTACATCGCCGCGGATCTCTCCGCCGAGAGTAACGAAGCCGTGTCGCTGCCGCTGAAATGGCAAAAAAGAACGCAAAGCGCATCGGCGTTGCAATCGTAGGCGCAGGGCGCGTCGGGCTGTTCCGCGGCGAGGTCGCGGCACGCCACCCCATGGTGGACTTCATCGGCGTCGCCGATCCGAAGCAGGAAAGGCTTTCGCTTCTGAAGGAGAAGACCAAGGCCGATTTCGTCACCACGGATTTCAGGGAATTATTGAAAAGGCCCGAAGTGACCGCCGCCATCATCTCCACCGACGAGCACCTTCACGTCGAGCCGATCCTCGGCGCTCTCGAAAGGAAACTCAGTCTTCTCATTGAAAAACCATTGGCGACCGAGCTTGCCGATTCGCAACGCGTCTTGAATGAAATCAAGAAATCCGGGGTGGACGCGGTCGTCGGCTACACGCAGCGCTTTCGCCGCCGCTGGCTGGCGGCCAAGGAGAAGGTGCGCACCGGCCAGCTCGGCGACGTCACGCTCGTGACGTCTCGCGCGTTCATGAACCGGCTGGTGGCGCTCGACAACTACAAGCGCACCAACGATCCATCGAAAATCTCGCCGATGGTGATCTCCGGCACCCATGCGCTCGACATCGTGATGTGGATGATGGAGGCGAAGCGCCCGGTCGAGGTCTACGCGCGCTCGGTGGACAAGGCGCTCGGGCCGCTTTGCAAGGGCATCGATGCGACCGCGGGCGTCATCACCTTCGAGGACGGCAGCCTCTATCACGCGGTCATCTCCTGGGCGCTGCCCATCGTGTGGCCGGGCGCGGTCTACAGCCTGGAAGTCGGCATCACCGGCACCGAGGGCGTTCTCACCATCGACGACACGCATCGCGACATCGTGCTCGCCACGACGCGCTCGCAGGGCGAGGGCTACGCGCCGGCGGAGGAGCGGCGCGTAGACTTCCTCGGCAGCTACCCGCCCGGCGACATCGCGCTCGGCGAGCTGCGCGGCCCGATGCGCGAAGAGACCGAGCAGTGGCTGAACCGCATCTCGATGGCACTGCCGACGCAGCACGCCACCGCCGCCGAGGCGCACAACCGTCTGATGCTGACCAAGGCATTCGATCTTTCTGCCCGGTTGAAACGCGCTGTTCCCTTGCCGATTACTTCAGAATGAAAAGATTCCTCTTCGTCATCCTGCTTCTTCCGGCGGTGGCGCTGGCGCAAACCTATCCCGCCCGCCCGGTGCGGATGATCATTCCCTTCGCGCCGGGCGGTGCCTCCGACTTCGTCGGCCGCATCATGCAGCCGCGCCTCGGCGAGCTGCTCGGCCAGCCGATCGTGGTCGATAACCGCGCGGGCGCCTCCGGCAACATCGGCGTCGAGGTGTCGGCGAAATCGCCGCCCGATGGCTACACGCTGTTCCTCGGCAACATCGGTACCATCGCCGTCAATCCGGCGGTGTTCACCAAGCTGCCGGTGAATCCGCTCACCGATCTGATGGCGGTCACGCAGGTGGTCGATGTGCCGAGCGTGCTGGTGGCCCATTCCGGCTTCGCGCCGAACTCGGTGAAGGAGCTCGTCGCTTACGCGAAGGCGAACCCGGGAAAGCTCAATTACGGCTCACCGGGAAGCGGCAGCGCGAACCGCCTCGAAATGGAGCTGTTGCGCATCGCCGAAGGCCTCGACATGGTTCACGTGCCGTACAAAGGCGGCGCGGGGCCGGCGGTGGCCGGGCTGATGGGCGGCGAGACGCATGTCATGTTCACGACTGCCGCGTCTGCAATCGGACAAGTACGCGGCGGCAAGCTGAAGCTCCTCGCTGTCACGAGCGTGAAGCGCATGGAGCAGGCACCCTCGGCGCCGACCATGGTCGAGTCCGGCTACCCGGATTTCGTGACCGGCTCATGGCAGGGGATCTTCGTGCCGGCCGGCACGCCGCGCGACGTGGTGGACAAATTGTTCAAAGCAATCCAGCAAACGATGGCGGCGCCGGAGGTGGGCGAGCGCCTGAAGAATGGCGGCGCGGAGGTGGTGACCAGCCGGAGTCCTGCCGCGTTTGCGGAGTTCGTTGCGGCCGAAACCCGGCGCTGGGCCCAGGTGGTGAAGGACTCGGGCGCGACGGTCGACTAGATTTCAAAAGGAGAGTACATGGCAAACGCAGGCATGGTGGCAGTGGACTGGCAACAGCGCATCAACTGGGACCGGTTGCGCAAGTACCGCCTGGAGCGCGCGCGCGCGTGCATGAAGGCGCACGGGCTGGGCGCGATGCTGCTGATGTACGACGAGAACGTGCGCTACGTCACGAGCACCCTCACTCCCGGCTGGAACCGGCTCAAGCCCGGGCTGCGCTACGCCATGCTGTGCGGCGACGATGCGCCGGTGCTGTTCGAGCAGGGGGACATCGGCATGCAGATCGAGCGCCACTCGCCGTGGATTCCGAAGGACCACGTGCGCTGGTCCTACGCCTGGATCAAGGGCGCCGCAGGCCCGGCCTCGACCATGCAGGTGAAGAAGTTCACCAACGCGGTCAAGCAGGAGATGAAGAAGGCCAGCGTCGCCGGCGCCAAGCTCGGCGTCGACTTCATCGACATCAACATGCTGCAGGTCTTCAAGGACGAGAAGATCGACTGGACCGACGGCATGACGCCGATGATGGAGGCGCGCGCCGTCAAGAACGAGGACGAGCAGGAGGCGCTGCGCATGGTCGGCGCGATCGGCGACGCCGCGCACTGGGAGTTCATGAAATTCCTCAAGCCCGGGCGCACCGAGAACCAGCTCACGGCGCACATCATGGAGTTCCTGTACTCGATTCCCGGCATGGAGGACGTCGAGGACGTGATCGTCTCCTCCGGCCCCAACACCTGGCCCAACTGGCGCAATTTCTCGGACCGCATCGTCAAGCCCGGCGACATCGTCTTCATGGACCTCGCCGCGCTCACCTGGAACGGCTACAAGTCCTGCTACTACCGCACCTATTGCGCAGGCAAGGAGCCGACCCGGGAGCAGAAGGACATCTACGCGACCGCGCTCAAGTGGCTCTACGACTCGATCAAGGCGGTGAAGGTCGGCACCACCACGCGCGAGATCGCCTCGAAGTGGCCCTCGGCCAAGGAAGCCTGGGGCTACGAGGAGGAGGACCAGGCCGCCGCGAACCTGTGGGGGCACGGCCTCGGGCTCGCGCAGTACGACCAGCCGGTGATCTCGCGCATCTGGTCGCTCGACCACCCGGTGGAGATCAAGGAAGGCATGGTGTTCGCCCTGGAGACCCAGCACGGCAAGAAGTTCGAATGGGGCGTGAGGATCGAGGAGATGCTGATCGTGCACAAGGAGAGGATCGAGATCATCTCCAACTTCCCGGTGGAGCAGATCACGGTGGTCGATCCCATGCCAGGCTACTCGACGCTCTCGGGAAGTTGAGAGGAGACGTACATGAACGCCAGGAAATTCATCACCGTCGCAGCGGCGCTCGCCGTCTGGGGAGGCGCATCGGCGCAACCGGTCATGGAAGCGGTGATCGGCAACAACTTCGGCCACCTGCCGATGTTCGTCGGCGTCGAGAAGGGGCTGTTCAAGCAGCACGGCGTCGACCTCAAGCTGAAAGTGGTGAACACCGGCACCGACATGGTCAACGCCATGCAGAGGAACGAGGTGCAGTTCGGCGACATGAGCGTGACCACCTTTCTCAAGGCGCGCCATGCCGGCGCGCCGTTCCGGGTGGTCGGCATGATCATGAACGACGCCACGACGGCCTTCGCGGACAGCCCGCTCGCGATTGTCGCGCGCAGGGGCTCCGGCATCACGAAGGTCGAGGACCTGAAGGGCAGGCGCGTCGGCCTCGCGAAGGAGCAGACCTCCGACGAATACTTGAAGATGGTGCTCGCGCGCCGCGGCATGAAGTACGACGACGTGAGCATCGAGAACATCATGGCGCCGCCCGCGCTCGGGCCCGCGCTCGCCGAGGGCAGGGTCGACGCGGTCGTCTCCTGGGAGCCTTACAACGTCATGGCGATGTCCAAGGCGCCCGACTCCTACGAGGTGCTGCGCGGCGGCGGGCACCTGTCGTACATGATGATCGTCACCGTGCACGATCCCATGCTGAAGGAGCGGCCGCAGCTGATTCAGGATTTCGTCAACGGCCTGGCGGCGGCATCGCATTACACGCGCCAGCACCGCGCCGAGGCCGTGCAGATCTTCGCCAAATGGGTGCCCGGCGTGGATCTCGACGTGGCGCGCAAGGCGATCCAGCACATCAGCTACGATCCGCGCATGTCGCGCGAGAGCCTGCGCGCGTTCGCCAATGCGCAGGACGACCTGCTGAAGCTCACGATCAAGGACGGCAAGCCGCTCGAGATCACCGACGTCGTGCTCACGCGCTTCACCGAGGCGGCGCAGAAAAAGCACCCCGAGTACTTCGCCGATCTGCCGGCGTTGCCACGCTGATGCGCAGCGCCGTCCTCCAGGCGCCCAGAAAGCTCGCCGTCCTCGACCGGCAGGAACCTGCCGCGGGGCCCGGCGAAGCGGTGGTGCGCACGGCGGCGACCGCGGTATGCCACACGGATCTCTCGATCTACACCGGCGAGCATCCCGGCGTGCGCTACCCGGTGGTGATGGGCCACGAGTCGACCGGCACGGTCGATTCGGTCGGCGAGGGCGTGAGCCGGCTCAAGCCCGGCCAGCACGTCATCATCAACCCCATCATCGCCTGCGGGCACTGCGACCAGTGCCGGCGCGGCGCCGGCAACCTGTGCCGCAATGCCGGCCTTTTCGGCCGCGAGGTGGAAGGCTCGCTCAGCGAATACGTGAAGCTGCCCTCGCGCTACCTTTACGCGCTGCCGCCGCAGCTGCCGCTCGAGCAGGCGACGCTCATCGAGACGCTGGCGACGGTGCGCCACGCCCAGCAGCGCGTCGGCGTCGCGCGCGGCGAGTCGGTCGTCGTGCTCGGGCAGGGCGCGGGCGGCCTGCTGCACACGCGGCTCGCCGTGCTGACGGGAGCATCGCCCGTGATCGCCGTGTCGCGCACGCGCTGGAAGCTCGAGATGGCCGAGCGCATGGGCGCGCACCACGTGGTCGCCGCCTCCGTCGAGGATGCGGTGGGAGAGGTGCGGCGGCTCACGGCAGGCGCCGGCGCCGACGTCGTGATCGACGCGGCCGGCGGGCCCGAAAGCCTGAAGGCGGCGATCGCCATGCTGCGTCCGGGAGGGCGGTTTTCCGCCTACGCGATCAGCCACGAGCCGGTGCACGGGTTCTCCACCTTCCCGCTGTATTTCGGCGAGATCAGCATCATCGGCTCGCGCGCGCTCACTGCCGAGGACATGGCGCCGAGCATCGAGCTGGTCGCCTCGGGCGCGGTCGACGTGAACGGCTTCATCAGCGCCAGGTATCCGCTCGGCGACGCCGCCGCGGCGTTCGAGGAGTACGAGCGCAATCCGAGCCGCATCCTGCGCATCGTGATCGATTCGCGCGCATGAGCCTGGCCGTTTCCATCGACGCAGCCGAGGCGGCCGACGCCGCGCGCTTCGGCGCGAAGGCGGCGCGCCTGGCGGCGCTCGGGCACGCGGGGCTGCCGATCCCCGGCGGGTTCTGTCTCGACGCCGAGGCCTACCGTCTGCAGCTCGCGCACCTCGGGCTCCAAAAAGCGGCGCGCGGCGTGTTCGGCGCCGAAGACCGGCCCCTGGCGAGGCGCTGCGCGCTCGAAGTGAAGCTCGCCCTGATGGAAAAGCCGAGCGCCCCGATCGTCCTGCAGTCTCTTGCTGCAGTCTGGGCTTCCGTCGGTTCACCGTGCGTCGTGCGTTCCTCCGCGCTCGTGGAAGACCGCGCCACATCCAGCTTCGCCGGCCAGTTCCAGAGCTATCTCGGCATCGAGACCGAGGAGGACTTCCTCACTGCCGTGCGCGCCTGCTGGGCGGCGCTGTGGTCGACGCACGCACTGCGCTACATGGCGACGCACAATCTCGACCCGGCGGAGACCGCGATGGCGGTGCTGATCCAGCCGCTCGTCGCGGCGCGCGCCGCCGGCGGGGGGCTGTCGCGCACGGCGGAGGGTGACATGCTCATCAACGCCGCCGCCGGCCTTGGAGCGGCGCTCGCGCAAGGCGAAGTCGTGCCCGACCGCTACGTCCTGGACCGTTCCGGCGCGCTCAAGGAGTCGGCGCTCGGCCGCGACTACCACAGCATCGGCTGCATCCACGGCCGGCGCGCCTTCTCGCGCCTGCTCGCCGCGGCGCCGTGTCTCGACGCGGAGCACATCGACGAGCTGGGACTGCTCCTGCGCAGGGCCGAAGAGCTGATGGGAGAGCCGGTGGAGATCGAGTGGGCGCTCGACGATGGCGGAATCAAGCTTCTTCAGGCGCGGCCGCTGCACGTGGCGAGCGCGCCGGTGCCCGACGAGATCTGGCTCAAGCATCCGCGCCTCAGCGGTCATCCGGGCGGAGTCGGCTGGGGCACGGGGCGGGCGAGGGTGGTGAGCTGCGAGTGCGAGTTGGAGCGCGTCGCGCCGGGCGACGTGCTGGTCACGGCGGTAGCCGGGCCGTCGCTCTGCGAAGTGCTGCCGCACGTCGCCGGCGTCGTCGCCGAGCTTGGCGGCAGCACTTCGCACCTCGCGTCACTCGCGCGCGAGCGCGGCGTGCCGATGGTGCTCGGCGTGCTGGAAGCGACGCGGCGCATTCCGGACGGCTGCATGGTCGCCGTCGACGGCGTCGCGGGCGTCGTGCGCTGGATGCATCCATGACGGGCAAAGCGAAAGTCGTGATCACGGACTACGTCTGGGAGTCCCTCGACGTGGAGCAGAAGACCCTCGGCGAGCTCGCCGATCTGGTCGCCCTGAAGACGAAGACGCCCGAGGAGTTCCTCGGTGCGGCCGCAGACTGCGACGCGCTGCTCAACACGTACGCCGGTCCGATCACGGCGGAGGCGATGGCGCGCATGCCCAAGTGCAAGATCATCGCCCGCTACGGCATCGGCGTCGACACGATCGACCTCGACGCGGCCACGCGTGCCGGCATCATCGTCACGAACAATCCGGTCTATTGCATCGAGGAGGTCGCCGAGCACACCATGGCGCTGCTGCTTGCCTGCGCGCGCAAGACCGCCTTCTACGACCGCATGGTGCGCGCCGGGCGCTGGGCGGTGCCCCCCGGCAAGCCGATGTTCCGCATGGCCGGCAGCACCCTCGGCCTGGTCGGCTTCGGCAACATCGCGCGCCAGGTGGCGGCGCGCGCGGCGGCTTTCGGCATGAATGTCCTTTACACGGATCCTTTCGTTTCCGAGGGACAAGCCCCCGGCAGGAAAACCGAGCTCAACGAGCTGCTGCGGCACTCGGACTTCGTTTCCCTGCACCCTCCGCTCACGCCGCAGACGCGCAAGATGATGGACGACGACGCGTTCTCGCGCATGAAGCCGACCGCGTTTCTCATCAACTGCGCGCGCGGGCCGATCGTCGACACCGACGCCCTGACGCGCGCGCTCGACGCCGGCAAGATCGCCGGCTGCGCGCTCGACACGACCGATCCCGAGCCGCTGCCCGATCCCCACCCGCTGCGCGGGCGCGAGAATGTGACCGTCACGCCGCATGCCGCCTGGTACAGCGAGCAGGCGATGCGCGGGCTGCAGGCGGGCGCGCCGGGCGAGGTGCGGCGCGTGCTCTGCGGGCAGTGGCCGGTCAACGTCGTCAACCGCGACGTGAAAGGGAAGAACCGCGCGCGTCTCTAGAGGTTATCCGAGGGAGGAAACATGATCAGTCTGTCCGCATCCGCTCGTCTTGGCGCCGCCTTGGTCGCCGCCCTGGTTCTGGCGACGGCGGTCCACGCCCAAGGCCGATGGTTGAAGCTCGCGCCGTTTCCTGAGCCGGCCGAAGAGCTGCTCGGCGTCGCTGCGAATGGCAAGTTCTACGTGTTCTGCGGCCTGGCGCCGGGCTGGAAGCCGATCGGCATGGTGTACGAATACGATCCGGGCGCCGATCGCTGGACGAAGAAGAACACGATGGCGCTCCCTTCGCACCACGTCTCGTTCACCGAGTACAAAGGCAAGATCTATGCGTTCGGCGGCTTCGTGCTGCCGCAGTCGGGGCCGCCGGCGTGGGTGCCGATCGACAACGCCTGGGAATACGATCCCGCGCGCGACACCTGGCGCGCGCTCGCGCCGCTGCCGACCAGGCGCGGCTCGCCGGTGGCAGTGACGGTCGGCGACAACATGTACGTCATCGGCGGCGCCGTCACCGGGCCGAAGGAGTCGGCGGTCCATCCTGCGCGCGCGCATTTTTCGACCGGCGCGGTGGAGGAATACGACCCGGCGGCGAACACGTGGCGCTCGCGCACTGCCCTTCCCACGCCGCGCAACCACGCCACCGCGGGCGTGGTGAACGGCAAGGTCTACGTGATCGGCGGCCGCGTCGGCGGCGCTTTCGTAAGCAGCGGCAGCAGCAACGTGGGCGTCGTCGAGGAGTACGACCCGGCGGCCGACCTGTGGGGCGCGCCCAAGGCGCGCATGCCGAGCGCGCGCAGCGCGATGGCCTCGGGCGTGCTCGGCGGCAGGATTCATGTGACCGGCGGAGAAGGGCAGGACTACCGCTCGATGTTCACGTTCCGCGCCCTCGAAGCGTACGACCCGGCGACCAACACGTGGGCGACGCTGCCGTCGATGCCGGTATCGCGCCACGGCCTCGCGGGCGGAGCACTCGGCAACCGGCTGCACATGGTGAGCGGCGACGTGCAGTCGGCGGGAACCGGCGTGCAGGTGCACGCTGATTCGCACGACGCCTACGAGCCCGCTATTCGACCTTGATTTGTGCTTCGCGGAGGAACTCGCCCCAGCTCTGTGTTTCTTTGCGCACCAGCTCGGTGAACTCCTGCGGCGAATTGGACAGCTCGACGCTCATCATCTGCTTGGCGAGGTTCTCGCGCATGTCGGGCCGCGACAGCACCGCGGCGACCGAGCTGTAGAGCTTGTCGATGATCGGGCGTGGCGTCGCCGCGGGCGCGAACATGCCCTGCCATGCGTTGGTGCCGATGCCGGGGTAGCCGAGCTCGGCGAGCGTCGGCACATCGGGCAGCTCCGGCAGCCGGCGCGGCGCAGCGGTGGCGAGCGCCTTCATCCTGCCGCCGCGGATATGGCCGAGCGTCGAGGACATGTTGATGAATGCGACGGTGGTTTCGCCGGAAATGAGCGAAGGGATCATCTGTCCCGCGCCGCCTTTGTAGGGAATATGCGTGAGCTGGATTCCCGCCGCCTTCTGGAATTTCTCCATGTCGAGGTGCGGATAGCTGCCCAGCCCCGCGGAGGCGTAGTTGATCTTGCCGGGATTGCGCCTGGCTTCGGCGACCAGGTCGGCGAGCGAGTTTCCCGGAAAGCTTGCCGTCACCGCGATGATGTGCGGGATCTCGACCAGCTTGGCGATGCCGACCAGGTCGCGCGAGGGCTTGATCTGCAGCTGGTGGGCAAACGTGTTCTCGTTGATGGCATTGGTGGAGACATTGCCGACCAGCAGGGTGTAGCCGTCGGGCGGCGCCTTCGCCACCGCCTCGAGCGCGAGGTTGCCCGAAGCGCCGGGGCGGTTCTCGACCAGGAAGCTCTGGCCGAGCGACTCGGTGAGCCGCTGCCCGACGATGCGCGCGATGATGTCCGTCGCGCCTCCCGGCGCGTAGGGCACGACGATTTTGACGGGACGCGTGGGATAGGATTCCTGCGCCCAGGCCGTAGAACAGGCGGCCAGCAGCAGCGCGCTCACTATTCTGAAAAGCATGTCATCCTCCTCGATTTGAAAGCATCATAACTCCGATGACCACCATAGACATCCATGCGCACTGGTACCCGCGGGAGTGGCTCGCTCTTTTCGAGAAAGACGGCCCGAAGGAAGGCGCCACGCTCGAGCGGACTGGCAACGGCTACCGGATAAAAACGCAAAAGCTCACCAACGCGTTCGACGAGCGCTTCGTCGATCTCGCTTCCAGACTGGAAAAAATGGATGAAAAGCGCATCGACGTGCACGCCTTGTCGCTTACCACGCCGATGGTCAATTGGGCCTCGCCGGGGCTCGGCCTTGCGCTCGCGCAGGCCTACAACGACGCGGCTTCCGCCGCGCACGATAAGCACCCCAAGCGCTTCGTCGGCCTCGCCATCCTGCCGATGCAGGCGCCGGAGCTCGCGCTGCGCGAGCTCGAGCGCGCCGCGAAGCTGCCCGGCATGCGCGGAATGTATCTCGCCACGAATGTGAATGGAGCTGAATTGGATGAAAAGCAGTTTTGGGACCTCTACGCCAAGTGCGAAGAGCTCGGCTGGGTGATTTTCCTGCATCCGGTCGATACCATCGGCAAGGACCGCACCGGCAAGTACTACCTGCGCAACCTGCTCGGCAATCCGTATGACACCGGCGTGGCGGCTGCACACCTGATCTTCGGGGGCGTGCTGGACAGGTTTCCGAAACTGCAAGTCAACCTTCCTCATGCCGGAGGCGCGTTTCCCGGGCTGATCGGGCGGCTCGATCACGGCACGAAAGTAAGGCCTGAGCTCAAGCACATGAAGCGCCTGCCAAGCGAGTACCTGAGGCGCTTCACCTACGACACCATCGGCCATGACGACCGCATCAACATGAATCTCGTCCGCCTGGTGGGCGCGGACCGCGTCACGCTCGGCAGCGATTACTGCTTCGACATGGGGCTCGAGGATCCGCGCCGCGCCGTCAAGCGGCTTCAGCTCACCGCGAAGGAAAAGAGCTTGATTGCGGGTGGCAACGCGGCAAGGCTACTTCGCCTTTGAGCGTTTCACCCAGGTTGCCGGGAGCATGGCACAGTCGGCTTCCCCCAGCCCGGCGCGGGCCGCCGAATCGAAGCATTCGAGCGCGCGCTCGACCACGGGCAGCTCGCGTCCGAGCGCGCGAGCTTCCTCGATCATCGTGCGCATGTCCTTGCGCATCGAGTCGACGTTGAACGTAACGGGACCGGGGTCATTGCCGGAGAGCACGCTGGCAATGGCCTTGCCGCGCGTCTTGAGCATATTGGGCCCGCCCGAGGTGTCGGCGAAGATGTCCATAAGCCGGGTCGCGTCGATGCCGAGCGGCTGGCAGAGCGAAAGCGCCTCGCTGAACGCCTGCCAGAACACCATCAAGGGGAGATTGATCGCGAGCTTCATCGCCGCACCCGCGCCGACCGGCCCCACGTGCTCCACGCGGCGGCACATCTGATCGAGCAGCGGCTTGGCGCGCGCCACATCGGCCGCCTCGCCGCCGGCGAAGCCGAACAGCTTTCCCTCCTTCGCCGGTCCGACCGTGCCGCCCACCGGGCATTCGACGAATGCGGCGCCCTTTTGCCTGACCTTTTGCGCGAGCTTTTTCTGGGTGTCGGGGCGCACCGTGCTCATCTCGATGAAGAGCTTTCCTTTCACGTCGCCGGAAAGCAGCTTTTCGTAGACGGCGTCCACCGCTGCGGCATCGGTAAGAATCGAAATGACAGTTTCTGATCTTTGGGCAAGCTCGCCGGGGTGGGCTGAAACGCCCAAGCCCAGCGCGCGCGCCTTGTCCGGCGTGCGGTTCCACACCGTGAGCTCGTGGCCGAGGCCGGAGAGGCGCTGCGCGATCGCCGCGCCCATGCGCCCGGTCCCGGCAATGCCGATTCTCATCCACAAATATTACCCGGAGCACCGGGCAGCGGGCGAGGACGGCGCGAGCTTCACGGCGCTCGAGGTGCGGAGGTCGATGCGCCAAAGCGATCCCGACATCCCACTTCGCGCGACGAGACTTCCGTCCGCGGCGAAAGCAAGGCTGTTGAACCCGAAGTCCTTGTCCTGGTCGGTGTCGAGCGCGAGCTCGAGCCTGGCCACACCGAAGCGCTCGCCATCGATGCGCCACAGCACCGGCAGCACGTTGCTAGTGACGAAAGCCGTACCGGAGCCGTCAAGCACCATATCCGGCGGGCAACTGTATTGCCTGCCAGCGACTGCCCAATCCGGCAGGGCGATGCGCTGCAGCAGCCGACCGCTCGTATTGTCGTAAACGGAGACCGCCTCGTAGTCGAGCAGCCAAAGACGGTTGCGCTGCGGATCTTCCTGGATGCGCAGGACTTGATACTTCGCCTGTTCCTGCGATTGGCGCTCCGGCATGCCGTCGCAGGCGATCAGCAATGCGGTTATCAGGACTACAACGATGAGTTTGAGTTGAGACGACATTTTCGCCACCTATTCCCCGCAAGCGGGGACCATGCAGTACTTGGGCGAAATGCCTTGGGTAGCCGGGCGACTGCGCTGGGCCCGACGGGTTGAGCGCGATAGAAAATCAGTAGAAGGTCAAGCCGTGCCCTCCTTTTTGCCTTGTGCGTAGGCGGAATAGAACAGATCGAAGATTGCCATCGACTCGGCAAGCAGTTCGTCGTCAGTCTTGGCTTTCGCCCTGATACCGCCGAGCACGGTTTCCATGCCCTTTGCGTCGGCGACCGGAACGCCGCCGGTGTCGAGGAAGTGGACCGCGGCGCCGATCGAGGCGAGCGCCGCATCGTTTTCCAGGCCGAAGCTCGTGAGCAGAACCTCGAACGTCACGCGGTTGCCGGCATGCGTGAATGCCGCACCATCGAAATCGAAGCCGATCGCCTTGCCCGGTCGATGCCGCGGACTGTCTATCCAGACGAACCTGGCCTCGCGATCTATGAATCGCTTGATGAGCCAGGCGCTTGCGAGACGATCGACCCACGGATGCTTGCGCGTCGCCCACACCCGCTGTTGATACTTGCTCGCGTCCAGACGCCGCAGCTGCTTCCTGGAAGGATGCGGCTCGCCGCCGGAATACAGCTCCTGCAGACGTAGTTTGAGCGCCGCAATGGCCTCCGCCGCCTGCAAATTGGCCTGGTCGGGGAAGAAATCGATCTCTGTAAGCTTTTCGAGCGACCGCTGCAGGCGCCGGACGATGGTTTGCGCCTTGCGCAATCCGCGCGCCGGCAGTGAAGCCCTGGCGGCGCCGAGTTCCTGCACCAGCGCGCCGTACTCCGCGCTGCGATCGAACAGCTTGCGGACATGCGCGAGTTGCGCGGGGGTCTTGAGGTTCAGGTCGAGCGTCATGGCGAAGCCGCCGGCAGCTCTGATCTCGGACTCCATCGCCGCGAGAACCGGCGCGCCCCTCGCGCCCGTGGGCAAGACGTAGACGCCGTCGCGCAGCACCGCGCACCCGATTTCTTTCAACGCCCGCCACACGCGCATTCGAATCGTCGAGTTGCGCGTCGGCAGGCTGAGGACCAGAGTGCTGAGGGCTGTCATGGGATGTTATAAATAGCACATATAAGTGATACTTGCAACAAACATAAATTCTCATGCAAAACAATGACGTTTCGGCCAGGGCGGAATCGCGCACCGGGTTGACACGCACCAGAGGCCCGGGCTCAAATTGCCGCCCGAGGAGGAACACGCCATAGATTCCCCGAAAAGCGAGCTGCGCGACGGCATGCGCATCGATTGGGACATCCCGATCGTGATGGACGACGGGCTGGTGCTGCGCGCCGACCTGTTTCGTCCGAGCATCGAGGGCCGCTACCCCGTCATCCTGAGTTACGGGCCCTATGCCAAGGGGCTCGCTTTCCAGGATGGCTACCCCAGCGCCTGGCAGCGCATGATCAACGAGCACCCGGACGTCGCGCACGGCTCGACCAACAGGTACCAGAACTGGGAAGTCGTCGACGCGGAGAAATGGGTGCGCGAAGGCTACGTCTGCATGCGTGTCGATTCGCGCGGCGCGGGGCGCTCGCCGGGCCGCATCGATCATTTCTCGCCGCGCGAAACGCAGGATTTCTTCCAGTGCATCGAATGGGCCGGAGTGCAGCCGTGGTCCAACGGCAAGGTCGGCCTGAACGGCATTTCGTATTACGCCATCAATCAATGGCACGTCGCCTCGCTGCAGCCGCTGCATCTCGCCGCCATGTGCGTCTGGGAAGGCGCCGCCGACTGGTATCGCGACATGACGCACCACGGCGGCATCCTCTCCACTTTCTGGGCCAACTGGTACGACATGCAGGTGAAAACCGTCCAGTACGGCATCGGCGAGCGCGGCCCCCGCAGCCGCATCACCGGCCAGCTGGTGTGCGGCGACGACACGCTTTCCGACAAGGAGCTTTACGAGAACCGCGCCGATTTCGGCGACGAGATCCTGTCGCATCCGCTCGACGACGCCTATCACAAGGCGCGCTCGCCGGTGTGGCACAGGATCAAGGTACCGTTTCTCTCGGCCGCCAACTGGGGCGGGCAGGGGCTCCATCCGCGCGGCAATTTCGAAGGCTTCGTGCGCGCCGCGTCGAAAGACAAGTGGCTGGAGGCGCACGGCATCGAACACTGGACGCATTTCTACACCGACTACGGCCGGAGGCTGCAGCTGCGGTTTTTCGACTACTACCTCAAGGGCCAGAAGAACGGCTGGGACCAGCAGCCCAGAGTGCAGGTGCAAGTACGCCATGTCGAGCGCTTCGTCGAGCGCCATGAGAACGAGTGGCCGCTCGCCAGGACGCAATGGACGAAGCTCCATATGAATTCAGCCTTTGGCTTGAGTTCAGTTCCTCCAACATCTTTTCAATCAGTTTCGTTCTACGCTTTGGGTGATGGGCTTACCTTCCTTTCCGAGCCGGTAGAGAAACAAACCGAGATCACAGGTCCGCTGGCAGCGAAGCTATTCGTCTCCTCGAGCACCCCCGACGCGGATCTGTTCCTCGTGTTCCGCGTCTTTACGCCGGACCTGAGGGAAGTGGTTTTCCAGGGCGCGATCGACCCGCGTACGCCGATCGCGCAGGGCTGGCTGCGCGCCTCGCACCGCAAGCTCGATCCGAACCTTTCGACGCCGTACCGCCCTTACCATAGTCATGATGAAGTGCAAAAACTCAAGCCAGGAGAGCCGGTAGAGCTCGACATCGAGCTGTGGCCGACCTCGATCGTGGTGCCGGCGGGCCATCGCCTCGCGCTCACCGTGCGCGGCAAGGATTACGAGTGGCAGAAGTCGACGGGAGCGCGGCTTTCCAACTTCAAGAACGAGCTGCGCGGCTGCGGCCCCTTCCTGCACGACGATGCGCGCGATCGTCCCGCCGCGGTGTTCGGCGGCAGGACCACGCTTCATCTGCGAGACTCTTATCTACTTCTTCCGGTGATTCCATGAAGCTCTACGGATTCTGGCGTTCGCTCGCCACCTACCGCGTACGCGTGGCGATGGCATTGAAGGGCCTCGAGGCCGAGGAGATCTCGATCGATCTCCTGAAGGGCAAGCAGCATACCGACGAGTACAAGGCGGTGAACCCGCAGGGCGTGGTGCCGGCGCTGATCATCGACGACGGGCCGCCGCTCTTCCAGTCGCTCGCGATCCTCGAATACCTCGAGGAGACCAAGCCGCAGCCCGCGCTGCTGCCCAAGGACGCGCGCGGCCGGGCGCGCGTGCGCGGCCTCGCGCTGATCGCCGCCGCGGATGGACATCCGCTTATTACTCCCAGAATCAGAAGTTATCTCGAGAAGGAATTGAAAGTCGAAGAGGCGCGTAGGAACCTGTGGCTCGCGCACTGGACCCTGAAAGCCCTCGAAGCTATCGAAGGGCACCTGGCGAAGGAGCGCGAGACCGGCCGCTACTGCCACGGCGACGAGCTGACGCTCGCCGACATCTGCCTCGCGTCCCAGGTGATCGGCGCGCTCGCCTACTTCAACTGCGATACCTCGGGCGTGCCCACCGTCATGCGCGTGTACAACGAATGCATGAAGAACGACGCCTTCGCCGCCGCCCATCCGCTCAAACATGGCCAGCATTGAAATCGTAGATCGCAGCAGCCTGCTTTCTGGGCTCTACAAAGAGCTCGTTCTCCATCCCCGGGAAACGGCGATCGTCACCATCGACATGCATCGCGGCCACCTCGACATGGACGTGGCGACGATGCCCGCCCAGCCCGAGGACGCGAAGCGCGTCATCAAGAACGCCCGCGCTGCGCTGGATTTTGCGAGGAAGCTAGACATTGCCGTCATCCATGTGGTTCTTGTTTACAGAAAAATAAGGAACCTCGGGAGCGAGGGCATGGTGTCGCCGTACTGGAAGGCGATGCACGCCCTGCAGAACGAGAAGGACCGTCTGACGGCAGGCAGGAAGAGTACCGTGCGCGAGCACAACATCGAGGGCTCGCCGGGCACGCAGATCATCCCCGAGCTCTACCGCGAGGGTGATTACGTCATCGACAACAAGAAGCGGCTCGACTGCTTCTATGGCACCGATCTGCGTCAGTTATTGGAGGTTTTGAATGTCAAGAGCGTCGTGTTGATGGGCATCAACACGAATACCTGCGTGCTCAACACCTCCTTCACGGCCTTCAATTTCGATTACCGCGTGGTGGTGCTATCCGACTGCGTGGCAAGCATATACGGCGACGATCTCCACGTGCTGGGGCTGCAGAACGTGTCGCGCTGCCTCGGCTGGGTCCTGACCAACGATCAGTTCTTTCAAAAAGTGAAGGAGAAGCACTCATGACGTTCAGCCGCAGACGATTTATCGAAGCCACCGGGGCAGCGACGCTAGCTGCTTCTTTACCTCTAAAAGCACAGGAAGCACCGATTCGTCTTGGGCTGATGACCGTGAAGACCGGGCCGCTGGCTTCGGGCGGCATCGATATGGAGCGCGCGCTGGTCATGTACCTGCGCGAGCGCAACGGCACGCTCGCCGGTCGCAAAATCGAGCTGTTCGTGGGCGACTCGGGCGGCGTCCCGGCGCAGGCGCGCACCAAGATCCAGGAACTGGTGGAAAGGGAACGCATCCAGGTGATGATCGGGCCGCTCGCCACCGCCGAGGCGCTCGCCGCGGACGACTACATTCGCCAGCAGCACCTGCTTACGCTGTCGGTCGCCGCGGCCGAGGACATGACGCAGCGCAAGCCCAATCCGTGGTTTACACGCGGCACCTCTACCTCGTCGCAGTGCGCGCATCCGCTTGCCGATTACTGCCACACGCAGCTCAAGTACCGGCGCATGGCGGTCATCGCCGACGACATTCCCTACGGTCACGAGATGGTGGCCGGGTTCCAGCGCGTGTTCGAAGACCTCGGCGGCAAGATCGTGCAGAAGACCTTCCCGCCGCTTACGGTGCCCGATTACGGCACCTACCTCGCGCAGCTGAAGACCAACATCGACGGCATCTTCCTTGGCTTCGCCGGCTCGAACGGCTTCCGCTACCTGCGCCAGTTCAACGAGTACGGCCTGCGCGGCAAGGTGGCGCCGGTCGGCGGCATGACCGCGCTCGACGAGGCGGTATTGCGCAACATGGGCGACGAGGCGCTCGGCATCGTCACTTCGTGCTGGTACTCGGCCGACATCGACAACCCGATCAACCGCAAGTTCGCCGCCGCGTTCCGCTCCGAGTTCAAGTACGACCCGGGCTTCTACGCGGCCGCCACCTACGTCGAGGCCGCCGTGCTCGAGGCGACGCTGAACGCCATCAAGGCGCGCGTCGAGGACAAGGAAGCGTTCATGAAGACGGTGCGCGGCCTCAGGGTGGATACCGCGCGCGGCCCGGTCAGCTTCGACGAGTACGGCAACGTGGTGGGCAACGTCTACATCCGCAGGGTGGAGCGCAAGGACGGGCGCCTGGTGAACACCGTGGTCCACACCTATCCCAACGTGAGCCAGTTTTGGATCTACGACCCGAAGGAGTTCCTGAAGAACCCGGTGTACTCGCGCGATTTCCCGCCCGCGAAGTATCTGGAGCCTTGATCTGCAGTTCTGGGTCATCCAGACGCTGAACAGCCTGGCGCTGGGCGGGCTGCTGTTTTTGCTGTCTGCAGGCTTCTCGCTCATCTTCGGGCTGATGCGGATCGCGAACCTGACCCACGGCGCGTTGTTCATGCTCGGCGCTTATCTTGGCGTCAGCATCCTCAAGCTGGTGCCGAACCTCTGGATCGCCGCGCTGCTGGGCGGGCTCGCGGTGGCCGCCTTGGGAGGTCTCCTGGAAAGACTGATACTGCGGAAATTGGCCGGCAATATTCTCGGCCAGGTGATGGTCACGCTCGGCTTCGCCTACATCATCGCCGACCTGTGCCTGGTGATCTGGGGCGGCGATCCGATCCCGATCCCGACGCCGCAGTTCCTGCAGCAGCCGCTGCGCGTCGCGGGATTTTCTTTTCCCGCCTACCGCGTTGCCGTCGTTGTGCTCTCGGTCCTGGTCGGAATAGGGCTTTATTTGCTGATGGAGCGCACGCGGCTCGGCGCCATGATCCGCGCCGGCGTCGACGACATGCAGATGGCGCGCGCGGTGGGCATCCCGGTGTCGAAGCTGTTCACCATCGTGTTCTGCCTCGGCGCCGGGCTGGCTGGGGCCGGCGGCATCATCGGCGGGCCGATCATGTCGGCGTACCCGGGGCTCGACGCCGACATGCTCCCGCTCGCGCTCATCGTCGTGATCCTCGGCGGCGTCGGCAGCCTGGTCGGCGCCTTCGTCGGCAGCTTCATCACCGGCTTCGTTTACACCTTCGGCGTGGCCCTGTTCCCGCAGCTCGCCTACGTGATTCTTTTTCTACCCATGATTTTTGTAATCGCCTTCCGCCCACGAGGATTGTTTGGAAGGTTTGCAGCTTGAAACTCGCTGCTCTTGCTGTTGCTTTGGTTGCATTTCCATTCCTTGCGGGCGAGTTCTACGTCAACCTCGCCAGCCAGATCTTGATATTTGCGATCTTCGCGGCGAGCATCAACCTGCTCCTCGGCTACGGCGGGCTGGCGACGCTGGGCCATGCCTCGTATCTCGGCATCGCCGCGTACATCTCGGCGCTGCTCGGGCTGAAGCTCGGTCTCGGCCACTGGATCACCGCGCCGCTCGCTCTGCTCGGCACCACATTGATGGCGGGCGTGTTCGGCCTGATCGCGCTGCGCGCGGCCGGCCTTGGCTTCCTGATGCTGACGCTCGCGCTGTCGCAGGTTCTCTGGGGCACTGCTTATCGCTGGGTGGCGCTGACCGATGGCGACAACGGCCTGCGCGGCCTGAGCCGCCCCTTCCATCTGGATGATGCCGCGTCCTTCTACTATTTCGCCCTCGGCGTGACCGCGGTCTCGATCTGGCTGATGGCGCGCTTTGTCCACTCGCCGTTCGGCGCCGCGCTGCGCGGCACGCGCGACCAGCCGCGCCGCATGAGCGCGCTCGGCCACAACGTCTGGCTGATCCGCTGGATCACCTTCGTGTACGCGGGCTTCTGGGGCGCGGTCTCGGGGCTGCTGTTCGTCTACTACCACAAATACATTCATCCCATTTCGCTATCCCTCACCAACTCGGCCGAAGGCCTGCTCGCGGTGATCGCCGGGGGCTCGGGCACGCTCGGCGGGCCGATCGTCGGCGCCACCATCGTCATGATCCTGAAGAATTACGTCTCGGCCTACATTGAGCGCTGGAACATGCTGCTCGGCTTCGTGTTCGTGGTGATCGTGGTCTTCATGCCGGAGGGGGTGGTTCCCGGCGCCAGAAGAATTTTTTCTCAATGGACACAGCACTTCAAATCCAAAACCTGAAGAAATCCTTCGGCGGGCTGCCGGCCATCAGCGACGTTTCGCTGGAGGTCGCACCGGGCGAGCGGCGCCTGATCATCGGGCCGAACGGCGCCGGCAAGACCACGCTCTTCAACCTGGTCACCGGCGACCTGCCGCGCGACGCCGGCACGATCCGCCTCTTCGGCGAGGAGGTCTCGCGCCTCGGCCCGCACCACCGCGTGCACCGCGGCCTCGCGCGCACCTACCAGATCATCACGCTGTTCCAGAAGGACAGCCTCGAGCACAACATCGCGCTTTCGCTGCTTGGGCTGTCGAAGGCTCGCTGGAATACTTTTGGTTTACTAAACCAGAACTTCTACCGGGAGGCACGAGAGGTATTGCGCCTGGTAGGTCTGGAGCACCTCTCGAAACGCACGGTTTCCGAGGTCGCCTACGGCGACAAGCGGCGCGTCGAGATCGCGATGGCGCTGGCGCAGAAGCCGCGCGTGCTGCTGCTCGACGAGCCGCTCGCCGGCCTGTCGCGCGAGGAGCGCGCCACGGTGAAGCAGCTGATCGCCGGCATCCCGCGCGAGGTGACGGTGGTGATGATCGAGCACGACATGGACACCGCGCTCGACATGGCCGAGCGCATCACCGTGCTGCATTACGGCCGGGTCATCGTCGAAGGCACCCGCGCCGAGGTGGTGGCGGATCCAAAGACCCGTGAGGTCTATCTTGGCCATTGAAGCGTTGTCGCTGGAGGGCGTCGACGCTCTGTACGGCGACAGCCACGTGCTGCACGCAATTTCCTTCAGATTGCTGGAAGGAAAAGTCCTCGCTTTACTTGGGCGCAACGGCGCCGGCAAAACGACGTGCATGAGCGCAATCATCGGATTCCTGCCGCCGCGCAAGGGGAAGATCCGCCTGTTCGGCGAGGCGATCGCCGGGCTCGCCCCGGAATCCATCGCGCGCAAAGGGGTCGGCTTCGTGCCGCAGGGCAGGCGCATCTTCCCCACGCTGACGGTGCGCGAGAATCTGCGCGTGGCGGAGCGAAGAAGCGCGTCCTCGATCTGGAATCTGGCGCGCGTCTTCGAGCTCTTTCCGCCGCTGGAGGAGCGCGCCGAGCAGGTCGCGGGCTCGCTCTCAGGCGGCGAGCAGCAGATGCTCGCCATCGCGCGCGCGCTGATGGGAAACCCGCGCGTGCTGCTGATGGACGAGCCCTCCGAGGGTCTCGCGCCGCTCATCGTCGCCGAGGTCGGCCGCACCATCGCGCGCCTGAAGGCCGAAGGGCAATCGATCCTGCTGGTCGAGCAGAACATCAAGCTCGCGCTCGAGCTCGCCGACGAAGTCGTGATCCTGAATACCGGCCGCGTCGCTTTCACCGGCAGCGCCGGCGAGGCGCGCGGCAACGAAACGCTGATTACCCAGCACCTCGGGGTTTTCTAGGTGGCCTTACTCGAGGTTCCTGGCCGGAGGGTAATCGCGCGAGTACGCCGGCGCGGCGAGGAACTTCGCCGGGTCGAAGGTCCAGAACTGGCTCACCTCGGGGAACGTGGCGACGATGGAGTTGACCAGGCGGCCGTCCTTGCGCTCGACCTTGCGCACGTAGATGTTGAGGATCGGCTTGCCGTATTCGTCGACGCGGATCGGCCCCATCGGGGTGTGATCGAGGCGCACGGTGTGCAGCGCGCGCACGAAAGCGGGCTTGTCCTCGAAGCGGCCCTTGATCGCATTGAGCGCCGATTCGAGGTACATGCCGGAGACATAGGTGCCGGCGGTGTAGAACCCCGGCACGATCTTATACTCGGCGAGCACCGCCTGCACGAACCGCCTGTTCTCCGGCGTGTCGAGGGCGGCCGAGTACCAGCTCGCCGAATACACGCCGAGCGCCTCGTCGCCCATGTTGCGCAGTACGCCCTCGTCGACGCAGGTGGGGTTGCCGAACACGGGAATCTTCTTGAAGCCGTATTCGGCGTACTGCTTGAGGAAGCGCAGGCCGTTGATGCCCGCGAAGCCGGCGTAGACGCCGTCGACGTCCGGCTTGATCTGGCTCACGTAGGCGCTGTACTCGGGAACGTTGAGCGGCGGCCAGAGCTTCTGCACGATGCGGCCGCCGTTCGCTTCGAAGGCGCTCTGGAAGCCCGAGGTTCCCTCGTGCCCGTAGGTGAAGTCGTCGGCGACTGTCGTGATGCGCTTCAGCCCGAGGTGCTTCGCCGCGTATTCGCCGAGCACGTGCATGGGCTGGGCGGCCGTGCCCATGGCGTGGATGACGTAGTCGTTCTGCTTCTGCTGCGCGAGGTCCTTCTGCGCAGCGGAGGTCGGCGTGATGAGCGGCACCTTCGCCTGCCTGATGTAATCGTCGATGGCGAGCGCCTCGAAGGTGGCGAGCGGGCCGATGATCACGTGCACGTGGTTGCGCTCGATGAGGTCCTGCACCTTGGTCTTGGCTTGCGCCGGGTTGCCGCCGGTGTCGGCAATGGTCAGCTCGACCTTGCGTCCCGCGAGCGTGTAGTTGTGCTCCTTCAGGAACAGGACCATCCCTTGCTCCATCTGCGCCCCGCCCGCGGCGAGCGGGCCGGTGCGCACCGTGAGAAAGCCCAAGCGCAGCGGCTCGGTTTGCGCCGCCGTACCCCCATGCAGGATTCCAAGGGTAATGGCGAGCGCAAGATGGAGAAAACTTCGCATGACGGTTGCTCCCTGCGCGCAAGCTCTCATGTCCGTACTTTCCAGTCAACAAGGAGACAAGTTCGATGATGTACAGCTGCGCATCCGCCGCTTCCGGGTCGAGAGCGGTGGTGAAGAAGAAAAGCAAGAGCCTGCGGGTGGATATCCATTGCCACTACCTGAATACCGACGCCGCGGCGAAGGTCGCCGACCGCAACCCCGCGCAATACGATCCCTTGGCAAAGTTCTCCAACGCCATCACCAGGGAGGTCATGGCGAAGCAGATGAAGGAGCGCGCCGCGCGGCTCACGAGCATCGAGCAGCGCCTGAAGGACATGGACCGTACCGGCATCGACATCCAGGCCGTATGCCCGGCGCCGCACCAGACCTATTACTGGACCGACCCTGAGGAGGGCGTTGCTCTGGCGCGCATGCAGAACGACCGCATCGCCGAGATCGCAGGCAAGTGGCCCGGGCGCTTCGTCGGCCTGGGGACTGTTCCGCTGCAGAACGCCGATCTCGCCGTGACGGAGCTCGAGCGCTGCGTGAAGCAGCTCGGCTTTCGCGGCGTGGAGATTAATCCGAGCGTGAACGGTCTGGATTTGACGGATGAAAAACTGGGACTGGAAAAATTCTTTTCGCGGGTCCAGGACCTCGATGTACTCATCTTCATGCATCCGACGGGGTTCACGCAGGGCGAGCGCCTGGTGGATCACTACTTCAACAACGTGATCGGCAACCCGCTCGAAACCACGGTCGCGGCGAGCCATCTCATCTTCGACGGCGTGATGGAGCGTTTTCCGAAGCTGAAGGTCGTGCTGCCGCACGGCGGCGGCTATATCGCCCATTACTGGGCGCGCATGGACCATGCCTTCCGCCTGCGTCCCGACTGCCGCACCGTGATCAAGAAGAAGCCGTCGTCCTACCTCGAGAAGTTCTACTTCGACACCATCACCTTCGATCCGGGCATGCTGCGCAATCTGATCGAGCGCTTCGGCGCCGACCACGTGGTGATGGGCACCGACTATCCCTACGACATGGGCGTCGAGGACCCGGTGGGATTCATAGACAGAGTCAAGAAGGTATCTTCTCTTGAAAAAAGACAAATCGTGGGCGGCAACGCCGCCCGCCTGCTGAAGATTGATTACAATAGCCGCACAAGGAGGAGGTCATGAAAATCGGCAAATGGCTGGCGGTTGCATTCGGTTTGCTGTTCAGCGCGGCTGCGCTTGCGCAACAGCCGATCAAGATCGGCATCGGCATCGCGCAAACCGGCACGCTCGGCGGCGGCGGCAAGGCCGCGCTGCTCGCGCTGCAGATGTGGGTGGAAGACGTCAACGCCAAGGGCGGCCTGCTCGGGCGCAAGGTCGAGCTGCTCGCCTACGACGACCAGTCCAACCCGGCAACGACGCCGGGCATCTACACCAAGCTGCTCGACGTCGACAAGGTCGACCTGCTCATCGCGCCCTACGGCACGGTGCCCACGGCGCCGATCATGCCGCTCGTGAAGCAGCGCGGGCTGCTGCTGATGGGCAATTTCTCGTTCCAGGTGAACCACACGGTCAAGCACGACATGTGGTTCAACAACGCGCCCTGGGGCGACGCCACCAGCTGGACCGAGGGCTTCCTGCAGGTCGGCCAGAAGATCGGCGCCAAGACCATCGCGTTCATCGCCGCCGACCAGGAATTCGCGCAGAACCTGGCGAACGGCGCGAAGGAGATCGCGAAAAGGTCCGGGTTGAAGACCGTCTATGAGCAGAACTATCCGCCGACGACGGTGGATTTCTCGTCGATGATCCGCGCCATCCGCGCGGCCAAGCCCGACATGGTGTTCGTGTGCTCGTATCCGAACGACTCGGTCGCCATCGTGCGCGCGGTGAACGAGATCGGCGTCGGCCCGACGGTGAAGCTGTTCGGCGGCGGCATGGTCGGCCTGCAGTTCACGCCGGTGATGGAGTCGCTCGGCTCGTCGCTCAACGGCATCGTCAACTACAACTCGTACGTGCCGGGAATAAAGTACCCGGGCATCGAAGACTTCCTGCAGCGCTACGCGAAGAAGGCGGTGGAGGCCAAGGTCGATCCGCTCGGGTTCTACCTGCCGCCGTTCAACTATGCGATCGGGCAGATCCTCGAGCAGGCGATCACCACCACCAAGAGCCTCGACCAGAAGGTGCTGGCAAGGTTTCTCCACAGCCATGAAATCAACACCATCGTCGGCCCGATCAGCTGGGGCCCGGACGGCGAGCGCGCCAAGCCGGCCGTGCCGATGATCCAGTTCCGCAACGTCGCGGACAAGAACGTGGAGCAATTCCGGCAGGCGGGGAAGCAGGTGATCCTGCACCCGCCGCAGTTCAAGTCCGGCGACCCGGTCGTCCCGTACGAGAAGGCGCGCGGCGGCAATTAGCCTCGGCAGACTGAACGACGGCGCGGAAATCCCGCGCCGTTTTTTCAGGTAGGGGGAGCATGGCGTTCTCTTTCGAGCTGCTGCTGGAGGCGATCCTGTTCGGCGTCCTGCTGGGCTGCTTCTATGCCGCGGTCAGCATCGGGCTCTCGGTATCGTTCGGGCTGCTCGACGTGCCGCACGTCGCGCACCCGGCAATAATGGTGCTCGGCTCCTACTGCACCTACCTGCTAAACCGCTACGGCCTGGATCCGATCGTGGCGGGCATCGCCTTGATGCCGCTGTTCTTCATTCTCGGCGTCGCGATCTACCGGTTCTACTACGAGACCTTCGAGAAGCGCGGCAGCGAGGCGGGCGTGCGCGGGCTGGCGTTCTTCTTCGGCCTTGCGTTCATCATCGAGGTCGGGCTGATTCTGGTTTTCGGCGTCGACCAGCGCATGGTCGAAGCCGCCTACATCGGCCGCAGCCTCGCGCTGGGCGAATTCCGCATTCCCTGGCGCATGGTGGTAGCGTTCGGCGTCGCGCTGGTCCTCACCGCGGCGCTCACGATTTATCTGTCGCGCACCTTCACCGGGCGGGCGATCAAGGCGGTGGCGCAGGACGAGGCGGCGCTGCGGCTGATGGGCGCGAACCCGGTGCGCATCAAGCAATGGGCCTTCGGCATCGCGACCGGGGTTACCGCGCTCGCCGGCGCCATGCTGATCGTGGTCGGCCCGGTCGAGCCGAGCCTCGATCGCGTCTACATCGGCCGCACCTTCGCCGTAGTCGTGCTCGCCGGCCTGGGCAGCATGACCGGAACGCTGGCCGCGGGGCTGATCCTCGGCATCTCGGAATCGATCGTCCTGATGCAGTTCGGCGCTTCCTGGGCGCCGGCGGTGGCGTTCGGGCTGCTTCTCGTCGTCCTCGGCATCCGGCCGCAAGGACTGTTCGGCCGATGAGGCGTGACTGGCCGTTCTGGGCCGGTGCGGCCGCGACCGTGGCGCTTGCGGCGGCCGTCGGCCTGAGCGGAGCGAACGAGTACTTCTTCTACGCCAGCTTCGTCGTGCTCCAGTTCGTCGTCCTCGCCACGGCCTGGAACATCCTGGGCGGCTACGCCGGGTACGTGAATTTCGGCACTGCCGCGTTCTTCGGCATCGGCGCGTATACCGCGGTGGTGCTGTTCAAGGCGGCGGGCGCGCCGCTCGCGGTGCAGATCCTCGCCGCGGCGGCAATCAGCGGCCTGCTGGGGTTCGGCACCGGGTTGCTGACTCTGCGCCTGCGCGGCATCTTCTTCTCGATCGCCACGGTGGCGGTGATCTTCATCATGGAAACCGCGATGGTGAACTGGCGCTATGTGGGCGGCGCCACCGGCGTTCAGCTGCTGCGTCCGCCGGTGATGGAACCGTTCGAGTCCTACACGCGGATGCTGTTCGTGGTGATGGCGATCCTGGCGGTGATCGCGGTTTCGATCGCCCGCTACATCGAGGTGTCGTGGATCGGGCGGGGCCTGCGCGCGATCCGCGACAGCGAGGAAGCGGCCGAGTGCTTTGGCGTGCCGACTCTGCAGCTGAAGCTGTTCGCGTGCACGGTCTCGGGCGCGCTGATGGGCGCCGCCGGCGCGGCGATGCCGATGTACATGAGCTTCATCGAGCCGCCGTCGAGCTTCAGCCTGACGTACTCGGTGTCGGCGCTCGCCATGCCGATGATCGGCGGCACCTCGCACTGGCTGGGGCCGGTGATCGGCGCGATCCTCCTCGGCTCGGTGCAGCAGATCGTCACGGTGACGATCTCCAACGAGATCAATGTCCTGGTGGTCGGGGTGCTGCTGGTGGTGTTCGTGGTCGCCGCTCCGGACGGAATTCTCGGGTTATTGAAAAGGCTGAAATGGCTGCTCCGCTCCTCCAGGTAAGAGGCGTGTCGAAGCACTTCGGCGGCTTCACCGCGCTGTCGGAGGTCAGCCTCGAGGTGGTCGAAGGCGAGCGCTTCGGCCTCATCGGTCCCAACGGCTCGGGCAAGACCACGCTCATCAACTGCGTCTCCGGCGCGCTGCGCAACGAAGGCGGTTCCATCGTTTTCCGCGGCGAGGAGATCTCGCGGCTGGCGGCCTACCAGCGCACGCGGCGCGGCATCGCCCGCAGCTTCCAGATCCCGCGTCCCTTCCACAGCATGTCGGTGCTGGAGAACCTGGTGGTGCCTCTGGAGTACGTCGTCCACCTCAACGATGCCGACGCGCACGCCGAAGCGCTGCGCATACTGAAAACCATCGGCCTCGCGGACAAGGCCGCGACGCTCTCGAACCGCCTGTCGCAGGTCGAGCTGCGCAAGCTCGAGCTGGCGCGGGCGATGGCGGCGCGGCCGCGCCTGCTGATCTCCGACGAGGCGATGGCCGGCCTCGCCGGCAATGAAGTGGACGAAGTCCTCGAGATTCTCTTCAAGCTGAACGAGACCGGCATCACCATCATCATGATCGAGCACATCATGCAGGCGGTGATGCGCTTCTCGCAGCGCGTGATCTGCCTCGACGCCGGCAAGATCATCTGCGAGGGCACGCCGGCCTCGATCGTCAAGGATGCCGAAGTGCAGAGGGCCTATCTTGGCGCTTGATTTAGGAATTTCTGAGATAGATGCCGGGTACGGCGCGGTACGCGCGCTGCATGGTGTTTCCATAAGAATCCTTCAGGGTGAGACGGTCGCGCTGCTGGGGACCAACGGCAACGGCAAGAGCACGTTGATGAAGTGCATCATGGGCATGGTGCGGCCGACGCGCGGCACGGTCACGCTGCAGCTCGAGGGCAGGACGCACGACCTGACGCGCCTGTCGACCGAGGCGATCGTCAACCTCGGCATCGCCATGGTGCCCGAGGGACGGCGCCTGTTTCCCAAGCTCACCGTCATGGAGAATCTCCTGCTCGGCGCTTTCCGCAAGGCGGCGCGCCCCGATATCGCGAGGAACATCGCCTTCTGCTACGAAGTCTTCCCGGTCCTCCTCGAGCGCAAGGGCCAGCTCGCCGGCTCGCTTTCGGGCGGCCAGCAGCAGATGCTGGCGATCGGCCGCGCGCTGATGTCCTCGCCCAAGCTCCTGCTGGTGGACGAGCCGTCGGTGGGGCTCGCGCCGATCCTCGTCTCGCACACCATCACCAAGATCAAGGAGCTCAAGGAGCGCTACGGGCTGACGGTGCTGATGGCGGAGCAGAACTTCCACCAGGCGATCCGCATCGCCGACCGCGGCTACATCATCGTGCACGGCGAGATCGTGTTCGAGGGGAAAACGGTCGTAGAGCTGCAGCAGAACGCGCTGGTAAGAAACTACTATCTTGGTTCAACGGCTTAAAGATCTTCCCATCGGCATGTACGGCGCGGTCATGGGTCTCGCCGGGCTCGGCCTGACCGCGCGCGCCGCTGCGACCGTATTCCCCGGCTTCGTGCGGGCGCCTGCCTACTTCAGCGAGCTCTGGGTTCTTCTGGGTTTTCTAGCATTGGTCCTGCTGGTTCCCGCTTACCTTGCCAAGCTGATTCGTTACCCGGACGCAGTGCGCGAGGACTTCACCAATCCTGCAACGCTGGGTTTCTGCGGCGCGCTGCCGGTCGGCATGACGCTGGTGGCGGGCGGGCTCGCGCCTTACCTGCCTGCGCTCGCGGATGCGCTCTGGTGGATCGGCTGCGCACTGCTGCTCGCCTTCCAGGTCTGGGCGCTCATCCGCTGGCTCTCAGGCGGGATCGAGTTGGCGAGGCTCAACGCCGGCTGGCTGATCATCCTGGTCGGCGGCATCGTCGTGCCGGGGCCGGGAATCGCGCTCGGGCATGTCGAAACCTCGCGCTTCTTTTTCGGCGTGTCGGCCACGGTCGCGCCGGTGCTCACGGCGCTGCTGCTCTATCGCGCGATGGTCGCGGCGCCGCTGCCCGAGGCGCTGCGCCCGAGCTGGTTCATCCTGCTGGTGCCGCCTTCGCTGATCTATGCCAACGGCATGGCCCTCTTCGCCTCCGAGTTTCTGGAATACCTGTTCTTTTTCGGGCTGGTGCTGGCGGCGGCACTGTTCATTTACGCGCGAAATTTCATGCGCTGGCCCTTCGCGCCGTCCTGGTGGGCGTTTACCTTCCCGCTCGATGCGCTCGCTTACGCAGCCGTGCGCTACGCGCAGAGCCACCCTTCGATGCCGTGGAAGCTGATCGCCGCGGTGGCGCTGGCCGTCGCGACGCTTTTTGTTGCTGTTGTTCTCTGGAAAACCGTTCGCAGCGCTGCATCGCGAGCGGCGTGAACTCGGCCTGCGGCTGGTTGCCGCCGATGATGAACATCAGGATGTGTTCCTTGCCCGGCTCGTCGTAGGTCACGTTCATAAAGCGCCGCGCAACGCCGACCGGAAACGAGATCACGTCGAGCGGATTGAGGTCGACGTGCTCCATCGCGTCACCTTCGTTCCATTCGCAGCGCCAGCGCCCTGTCATGGCGATGAAGGTTTCGTTGGTGTCGTGGTTGTGCATCAACGGGCCCTTGCCCGGCTTCGCCTTGCAGTAGCCAAGGTTGAAGCCCTCGGCAATGCCGATCGCCGGCATCGCCGAGGCGTCGTCGCCCACCGGGGAAGTGGCGGCCGGGTTGTCGGTCATCGGAGGCTGAAAGCCGATCACCGCGTAGAGCTTGCGCCGGCACTCGGGCAGCGGGCTGTCCGGCAAACCGCCATCCGAGCCCTTGAGGTCTTTGAAGCGCGCGACGCGCTTCATCATCTCTTCGCGGCTCCGGTTTCGGATATCTTTCCAGTCGCTCATGGCATTTCCTCCTTACGTTAATATCGTACTCGGGAGGAGAGCTCATGCGCACGCTTTTCAAAATCCTTGCAATACTGCTTCTCGCTGCTTGTACGACCGCCCCACCGGCTCCGCCGAAAACCGTCAACCTCATCGTCTTCCCCGGCGGCTTCAACTGGCCTATCTGGGTGGCGCAGGAGAGAGGCTTCTTCGCGAAGAACGGCCTCGACGTAAGAGTGACGCCGACGCCTAGCTCGGTGTTCCAGCTGACCAACCTCATCGAAGGCAAGTTCGACATCGCCATGACGGCGATCGACAATCTGATCGCCTACCGGGAGGGGCAAGGCGAGGAGCCGGTTCTCGGCCCGGACCTGTTCGCTTTCATGGGCGGCGACAACGGCTTCCTGCGCCTGGTCGCGGTCCCGGAAGTAAAGACTTTTAATGATTTAAGAAACAAGACTGTTTCGGTCGATGCGCGGACGACCGGCTACGCATTCGTGTTGTTCGAGATGCTGGAGCGCGGCGGCTTACGGCTCGATCGCGACTACAACGTCGAGCGCGCCGGCGGGTTCCTGCAGCGCTTCCAGGCGCTCTCGGAGAACAAGCACGCGGCGACGCTGCTTGCGACGCCGTTCGAGCTGCAATTGGAGGCGAAAGGGTTCAGTCGCCTCGGCAACGCGACCGATGTTCTCGGCGCCTACCAGGGGCTGGTCGCGGGCGCGCGCAAGTCATGGGCCGATGCGAACCGCGACGCGGTCATCGGCTACATCCGCGCCTACTCCGAGGCGCTCGACCGGCTCTACGACCCGCGCAATAAGGACGCGGCAATCGCGATCCTGCGCAAGAACCTGCCGAATCTGCCCGAGCAGACGGCGCAGGCCACGTACGGCGTGCTGCTGTCGCCGCGCGAGGGCTTCCAGAAGAAGGCCCAGATCGACATGAATGGCGTGCGTACTGTGCTCGCCCTGCGCTCCAAGTATGCCGAGCCCAAGAAGATGCTGACCGACCCGAACAAGTACTACGACCCGAGCTTCTATCAGGTGGCTTTGCGCGAGCCCGGCGCCGCACCGAGGTCGGGCGGGATGTAAAGCTAGCGGAAGTCCTCCCCGCCGCGGACGTCGGGCTCTGACCCCGATTTCTAGCGCTTCAGCCTTGCCATGGATTCGAGCACGGCGCACACCGACGCCGTGTCCTGCTTCGCGAATCCCTGCGCCATCGCCGCGGTGTAGACCGCGGCCGAGGCGTTGAACAGCGCGGTCGGCACGCCGAGCTTGGTGGCGAACTCGCCGATGATCTTCATGTCCTTCTGCCACACCTCGACCTTCATCGTGGCGTCGTCGTAGCGCCCGGCGACCATCTGCGGGCCGCGCACCTGGAACATGCGCGAAGTGCCGGCGCCGTCGCCGGCGACGCGGTAGATGGTCTCGGGATCGAGCCCGGCCTTCATGCCGAGCACGAACGCCTCCGCCGCCGACACGTTGTGGATCGCCACCAGCAGGTTGGCGACGAATTTCATCTTGCTGCCGTTGCCGAAGTCTCCTAGGAAGTAATGCGACCGGGAAAAGCCTTTCAGGACAGGGATGATTTTTTTGAAAGTTTTTTGATCCCCGCTGGCGTAAACCACCAGGTCCTTGGTCCGCGCCTGCGCGCCGGTGCCGGAGAGCGGGCAGTCAAGGAGCGTCTTTCCCACCACGTCCCTCGCCTTGAGCTTGTCCTCGATCGGCAGCGTGCTGGTCTCGACGACGATCGCGCCTTTCAGCTCTTTTGAAACCTCGTGCAATGCTTCGGCGCTGGGAAGGGACGTGATGACGATCGGCGCCTTCGAGGCGACTTCTTCGACCGAGCGGCAGCGCTTGCCGGCGCGGCGGGAAGCGACGATGTCGTAGCCGTAAACGTCGAATCCGCCGCGCACCAGGTTCGCCGCCATCGCCGAGCCCATGATGCCCAGGCCGATGACGCCGACGGGCCGTCTTTTCATTTCTTCATGTCACCGCGTCGCTGGCGGCGATGGTCTGGCGTGTCTTGCCCGTCCCGGCGGGCGCGAGATGGAAGTCCCAGTCCAGGCGCAGGTACGGATTCGGCAAGCCGAGCGTCTTGGCCTCCGCGGGCGAATCGACTTTCTTGAACTTGCCGATGAGCGAATCCTTCACCGCGAACACGGCGTCGGAATCGAGATAGGGATCGCCTTCGACGAAGACATGCGTGATTACCTGCTGGTAGCCGGGCGCCGACACGATCGCGTGCATGTGCGCGGGGCGCATCGGGTGGCGCCCCATGGCGCGCAGCAGGTCGCCGACCGGGCCGTCGTCGGGCACGCCGTAGAACTGCGGCTTGTAGGTCTTGAACGCGTAGCGGCCTTCGGCATTGGTTGGAACTCGGCCGCGCAGCTCGAACTCCGCCTCGGGATCCTGGATATCGTAGACGCCGTTCGCGCGCGCCTGCCAGATGTCCAGCGCTGCGTTGGGAATCGGCTTGCCGTCGATCGACAGCACGCGGCCGGTGACCCAGGTCGTCTCGCCCTCCACCGTCGCGCCTTGGGTGAAATCGGCGCCGTACTCGAATTCCGGCGCGCCGTGCGTAAAGAACGGCCCGAGCACCGTGGCCTCGGTCGCGCCGGGAGGCGTCTTGTGGTTGAGCGCGACCACCATCATCGACAGGCCGAGCACATCGGAAAGCAGGATGAACTCCTGGCGCTTGTCGTCGCATTTCTGGCCGACGGCGGTGAGGAACTTGATGCCCTCGAACCATTCCTCTTCGGTGAGCTGCACGTCGCGCGCGAACGCGTGCAGGTGCTTGACAGCACTGGTGACGATCTGCCGAACGCGCGGGTTCTTGGCGTCCTTCAGCCGGGCAATGACCGCCTCGGTCAGATTGTCTTCGTTGAACTGACGCATGGCCCCTCCTCGGAATGCTTGCAGCCTCCAAGTGTATTACGTGCATGCACGTCGCCTCGACCCCACACCGCCGGTTGCGGGAACGCCGCGCGCCGTGACTTCATCTAATGCGCCATGCCAAACCGTGCTGCGAAGCAGCAAGGCCGGCCAACACTTCGGGAGGTTTCCAATGAAACTTGCTGCAATTCGCCTGGCAAGCGGGTTCCTGGTCATCATCGTCGGACTCGTATTGATCGCCTGGCAGCAGGGAAACGCTGAAGCGGAGGCATCGGGCAAGGCACACTCCGAAAACGACCGGCAAATCGCCCGGCACGCGCAGCGCATGCTGGAAGAGGGCCAACGAATCTTCCGCTTCGACACTTTCGGCTCCGAGGCTTTCTTCGGCGGTGCCTTGCAGCTGCACAAGGCCATAGCGGGTGCGAAAAACGGCGGTGTAGGCGCGGGGGTGAGCCCGAAGACCGCACTCGCGGTCGGCCTCAAAGTGGACGCGGACGCCTTGCCTGACCCGCTGAAAGCGCAGCTCAACGCGGGCAAGGTCAACCTCGACGATCCCGCAACGACCCTCGCCCTACTCAAGCTGAATGCCGTGGTCGGCGTGACCGGCAGGTTCGACGACGCGGGAAGGATACAAACGCTGGGCATCCAATGCGCCTTCTGCCATGCGACCGTCGATAATTCTTTCGCGCCCGGCATCGGCAAGCGGCTGGACGGCTGGGCCAACCGGGACCTCAACGTCGGCGCCATCGTCTCGCTCGCACCTAGCCTCAAGCCTTTCACCGATCTTCTCGGCGTCGACGAGGCAACGGTGAGGAAAGTGCTCGCGAGCTGGGGTCCCGGCCGCTACGACGCGGTGCTCGACAAGGACGGCAAAGCCTTCCGGCCCGATGGAGGACAGGCGGGCACGCTGATTCCGCCCGCGTTCGGCCTCGCCGGGGTGAACCTGCACACCTGGACCGGCTTCGGCTCGGTGCCGTACTGGAATGCGTACGTCGCCGTGACCCAGATGCATGGCTCGGGCACGTTTTTCGACCAGCGGTTTAACGACAAGGACCAGTACCCGGTCTCAGCGAGGAGCGGCTCCGGTAACACGCACGGAACGCCTGACCTGGTCACGTCGAAACTGGCGGCGCTTCATTTCTACCAGATTGCCATCCCTGCGCCGAAGGCGCCGGAAGGCAGCTTTGACAAGGCAGCGGCCGCGCGCGGGAAAGAAGTCTTCAACGGCAGGGCGCAGTGTTCAACCTGCCACGTCCCGCCGCTCTTCACCGAGCCGGGGCACAACCTGCACACGCCCGCCGAGATGGGTGTCGATTCGTTCCAGGCCGACCGCTCGCCGACCCGCAAGTACCGTACCGCCCCGCTCGCGGGACTGTGGACGCACCAGAAGGGCGGCTTCTATCACGACGGCCGCTTTGCCACGCTGGATAATGTCGTCGAGCACTACAACCGCAACTTCAGGCTCGGGCTGACCGACCAGGAAAAAGTCGAGCTGATCGAGTATTTGAAGTCGCTATAGAGGGAAACCCGATGGCACGTCTAGTGAAGCGCACCCTGCAGGAGCCGTCCCGCTACGTCATCGAAGGAAAAGAAGTCTGGCTCTGCAAATGCGGCCTGTCGAAGAACCAGCCGTACTGCGACGCGTCGCACAAGCTCACGAAGGGCGAGGAGCTCGGCAAGCTCTATTGGTATGACGATGCCGGCAAGCGCCACGAGGTGTCGGACAGCTTCACGGGTATCCGGACGTTCTGAGTGGCGGCGTACGACACGACGCTCACACGAAGTGAGCCCGTGGCGCAAGGAACGATGGCATTCCATTTCGCGCGGCCTCCAGGCTTCGAGCACGAAGCCGGCCAGAATGTGCTCGTCACGCTGCCCGTGGAACGGCGAAACCGCCATGATCGGGCGCGAGCTGCTGGAGCGATATCTGCCCGACGTGAAAACCCCCATCTACTACTTCGCGGGGCCGCCCGGCATGACCATGGCCATGCAGTCGATGCTGGACAGCATGGGTATCTCCAAGAACGACATGCGCTCCGAGGAGTTCTACGGCTACTGATCAGCGATACAGGCCCTGGCGCTCGAGCCAGCGCTGGATCAGGGCGGCGATCTCCTCGTTGTTGCGGTCCATCATCAGCATGTGCGAGTTGCCGCGGATGCCGACTTTCGGCAGGTCGATCACATCCACCTTGCCGCCGGCTCTGGCGATGCCGGCGGTGAAGTCGATGCCGTTCCTGCGGATCTGCGGCCAGCGCGCGTCCTGCTCGATGTAGTCGCCGTAGATCATCAGCACCGGGATGCCCTTCAGCGCGGCCGCCTGCTGAGGATCGCCCTGGCCGGCGGGCTCGACCGCGATCAGCGCCTTCACCTTGTCGGGACGCGCCTGCGCCGCCTTGAAGCCGAACTGGCCGGCCTGCGAGTGGAACAGGATCGCGCAGGGGCATACCTTGTCGATGAGCGCGATGTAGGCGCGCAGCGTGGCCTCGTCGGTGGTAGTCCAGCGCGGCACGTTCTGCTTCACGAAGTTGTCGTAGGCGTCCACCGGGAACTGGCTGCCTGGCATGACGCGCTGCTTCGTCCGGTCGGGCGAGTACGAGCCGGCGCCTTGCCCGATGCGAAAGCGCTCGAAGGGATTGGCCTTGGTGAGGAACACCGGCTCGCTCTTGAAGATGTCCGGGTACATGGCCCAGCCGGCGCGGCCGCGCTCTACCGCGTCGGAGTTGTAGACATCCCAGCCGTGGCGCACGAAGTAAGTCAGCCAGCCTTCGCGGCCGTCGGGCGTGGTCTCGTAGGTGACGCCGGTAAGGCCGCCGCCGTGCCACATCAGCAGCGGCACCGCGCCGCGGCGCTGCGCAGGAAGGAAGTACTGCACGTACATCGCCTCGACGGCGTAGGTGCCGTTCAGGTCGACCTTCGCCGGCACGCCGCCCGGCGTGAACACCACCTCCTTGACCGGTTTGCCCGAGATCTCCACGTCGCGCCCGCCGACATGGAACGATCCCATGTCGCGCAGCGTGATCGGCCCTTGGGCGCATCCGGCAAGGAACAGCACGGCGAGAAGAATGCGCATCAATTAACTCCTTTAAGTCGCGATTCGAGCTGCTCTGCCTCGCGCGTCAGGTCCTCCAGCCGCTCTACTTCCCTTGCACGCGCGGCAGGATTCGGAATGCCGGCCTTGAGCGCTTCCTTGGTGCGCGTGATCTCGTGCTGGATCTGCTCGAGGCGATGCGTGAGATCGAAGATCTCGCGCCCGCGCTGATAGCCGGTGCCGAACCCGGTCTCGGCTGCGCACACCGGAGTGTAGCCCTGTCCCGAGCGACCGTTCGAGTAACCGCGCTCGTAAGTGCAGAAAGTTCTGAGGCCCTCGTTTCGTCCCGCGACGTAACGCTCGGTCTGCGGCGCGACGTTGTACTCGGCGCAGGCGCGGCGGTGGTCGCCGAGCCGCTCGAGCGGCCTGCCCACGGCGCCGTCCTCGAGGCCGACCGTGTACCAGTCGGCATTCAGGCATTGGTTCTTGCTCAGGCTCGCGCAGCCCGCGATGAAAACGCCTGAAACAAGGATGACTTTAAAAGCGGTAGGCAAGCCCGATGCTCGCGTAGTAATTCCGGCGGCGCTCGACGATCGGGCTGCGCATCGCATCGTCGGTCAGCCTGCGGCCCTCGAGGCTGCCGACCAGCACCCAATGGCGGCTCAGATCGTACGAGCCCAGCATACCGACGCTGCCGAAGAGCGGCCCGGATTCGGATACCGCGTAGAACTTGCGGAAGTATTTGTCGTCCCCGAAGCTGGCCTGGGCGAAGACGCCGAGCTGGAGCGGGCCGCTCGCGTAGACGCCGGCGGTGGCGCGTAAATCCATTTGCATGCCGCGATCGTCGTCGGTGTGGCGCCGCAGCCGTGCGAGCAGCGAGACCGGTGCCTCGCCGATCTTCAGGTCCCACTCGGCGTGCACGCCCACCGACGCGCCGGCATCGCGATCCCGCGGTCCTTGCTCGTAAGCAAGCTGCGCACCGACGTTCACTCCCGGGGAGAGCTCGGTGCGTGCGCCGCCTTCCAGGATGCCCTGCGTGGTGCGCGCAAACCACGGCCGGCCGTAGTAGCGGACCACCGGGATCAGGTCGGTCTTCTGGGAGTCGGAGCCGTCGAAAGCGGGCCGCGAGCGCACTCCGGCGCCGAGCAACGTGTAATCTGGCGCAGTGGCTTGGGCGAGCGCCGCGAGTGGGACGAGGAGGCCTATGGTGAACAACAGGGCCAGCAGAATTCGGGTTTGCATAGCCGGTTTTTACATGATCCTGAGCGGTGTTGTCACCGCCCAGCAGCCGCGCTACGAGCCTTCACCCATGGAAGTGGCCCATGCGATGCTCGATCTGGCGCAAGTCGCCGCCAGCGACGTGGTGTACGACCTCGGCTGCGGCGACGGCCGGATCGTCATCGCGGCTGCGGCGCGCTTCGGCGCCCGCGGCGTGTGCGTCGACATCGACCCGGAGCGCATCGCGGAGAGCCGCGAAAACGCGCGCCGCGCCGGGGTAGAGGAGCGCATCGTCTTTCTGAACCAGGACCTGTTCGCGACCGACTTGAGCGGCGCCACCGTGGTCACGCTTTTCCTGTCCCCTGAGTTCAACGACAAGCTGCGGCCTAAGCTTCGGCGCGAGCTCGCGCCCGGCACGCGCATCGTCTCGCATTATCACGGCATGACGAACTGGAGGCCGAAAACCGTGCGCCACATCGGTGACCGCACGATTTTCCTGTGGGTCCTCTAGCAGTTGCCGGTCATAGTTTATCTGCGCGAGCGCCACACATGGTCGAGGCTCCACGGCCCGCCGCCCGCTGCCGCGAGATAGAGGAATACGAAGCAGTAAAGCGTCGCCAGCTCCCCGCGGTTCAGCAGGGGCCAGAAGCCTTGTGCGGCGTGCGCCATGAAATAGGCGAATGCCATCTCGCCGGAAAGAATGAAAGCGACGGGCCGCGTGAACAAGCCGACGAGCAGGAGCAGGCCGCCGAACAATTCGAGCGCTCCCGCAACGCCGATCAGCGAGAACAAGGCGGGCGGGTTGGGCATCGGGGCCGGCAAGCCCAGCAGTTTCTGCGCGCCGTGCGCCATGAAGAGAAACGCGGTGACAATGCGCAGAACACTGAGCAGACGCGGCGCCCAGCGCTCGGCGATAGACTCCATCATGTCGGTCCTTTAGCGATGAAACGAATCCTGCTCCTGGCGGCATTGTCGGTCCCGCAGGCGATGAGCGCGCCGACGTACCGGTCGGAGGAGCACACCTTCCAGGTGGCGACCATCGTACAGGGCTTGGAGCACCCATGGTCGCTTGCGTTTCTGCCCGACGGTCGCATGCTCGTCACCGAGCGGCCCGGGCGCTTGCGCGTCGTTGCGCAGGGAACGCTCGATCCCCAGCCGATTGCCGGGCTGCCACAAGTCACGGCGGTAGGGCAGGGCGGGCTCTTTGATGTGGTCTTACATCCCAATTATGAACAAAACCGGTTGATTTATCTTGCGTACGCTGCGCGTGGAGAAGGCGGCGTCGGAACTGAACTCGCCCGAGGAAAGCTGAATGGCAAGCAGCTGGAAGACGTGCAGGTGCTCTTCCGGCAAAACCCGAAAGGCTCGGGCGGGCTGCACTTCGGCGGGCGCATCGTCTTCGATCGCGCCGGGTACCTCTATCTGACGCTCGGCGAGCGCGGGCAGATGGAGCGCGCGCAGCGTCCCGACGACCATGCGGGCTCGGTGATCCGGCTGCACGACGATGGCCGCGTGCCGCAGGACAACCCCTTCGTCGGCAAGGCGGGGTGGAAGCCGGAAAAATTCGACCTCGGGCATCGCAACATGCAGGGCGCGGCGCTGCATCCGCAAACCGGAATGCTGTGGACCCACGAGCACGGCCCGCAGGGCGGCGACGAGGTGAACGTGATCCGGCGCGGCGTCAATTACGGCTGGCCGGTGATCACCTACGGTGTCAACTACGGCATCGGCACGAAGATCGGCGAAGGCACGCACAAGGCGGGCATGGCGCAGCCGCTGTACTACTGGGTGCCTTCCATCGCGCCTTCGGGTATGGCGTTCTACACCGGGGACCGGTTTCCGCGCTGGAAGGGCGATCTCTTCGTCGGCGCGCTGCGCGATCAGATGCTCGTGCGGTTGAGGCTCGACGGGGAAAAAGTGGTGCGCGAGGAACGGCTCATGAAAGGCGTGCTCGGCCGGATCCGCGATGTGCGGAGCGGCCCGGACGGCTGCATCTACCTGCTGACCGATGAAGACAACGGCATGCTGGTGCGCCTCGAGCCGTAGCTTCACATAACTTTACAAGCCGGAGAAAGACGGCTTACACGATGCGGCAAGACTGACTGCTTTTCCAAGGAGGTAGTCATGAACCGGACCAAACGCTTCACCCTCGCCGCACTGTTCGGTGGCCTTTTGGCAGGTATCGGCTCCAAGGCCTTTGCTCACGGCGGCCGGCACGGCTTCGGCGCGGGGCCGATCGACCCGGCGGAGATGAACGAACGCATTGAGCGCTTCGTCAAGCACCTTGCCGTCGAGGCCCGCGCGACGCCCGATCAGCAGGAGAAGCTCGCCGTCATTGCCAAGGATGCGGCCAAGGAGCTCGCGCCGCTGCGCGAGCAGGCGCGCGAGGCCCGGCGCCAGGCGATCGAGCTGTTCTCGGCTCCCAACGTCGACCGCGCGGCGATCGAGAAGCTGCGCGCCACGCAGATTCGCCTGGCGGACGGCGCGTCGCGGCGCCTCACGCAGGCGCTTGCCGACGCCGCCGAGGTCCTGACCCCCGAGCAGCGCAAGACCCTCGCCGAGCGCGCGGCGCGCCACCGGCGTGGCTGGCACCGCGGGTAAACTCGCACGGGTGGCACAGCGCATCCTGCTGATCGAGGACGATTCCCGTCTCGCCGCGATGGTCGCCGAATATCTCGGCGAGGCGGGATATCGCGTTGCCACCAGCGCGACGGGCGCCGCAGGGCTGGAGCGCCTCGCGCGCGAGCCCTATGAGGCGCTGGTGCTCGATCTCACGCTGCCCGACATGGACGGACTCGACGTCTGCCGCCGGCTGCGTGCGAAGCACGACATTCCGGTGCTGATGCTCACGGCGCGCGGCGACGCGACGGACCGCGTTGTCGGCCTGGAGCTCGGCGCGGACGACTACCTGCCTAAGCCTTTCGAGCCCCGCGAATTGCTCGCCCGGCTGCGCGCCATATTGCGCAGAAGGAATGCCGTTCGAGCATCCGACGTGATCCGCTTCGGTCGCCTGGAGATCGACCGCGACGCGCGCATGGTGCGCCTCGAAGGCCGCCAGAGGCCGCTGACCTCGTACCAGTTCGCGCTGCTTGCTGCGCTGGCCGAGAACGCCGGGCGGGTACTGTCGCGCGACACGCTGATGGACCTCGTCAAGGGCGAGCAGCTCGATGCATTCGACCGCTCGATCGACGTGCACATTTCGCGCATCCGCGCCGCCATCGAGGACGACCCGCGCACGCCGCGCCGCATCATCACCGTGCGCGGCGCGGGCTACGTGTTCGCCAAAGCGCAGGACTGATGCGCAGGCTGTACCTGCGCATCTATCTCGCGGTGCTCGCGAGCCTCGCGGTGTTCGCGCTGGCGGCGGGCCTGCTCTGGCGGCAGCTCGCCGACAGCGCGCCGCAGAACGAGATTGCGGCGACGCTCGCCGCCAATGTGCTGCCCGCGGCGACCGCGGCGCCTCGCGAGCAGCAGGCGGCGCTCGAGAAGCTCGCCGCCAACCTGCGCGCCGATGCGGCCTTGTTCGCCGCGGATGGCACGCCGCTCGCGTCGGTCGGCAGGCCGCTGCCCGCACCGCAGCGTCCCGGCTGGCTGCGCGGCCTGGGAGGTCCGCCGGCGTGGGCAGTTGATCTCGGCGACGGGCGCTGGCTCGTCGCGCGCCTGTCGGGACGTCATCGTCATCCGGCGTTCGGCCTGTTCCTCACGCTTGCGCTGCTCGTGGTCGCGGTCGGCGTTGGCGCTTATCCGGTGGTCAGGCGCCTCACTGCGCGGCTCGAGCGGCTGCAGCAAGGCGTCGAGTCCTTCGGCGCGGGCCAGCTCGACGTGAGGGTGAAGGTCGAAGGCAACGACGAGGTGGCCCGGCTTGCCGAGAGCTTCAACCGGGCTGCGATGAGAATCGAGGAGCTGGTCGGCGCGCAGAAGTCGCTGCTCGCGAACGCTTCGCACGAGCTGCGCACGCCGCTCACGCGCATCCGCATGGCGACCGAGCTGATGAAGGAAGGCGCCGAGCCGCGGCGCAAGCTCGAGCTCGAGCGGGACATTGCCGAGCTCGACGCGCTGATCGACGAAATCATGTTGTCGAGCCGGCTCGACGCGGCGGAGCGCATGGAGAAGCCCGAAGCGCTCGACGTGCTGGCCCTCGCCGCGGAAGAATGCGCGCGCTACGAGCAGGCAACGCTGGAAGGCGAATCCGTCACTATACAAGGCGAGCCGCGGCTGCTGCGCCGCATGATCCGCAACCTTCTTGAAAACGCGAGGCGTCATGGCAAACCGCCGATTCAGGTGCGTGTGACGCGCAACGAGATCAGCATATGCGACCAAGGCCCTGGCGTGCCGGAAGCGGAGCGCGAGAAAATCTTCGAGCCGTTCTACCGCGGTCTCGGCCTGTCGATCGTACGTCGCATTGCGCGCCGCCATGGCGGCGAGGCGACCTGTATCGGGAACTGCTTCGTGGTGTCGCTCAAACCTTGAAGGATTGCAGCGTCTCGCGCGCGAATATTTCCTCTGGAGTGAAGCGGCGCTTCGACAATCCCTGCTCGTGGTGATAGCGCAGAAAAGTGTCGAGGACATGGCGGTTGGCCTCCAGCCCGTACGGCCACCAGTCCTCGCCCATCTCGCGGCGCGCCTCCTCGACGTGCGACACGAACCACGGCAGCATCGCCGGCATGGCGGCGGTCTGCATGCACAGCTCCTGCGCAATGGCTTTCGAGGCGACCAGGGCCTTGAACAGAGACTGCGCGACCCAGGGATTGGCTTCGTACACATCGCGCCGGATCACGGTGGTGTGCATGATCGGAAAGATCTTCGTGCGTCGGTAGTAATCCTTCTCCAATTCGACGTAATTGTCGAATAGTCGCCGTACTCTTTCTGGATATTTGTAAAACGTAGAAGGCGCACGCGCGGTCACCAGCGCGTCGATCTCGCCCTCGGCGACCATCCGCGACAGGGTCTGGGAGGGTCCGATGGCGCGGAGTTTTATTTCCTTGGGTAAATCCAGCTTGATCTTCTCGTCGCGGCCGGGTTCCTCCTCGCCGCCCGAGTAGTGCTCGACGTCGGTCACCTTCACCCCGTAGTCATCGGAGAGGATGCCGCGGATCCACACCGGCGCGGTCATCTGGTACTCCGGCACGCCGATGCGCTTGCCTTTGAGGTCCTCGGCGCGGCGGATACCGCTCTTCGCCGAGACGAAGATGCACGAATGCCTGAAGAAGCGCGACGGAAACGCGGGAATCGCCACGAACGGCGGCTCCTTCGCATTCAAGGATGCCACATAGGAGGAGAGCGACATCTCCGAACAATCGAACTCGCGGTTGCGCAGCATGCGGAAGAAAGTTTCTTCGACCGGCTGCATCAGGTAATTGAGCTCGATGCCGTCCGGTCGCACGCGGCCGTCGGCGAGCGCGCGCGTGCGGTCGTAGTCCCAGCAGGCGAAAGTGAGGCGTAAGCGAGGCATCGGCGCAGTATACTTTGCGAAATTCCGAGGAGGACCGATCGATGCGGCTGCTCGCACTTCTTCTTGGTTTGCTGGCTGTTACAGCGCAGGCGCAGGACTTTCCCAGCAAACCGATCAAGATGATCGTGCCGTACGCGCCGGGCGGCCTGCCCGACACGATGACGCGCATCATCGGGCCGAAGCTGTCCGAGTCGCTCGGGCAGCAGATCATCGTCGAGAACCGGCCAGGCGCGGGCGGCATCTCCGGCACGGAGATCGTCGCGAAATCGTCCGCCGACGGCTACACCCTGCTGATCGCCGACGTCGGCCAGCTGGCGATCAACCCGCACCTTTTCAAACAGCTGCCCTACGACCCGCTGAAGGACCTCGCGCCCGTGAGCCTGATCGGCAGCACGGCGCTGTTCCTCGTCCTGCATCCCTCGGTTCCGGCGAACAGCTTCCAGGAGCTGGTCGCCTATGCCAGGTCGAAGCCCGGCACGCTGAACTACGGCTCTTCGGGCCTGGGCAGCATTCACCATCTCACCACCGAAGCGCTCAAGGCCGCGTTCGGGCTGGACATCGTGCACGTGCCTTTCAAGGGCATGGGGCAGGCGGTGCCGGCGCTCCTCGGCGGGCAGGTGTCGATGCTGTTCTCGGCGCTGCCGGCGATCGAGGCGCACGTCAAGGCGGGCAAGGTGAAGCTGCTCGCCATCAGCGTTCCGCAGCGCTCGCCGCAGGCGCCCGAGGTGCCGACCATCGCCGAGCTCGGCGTGCCCGGGTTCAACTTCGCGCCGGAGATCGGGCTGCTCGCGCCGGCCGGAACGCCCACAGCGGTCGTCTTGCGGCTTTCCGCCGAAGTGGCCAAGGCGGTGAAGACGCCGGACGTGGCGCAGCGTTTCCAGCAGCTCGGCATCGACCCGGTCGGCAGCACGCCCGAGGCGTACAGCGCGCAGATTCGGAACGACTACGAGCGCTACGGAAGAGTGGTCAAGGTTTCCGGGGTGAAGATCGACTGAGGTTGTCGATGATCGCGGCGAGGATGCGACGCGTCGCGGTCACGTCCTCGGCGCTTGCGCCGCGTATTGCGATCCGGTTCACTTCTTCCGCCAGCGGGACGAGCTTCGCCTCGAGCGCGCGGCCCTTGCGCGTGAGGTACACGTAGACGTTCTTGCGGTTCTCCGGCATCTGCTTGCGCACCACGTAGCCCAGCTCCTCCATCGCCTTGAGCGCCGAGGCGGTCGTCGGCTCGGTAAAGCCGGCCTCGTCGCTCAGCTCGCGCTGCGTGAGGCCGTCGTGCTCCCACAGAATGCGCAGGAACGTCCAGTGCCCGAACGGCACGCCGTACTCGGCGAGCCGCGTCTGCAGCGCGCGCATGAAGCCGCGCCACGCTTCCTTGGTCAGGTGCGCAAGGCGATCTGATTTTGTAATGCGACCTCCTTTTGCTCGCGCGCCGAGCGCAGGATGGCAAGGCATACCTCCATCGTCGCAGCCGCCCATTCGCCGCTGTGCAGCGGCGCGCCGCCGTTGACGACGGCGTCGTAGAGCTCGTCGATCACCGTGGCGCGCGGCACGGCGGAAGGGGGCAGCGGGTCGAGCCGTCGCTCGGTATCGGTGTAGACCATCACGCCCGAAGGCAGGGGGCGCAGGTCGGCTTTCTCGCACGAGACGATCAGCGGCCCGAAGTGCTGATGCAGGAGTTTTTCATCGGGAGGGGTGAAATCAGGTCCGCCGTAGTTGCGCGCGCTCTTCAATGAAAGTTCGTCGGCTCCGCTTCTCAGAATTTTTCTGGCTGAACCGTACTGTCCCGGGTCCTTCTTCTGCCCCATCTCGCCGATCCAGCCGACGAATTCGTCGGAATCGAAATGCGCGTAGCCGCTGTACACCGCAGTCGCAAAGGCACCGTCCTCGAAACTCAGCAGACAGGAGTAGGCGCCTTCGGTGGGGCGCGCCGCGTCCCAGACGCCCGTGGCCGCGCGCACGCTCTTCACGCGGCCGCCGCCGAGCAGCCGGATGATGTCGATGTGGTGCGCGCCCTGGTTGAACACCGCGCCGCCGCCGCGCTCGGTATCGAGCTCCTCGGGCCGCCGCGGCCGGTACAGGAAGTCCGTGAAATTGAGCGCCGTGATCATTCGTACTTTGCCCACGGCGCCTTGCTCGATCATTTTTCTTGCTTGAAGAACAGGTCTGTCGAAGCTGTGGCTATGGCCCACGATGAGGACTACGCCCGCCTTGCGCGCGGCCTCGATCATGCCGCGGCACTCCTCCAGCGAGAGCGCCATCGGCTTTTCGACCAGCAGATGCTTTCCGTGCGACGCAGCCAGACGCGCCTGCTCCGCGTGGAACTGATGCGGCGTCGCGATGTACACGACGTCGACCGCCGGATCCTTGCACAGCTCTTCTACGGAGGAATAGCTTTTTCCCCGAAAGTCGGATTCGAACTTCAGGCGTGCTTCTTGCCGCGGGTCGGCGGCGGCGGCGAGCTCGACGCGTGGATCGCGCGACAGCGTAGGCAGCATCACCGTGAACGCGCGGCCGAGCCCCGCTACGCCGATCTTGAGTTTGCGCGAAGTGGGGAGTACCATAAAATACTTAGGAGGCTAAGTATATCCCATGCTGACCATGGAACAAAACGAGCTGCTGTGCCGCGTCGAGTGCGCCGCCACCATGGGCCAGATCATGCGGCGGCACTGGCTGCCGGTCTGCATGTCGGAAGAGGTCGCGGAGCGCGACGGCGCTCCCGTGAAGGCACGCCTGCTCGGCGAGGACCTGGTGGTCTTCAGGGACTCGCAAGGCCGCCTCGGGGTGCTGGATGAGCATTGCCCGCACCGCGGCGCATCGCTGGTCTTCGGGCGCAACGAGGAGTGCGGCTTGCGCTGCCTCTACCACGGCTGGAAATTCGACGTGGAGGGCAAAGTCCTGGAGATGGCTTCCGAGCCCGACGGAGGCGCCAACCGGCAGGCGATCCGGCAGAAGTCCTACCCGGTGCGCGAAGGCGGCGGCTTCGCGTGGATCTGGATGGGCCCAGCCGAGGCGATGCGCGACTTCGAGCCGCCGGCGTGGGCGCCGACGCCGCAGACGCGCATCAGCATCGTCAAGGTGCACGCCGCCTGCAACTGGGCGCAGGTGCTGGAAGGCTCGATCGACTCGGCCCACAGCTCGAGCCTGCACTCGACCGAGATGCCGGCGGCGCAGGTTGACAGCGCCAAAGCGACGCAGACCCACTGGCCGCGTCCGTCCAACGACAAGGCGCCGCGCCTGCAGTTCGAGCCGACTCGCTACGGCTTTCGCTACGCCGCGATCCGCAAGCCGATCATCAATCCTGAAACCGACCAGTACATCCGCACCACGCTGTTCATCGCGCCGTTCACGGTGCTCATTCCGCCCAACGATCAGTACCGCCTTGCGCAGATGCTGATCCCGCTCGACGACGTCAACACCATGTTCTACTGGGTGGCCTGGCATCCCGATCCGGCGAAGGGCATCTCGCAGCAGGAATGGCGCCGGTTCTGCGCCGCGGAGGTCGGCGTCGACCTGGACGAAAATTACAGAAAAAAAAGAAATCTGGAAAACCGCTACCTACAGGATCGGCAGGCGATGAAGCGCGGCGACTTCACCGGCATCAAGGGTATTCCGACGCAGGACATGGCGATGTGGGAATCGATGGGGCCGATCGCCGAGCGCAGCCGCGACAAGCCCGGCGCGAGCGATGTCGCGGTGGTGCAGTTCCGCCGCATGATGGTGGCTGCCGCAAGCAAATTCCAGCAGGGCGGGCCGGCGATCGGCACCGCCGAGCCGCGCATACCGCACGTCAAACTGGCCTCGTTCGAGGGGATCGTGCCGAAGACTACTGACTGGCGTACGCTCGGCATGCCCTCCGAGGAAGCGGTTTCTTGACTCATAAGGTAACGCTTAACCCCAGCGGCCATAGTTTCGAGGTAGCTGAAGGGCAGAACATCCTGCAGGCCGGGCTCGATGCCGGCTTCATGATGCCGTACAGCTGCCGCACCGGCGTGTGCCGCACCTGCCGCGGCACGCTGCTCGAAGGCAAGGTCGATTACGGTGCGGTGCATCCGACCTATCTTCCCGACGGCGACAAGGCGAAGGGCTATGCGCTGCTTTGCCAGGCGAAGCCGCTCTCGGAGGTCGTGGTCGAGGTGCACGAGCTGGCGGGCATGGCTGGGATCCGGCCGCGCAAGCTGCCCTGCCGGGTCGAGAGGATCGAGCGCCCGGCGCCCGATGTCGCGGTTGTCTCGCTGCGCCTGCCGTCGAACGAGAAGTTCCGCTTCAGCGCCGGCCAATACGTCGATTTTCTATTGAAGGACGGCAAGAGAAGGAGCTACTCGATCGCCAACCCGCCGCGACCCGAGGGCGTCAACGCCCTCGAGCTCCACGTGCGCCACACGCCCGGAGGCGCCTTCACCGACCACGTGTTCGGCGCGCTCAAGCTGCGCGACCTGCTGCGCTTCGAAGGTCCGCTGGGGACTTTCTGCCTGCGCGAGGACTCCGACAAGCCGATCGTGATGGTCGCGAGCGGCACCGGCTTCGCGCCGATCAAGGCGATGTGCGAGAACGCGCTCGAGCGGGGAATCAAGCGGCCAATCACGCTGTACTGGGGTTGCCGTGCCAAGCGCGATTTGTACATGCTCGAGGTTCCGCAAAGGTGGTCGGGCTTGCGCTTCGTTCCCGTCCTGTCGGACCCGACGCCGGAATGCCGGTGGACCGGCCGCACCGGGTTCGTCCATCGCGCCGTGATGAAGGACTTCCCGGACATGTCCGGCGTGCAGGTCTACGCCTGCGGCGCGCCGGTGATGGTCGACGCCGCGCGGCGCGATTTCGTCGCGCAGTGCAGCCTGCCGGCAGAGGAGTTTTTCGCCGATTCCTTCCTGACCGAGGCGGACAAAGCGCCCGCTAGTCGAAGTGGTACTGGAAGCGCAGCTGCAGGAAGTTGATCCCCGGGTTGGGGTGCGCGAGGCCGGCGTTCGAGAGGTGCTGCAGCCGCACGCTGGTGTCGTAGTGTCCACGTTCGCCGTAGCGGATTCCGGCGCCGATGTGGTCGCCGAACTGCACGTGCGAGCCGAAGCGGCGGCTCGAGCTGATGTCGGTGCTCGACAGGATGTGGAACCCGATCGCCGCCTCGAGATATGGCGACGCCACGGCAGGCTCCCATTGCAGCCTGAATACCGGCGTCAACGAGATGTCGCGAATGTGGCGGCCCGTTTCGTTACGCCATTCTCCCGCCTGCAGGTCCCAGTAGCCGCCGAGGCGCCGATGAGCGTTGCTGAACCAGCTCTTTGCCCATCGCCATTGCGCGCCCACCCGCCACAGGTCGGTGTGGTCGGAGCCGCGGCCGATCTCGAACGAAACGCTGTCGACGGCGCGGGCGGGAGCAGCCAGGCACAGCAACAGGGCGGTCACTAATGCGCCGGACCTCATGTGGTCGATATCATAGGGAATCATGAGCCAGTACGTGTACACCATGCGCCGGGTGGGCAAGGTCGTCCCGCCCAAGCGTGCCATATTGAAAAACATTTCGCTCAATTTTTTCCCCGGGGCGAAGATCGGCGTGCTCGGCCTGAACGGCGCCGGCAAGTCCTCGCTCCTCAAGATCATGGCGGGTGTCGACAAGGACTTCGAGGGCGAGGCGATCCCGCAGCCCAATCTGCGTGTCGGCTTTCTTTCGCAGGAGCCGCAGCTCGATCCCGCCAAGGACGTGCGCGGCAACGTCGAGGAAGGCCTTGGCGCGGTGCTGGCCGCCAAGAAGCGCCTGGAGGAGATCTACGCGGCGTACTCGGAGCCCGACGCCGATTTCGAGAAGCTGGCCGAGGAACAATCTCGCCTTGAAGGTTTGTTAAATCAAACCAACGTAGAACATAAGCTGGAGATCGCCGCCGACGCCTTGCGCCTGCCTCCGTGGGACATGGACGTGACGAAGATCTCCGGCGGCGAGAGGCGCCGCGTGGCGCTCTGCCGCCTGCTGCTCTCGGAGCCCGACATGCTGCTGCTCGACGAGCCGACCAACCACCTCGACGCGCTCTCGGTGCAGTGGCTCGAGCAGTACCTCGAGCGTTTTCCCGGCACGGTGATGGCGGTCACGCACGACCGCTACTTCCTCGACAATGTCGCCGGCTGGATCCTCGAGCTCGACCGCGGCTACGGCATTCCCTGGCAGGGCAACTACTCCGGCTGGCTCGAGCAGAAGGAGCAGCGCCTCGGGGTCGAGGCGAAGCAGGAGGTGGCGCGCATCAAGGCGATGCAGGATGAGCTCGAGTGGGTGCGCGCCAACCCGCAGGGAAGGCGCGCGAAGAGCAAGGCGCGCCTCGCGCGCTTCAAGGAGCTCGAGTCCGCCGACGTCCAGAAGCGCAACGAGACCAACGAGATCTACATCCCGCCGGGGCCGCACCTCGGCGACGTGGTGGTCGAGGTCGAGGGGCTGAAGAAGTCGTTCGGCGACAAGCTGCTGTTCGAGAATCTGTCGTTCCGCCTGCCGCCCGGAGGTATCGTCGGCATCATCGGCCCGAACGGCGCAGGCAAGACCACGCTTTTCAGAATCCTGGTCGGGCAGGAGAAGCCGGATGCGGGCAAGCTGAGAATCGGCGACACCGTGAAGCTGTCCTACGTCGATCAGTCAAGGGATGCGTTGAACCCCAAAAAGACCGTGTGGGAGGAGATCTCCGACGGCCTGGACCATGTCCAGGTCGGAGCCTATTCGACGCCCTCGCGCGGCTACGTCGCGCGCTTCAACTTCCGCGGCGCCGACCAGCAGAAGCCGGTCGGCGAGCTCTCCGGCGGCGAGAGAAACCGCGTCCACCTCGCCAAGCTGCTGAAGAGCGGCGGCAACCTGCTCCTGCTCGATGAGCCGACCAACGACCTCGACGTCGAGACGCTGCGCGCGCTCGAAGGCGCGCTGCTCGGCTTCCCGGGCTGCGCGGTGGTGATCTCGCACGACCGCTGGTTCCTCGACCGCGTGGCGACCCACATCCTCGCCTTCGAAGGCGATTCGCAGGCCGTGTGGTTCGAGGGCAACTACGCCGACTACCTCGCCGACCGCCGCAAGCGCCTCGGCGAGGACGCCGACACGCCGCACCGCATCCGCTACAAGCCGCTCGCGAAATAGGAATCGGGGTCAGAGCCCGATTTACCATAGCGAAAGCGAAAATTACGGAAATCGGGCTCTGACCCCGATTTTTGGAGAAATGCTAGCATCGCCCGATGATGCGAATCGTCCTGATCGCGCTTCTCGCATTCAGCCTCCCCGTTGCAGCGCAGTATCCCGAGCGTCCCGTGACCCTGCTCGCCGGCTATCCGCCCGGCGGCCTGGTCGACGTCGTTGCGCGGCTGGTCGCCGAAGGCATGAAAACGAAGTTTCCGAGAGGCATGGCGGTCGTCAACCGGCCCGGAGCGGCCGGCTCGGTGGCGGTGGCCGAGATGGCGCGCAGCCAGCCCGACGGCTACACCCTGGTGCTGACGCCGCATTCGGCGCTGGTCATCGCCGCGCAGATCAACGACCTCGCGTACAAGACGCCCGACGACTACGACCCGTTCATCAACCTGGTCGCGTACTACCCGATGATCGCGGTGCGCACCGAGTCGCCATACCAGTCCATTCAGGACCTGATTGCCGATGCGAAGGCGAACCCGGGCCGCATCCGCGTCGGCTCGCCGGGCGAGGGCACCTCGAGCCACCTCAACCTCGAGGAGCTGATGGACCGCGCCGGCGTGAAGATGATCCACGTGCCGTACGCGGGCTGGGGCCAGTCGAGCCCGTCGCTGCTCGGCGGCCACATCGAGGCGCTAGTCGCTCAGCCCGGCGAGCTCAAAGGACAAGTCGACGGCAAGCGCATGCGAGTTCTAGTCGCCTTCCAGCCGCAACGCCACCCGGTGTTCCCCGACGTGCCCACCGCCAGGGAGCTCGGCTGGGATGTGGCGAACGGCGTGTGGTACCTGCTGATGGTGCCAAAGAGAACACCGGCGCAGGTTGTGAAGTACCTGCACGATGCCGCGAAGGCAGCGATCGAGGCTCCGCAGTTTGCGAGCGCGATGGCCGCGCGCGGCATCGATGTCGACTACCGCCCGGGCGAGACCCTGCGCGCCGACCTGTGGCGCGAATACCGGCTGCACACCGAAATCCTGCGCCGCATCGGCATGCTGAAGCAGTAGTTGAAGTACATTACATAAGTATCTGTTCTATAATATCATTAATCCGAACATGGTCCTCGATCTGCGCGGCATGCCCGATGCCGGCAAGCGAGCGGTACTCGCCTTTCGGAAAAGCGTCGGCAATCGCCTTGCACCCGGCCTGCGGCGTAATCACGTCCTCTGTGCCGCAAACCACCAGCACCCTGCTCTTGAAGTAGGCCGCATCGCCGGCGAGGCGCCCGTTTGCCAGGCAGTGACAGGCCTGCCGGTAGCCGTCGGGCCGGATGCGGCGCTGGCTCCAGCGCACGAGCTCGAGCGCGACCGGCGGCGACTTCGCTGCGACTAGCGTCGGCGAGCGCTTCTCTGCCAGGCCTTCGGGGCCGAGCTCGTCCAGCTGCTTCAGCCGCTCGGCGAGTTTCTTCTGATCGCCGCCATGGCCGCCGGCCGGGCTGACGAGCAGCATGCCGCGCACGCGTTGCGGATACGCCCGTGCGAACGCGCCCGCCATCAGGCCGCCAAGTGAGTTTGCGACGATGACGAACTGCTTCAGGCCCAGGGCCTGGACAAATTTATCGAGGGCATCGGCGTAATCCTTGGCTACCGGTTTTTCGTTCGGCAAAGCATCGGAATCGCCGTATCCCGGCGCGTCCCACGCGACGATGCGAAAACCCTTCAGGCTTTCGAGCTGGAACAGCCAGGCCGCGGAGCTCGCGCCGAAGCCATGCAGCATGACCAGAGCCGGGCCTGATCCGGACTCGCGATAGGAAATGCCTTGCGCATTATTCGTCTTGAATTTTCTGATTCGGTCTTCGATCACGTGCGCTCTAACCCAGGCAATCCAGCGCCCCAAAAGAACCCCTACGCCGCCGCGGCCTTCTGCTGCAGGCGCTCGCGCACCAGGTCGATGTGGCTGCGCAGCGCATACAGCTCGTCGGCATAGCCGAGCGGCACGGCGACGCGGGCGGCCCTCGCGTCGAGCTTGTCGAGGTCCGCGAGCAGATCGCGGGTCGATTCGGCCTTGCGCTCCATCTTGTCCTCGATCTGCCGCAGGATGCGGTACCAGCGGAAGATGCGCGAGCGCACTCGGAACTGGTAGAGCGGCGGCACCAGGCGCGCTAGCGGGATCAGCACCGCGACGATGGAAAACAGCGCCACCCACATGCGGTCGATGAGGTTGGCGAGCGAGAACGGCAGGTAGCGCTGCAGGAAAGGCGGCCCGGTGCGGTAGAAGCGCTCGGCTTCGCGCGCGATCGCGAACTCGCTGTGCCGCGGCGTCGGGAACTGGCCGGCCTGCGCGATCCAGCCGGCGCCGCCGTGGATGCGCGAGGCCGCCTGCACGAAAAGCTGTATCAGCGCCGGGTGCGTGTTCTCGCGCGTGACGAGCGAGGTGGTCGTCGCGATCAGCGGCACATCGCGCGAGGGCACGTCGCGTGCGAGATCGGCGACACCGCGCGGCAGCGTGACCGGGGTGAAGAAGGGATAGTGGCGCGCATAGGCCTCGGCCTGAGTGAACTCGTAGAGCCGGATGCCCGGCGTCTGCAGCAGCATCTGCACGATCTGCGACTCGGGCGCCGAGACCAGCACCAGCGCGTCGAGCTCGTTGCCGAGCAGGGCAATGACCGCCGGGGTTTCCTCGAGGTTGGTGCGCTTCAGCTCCTCGCGCTCGACGTGGTTGGCGCCGAGCAGCTTGGCAAAAACTCCCGGCGAGCCGCTGCCGCGCACGCCAGTGTTCACGCGCCAGCCGCGCAGGTCGGCGATCTGCCGCAGCGCCGAGTCCTTGTTCAGGCGCTTCGCCGCCTCCGCGCGGTAGAAGATCCACACCGGCTCGTAGGTCAGGCTGCCGAGCGACGCGAGCGGAACGCCGCTCTTGTCCTCGTCGACCGGGCGCGTCGCCTCGCTCGATCCGCCCTGCACGAAGGCCATGTCGACGTGCTGCTTCTCGTCGCGCAGCAGGCGCAGGTTCTCGCGCGAGCCGAGCGTCTGGCGCAGCTCGACGCGGATGCCGTAGCGCTGCAGCTCGGCCTGGTAGCGCTTGCCGAACGCCGCGTACGCGCTCTGCTCTGGACCGGTCGCCAGCACCACGCGCTTCGGCGGCGCCGGGTCGAGCAGCAGGTACGCGGTGACGAGGAGCCCGAGCCCGATCAGCAGGAACGGGCCCCAGGACAGGACCAGGTCCCGCACCGAAATCAGCGTTTCGCGGATCACGCGCGGCATCAGGCCGCGATTTTTCTCGTGATGGGCGGCTTGGGCAGCCAGCTCTCTCCCGGCTCGAGGGTGAACGTGAATTCCAGCGAGTACTCATCTCCCTTTTTCTGGAAATTCCCGATCAGGGTCTGCGTAACCCCGAACTGGCTGTCGGTCTCGAGGTGCGGGTCGCTTGGGTCGTAAACCTGAGAGGCGATGGTCTTATAGCCCGGCCTGTAGATGAGGAAATGGATGTGCGCCGGGCGGAAGTTGTGCCGCTTCTGCGCACGCAGCAGCGCGCCGGTCGGCCCGTCGGTGGGCACCGGGTAGCCCGAGGGCTTCACGCTGCGGAAGCTGAAGCGGCCGTTCGCGTCGGTGCTGAACTTGCCGCGCAGGTTCATCTCCGCCTGCTTCGCGTCCTGGTTCTCGTACAGGCCGACCGGCGAAGGATGCCAGACGTCGACTTCGGCGCCGGCGACTGGCCTGTCGTCGAGGTCGCGCACCTGGCCGCGGAAGACGAGCGCCGGGCCGGGGGTCGGCGAGCGCACGATCGACGCGCCGTTCTCGCAGCGCGGCGACCCGGCGCGATAGAAGGGTCCCAGGTTGTTCGCCTGTGTCGGCCGCGTTCCCTTCTGGCCGTTGTTCAGCAGGCAGACCAGGTTCGAGACGCCGAGCGCGCCCGCCATCAGCATCGCCTCGTTGTGGCTCGGCGTCGTGCGCTGGCCGATGGCATTGAGCTGGCCGATCGCGTCCTGGAACTCGCGCTCGGTGAGCTTCACTTCGCGGATGAAGGCATGCAGATGCTTCACGAGGGCAGACAGGACCTCCTTGGTGCGCGCATCGGGCGTGCGATGCATCTCCTCCAGCACCGCCGGGGTAACGTCTTCCTGCTTCTGGATGATCATCGGACTTCCCTCGAAGAACGGCCGAGGAAAGTCTAGCGCGTTTCAGCTGCGGCGGCCGCCTTGGCGGTTCTGTGCCTGCTGCTTGGGTTGAAAACCTCTCGATTGTCCCGCGAGCGCGGCGGGTCGCTCGTGCCGCGTCTCAGCGCGCAAGTTCGGAAGCTGGCGGTTCTGCGAACGCCACTGCGGTCGCGAATTGCTCTGAATGATCGGCTGGCGCTGCGCCTCGGGGACGGGCTGCCATGATTGCGTGGCATTCCGTTGCGCGACTATGGGGCTCTGATGGGGATTCTCATGCCGGAACTCGGAGCGCAACTGCGGACGCGGGCTGCTCTGGATGATGGGCTGGCGCTGCGACTCGGGAATGTTGTGCCAGGGACGCGTCACAACGGGCCGCGTGACGAAAACCGCGCGCGACACGACGTTAACGCGATTGACAAAGACGACGCGCGGCGCCCACGGCCGCCAGTACACCGGGCGGTATGCGGGCCACCACCACGTTCCATACACCACGAGCGGATCGTAGTAGCGCACGTACATGTATTGCGGATAGACCGGTTGCACGACGATCGCCTGGTCCTGCTGATACACGTATTGCTCGCCGTTGCTTCGCAAGTAACCGGATGCCTGCGCGCGCTGCCGCAGGACCTGCACCGTGGCCATCGTTTCGGTCTGCTGGCCGAGGAAGGCGTTGCCCAGATCAAATGTCCACTGCGGGCTCTCTCCCATGCGCGCGAGAATATCCGGATAGGCCACCAGGGACTTCACGCTCGGCTCCCAAGGCTGGCCCTCGACCATGCGCACCGCGTCGTCGCCGCTCACGCCCGGGTTCATGCGCGACCACGCTGCGGCCTGCGCCACCTGATCCGGATAAACCGCGGCGACGAGAATCTGCGAGATGAGGGGATCAGGGTATAGCGCGATCGGCGCGAGCAGCGCGTCCAGCTCCGGCTGGGAATAGAGCCGCGACTGGGCTTGCGCGGGCGCAAGCGGCAGAAGCAGGCACAGGGCGAGAAGGAGAGTGCGCATAGTCATATCAATGCGCCAGCCTAGTCCCGCGTTGGCGCGGCGTCCGTCTCATTGTGTAACAGGATGTGTTTTGCCCTGGCCCCTTCGGGCAGTTTTTATGCCTACTCGACCCTCGCGCCGGACTCGCGGACCACGCGCTCCAGCATGGGCGCTTCGGCTCTGATGTCGGCCTCGAAAGCCTCGGGCGATGCCGAGGGCGTGGCGTCCATTCCCTGCACTGCAATTTTTTCCTTAACCTCCTGCTTGGCGAGCCTTTTGACCGCCGCTTCATGCAGCCGTCGAACGACCGGCTGTGGCGTTCCGGCGGGAACGTAAAGACCGAACCAGAACGTGAAGTCGTATCCGGGCAGCCCGGCCTCTGCGGCGCCCGGAATCCCCGGCACCGCAGGGGAGCCGGCGCGCATCGACACCGCCAGCGCGCGCATGCGACCGGCGCGCACGAAGCCCATCACCGTCGGCGACGTGGCGAACATCACCTGCGTGTCGCCGGCGAGCAGCGATTGCGCGGCCGGGCCGCCGCCCTTGAACTGCACCGAAGTGAATTTCACTCCGGCGACCGACTCGAACAGCACCGCGGCGAGGTGCGGCGCCGAGCCGTAGCCCGCGCCGGCGTTGAACAGCTTTTCCGGATTCGCCTTTGCGAACGCGATCAGCTCCTGCAGGCTCGCCACCGGCACCTTGGTGTTGACGACGATGACCGTCGGCCCGGTGGCGATCTTGGTAATCGGCACGAAATCCCTGTCGTCGTAGGTGAGCGATCTGTAAAGCGCCTTGTTGATCGCGTGGTTCCCTCCGTTGAGGACGGTGTAGCCGTCGGCGGGCGCCCTGGCGACGATCTCCGCGGCGATGTTGCCGCCGGCGCCGGGTCGGTTGTCGACGATGACCGCGACGGCGAGGTCCTTCGACATTTCGTCGGCGATCAGCCGCGTCAGGAAGTCGCCCGAGCCGCCGGGCGGGTAGCCGACGACGAGGCGCAGCGGCTTCGCAGGAAAGGCCTGCGCGCCTACTTCAATTGCTAGCGCGCAGGCCGTGAGAAACAGCAGGATGCGGGTCATACGTCCTCCCGCACCAGTGTACGCTTGCAACTACTGTGAATTTCATCGATGAAGCATAGCCGACCTTAGAGGCGCAGCAGCCGCTTGGCGTTCCCATTGAGGATCTTTGCGCGGTCCTCGTTGCTGAGGGGCACGTCGTCCATCCACTTCACGCCGGGCGGATTGGCAACGAACGGATAGTCCACCGAGAACAGGATGCGGTCGGCGCCCATCTCCATGACGCTGCACAGCAGCGCGGGGGTGGAGAAGTTGCCGCTGGTGGTGATCCAGAAGTGCTCGCGGAAGATATCGCGGAACGGGGTAGGGCGGTTGCCTTGGCGCGCGAGCGCCATGTCGATGCGCCACAGCGAAAACGGCAGCGACTCGCCGAGATGCCCGAGGATGATCTTGAGCCGCGGGTAGGCCTCGAACACGCCGCTCAGCACGAGGCGGATGCCCTGCGTCGCCGTCTCTACGGTGAAGCCCCAGGCGGCGGTGAGAAGACCGGGGTACTCCTTCACGTAGTCCTTGTAATAGGCGTCGACGACCGCCGGATGCGGCACGGCGGGATGCATGTAGAGCGGCACGTCTAGACCTTGCGCGCGCTCGAAGATCGGCCAGAAGCGCTTGTCGTCGAGGAATAGTCCATTGGTGAGGCCGTGCACCATGGCACCCTTGAAATCGAGCCTGGTGACGCAGCGCTCCAGCTCATCGGCCGCCGCTTTCGGGTCGGCGGTGGGAAGCACCGCGAACGCCGCAAATCGTGCCGGATTTGAAACTACCGCCTTATGAAGCCTGTCGTTCGCCCGCCGCGCCAGGGGAATTGCGGTTTCGGCATCGAGCCGCTGCGTCGCCGGCGCGCCGTGCGAGAGGACCTGCAGGTCGATGCCAGCTTCGTCCATCTCCTTGATGCGCAGCGCGCCGAGATCGCCCAGGCGCTCGCGCAGTGCCGGGATGCGCGTCTCCGGGCCCTGCTCTTTGAAATGCTGCGCTACTTCGGAATCCCAGTAATGCTCTTCGAGAGCGATGACGAAGGGACGCTTAACTGTTTGAGTCATTTACTCTATCTGGGCTGATTATCGAAAGAGTACCCGCGACCATACCCGCAAAGCTCTAGGAGATCAGAGACGGGACGGGGTTGCTGCAAGACCCCGCCCCGCCTAGCCGTCAGCGGCAACCCCTTAGGGGCGGAGTTGGGCGAAGGCCGCTGACATGATAGACCTGACGCGCCCGCGTTGCCTTTGCGTAACATCCTTTTGTGCTGAGCATCGTCATCTCCACCATCGCGTTCTTCGTTGCCAGCTATTACATCAAGCGCTGGGCCGACGACAACGACATTCCCAAGGGGATGACCCGAAGCATCAGCATCTTCTTTGCAGCGATTGCTCTCGCGTATGGCGTCGCGTGGCTAGTGGACAAGGTGGCGACCTTTGCAGGTGCTTGATACGACTCATCGACCCGAGAAGGGAAACCGCCGGCGCCGGTACTGGATCAGCAGCCAGCCACCCAGCATGCCTCCCAGATGAGCGAAATGGGCGATCCCGGCGGCCGTGCCGGTGATGCCGAAGAACAGTTCCAGCGCCGCGAACCCGAACACGAAGGTGCGCGCCGACATCGGGATTGGCGGAAACAGCAGCAGCACCCGGCGGTCCGGGAAGAACAGGCCGAACGCGAGCAGCAGCCCGTAGATCCCACCGGAGGCGCCCACCGTGGGGTAGGGGGTTCCTCCCATCCAGCCTGTGACCACCAGGTGGGTGAGCGCTGCCGAGAGCACGCACGCGAAGTAGTACACCAGGTAGAAGCGCGAGCCGAACAGCCGCTCGATCTCGCCGCCGAACATGTACAGCGCGAACATGTTGAAGAAGATGTGCGCGATGCTGCCGTGCAGAAAGCTGTAGGTGACGAGCTGCCAGGGCTCGAATGAGGGACCGACCTGCGGGCCGCTCGCCACCGGCCAGAGCGCGAACCACTCGATCAGCGGCAGGTCGCTCGCCATCTGCAGCAGGAAGATGGCGACGTTGGCGATGATCAGCGTCTGGGTGACGGGCGGCATGGGAGGCGCGATATTACCGCGAGGTCGACGCGAGCCAGATTCCCGCGCCGACCGCGGCGACGCCGGCCAGCAAATGCAGGCCGAGCGGCTCGCCTACGAGCACTGCGGCAAGGAAGGACGCGGCGATGGGATTCACGGTCATGGTGTTGGCCACCCGCGTCGGCGTGGTGCGCTCGAGAGCAAACACCCACAGGTAGAACGCCGCGGCGCCGCCGAACAGGCCGAGAAACACCACCGCCCACCACTGCTCGGCTCCGAAGCTGTTAGCCGCGGCTTCGAAGCCGCCGCCGTGCCAGGCGATGAGGATGCTCACCGCGGCGCCGAATCCCATCCCGGCGGCAAGAAAGCCCAGCATGCTCGAGCGCGCCATCAGCGGCCGCGACCAGACGTTGTAGAGCGCCATGCACAGCGTGGCGGCCGCCATCACCAGGTCGCCGCGCCATGCGTCGGCGGGCGCGTCGCCGAGGCCGGTCCAGAGCGCGAGCGCCACGCCGCTTATGGCGATCAGCACACCTGCCGTTTTTCTCTTGGTGAGGTCTTCTTTACGCAAAAGCGCGGCGACGAGCATCGTGGTGAGCGGCAGAACCGAAAGCGCCAGAGACCCGCGCGCCGCGGTCGTATAGCTCATCGCCACGTTGTAGAGCATGAAAAAGAAGGAAAAGAAGGCCACGCCGAGAAGCGCGACGGCGATCCAGTCGCGGCCGCGCGGCCATTTCGCATGCAGCGCCAGCGCGAGCGCCAGGATGGGAACGAAGCCGATGCCGAAGCGGAACGCGGCGAGCGTCACCGGGTCGCTCGCGCCGATCGTGTAGCGCGTCAGCGCCGCCGCCGTGCCGCCGAGCGCGCTCGAGATGACGGCGGCGATCACGCCGTTCAAGCGGCGTCGAGCTCCGGGTAGCGGCGGAAGATCCCCTCCTGGTTGAACGGGATGCGGCGCTTGGACTTCAGGTATTTCCTGAGTCTTGGCCGCTTGGCGACGCGGTCGTGCAGTTCAACCAGATGGGGGTAATTTTTTTCTAACGTGCTCATCGTCCGCGGGAAGGCGTAACGCAGACCCTCGATCATCTGGAAGAGGGAAAGATCGACGTAGGAAAAAGACCTGAAGTCTATTTTCTCGAAGTACTGCAAAAACTTGGGCAGGCGCTCGGTCCTGAAATCCGCCGCGCGGCGTTTTGCTTCGGGTTTCTGGTCCTCGTAATAGAGGCCGTTGCCGATCGGGTGATGGGTGTCGTGCACTTCGACCAGCCAGTCGGCGATGGTGAGCTGCAGCTGATGCAGCCATAGCCGGTCGGCCTCGCGCCTGGGCGCAAGACCGAGGCGGGGTCCGAGGTAGAGCAGGATGTTCGCGGTCTGCGCGATCAGCAGCTCTCCGGCGCGCAGGATCGGCGGCGCGAAGGGCGGGCGCTTGATCGAGGGACTCTCGAGCACGTGCTCCATCGCCTGCATGCCGCGCGGACGGCGGGCGACATCGACGTATTCCGCGCCCGCGTCCTCGAGCGCGAGACGGACGAATTCGCCGCGGCCCTGGATCGAGGGCCAGTAATAGAGCTCGTATTTCACAGGATCATCTGTGTCTGGATGGTGAGGGAGAGCAGCCGGCCGGACTCGTCGGTGACGCGCGTCTGCCAGACGTGCGTGCGCTTGCCCTTGTGCAGCGCGATCGATTCCGCGCGCAGCTTGCCGGCGCTCGCCGCGGAGAAGAAGTTGGTCTTCGATTCGAGCGTGGCGGTCTTGAGGCCCATCGCTGCGGTGCCGGCCGCGCCGATGGTGTCGGCAAAGGCCATCAGCGTGCCGCCGTGGACCGTCCCGGTGGTGGTCTTCAGGTGCTCGCCGATCTCCAGCTCGCCCACGACGCGGCTCGCCTCCACCTCCAGGATGCGTATCCCGAGGTGCGCCATGAGCCCGGTATTCCATTGATCAATCACTGACTTATCCCTCCCTTAGTCCGACTTGCGCTTGAACCCGGCACGACGCATAGCCAGGCAAGAATTAGTAGAAGCAGCGCCGCGGCGCTCGCCGCCAGCGACCAGTGGATGCCGATGAGCGCGCCGCCCAAACCCACCGTCACGCCGCTGAAGGCGCGCAGCCCGAGGCTCGCCATGGCGAAAACGCCGATGACGCGGCCGCGCACCTCGGGCGGCGCGTGCACCTGCACCAGGGTCTGTGCCATCGCGTTGAACGACAGCTCGAGGAAACCGGCGACGAACAGCAGCGCCAGTGCGAGCGGATAGGACGTCGCCGCGGCGAAGCTGCCGATGGCGAGGCACCACAGCATCGCCAGCACAAACGCGCTGCGCGGGTTGGCCTGCAGGAGGCCGCGGCTCTCGAGCAGCAGGCCTGCGGCGAGCGCGCCTGCGGCGTCGGCCGCAAGCAGCATGCTGTAGGTGAGGTCGGCGTCGCCATGACCGAGGTCGCGCGCAAACTCGGGCATCTGCGCCTGGTAGGCGTTGCCGACGAGGAGCGATGCGCCGCCCGCGAGGAGCGTCATCGACACGATCACCCGGCTGTGTGTCGCCTCGCGAATCATCGGCCAGAAATCGGCGAGGCGGCTCGCGGGGACGGCTTCTTTCTGCCTTCCATACGGCGCCTTCCACAACCAAAGGATGAGCGGCACGTAGATCAGCATGTTGAAGAGAATCCCCCACGCCGGCCCCAGCGCTAGCAGGATCAGGCCGCCGACCGCCGGACCCATCAGCAGCCCCAGATAGCGGCAGGTGGCGATCAGGCGGATCGCGCTATGCAGGTACTTGTCGCCGACGATGTCGTGGATCAGCAGCTGCGCCGCCGGCGCCCACAGCACGCCGGCGAAGCCGTGCACCACGAGCAGCGCCGCCGCGTGCCACATCTGGAGCGAATCGGTGAGGAACAGCAGCCCCCAGCCAAGGGAGGCCGCCATGAACAGCAGCATGCCGAGCTGAATGATGCGCCGCGGGTCGAAGCGGTCGGCGAGCGCGCCGGAGTACACCGAGAAGAAGAGAAACGGCAGCCAGTGCGACAGCACCGCGAAGCCGCCGAGTGCCGGCGAATGGAACTTCTGGAAGATGATCCAGTAGCTGATGACGTGCTCGATGCTGTCCGCCATCATGGCGAGCGCCGAGCCTATGAAATAGGCCCGGTAGCCCGGCTGGCGAAGGGCGGCGAAGGACTGCTGCGGCACGCGCGTGAGCGCGCTTGTTACGTGTCTTCGTTCCTCGCGGCGGGGACGGCGCCCTTCTTCGGGCGGCCGGGGCGATAGACGACCTGGAAGATCTTCACCGGCGGCACCGGCGGCGGGCTCTCGAGGAAGCGGCAGTCGGACTCGGTCGGCATGCTTGCCAACGCGCCGATGCGCTTTCCGCCGACGAAGACGGTGTAACGCAGCATGTGTGTCGAGTAAGGAATCGGCTGGGCCAGCACTTCGTACTTGCCGACCATGAAACGCTTGCGTTCCACCACCGGGATTCTCATGTAGTTAGTATCGCTTTCCTGAGTTGAATTCGACTTTGACCCGTGCGACTTCGCGCCGCACGGCTTCGATTTCGGCGCGCGCCAGCTGCGCCTTCTGTGCCAGGTCCTCGCTGAGAGCGCCGCCGGCCTCGGCCTGGAGGCGGGAGATCTCCTCGTGGACCTTTTTGTAGCGCTCCGCGGCGAGGTTCCAGCGCTCCACCAGACGCTGCTCCTGCTCCCGCCATACCTTGCGCTTGTCCATGGCTCCCCTTGAGGTGAGCCGTGGAGTTTATCACACGAACCATCGCTGCCGGCCCCGGCCGAAGCGGTAGGGGCTTGAAAAGACTATGAAAGCCCTAAAACCTGGTAGCGCGCTGAATGGCCGGCCGCCCGCCCAGCTCCTTCGCCCAGCGCTCCAAGTTGGGCAGCCCTTCGCAGGTCTCAGGCACCGCGCCTTTCGCGCGGGCATAGCCGGCATAAAGCGAGAAGTCGGCGATCGTCAGCTCGTTTCCGGCGCAGTATTTGCGCTGGCCGAGGTAGTCGTCCCACACCTTGAAGTAGCCGCGCACGCGGCCGCGAAACATGTCCGCCGTCGGGCCATGCGGATCCTTGGAGCGGATCACGGCGAACAGCGCGCCGATCATCGGCGTGACGTCAGTGGAGGCGCTCATCAGCGCCTGCAGGAACGCAGGGCGCGCCGCCGGGTCGCGCGGCTGGTACTTGCCCGACTTCTCGGCGCAGTACAGCAGGATCGCGCTCGACTGCGACAGCGTGACCGGCTTGCCGCCCGGGCCTTCGCTGTCGACGATCACCGGGATCTGTCCCATCGGGTTCATGGCGAGAAACTTGGGCGACTTCTGCTCGCCCTTCTGGATGTCGATCGGATGGAAGTTGTACGGCAGGCCGCATTCTTCGAGGGCGATGCGCGCACGCATGCCGTTCGACGTGCCGGCGGCGTAGAGATCAATCATGGGCTCCTCTAGAATCTTTTCTTCAGTCCAACCGTCACCTGGTGCGGCATTACGCTGAGGATCAGCGGCGTGTCGCGATGATACGCGTAGTAACCGGCTGCGGTGCCGATGGCAAATCCCGCGATCACGTCAGTTTGCCAATGGGCCTGGACTTTCATTCGCGCGATGGCGTCATACGCCGGAAGGGCTTCCAGCGCATACACAGCCGGATGATCCTTTCCGTACTCCAGAACGAAGGGAGTAACCGCTGCGCTGGCCAGCGCCACCTCGCCCGACGGAAAGCTGTGATGGCCATGGCCTTTGAACCACTCATTGGGGTCGTTGGCTTCGATCGGCCGTGGCCGGGTGAATACGCCCTTTAAGACCGTGGTGCTCGCGGCTCCGATCGCCACGGCGTCCAGCGCGTTCCAATAGGTTCGGCCCAGGCGCGTCTCGCCGCCTTCCCAAACGGCGCCGCCGATCACTGCGGCGAGGGTCCCGTATTCGACAAAGGTCTGATTGCTGCGCTTCCAGATTCCGCTGTTGTCGTAGGCGAGCCGGTGGTCGATGCCGAGCGGCCCGCCGCCCGCCTGCGCCTGGAAGACGGCGGCGAGAAGCAGCAACGAAATGCCAGCGATCGCGATGAAGCCGATGATGGTCCGCTTCCTTTACGGCGCGCTGACTCATGGCTTTCGCAACCCTGTCGGCATGCAAGCGCGGCTACGCCGCGCACGCAATAATGAGAGGTGGTCAAGGCCAGGTCGAAAAGCGGGATGAAGCGCGCCCCGGCGCGCCGCAGGCCGCGCAAGGCGAAGGCCGGATCGCGCGGCCTCACGCCGATGGAGTGCCGGCTCGATTCGCTTTCCGGCGAGGCGGAAAAGGCGAGGAGCCGGGTGGAAGGCGAGGGCGGGATGGTGCTGGGCTGCTACAGCGATCCGCTCGGCAAGAACCCCCTCATCCTCGCGATCCTGCCGATCGATTCGATCGAGCCGACGCCGTTCCAGCGCGATCTGTCGCAGACGCACCACCGCAAGCTCGCCGACGTCATCGACCGCACGGGCCTGTTTCTCGACCCGGTGATCGCCGTCACCGCGCCCGACAAAGGTTTCTGGACGCCGAACGGCCGGCACCGGCTGGAAGCGATGCGCCGCCTGGGCGCGCGGGCGATCACTGCGCTCGTCGTCCCCAGGCGCGAGATCGCCTGGCAGATCCTCGCGCTCAACACCGAGAAGGCGCACAACCTGCGCGAGCGCGCGCTCGAGGTGATCCGCATCTACCGCGGGCTGATCGAGGAAGACGGCGCGCGCCCGGAATCGCAGTTTGCTTTCTATCTGGAAGAGGCGTCGCTGGTCACCCTCGGCGTGTGCTACGAGCGCAATCCGAAATTCGCCGGCGCCTCGTACAACCACATCGTGCGCCGGCTCGCGTCCTTCTCGAATGAGCCTCTCTCAAAAGTAATCAGGACTCATGAAAGGCAGGCGGAAATGCTCTTGGAGCTCGACGAGCGCGTCGCCGCCGTCATCGCCAAGCTGAAGGAGCGCGGCTTCGTCAGCCCGTATCTGCGCGCCTTCGTCGTCGCGCGCATCAACCCGCTGCGCTGGATACAGGGCGAGCCGCCGCCGCTGGAGGAAGTGCTGAAGACGATGCGCAGCCGCGCCGCCCAATTCAACACCGAGAAAGTGAAGCAGGAAGACCTCGCCACCGCGGGTGGCGCGCCCGACGAGCCGGATTAATCGACACGCGCAAGAACGAGCGCGACGGCAATGTGCATCTGCGCCCTGTGCAGGTCGTGCGCGGCGGGGTCGCTTTCGGCAGGCCCTATCAGGCGCCATTCAGCGTGCGCTGAGCGCCAAGTCAGTTTGCAGTCAGTGCGTAGTCAACCTGGTGTCAGCGTGACGGCATTGCGCACGCAACACGTTCTTGCACCGCGCTGACGTAAGCCTTACCGGCGATGTTTCCGCTGGACTGAGGCGGACCTGTTCGCTCATTCTTTCCGGGGGTCGCCCGCAGTGGGCGACGTTTTTTAGACCGCACACCAAGTTAAAAGAGGAGCAGGAGACAACCATGAAGTTGAATCGCACCGCAGTTGCAGTCGCGCTCGCCATGGCGGGAGGCAGCGCGTTTGCGCAACAGTCCACGCCAGTCACAGCCGAGACCTTCGTCCAGATCTACGGGCACCTCGACCTGTCGATCGACACCATCACCAAAGGCATCGCCGGAAAGACCAATGCCGGCGGCGCCACGGCGACCGGCAAGCTGGGCTACCAGGACGATATCTCGAGCAACCTGTCCTATGTCGGGATTCGTGGCGGAAAGGATGTGGCCCCCGGGCTGAGAGCGGTATTTCAGTTCGAGACGCAGATCGATGTGTCAGCGACTCCGGGCCCGAGCCTGTCGTCATCGAGTCAGGACAACCAGGTCAAGGGCGCGCTCTCGTCGCGCAACAGTTTCTTAGGGCTCGCCGGCGGCTGGGGCGCGTTCAAGCTGGGCAAGACCGATGCGCCGTACAAGTTGTCCACCGCGCGGATGGATCCGTTCTCGGCAACCATCGGCGACTACAACAGCATCATGGGCAACACCGGGGGCGACAACCGCGCCGAGTTCGACACGAGAATCTCGCATGCGGTGTGGTACGAGTCGCCGAACATGGGCGGCTTCAGGGTCAACGCGCTTTACGCCCCCGGCCAGAACCGGTCCTCGGATAATTCGACAGTCGCCAGCGGCGAGCCCAGCTGCACCGGCGGCAACACCCCCAGCCCCAACGATCCATCGGGCGTCTGCACTGACGGCTCCTTCGGCAACGCATACAGCATCGCCGGTATCTACGAAGCCGGTCCGCTCTACTTGACCGCTGCTTACGAGAAGCACAAGGGCGTGAACCGCACCGGCGACGAGGCGCCGCCGTTCCCGGCGGCGGGCGCGGTGGGTGTGGTGGATGAAAATGCGTACAAAGCTGGCGTTCAATACCGCCTGCCGACCAATACGACGCTTAACGCCATCGTCGAGAGGATGACTCGTAACGCCCCCGACTCTCGTGCCAATGAGCGCCAGCGCAGCGGTTACTGGCTCGCGGTGACGCAGCAGATTACGTCAAGGGATGACGTGAATGTCGGGTGGGCGCACGCTGGCAAGACGCCGGGCGACCCGGGCGTGGGACCGGTCGATAACGCGGCCAACATGTTCGCGTTGGGCTACAAGCACCATTTCGACCGGCAAAGCAACTGGTATGCGGTCTATGCCCACCAGGGGAACCACAGCGGCGCGCACTATGATCTCGGCGCGAGCGGGCATGGCATCACGACCGACTGCCACGACGCGGCCGGCAGCTGCTTCCCCGGAGGCAAGCTGGCGGGGTTTTCTGTCGGATTGCAATACAATTTCTAGCATGAGGCGCTTCTGTTGCGCGGCGATGCTGCTATTGGCGCTAGCCATCGCCGCGCCGCAGGCGATGGCCGTGTTCGTTTTCAGGATGGGCAATACGGTCTACGTCGACGGCAAGCAATACAGCTGGGAGGAGTGGAAGAAAATCCGCGATAGCTATCCGCAGCAGGAAGCTCCCGCGGCGAAGACGGGCGACACCGTCGCAGCGGCGGCTGCTGCGGTCCCAGCTCCCGCGCAGGAACCGCGCGCCGCCTCGTGCATCACCAGCATCTATTACGACGAGTTTCCGAGCGAGGACGAGCGTTTCCAATGCACGTTCGGCCTCGGCGCCCTGACTCGGGAAGAGATCCTGAGGCGCGGTTGGAAAGTCGACCTGATCGAGAAAATTCCAAGCACGCCCGGCCAGCCGGCCCAGTCGGCGCGCGGGCTTCCGCTATTCCTGTACAAGCTGGTCATTTCCAGGTAACCCCATGATTCGAGCCGCCTTGCTTCTTACCGCCCTGCTTGCTGCCGGATGTGCGACTCAACCAGAGTCCGATCAGAGCCCCAGGCCGAGAGTGCAAAGACAAACAGACATGTTGTGTATGAATGATTGTCTGGGCACCGGCGGAGCGCGCGACTTTTGTCAGGATCGATGCACTAACTAGGCGTCACTGGCAGACCATTCTGTCGCCCATCGGTGTGCACGACAGGTGCGCGCGAGCCGACCTGGCGCGCCGCCACATGGCCTTGTCGACCTCCTCCCAGCACTGGTCGAACGACTCCGTGCCCGCTTTGAAGCCATTGCTCTCGCAGAAGCGATAGGGCGCATCGCCGGCCTGCCTGGACGGCTGCTCCGGCGTAGCGCACGCGCCGAGTAGGGCGGCTGCGAAAATTGCGATGCTTGCGAGGGCGTCTTGCATGATGAACTCCTTGCAGTATCATCCCGCCGGGAGAGTCGCCTGACAATATGCGGATTCTGCTCGGATCTCGCGCTTCTGCCGCGCGAGCAGGGTGGCGACCAAGAGTACCAGGCGACTTTGCAAGCGCAAACGAGAGAACGGGCGGGCCGGACAGTGTCCGCCCCGCCTCGCGTTGCCGGGGCGATCTAGCCTTTTTGCGGCTGGTGTAGATCTGGCTCGCCGGCCTGGTTGCGGTATTCCGTGTTGTCGGCGCTGCCGAGCTGGATCTTCACGACGTTGTCAGACTCGGATTCGCCCGCGCTGGTGCGGTATGCATCGTTGGCGACGGCAAGAGTCGCGAAGGTTGCGAGAGCGAGTACGGCGACGGTGCTTTTCATGATCGGGTTCCTTTTAAGTTGGGTTAGTTGCATGTGCTACGACCCAGACTTTAAGGAAGCACTGAAGCGCCGAAAGTGCGTTTACGCACCCGAAAGTGCAAGCCAATCCACATTCCCGACGACGCAAATCGCGATCGGATCAGTTCGATTTCTGACCGTGAGCTCGTGACGCGGAAAACGTGCAACGTCGAGACCGGCTTGCGTCGCGACGGACTGGGACATTATTAGCTGGCACTGGTACTGCTTGGTAAGTTCCTGCAGGCGGCTCGCCACATGCACGGTGTCGCCGATTGCGGTCAGGTACTTTGCCGATCCGCGTCCCATCTTGCCGACCACGGCTGGCCCGACGTGGATTCCTATGCCCATTTGCAGGGGACCCTCCAGCTCTCCGGCAAACTCCACACTCATCTTCGCAAGGGCATCGACCATCGCCCCTGCCGCGTTGACCGCATCGCGACATCCCTGAGCTGGGCCTGATTCCACGCCGAAGAGTGCCATCACACCATCTCCGGTGAACTGATTGGCTATGCCGCCAGCTTCATCGACTGCGCGGTTCATGCTCTCGAAATATCGGTTAAGGAAAAACAGGATGTCGTAAGGCAGCTTGTGCTCCGAAAAGCGCGTGAAGCCACGCAAGTCGGCAAACAGCACGCAAAGTTCCAGCTCCTGCCCGGCAAAATCCTCGACGTGAGGAAAGGCATCGAGCGTGGTGGCGGTTGCAGGGAGCATCGGGACGACCGACAGATCGCATGTCGGCCGCAACTGACAGGCAAGCCGCACGTTGGCGGCTGCGCCGACTCTCTTCAGCAGTGCCAACTCGGCGGCGCTGGCCGGGGGCAGATGCTTCAGCCCTCGACCGACGCGGACGCGGCAGGTCGAGCAGCGCCCACGTCCGCCGCACACCGAGGCATGAGGGACGCCGCCGTAGCGGCTGATCTCCAGCACCGAGTAGCCGCTCGGCGCCAGTATTTTCCGCCCGTCAGGATAAGTAACGGCGATCGAGTTGTAACGCCGCTCGTGAGAATTGCGCAGCGCACGCGCAGCCAAGGTTAGACCAACACCTGCCGCATACGCGGCGAGAATGCGATCGTTGACGTCGCTTAGCGCTTTACGCTGCACGGCACCGAGCTCCTTTGCTGCAGCCAACGTCTCCTGCACCCAGCTCGCGTGTCGCGCCAGTTCCGTGATCTCCCGCATAGCCTCGAGGAATCCGAGCAGCGCGAGCAGCGGCACCAGCAGCGCGAGAGCCGTCAAAACGGGTGCAGCGCGCGGGTACCACCGTTTAGTGCGCAACCAGAAATGCAGTCCCACGCAACCGTGCGTCCAAGCGATCAGCAGCAGCAGCACCTGCCGGATTCCCATATCGGGCCGCGACCAGAAGACCAGCATCATTCGGGTGTACGAATCGATCACACCGTACAAATGATTCGCGAGGTGCGTACCGATGACGTGCGTGATGAGGAAAACCGGAATAGCAAGACCGAGCAGGAGCTGTGCAGTTTCCGAGAACGGGATGCGGAGATGTCGGCGCTGGTAAAGAGCCCACAGTGCGAGCGCAAGGTGAATCGTCAGAGATCCGTAGAGCGCAGTCATGCAGATGGGGTTGCGCCAGACCGCAAGGAACAGCTGTCGACCCGCCTCCATCGCGTCTAGCCCGAGCAGCCCGAGGGCGTGATTGCTGAGGTGGCTCGCTACATAAGCAAACAGCACCAGGCCCGTCACGAGCCGCACGCTGTGAATCACGACGAGGGGCGAGGGGAGCGCCGCGGCTCCGAAGCGCATGACCCAGTTCCTAACCATCACAAGTGTCCCCGGTAATGCCCTTATGTACCGATTGACTGACGCGTTTATTCGCGCGGCGAAATTAAGGCCGCACGGGGAATATCGCCGGTACGGAAAAAGTATTTGGGAGTAAGTGCGAATACACACTCTCTCTTCAACTTTTCTGGGGACATCCATGAACAGCAGGGTGCTTGCATCAGCGGTGGCGCTCGCCTTTGCAGTGCCGCTCTCAGTCCTGGCAGAAAGCGGCAATGTCCAGATCTACGGCACTATCAACACGGACTACGAGAGGGTTCAGGCAACCGGCGCCACTCCCGCCGGCGCGCTCGCCCCTGGTCAACTCGGGGCTACCCCGACCGGCGTCAACGTACCAACGCGCAACCGCGTGACATCGAACTCTTCGAACATCGGCTTCCGCGGCGTGGAGGACCTGGGCGGCGGTCTGAGGGCTTTTTTCCAGGTCGAGTCGGCCGTGGGCTTCGACAATCAGGCCACGTTTGGAGCCAACACCGCAAATGGCTCTGCCATCGGCGGCGGCTTCGGAACTCGGAATACCAACGTCGGCGTTTCGGGTGGTTGGGGCAGCGCTTTCTTAGGGCAGTGGGACACGCCTTACAAGTCGCTCTCCGGCGCGGTCGATCCAATGTACTTCACCGGCATCACATACACCGGCGCAATCATAGGCACGCCGGGATTCGGCATCGGTCCCGTCACGAACGGGAATGTGACCCTCAATGCGGCTGGAACCGCGTTCGCGAACACGGCCAATGCTTCCTTTGAACGGCGCCAGGGCAACAGCGTCCAGTACTGGACGCCGAACTTCGATTCCCTCAGCGCGAAAGTTGCGTACTCGACCAACGAAGGCAAGACGGCCAGCTCCGGGACGCTCACTCAGATTAATCCCTCCATCTGGAGCGCCAACTTCGAATACGAGAAGGGGCCGCTCTATCTCGGCTACGGCTACGAGCTTCACAAGGATTATTTCGGCCTCGGGGCTATCGTTCCTGCCGCCCAAGCGATTCCCGTCGCCGCGTCAGGGGGTTCGCCTGCCGCTTCATCCCGCGATACCGGATTGAAGGTCGTGGCGCGCTACGGCTTTGGCACAACTCGCCTGGGTGTGATCTACGAGCAGCTGAAGTACGAGCAGCAGAACAGTATCGCAGCCGCCACCGCGTTCCAGAGTTACACCCGCAACGCCTACGCGTTCACGGCAACCCACGAAATCGGTCCTGGCACCTTTCGCGGCCTCTACGCCAGGGCCCAGAGCGGAAGCTGCAGCCTGGCCGGTGGCGGCGCGTGCCTCACCAGAGGATTGGGCGCGCGGCAGTACTCGCTCGGCTACAGCTACACTTTCTCGAAGAGGACCGACTTGTACGGGTTTTACACTCGCGTCGCCAATGATCCCAACGCAACCTACCAGTTCGCGAACGCGGCGGGCATCGGTGCCGCTGCCGGCGCGGCGAACGTCGGCTATCTGCTTGGCATACGGCACACGTTCTGATCACCAAGTCTCCGCCGCTCTGCCATAGCCGCGGTTGATGGAAGCGCTTTTCGTCTCGACACTCGTCGTCGCCATCGGCGAGATTGGCGATAAGACGCAACTGCTTTCCCTTCTACTGGCGGCACGCTTCCGTCGCCCGGTGCCCATAATCCTGGGCATCTTCTGCGCGACGATCGCTAATCACTCGATTGCGGCCACGGCGGGCGCATGGGTGCGCAGCGCAATGGATCCGGAGCTGCTGCGTTGGGTACTCGGGATATCCTTTATGGCAATCGCGGCGTGGGCCTTGGTGCCGGACAGGATCGATGAAGACCCCGCACCGGCAGGGCATTATGGCGTGTTCATGGTAACGCTGATCACGTTCTTTCTCGCCGAAATCGGCGACAAAACCCAGCTCGCTACTGTGATGCTGGCAGCCAAATATGACGCGGTCATTGCGGTCGTCGCGGGGAGCACGTTGGGGATGCTGTGCGCTGATGTACCCGCCGTTCTTCTTGGCAACGCGGCACCGCTCGCGATTCCCTTCAAGGCCGTGCGCTGGGTCGCCGCGGGACTGTTCGGTGCGCTCGGGGCTGCAGCATTGCTTGGATTCGGGTCGCTTTGACGCTTATTTTGCGCCGGTGTAAGCCTCTGCGAATGCTCTCATTTCGGTAGCGTTGAGATCGGAAATCGCCCAAAACGCCATGCCTCCATTGATCCAATGCAGAACGTTGTAGCCGTGCTTCGACAAGCTCTCCATCGGCAGACTGCGGCCGGATCTCCGATCCGGCCAGACAAAAAGATTGATTACATGCTGGCGGTGCCCATACACCAGTGCCGCGACAGGCCTGTTGTCCAGATAATCGAGCCGGCCGCCGACCAGCGGGAATCCTGCTCCCGTCAAATCCGTGACCGGCGGCGAGAAATCGAGCTTGCTGCTGAGCCACGGTTTAACCGTATGCTCATCGGAAGTCGATACATCTGCGAGATGCGTGGTCAATGTCGAGCGCGCATGGCTGGCTATCACCTGTTCGGCAAGAAATTCAGCCTCGGACGGCGTGTTGTACTGGATCGCTACGATCCAGGACACTAAGGCAGTGGCGGCAACCGCGGCGCCGAGCTGAAACCGTTGGAATAGTGGCCATTGCCAGTGCGGTTTGACGCTGTTTGCTGATGTTTCCGTCACGGTGCGGCTTATAGCGCCTCGTATCCGTTCCGTCAGTGTACCGGGAGCGGTGTAATACATGGCGTGTTTGCGTACGCCTGACTGCAGCGCAAATTGCTGGGCGAAAGTCTTTTTGCACGCGTCGCAGGACGCCAGGTGTTCGTCGATTGCCAGGACACTCGGCAGATCCAGCTCCTGATCGAGATAGGCGTGCAATCGGCTACGACTGTCGGTGCAATTCATGGTCTTGACTCCTGCTGGGCCCGCTGCAGGTGCTGCAGCAGCAACTTTCTGGCGCGCGCTAGGCGCGACATTACTGTGCCGAGCGGAATCTTCGCGATTACCGCGATTTCCTTGTACGACATGTCTTCAAGTTCCCTCAACACGATAACTTCGCGAAATTCCTCCGGTAATTGATCAAGCGCGCTATTGACAAGCCGCCGCGCGTCCTGCTGTTGCAGGACCTGATCGATGGAACTCCCGACGCTCTCCAAATCGGCCAGCTCGCAGCCGTTTGCCATCATGGTTTCTTCGTCAAATGACACGCTCAGTGCCTCGGCCCTGTTTTTTTTAACCCAGGTGTAGTACGTGTTGCGCACGATTGCGAGCAGCCAGGCGCGGCCGCCTTCGCCGTGAAAACTGTCGAGAAACTTGAACGCGCGCAAGCAGGCTTCTTGGACGACGTCCTCAGCATTGCGATCGTCGCGCGTGAGCCAGTGCGCGTAATCATAGGCTGCGTCCAGGTGCGTCACGAATAGTTCCTCAAACCGCCTGACTCTGGCGCGCTCGTCCAAGCTCAAGGCCTCCCCTTGATGTTCCGACCGGTGTTCCTGCCCGGGCTTTGCTCCCGGCACGTATACGCCCGCGAATGCACGCGTGAGAGCCATGCACCTTATACCGCCCACGGCGGATGTTTATTCCCCAACTCCTGCTGGACCCGCCGGGAATTTTTTAGCCGGGACGAAAGTATATACGTCGGTAGGGACCAGCCTCCCTCACCTTCAATCAACCTAGGGACTAGGAGACGGAAATGGCGAATGAGATCAATCGGCGGGAGTTTCTTAAGCTGACGGGCCTTGGTGGCGTAGGCGTGGTGTTCGCCTCCGCACTACCGGGCATGGCGTCCGCTGCCGCCCAGGACGACTTTTACTTCGTGCAGCTCTCCGACACCCACTGGGGCTTCGAGGGACCGCCCAATCCGGACGCCAAGGGCACGCTCAAGAAAGCGGTGGTGTCAGTGAATAACCTCGAGTACCAGCCCGATTTCGTCGTGTTCACCGGCGATCTTACGCATACCACCGACAACCCAATCGAGCGCAGGAAGCGAATGTCGGAATTCAAGGAAATCGTGAGCGAGCTCAAGGTCAAGGCTGTGCGCTTCATGCCGGGCGAGCACGACGCCTCTCTCGACAACGGCAAGGCCTTCAAGGAGTTCTTCGGCGCGGCCAACTACACGTTCGATCACAAGGGCGTTCATTTCATCGCGCTCGACAACGTGTCGGACCCGCGCGCGATGATTGGCGACGAGCAGCTCGCGTGGCTCGCCGCGGACCTGAAGCAGCAAAAAAACGACGCGCCCATCGTCGTTCTGACCCACCGTCCGCTGTTCGATTTAGCTCCACAGTGGGACTGGGCGACACGCGACGGCGCGAAGGCGGTCGAACTGCTGATGCCCTACAAGAATGTGACGGTGTTCTACGGCCACATTCATCAAGAACATCATCACATGACCGGGCATATCGCGCACCACGCGGCGAAAGGGCTCATGTTTCCGCTGCCGGCGCCGGGCTCGCAGCCGAACCGCACGCCATTGCCGTGGAATCCCGCCGAGCCCTACAAAGGTCTAGGTTTCCGGGGTATCGACGCGGAGCTGAAGGACGCGGACTACAAGATCACCGAATATCCGGTGGTAAAGAAGGCGTAATGCGATGAAACCTAGTGCAAAAGGACTGTGCATTTCTGCCACCGTGGCGATTCTCGCGATGGCGTCGATCGTTACCTACGTTGCAGCCCAGTCGGCGGAGCCAAAGGAGAAAGTAATCAAGATCACCGCCAAACGCTTCGACTACACGCCAGGGAAACTGACGCTCAAGAAAGGCGAGCCCGTCATCCTGGAATTCACGACCCTTGACGTGCTGATGGGTTTCAATCTGCCGGACTTCCAGTTGCGCGCTGACATCGTCCCCGACAAGGTCACCCGGGTTCGCTTCGTCCCGGATAAAACAGGGACGTTTACGTTCCTGTGCGACATATTCTGCGGCACCAAGCACGAGGAGATGAACGGCACGATTACCGTGGTTGACTAAGCGCTTGCGCTTCGGCAATCAGCGCCGGGGGGG
>DATNMK010000078.1:0-12237 GCA_035602335.1 Burkholderiales bacterium
CTAAGGACGTGCGCGGGCGCGTCGAGCCGCTGCCGCAGGTGAAGCCTTACGAGCCGGTGCCGTATACCGCGGAAGGGCAGATCGACCCATTCCGTCCGGAGCGCATCGACGTCGCGCAGGCCGGTACTCGCGCCAGCGCCAGCAAGCTGGCGCCCGATCCAAACCGGCCCAAGGAGCCGCTCGAATCGTTCCCGCTGGAATCGATCCAGATGCTCGGCACGATCACCCAGAACAAGGAGGTGTTCGCGCTGGTCAAGGCAGGCCCGAACCTCTACCGCGTGAAAAAGGGGAACTACTTGGGTCAGAACTTTGGGGTAGTCACGGCGATCGACGAAAGCGCGATCAATCTGAAGGAGCTGGTCCAGGATAGCGGCGGTGAATGGGTGGAGCGCACCAGCGCGCTGCAACTGGTGGAGGCCAAACGATGAATACCAAGACAATGAAGGCCGTTTACGGGTTTGCCCTGTGGCTTGCCGGCGTCGGCATTGCGCTCGCCCAGTCGAACAGCATCGAGGCGTTCGAGGTCACGCAGCAGGCGGGCAAGACCATCGTGCGCATCACCACCAAGGAGCCGCTGCGCAACGTGCCGCCGAACTTCGCGGTTGCCAGTCCCGCGCGCATCGCCTTCGACTTCCCGAATACCGTCAACGCGCTCGGCCGAGCCAGCCAGGACATCGGCCAGGGCGAGCTGCGCAGCATGAACGTCGTTCAGGGTAGCGACCGCACGCGGCTGGTGCTCAACCTGCGCCGCCCTGTGGCGCACGAGGCGAGCCTCGACGGGCGCACCGTGGTGATCAGCCTCGCCGAGCCGGCGGTGGCGCAGACCGCGCCAGGCGGACAGGTGGCGCATTTCGCCGAGGGCAGGGCCGAGGCCAAGCACGCCATCCGCGACGTCGACTTCCGCCGCGGCCGCGCCGGCGAGGGACGCGTGGTGGTCGACCTCTCCGACACCACCACCGGCATCGACATCCGCCAGCAGGGCCAGAACATCATCGTCGAGTTCCTCAAGACCGCGCTTCCGGACAACCTGCGCCGGCGCCTCGACGTGGTCGACTTCGGCACGCCGGTCAACACGGTGAGCACCTTCCAGCAGGGCGAGAACGTGCGCATGGTGATCGAGCCGAAGGGGCAGTGGGAGCACAACGCTTACCAAACCGATACCCAGTTCGTGGTCGAGGTGAAGCCGGTGGTCCCCGATCCGTCGCGCGAGGGGCAGCGCGGCCGCTATACCGGCGAGAAGCTCTCGCTCAACTTCCAGAACGTCGAAGTACGGGCGGTGCTCAACGTCATCGCCGACTTCACCGACCTCAACATCATCACCAGCGACACGGTGACCGGCAACATCACCCTGCGCCTGAAGGACGTGCCGTGGGACCAGGCGCTCGAGATCATCCTGCAGACGCGCGGCCTCGACAGCCGCCGCAGCGGCAACGTCATCTGGATCGCGCCGCGCGACGAGCTCGCCACGCGCGAGAAGCTGGCGCTCGAGGCGCAGCAGCAGATCAACGATCTGGAGCAGACGCGCACCGAATCGTTTCAGATGAACTACCAGAAGGCGGCCGACGTGCAGAAGCTGCTGTCGGACCCGAACCAGCGCATCCTCTCCAAGCGCGGCAGCGCCGTGGTCGACGCGCGCACCAACACGCTGTTCGTGCAGGACACGCCCAGCCGGCTGGAAGAAGTGCGCCGCCTGATCGCCAAGATCGACGTCGCGGTGCGCCAGGTGATGATCGAGGCGCGCATCGTCGAAGCCAACGACAGCTTTAGCCGCAACCTCGGAGTGCGTTTCGGCTACGCGGAGGACGCGCGCGCAGGGGGGATCGGCCGCAACATCGGCGGAGCGACGCCGGTACTCGGCGCCGAGCTCGGCAACACCCAGCAGGCGGCCGGGCTGGCCACCGGCATACCGCTGCTGACCGGCTCCCCAGGGGGGCTGCAGAGCAGCCTGCCGGCGAATGGCCTCAACTCCTTCAACGCCGGTCAGTTCTCCTTTGTCCTATTCAACAGCTCGCTGTCGCGCATCCTGAGCGTCGAGCTCTCCGCGCTCGAAGCCGACGGCAAGGGCAAGATCATCTCCAGCCCGCGCGTGCTGACCGCCGACCAGGTGGAAGCGCTGATCGAGCAGGGCACGGAAATCCCGTACCAGCAGGCGACCTCCTCGGGCGCGACCTCGGTGACCTTCCGCAAGGCCAACCTGGCTCTCAAAGTGAAGCCGCAGATCACGCCCGACGGCAACATCATCATGACCCTCGACGTCAACAAGGATCAGCCCGGCGCGACCACGCCGGCCGGCGTGCAGATCAACACCAAGCACGTGAAGACCGAGGTGCTGGTCGAGAACGGCGGCACGGTGGTGATCGGCGGCATCTACGAGCAGACCGACCGCACCGACATCACCAGGATCCCGTTCCTCGGTGAGCTGCCTTTCCTCGGCTTCCTGTTCCGCAACAATACGACGCTCACCAACAAGACGGAGCTCCTGGTGTTCATCACGCCGCGCATCGTGAATGAGCGGCTGACGATTCGCTGATCGCCGCATCTCCTCGAGCAGCAGTAGGACGGCCGGGCGCCCCCCGGCCGTTTTTGTTCCTACAATGCGGGGGATGAGGCAGGGCGAAAACATCTATCTCGTCGGACTGATGGGCGCGGGCAAGACCACCGTAGGCAGGCTGATCGCGCGGCGCCTGAAGCTGCGCTTCCTCGACTCCGACCAGGAGATCGAGCGCCGCTGCGGCGTGAAGATCCCGCTCATTTTCGAGATCGAGGGCGAGGCCGGCTTCCGCGGCCGCGAGGCGCAGGCGATCGCCGAGCTCACCGCGCTCGACGGCGTGGTGCTCGCTACCGGAGGCGGCGCGGTGCTGCTCGACGAGAATCGCAAGCGCCTCGCCGCGCGCGGCACGGTGGTCTATCTGCGGGCACGGCCCGAGGATCTGGACAGGCGCGTGCGCCATGATCGCAAGCGGCCGTTGCTCGCGAACGGCGATCCGCTGGCGCGGCTGCGCGAGCTCTATGCCGAGCGCGATTCGCTATATCTCGGCGTCGCCGACCTGGTCGTCGACACCGGTTCGCAGAGCGTGCAGTCGCTGGCGCGCGAGCTGCTGGAAAAGCTGGAAGAGCGATGGAAAGCCTCCGCGTAGCGCTGGGCGAGCGCTCCTACCCGATCCACATCGGCGCCGGTCTGCTCGATGCGACGGCGCTGTACGCGCCGCATCTCGCGGGCGGCAGCGCCGCCGTGGTGACCAACGAGGTCGTGGCGCCGCTTTATCTGCCGCGCGTCAAGAAGGCGCTCGAAGCGGCGGGCGCGCGCGTCGCTGAGATCGTGCTCGACGACGGCGAGCAGGCGAAGCGCTGGGAAAGCCTCGGGCGCGTGTTCGACGCTCTGCTGGCAGCGCGCTGCGGGCGCGATACGCTCATCGTCGCGCTCGGCGGCGGGGTGATCGGCGATCTGGCCGGATTTGCCGCCGCGGTCTACCAGCGCGGCGTCGCCTTTCTGCAGGTGCCGACCACGCTCCTCGCGCAAGTCGACTCCTCGGTGGGCGGCAAGACCGCCATCAACCATGGAGAGGGCAAGAACATGATCGGTGCCTTCCACCAGCCGCGCGCCGTCATCACCGACGTCGAAACGCTCGATACGCTGCCCGACCGCGAGTTGCGCGCGGGACTCGCCGAAGTGATCAAACATGCGCTCGCATTGGACCTTCCATTCGTGGAATGGCTCGAAAAAAGCATCGACCAGCTGCTCGCCAGGGAGCGCAGCGCCCTCGTCTACGCGCTGCGGCGCTGCTGCGAGCTCAAGGCAGGCGTGGTGGCCGCCGACGAGCGTGAGTCCGGCGTGCGCGCGCTGCTCAATTTCGGCCACACCTTCGGCCACGCCATCGAGGCAGGCACCGGCTACGGCACGTGGCTGCACGGCGAAGCGATCGCCGCGGGAATGGTGATGGCCGCGGAACTGTCGGCTCGCGCAAACCTCATCGCAGCAGCGGATGTTCAGCGCGTGCGCTCACTGCTGGGGCGCGCCGGCCTGCCCCTCACCGGGCCGGCGCTCAGCACCGAGCGGCTCATGCAGCTGATGGCGCTGGACAAGAAGGCGGCGCGCGGCCGGGTGCGCTTCGTGCTGCTGAATGCGATCGGCACGGCAAGCCTGCGCGAGGGCGTCGATGAGCGGCTGGTGCGCGAAGCCATTGTCGCTGCGGCGCAATAAATGTATATTTACCAGTTCGACTGTTGAGTAAAACGCTCTTTTCACCATGAGCTTGGAAGCGCAAGGGCTCTACCACCCGCAAAACGAGCACGACGCTTGTGGCGTCGGTTTCGTCGCGCACATCAAGGGCAAGAAGTCGCACACCATCGTCGAGCAGGGGCTGACGGTCCTGCGCAACCTCACTCACCGCGGCGCGGTGGGCTGGGATCCGAAGCTCTCCGACGGCGCCGGCCTGCTGATCCAGATTCCCGATCGTTTCCTGCGCGAGGAGATGGCGCGCCTGGGCGTGCGGCTGCCGCCCGCCGGGCAGTACGGCGTCGGCATGGTGTTCCTGCCGCGCGACCCGGCCTCGCGCATCGCCTGCGAATATGAGATCGAGCGCGCGATCAAGGAAGAGGGCCAGGCGCTGCTCGGCTGGCGCGACGTGCCGGTGGACAACAGCGACCTCGCGGAGCCCGCCCGGCGCATCGAGCCGGTGATCCGCCAGGTGTTCATCGGCCGCGGCCGCGGCATCACCGTCACCGACGCGCTCGAGCGCAAGCTCTACATCATCCGCAAGAGCTCGGGCCACGCCATCCAGGCGCTGCGCCTGAAGCACGGCAAGGAGTTCTACGTGCCGTCGATGTCGGCGCGCACCGTCTGCTACAAGGGCATGCTGCTCGCCTACCAGGTCGGCGAGTACTACCTCGACCTGAAGGACGCGCGCGTCGAGTCGGCGCTTGCTCTGGTGCACCAGCGCTTCTCGACCAACACTTTCCCGTCCTGGGACCTGGCGCATCCGTTCCGCCTGATCTGCCACAACGGCGAGATCAATACCGTGCGCGGCAACGTCAACTGGATCCGCGCCCGCCAAGGCGCAATCTCTTCGCCGATCCTCGGGCGCGACCTCGACAAGATCTGGCCGCTGATCTACGACGGACAGTCGGACTCGGCCTCCTTCGACAACGCGCTCGAGCTGCTGGTGATGGGCGGGTACTCGATGGCGCACGCCATGATGATGATGATCCCGGAGGCGTGGGAGAACCACACGCTGATGGATCCCACGCGGCGCGCCTTCTATGAGTACCACGCAGCGATGATGGAGCCGTGGGACGGCCCGGCGTCGATCGCCTTCACCGATGGCCGCCAGATCGGCGCCACGCTCGATCGCAACGGCCTGCGGCCCTCGCGCTATATCGTCACCGACGACGACCTGGTGATCATGGGCTCGGAATGCGGCTGCCTGCCGGTGCCCGAAGAGAGAATCGTCAAGAAGTGGCGCCTGCAGCCCGGCAGGATGTTCCTCGTCGACCTCGAGAAGGGCCGCATCATCGACGACAAGGAGCTGAAGGACGGCCTGGCGAGCGCCAGGCCCTACGCCGAGTGGATCGAGCGCATCCGCGTCAAGCTCGACGAGGTCGAGAGCGACAAGACCACGCCGATCAAGTCCAAGGTGAGGCTGCTCGACCGGCAGCAGGCGTTCGCCTACACGCAGGAGGACCTCAAGTTCATCATGCAGCCGATGGCGGCGGCGGGCGAGGAGTCGGTGGGCTCGATGGGCAACGACTCGCCGCTCGCGGTGCTGTCGGACAAGAATAAGACGCTCTACCACTACTTCAAGCAGCTCTTCGCGCAGGTCACCAACCCCGCCATCGACCCGATCCGCGAGGAGCTGGTGATGTCGCTGGTGTCGTTCATCGGTCCCAAGCCCAACCTGCTCGGCATCGACGAGCTGAACCCGCCGCTGCGGCTCGAGGTGTCGCAGCCGGTGCTCGACTTCTACGAGATGGAGAAGGTGCGGCACATCGAGCGCTACACCGGCGGCAAGTTCAAGGCCTTCGAGCTCGACATCGCCTATCCGGTCGGCTGGGGCAAGGCGGCGGTGGAAGCCCGGCTTGCCTCGCTCGCCGCGCAGGCCGAGGACGCGGTGCGCTCGGGCTATTCGATCATCATCATTTCCGATCGCCTGGTAGACCGCGAGCGCGTGGCGATCCCGGCGCTGCTTGCTCTTTCGGCGATCCACCAGCACCTGGTCGGCAAGGGCCTGCGCACCTCGACCGGCCTGGTGGTCGAGACCGGCAACGCGCGCGAGGTGCACCACTTTGCGCTTCTCGGCGGCTACGGCGCCGAGGCGGTGCATCCTTACCTCGCGCTCGAGACGGTGCTCTCCCTGCACCCCGGCGATCGCGCCGCGGCGTCGAAGGCGATCAAGAACTACGTCAAGGGGATCGGCAAGGGCCTGAAGAAGGTCATGTCGAAGATGGGAATCTCGACCTACATGTCTTACACAGGATCGCAGATTTTCGAGGCGGTCGGGCTGGCCAAGTCGCTGGTCGACAAGTACTTCACCGGCACCACCTCCAACGTCGAGGGGATCGATGTGTTCGACGTGGCGGAGGAAGCGATTCGCGTGCACCGCGCCGCGTTCGACGAGGACGATCCGGTGCTCAAGACCATGCTCGACGCCGGCGGCGAATACGCTTGGCGGGTGCGCGGCGAGGAGCACACCTGGACGCCTGAAGCGATCGCCAAGCTGCAGCATTCGGCGCGCGCCAACTCGCACGCTACGTACCAGGAGTACGCGGCGATCATCAACGACCAGTCGAAGCGGCACATGACATTCCGGGGTCTGTTCGACTTCCGCTTCGCGCAGTGCCAGCCGGTGCCGATTGAAGAAGTGGAGCCCGTTTCCGAGATCGTAAAACGCTTTTCTACGGGCGCAATGTCGCTGGGCTCGATCTCCACTGAAGCGCATACCACGCTGGCGATCGCCATGAACCGCATCGGCGGCAAGTCGAACACCGGCGAGGGCGGCGAGGACCGGCGCCGCTACGCGCTGGTGAAAGCCGGCGAGACGCTGCGCTCGCGCCTGGGCAAAGGCCGGGTCGAAACCGACATTGCGCTGCGCGAGGGCGATTCGCTCAAGTCCAAGATCAAGCAGGTCGCCTCGGGCCGCTTCGGCGTCACCGCCGAATACCTGGCGAGCGCCGAAATGCTGCAGATCAAGATTGCGCAAGGCGCGAAGCCTGGCGAAGGCGGGCAGCTCCCCGGGCGCAAGGTGTCCGAGTACATCGCCGAGCTGCGCTACTCGACGCCCGGCGTCGAGCTGATCTCGCCGCCGCCGCACCACGACATCTACTCGATCGAAGACTTGGCGCAGCTGATCCACGATCTGAAAAACTCCAACCCGCAGGCCTTGATCTCGGTGAAGCTGGTGTCCGAGGTCGGCGTCGGCACCATCGCCGCCGGCGTGGCGAAGGGCAAGTCCGACCACGTCACCATCGCCGGGCATGACGGCGGCACCGGCGCGTCGCCCTGGTCGTCGATCAAGCATGCCGGCACGCCGTGGGAGCTGGGCCTCGCCGAAACGCAACAGACTTTGGTTTTAAACCGGCTTCGCGGGCGCATCGCGGTGCAGGTCGACGGCCAGATGAAGACCGGCCGCGATGTGGTGGTCGGCGCCCTGCTCGGCGCCGACGAGTTCGGCTTCGCCACCGCGCCGCTGGTGGTCGAGGGCTGCATCATGATGCGCAAGTGCCACCTGAACACTTGTCCGGTGGGCATCGCGACGCAGGACCCGGTGCTGCGCCGCAAGTTCGAAGGCAAGCCCGAGCACGTGGTGAATTACTTCTTCTTCGTCGCCGAGGAGGTGCGCGAGCTGATGGCGCGCCTGGGCGTGCGCAAGCTCGAGGAGCTGATCGGCCGCGGCGATCTGCTCGACATGAAAAAGGGCATCGAGCACTGGAAGGCGAAGGGCCTCGACTTCTCGAAGATCTTCGCCATGCCCAATGTACCGGCTGCTCATTTGGGTGGCCCGGCGCGGTTTCATTGCGAGACCCAGGACCACGGCCTCGAGAAGGCGCTCGACAACCGCCTCATCGAGCTGGCGCGGCCGGCGCTCGAGCGCTGCGAGAAAACGATCATCGAGACGCCGATCCGCAACATCAACCGCACCGTCGGCACGATGCTCTCGCACCAGATCGCCAGGCGCTATGGGCACGAGGGCCTGCCGGACGACACGATCCACATCCGGTTTGCCGGCTCGGCGGGGCAAAGCTTTGGCGCCTTCCTCGCGCGCGGCGTGGTCCTCGACCTGGTGGGCGACACCAACGATTACTGCGGCAAGGGGCTTTCGGGCGGCCGCATCTCGGTGCAACCGTCGCCCAAGTTCCGCGGCGAGCCGAGCGAGAACATCATCACGGGCAACGTCGTGCTCTACGGCGCGATCGCGGGCGAAGCGTACTTCCGCGGCGTCGCCGGCGAGCGCTTCGCGGTCAGGAACTCCGGGGCGCGCGCCGTGGTGGAAGGCGTGGGAGACCACGGCTGCGAGTACATGACCGGCGGCACGGTAGTCGTGCTCGGCGTGACGGGCCGCAACTTCGCCGCCGGCATGTCCGGCGGATTTGCCTACGTGCTTAACGTTGACGGCGAATTCGCCAAGCGCTGCAACCCGGCGATGGTCGACCTCGAGCCGCTCTTGCCGGAATCCGAGGACGAAGCCACCGTCAAGCGTTTGATCGAGAATCACGCGCGCTATACGAACTCCAAGCGCGCTGCCGGCATCCTGGAAAAGTGGGCCGAATACCGCGGGCGCTTCGTGAAGGTCTTTCCCAAGGAGTACCGCCGCGCTCTGGCCGAAATGGCCGGGCAGAAGAAGGTGGCCGCGTAGATGGGGAAGGTCACCGGGTTCCTCGAATACGACCGCGTCGAGGAGCCGCACGAGCCCACCGAGGCCCGCAAGAAGCACTACCGTGAGTTCATCCTGCGCCTGTCCGACGAGGCGGCGGGCGTGCAGGGCGCGCGCTGCATGGATTGCGGCGTTCCGTTCTGCATGTCGGGATGCCCGGTCAACAACATCATCCCGGACTGGAACGACCTGGTTTACCGGCAGGACTGGAAGACGGCGATCGAGGTCCTGCATTCGACCAACAACTTCCCCGAATTCACCGGCCGCATCTGCCCGGCGCCCTGCGAAGAGGCCTGCGTGCTGCGCATCAACGAGGATCCGGTCGGCATCAAGTCGATCGAGCACGCGATCATCGACAAGGCCTGGGAAGAAGGCTGGGTGCGTCCGCAACCGGCGGCGCACAAGACCGGGAAGAAGGTTGCGGTGGTCGGCTCCGGCCCGGCAGGCCTCGCCTGCGCGCAGCAGCTCGCCCGCGCCGGCCACGAGGTGACGGTGTTCGAGAAGAGCGACCGCATCGGCGGGCTGCTGCGGTACGGCATCCCCGACTTCAAGCTGGAGAAAGGCGTAATCGACCGGCGCCTGGACCAGATGCGCGCCGAGGGGGTGAAATTCCGCCCCGCCGTGTTCGTCGGCGTGCGCGCGCCCGCCAAGGGCGTCGGCAGCGACGCGCGCGAGAGCATCGCCCCCGACAAGCTGATGGCGGAGTTCGACGCGGTGGTGCTCGCCGGCGGCGCCGAGCAGCCGCGCGACCTGCCGATCCCGGGGCGCAGCCTCGACGGGGTGCACTTCGCGATGGATTTCCTGCCGCTGCAGAACAAGCGCGTCGCCGGCGATGCGGTGGTGCCCGAGCTGTCGGCCACCGACAAGCATGTCGTGATCATCGGCGGCGGCGACACCGGCTCGGACTGCGTCGGCACCTCCAACCGCCACGGCGCCAAGTCGATCTCCCAATTTGAGCTGCTGCCGATGCCGCCGGACGTGGAGAACAATCCAGTGTGGCCCTACTGGCCGGTGCGACTGCGTACTTCGGCCTCGCACGAGGAAGGCGTGAATCGCGACTGGTCCGTGGCGACGAAGCAGTTCGTCGACGACAAGGGCAAAGTCAAGGCGCTGCGCGCGGTGCGGCTGGAATGGAAGGAAGGCAAGCCGCGCGAAGTGCCGGGGTCGGAGTATGAGATGCCGGCCGACCTGGTGCTGCTGGCGATGGGCTTCGTCTCGCCGCTGCAGTCGATGCTCGAGGAATTCGGCGTGGAGAAGGACCCGCGCGGCAACGCGCGCGCGGCGACCGAGGGGCCGCGCTCCTACGCCACCTCGGTGCCGAAAGTGTTCGCGGCGGGCGATGTGCGCCGCGGCCAGTCGCTCGTCGTCTGGGCGATCCGCGAAGGCCGCCAGTGTGCCCGCTCGGTGGACGAGTTCCTGATAGGCTTTTCCGAGCTGCCTAGATAATCCGCTTGCGCAGCTGCGTGGTCGCCACTTCGGCGGCGATCACCACGGCGAGGATCGCGACCAGGATCATCGCCGCACGGTCCCACTGAAACAGATTGAGCGCGGTGTCGAGCGCCATGCCGACGCCGCCCGCGCCCACCAGGCCCAGCACCGCCGATTCGCGCACGTTGATGTCCCAGCGGAAGAGCACGATTGCCCAGAACGCCGGCCGCGCCTGCGGCCAGTAGCCCTTGAGCGCAATCGAAAGCCAGGGCGCGCCGCTCGCCTCGAGCGCTTCGATGGTGCCGCGGTTCGATTCCTCCAACGCCTCGCCGAGGAGCTTTCCGGTAAAACCGATCGAGTGGAACGCGATCGCCAGCGTGCCGGCGAGGGCGCCCGGTCCAAACACCGCGACGAAGAACAGCGCCCAGATCAGCGTGTTCACCGAGCGCGCTGCCACCAGAATGAGTTTGGCAAGGTAATTCAGCGCCGGGTAGGGCGTTACGTTTTTCGCGGCGATAAACGCGACCGGCACGGCCATCAGCACGGCCAGAACGGTACCCAAGGTGGCGATGTGCAGCGAATCCATGAGCGGACCGTGCACGCCTTCGGGGTAATGCCGCCAGGCGACCGGCCACATGCGCCGCAGCATGTCGCCGATCTGCTCGGGTGCGTCGTAGAGGAATTCGGGGATCACCTCGACCGTCTGCAGCGACGCGACGACGGCGGCGACGACGCAAAAATAGACTACGAACCGGCCAATCCGCTCCGCCGGAGTAAAACGCCGCCACTCGCGCTCGAGGGCCGCGCTCAAGCCTTGAACACCTTCTTGACCTGCACCGTCAGCACCTCGCCCGCCATGATGAGCGCGATGATGGTGAGAACGATGGCGCAGACGAAGTCGTAGTCGAAGCGCTGGAAGGCGGCGAACAGCGTCCCGCCGATGCCGCCGGCGCCGACGATGCCGATCATGGTCGAGTTGCGCAGATTCGCGTCGGTTTCGTACGATACGAAACCGACAAACCGCGAGAACACCTGCGGCAGGACGGCGTAGGTCACCACCGAGGCAAACGGCGCACCGGTCGCGCGCACGGCTTCGACCTGCTTGAGCGAGATCTCTTCGATCGCTTCCGTCATGAGCTTGCCGAGGAAGCCGACCGACGCCACGGTGAGCGCCAGGATGCCGGCGAGCGCGCCGAAGCCGACCGCCTTCACGAACAGGATCGCCACGATCACGGGATGGAAGGAGCGGCACACCACCATCACCGCGCGCGCTGGCCAGCTTGCCCAGACCGGCATCAGGTTGCGCGCCGCGAGCAGCGCGAGCGGCAGCGCGAGCAGCGTACCGAGCGCAGAGGCGACGATCGCGATCTGCAGGCTTTCGACCATCCCCTTGAGGAGCAGCTCCCAGCGCTTGAAATCCGGGGGGAAGAGGCGCGCCAGGAACTTCGCGCCGTGCTCGAGGCCGCTCGCGAAGCGCGCCGGCGTCAACTCCAGTTGTGAGCCGGCGTAAAGAAGGTAGACGAGGAGCAGGATCCAGGCGCCGCGTGCCCACCAGTCGGGCGGGAAGGCGCTCCTACTCGAGCCAGTCCTCGCCACCGTAGATTTCCTTGAGGTGCGCCTCGGTGATCCGCTCCGGCGGCCCGTCGTACACCACCCGGCCTCCGGTCATGCCGACGATGCGCTCGGCGAAGCGCCGCGCCAGCTCGACGTTATGGATATTGATGATCACCGGAAAGCCGTGCGCCTGCGCGAGTGTCTGCATCAGGCCCATGATCTCGACCGAGGTCTTCGGATCGAGCGACGAGGTCGGCTCGTCCGCGAGCAGGAGCTTGGGCTCCTGCATCACGGCCCGCGCGATGCCGACGCGCTGGCGCTGCCCGCCGGAGAGGCTGTCGGCCCGCGCCTGCGCGAACTCGCCGAGCCCGACGACGTCGAGCAGCTC
>DATNMK010000079.1:0-4254 GCA_035602335.1 Burkholderiales bacterium
TCGACGCTGATGCGCGCGCTGACGGGAAGCGAGGCGCTGGTCGCGGACAAGCTCTTCGCTACGCTCGATACCACCGTGCGCGCGCTCCAGCCCGAGGGCGTGCCGCGCGTGCTTGTGAGTGACACCGTCGGCTTCATCAAGAACCTGCCGCACGGGCTCGTCGCGTCGTTCAAGTCGACGCTCGACGAAGCGCTCGAGGCGTCGCTGCTCGCCCACGTCGTCGATGCGAGTGATCCCGGGTTCGAGCGGCAGCTCGCGGTGACCGAGGAAGTGCTCGACGAGATCGGCGCGCAGGGCGTACCGCGCCTCCTGGTTTTCAACAAAATTGACCGCGGCGGCGACGAAGCGGCGCTGCGCGCGCAGTACCCCGGCTGCATCGTGATGAGCGCGAAAAGGGAGGGTGACGTCGCGAAGCTGCGCGAGGCGATCAACGCGTTCTTCGAGAAGCGCCTCGTCGAGGCCGAGCTCTTCCTCCCCTGGTCGGCGCAGAACCTGCGCGGGCAGATCTTCGCCACTTGCACGGTGCTGGAGGAGCGCGCCGATGGCGAGGGCGCGTTCCTGCGCGTGCGTGGCGAGCCCGAGGCCGTGAATCGCCTGCGCGAGCAATTCGGCCGGAGGTAAGCGGATGCCGCGCCTGCCTGAAGACCACGACGATACTTTCCGCCTGCTGCGCGAGAGCATCCGCCGCTACGTCGAGAAGGAGATCGTGCCGAAGGGCGGGCCATGGGAAGAGCAGGGCTTCGTGCCGCGGGAGGTGCTGCAGGAGATGGGGCGGCTCGGATACCTGGGCCTGAGGTATCCGGAGGAGCTCGGCGGCGCGGGCCTGGATGCGAGGGCGACGGCGCTGCTCGCGGAGGAGCTGGGGCGCTCGACCTTCGGCGGCTTCGCCATCACGGTGCTCGTGCACACGGACATGGCGTCGCCGCATCTCGTGAACGCGGGGTCGCCGGAGCAGATCAAACGGTTTCTACCCAAAATAATCTCTGGAGAAGCCATAACGGCTGTTGCGGTCACCGAGCCGGACGCCGGCTCGGACGTGAAGGCCATTCGCACGACCGCCCGCCGGGAGAGAGGCGGCTCCGGCGACGGCTGGGTGCTGAACGGCACGAAGATGTTCATCACGAACGGCGCGCTCGCCGATCTCTATTTCGTCGCGGCGAAGACGGATGCGGCGGCGGGGTCCAAGGGCTTGTCGATGTTCATCGTCGGGAAGGGGACGAAGGGCTTCTCGGTGGGCCGCAAGCTCGACAAGCACGGCTGGCGTTCCTCCGACACCGCGGAGCTCGTGTTCGACGGCTGCCGCGTGCCGGCGGCGAATCTGCTGGGCGAAGAAGGGCGCGGCTTCTACGCGATCATGAACAACTTCCAGAACGAGCGCATCGCGATCGGGTCGATGGCGATCGGCGAGAGCGCCAAGGCGCTGGAGATCACGCTCGAGTACGTGAAGACCCGCAAGGCATTCGGCGCGCCGCTCTGGGACAAGCAAGCGATCCGCCAGCGCCTCGCGATGCTCGCGGCGAAAGTGGAGGCGGGCCGGCAGCTCGTCTGGCACGCGGCGTCGCTCGACGCCGCGGGGAAAGACTGCGTGAAAGAAGTGTCCATGGTGAAGGCCTACTGCGGCGAGCTCGTGAACGAGGTGATGTACGACTGCCTGCAGTTCCACGGCGGCGCAGGGTATCTGCGCGAGTCGGCCATCGAGCGCATGACGCGCGATGCGCGCGTGCAGTCGATCGGCGGCGGCGCGACCGAGGTGATGCTGGAAGAGGTCGCTAAGCGGCTGTAGCTTATCGATCGACGCCTAGCGCGCGGGGCAGGGCATGCCGCCCGAAACCCAGTCCTTGAATGCGCCGACGAATTGCGCGTGCGGCACGGACACGGGCGCGCGATTGCCGCCGGGGTCCCAGCCCCATAGGACGAGCTTGTCTTCGGCGACGTGCTTGACGAGCTGCTCGGGGGTTTTGCCGCCGTTGCGCGTTGGATCTTTCAGGACGCGACAGAGCTCGGGCGAGGGCAGGTTGATGAACACCATCTTCATGTTCTCGGGCGGCAGGTGCCAATTCGGCGCGCCGGGCGGCGAGCGCAGGCCGTATTCGGCGGGCAGGTTGCTCGTCTGGTGGCAGCCGCTGCAGTTCATCGCCACGGCGCCGAAGCCGCCGGGGCCGCGCTGGACGTTCATCGCATGAGGAAGACCCTGATCGTATTGGAGTGGCGCGTTGCCGGGGATGTGGCAGTTCTGGCAGCGCGGATGCTGCAGCACTTCCCTGACTGTCTCGAACGCGCGCACCGCCTGCGCGGGATCCTGCCCTTGGGCTTGAAATGCTGCGATCGACGCGCAGGCCGTCAGCGCGATTGCCGGTGTGCGTAGCGTCATATGGATGCGATTGACGTTCAATGAGATCATTCCAGTCTCCAGATCGGAACACCGATCATGCATATTCAAGCGCCGGAATGGTTCACTTGCAATAGAGCGCCGTGTTACATTTGCGTCCGCAGCATCTCAAGCAGTGAATTCGCGACCCTTCTACCTACCGCCCAAAGCGGCTTCCTAGTGGCAGTCGATCCCTCCCTTGATCATCGGGCCCGAAGTGCAGCTCGGACAGCCTTGCGCAAACGTTGTAATTTCAGGAAGTGGAACTGACATGACTACAGGCACAGTAAAGTGGTTCAACGACTCGAAGGGCTTCGGATTCATCACGCCGGATGACGGCGGGAAGGATCTGTTCGTCCATCACAGCTCGATCCAGGGTGCGGGCTTCAAATCGCTGAAAGAGGGCCAGAAGGTCTCTTTCGACGTCACGCAAGGGCAGAAGGGCCCGGCCGCGGCAAACGTCAAGCCGCTGTAGTCGCGGCGCAGCGGCCCCCCGTGCCAGGCGCATCGCAGCTCGAAGCCGTGATGCGCTATCACGAGCGCACGAAGCATCACTTCAACCGCTTCGCGCCCGGCCCCGGTCAGCTCGACTGGGCGAACCAGCCGGATCCGTTCAGGCGCTACGCGGGAGCGCCCCTCACGCGGTTGCCGATCCTGAAGGCCGACGAGGAGCCGCACTCGCCCGCGTACGAGAGCGACCGAGAGCGGCCCGATAACGGCCGGATCCGCGGGAAGTGCCCGGGCTACGTAGGAGCGGAATCTTTGTGCCAATCAGAAGCAGAAATGAGGACTTCTTCCTACCGTGCATCCACCCTTTATAAAGACGTGGCGTCACGCCGCTGATACTCATTAGGTGTCCGATTGCACCCCATCCCGGTTCTGGCCGAGGGCTGCATCTCTCGGCGACCACTAACTCGCCGACAGCGGCTTAAGTAACGTTAGACAGGGATTTCGCTTGGTTCTGCCAATGACCGCTTTCGGCCAAGAGCGGACATTCGCTGGACAAGTGCCGGGTGGCGTGAAATCCAGTTCGGTCGGTCGCCTGATCACTGCGGCGCGCTTCCAGCCGTTTTCGGCAAGATCCTCAGCGTCTGTCTGCTGCCTGCGCCTAATCCTAATATTGCTTTGGCCCGCGCTACTAGCGCGTTGTCGGCTGCATGAAGTTCATCCAATTCCTTATGAACTCGTCACTGTCGCCGGACCGCGCGGGCGCGCTGCGGGGCAGTGTCCCAGCGTACATTAGCTGCGGGTAGCCAGCAGGTGCGACGTATGCCGGTTGGTAAGCGGTGGGGTTGACGTAGACGGGCGGCGTGGTCTCCGCGTAGCCGATTCCTCCGCCGATCAACGCCCCGGCGAGCGTCGCGCCTGCGGATCCTCCGCTCGCCAGGGCGCCCACACCGGCGCCAATGGCAGCGCCTGGCGCCCAACCCGAGCCGGGCGGCACGACATACGTGTAGGGCTGGCCGTACTGGGCGGCTGCGGTGTATTGCTGCGCGAGCGTCGCCTGGTGGGCTCCGACAGCCATCAAGAACGGGATTGCGAACAGTGCGAGTGCGTCCATGGTTGACCTCCGATTTGCCACATTGGCAAACCCATTCTCCGCTGCATGGACCGCCGCGCAGGTTACTGATCGCCTACAGATAGCTTACCGCACTTGAGGTCGCGCCACCGCGCTGAGACAAGCAGAATCTTTGCTGCTTTAGATCGTAAGCAGTCAAAGGCAAATGTCCGCTTGCGGCCCAAAACGGTCATTCGCCTAACCAACTAATTAGTCTCGGTGCCCTTCGTGCCTGACGTCGCGCCCGCGGTCTTGTACGTGATGGTCCGCCTCTACGTGCGGGCGCTCCCACGGGCGCCCGCCGCCCCGGTGGTAACCGATGCGCCCG
>DATNMK010000080.1:0-12143 GCA_035602335.1 Burkholderiales bacterium
CGCTCACCGCCGACGGCGCCGATGTCCGCACCATCGAGAGCCTCGCGACCGGCGAGAAGCTGCATCCGATGCAGGAGGCCTTCCGCGAGAACCACGGCCTGCAATGCGGCTTCTGCACGCCGGGCATGATCATGGCGGCGATCGATATCGTGCGCCGCAAGGGCAACAAGCTCGACGAAGACACCATCCGCGACGAACTCTCGGGAAATCTGTGCCGCTGCACCGGCTACCACAACATCGTCAAAAGCATCATGGCCGGGGCGCGGGCGATGGGAGGCAAACTATGACCGCATCCCTGATTGGCGCACGCATCCAACGCAAGGAGGATTACCGCTTCCTCACCGGCACCGGCATGTATACGGATGATGTTGCCCTGCCCGGTCAGACCTATGCGGCGTTCGTTAGATCGCCTCACGCGCACGCCAAGATAAGGCGAATCTCCCTGGATGAGGCGAAAGCATCCGCAGGCGTGTTGGCGGTCTACACCGGTGCCGATCTCGCGGCAGCGAAGGTGGGCGGCCTGCCCTGCGGCTGGCTGATCACCGACGTCAACGGCCAGCCGATGAAGGAGCCGCCGTATCCGCCGCTCGCGCAGGGCAAGGTGCGGCACGTCGGCGAGCGCGTGGCGGTGGTGATCGCTGAATCCCTCGCCCAAGCGAAGGATGCCGCCGAGCTCATCGAGGTGGATTACGAAGTTTTGCCGGCAGTCGTCGACCCTGCAAAAGCCAAAGGCGCGCCGGCGATTCATGAAGCGGCGCCGGACAATACCTGCTATGTCTGGGCGCTGGGTGACAAGGCGGCGGTCGATGGCGCGTTCGCCAAGGCGGCGCATGTCACCAAGCTGGATTTCATCAACAACCGCCTGATACCGAACGCGATCGAGCCACGCGCGGCCAACGCGACGTATTCGCGCGCCGAGGAAAGCTACACCCTCTACGTCGCCAGCCAGAACCCGCACGTCGAGCGGCTGCTGATGACCGCTTTCGTGCTCGGCCTGCCGGAGAACAAGGTGCGCGTGGTCGCCCCAGACGTCGGCGGGGGCTTCGGCTCGAAGATCTACCTGTACCCCGAGGATGTGGTGGTCACCTGGGCGGCCAAGCGGCTCAACCGCCCGGTGAAGTGGACCGCCGAGCGCACCGAGTCCTTCGTCTCGGACGCGCACGGCCGCGACCACGTGACCACTGCAGAGCTCGCGCTTGACAAGGACGGCAAGTTCCTCGCGATGCGCGTGCGCACGACGGCGAACCTCGGCGCGTATCTCTCGACCTTTGCGTCGTGCATTCCGACGATTCTCTACGCCACGCTCCTCGCCGGGCAGTACACCACGCCGCTGATCTATTGCGAGGTCACGGCGGTGTTCACCAACACCACGCCCGTAGACGCCTACCGCGGCGCCGGCCGGCCGGAAGCCACCTACGTGGTCGAGCGGCTGGTGGAGACGGCCTCGCGCGAAATGAAAATGGACCCAGCCGGGATCCGCCGCAAAAACTTCATCCGCCAGTTTCCCTATCAGACGCCGGTCGCGCTCTGCTACGACACCGGAAACTATGACGCGACCCTCGATGCGGCGATGAAGATGGCGGACGTTGCGGGGTTCAAGCAAAGAAAGGAAGAGTCTTTGAGGCGAGGCAAGCTGCGCGGCCTGGGGTATGCCTGCTACATCGAAGCCTGCGGCATCGCGCCATCGAACGTGGCCGGAAGCCTCGGCGCGCGCGCCGGTCTTTTCGAGGCCGGAGAGATCCGCGTGCATCCGACCGGCACCGTGACCGTATTCACCGGCTCGCATTCGCACGGCCAGGGGCACGAGACGACGTTTGCGCAGGTTGTCGCCGACCGGCTCGGCTTGACGATGGAGAGCGTCGATATCGTGCACGGCGATACCTCGAAGGTGCTGTTCGGCATGGGCACCTACGGCTCGCGTTCGATCGCGGTCGGCGGCACTGCCATCGTCAAGGCGCTCGACAAAATCGTCGCGAAGGGCAAGAAGATCGCCGCGCACCTGCTCGAGGCCGCGGATACGGACATCGAGTACGACCGCGGCGTGTTCAAGGTCGCAGGCACCGATAAGCAGAAAACCTTCGGCGAGGTGGCGTTCGCGGCCTACGTGCCGCACAACTATCCGCTCGACAAGCTCGAGCCCGGCCTCAACGAGAACGCGTTCTACGACCCGACCAATTTCACCTTTCCCGCCGGCAGCTACGTCTGCGAGGTCGAGGTGGATCGCGACACCGGCGCGACACAGATCGTCGCGTTCACCGCGGTCGACGATTTCGGCAAGGTGATCAACCCGATGATCGTCGAGGGCCAGGTGCACGGCGGCCTCGCGCAGGGCATCGGTCAGGCGCTTACCGAAGGTTGCCGCTACGACAACACCGGGCAGCTCATCACCGGGTCGTTCAGCGATTACGCCATTCCTCGCGCCGGGGACGTGCCGCTATTCAAGCTCGACATGCGCGAAACGCCCTGCACGCACAACCCGCTCGGCGTGAAAGGTTGCGGCGAGGCGGGCGCGATCGGCGCGCCGGCGGCGGTGATGAACGCGATCACCGATGCCCTCGGCGTGAAGGACCTGCCGATGCCGGCCACCGCGCAAACAGTGTGGCGCTCGATGCACAAGGCAGCCTAGGAGAAAAGCGATGCATGCATTCGAATATCACCGGCCTTCGAACGTGAAGGACGCCCTCGCCCTCGCCTCCAGGAAGGACGAAGGCAGATACCTCGCCGGCGGCCAGAGCCTGGTGCAGGCGATGAAGCTGCGCCTGTCCTCGCCGACCGATCTCATCGACCTCAACGCGATCGGCGACCTGAAGGCGCTGAAGGTGGAGAGCAATGCCGTGACCATCGGCGCGATGGTGCGCCATGCCGAGGTGGCGGCCTCGAGCGGCGTGAACAAAGCCATCCCCGCCCTCGCCTCGCTCGCCGGCATCATCGGTGACCGGCAGGTGAGGCACATGGGCACGATCGGCGGCGCGCTCGCCAACAACGACCCGGCGGCCGACTACCCGGCCGCCGTGCTTGCGCTGGGCGCGACCATCATCACCAACAAGCGCAAGATCGAGGCCGACAAGTTCTTCAAGGGCCTTTACGAGACGGCGCTCGAGCCGGGCGAGCTGATTACCGCCGTCTCGTTCCCGGTACCGAAGCGCGCCGCCTACATGAAATTCAAGAACCCGGCGTCGCGCTTCGCCATCGTCGGGGTATTCGTGGCCGATTTCGGTGGCAAGGTGCGCGTAGGCGTCACCGGCGCCGGACCGAGCGCGTTCCGCCAGGCGGACATGGAAAAGGCGCTCACCGCCAAGTTCGCGCCCGAGTCGGTCGCCAACATCAAGGTGAAGGCCGATGGCCTCAACAACGATCTGCACGCCAGCCCCGAATACCGCGCGCACCTCATAACGATCATGGCGAAGCGCGCCGTCGAGGCGGCGATGAAATAGCCCTCATCCGGGAGGAGGAGGGAAGGCCCGCTTCGGCGGGCCTTTTTTTAACGCATATAGCAACGAAGCCCTAAATCCCGCAAAATCGGCCCATCCTTCATGCAGCGCCCCATTCCCACCAGTATCGACCAGACACAGGAGCTCCTGGCTTCGGGCGACTACGTCTCAGACCGCAGCCTCGCTACGTCGCTCTTTCTCGCGCTCGCCATGCGGCGTCCGCTGTTCCTGGAAGGTGAAGCCGGGGTGGGCAAGACCGAGATCGCGAAAGTCATCGCCCAGGGCCTGGGGCGCGAATTGATCCGGCTGCAGTGCTACGAGGGGCTCGACATAGCCCAGGCGGCCTACGAGTGGAACTATTCGCGCCAGATGATCGAGATCCGGCTGGCGGAAGCGGCTGGCGAGAAGTCGAAGGAAAAGCTCGCCGCGGATATCTATTCCGAGCGTTTCCTCATCAAGCGGCCGCTGGCGCGCGCCCTGGAAGGCCATTCGCCGGTCTTGCTGATCGACGAGCTGGACCGCACCGATGAGCCCTTCGAGGCTTACCTGCTCGAAGTGCTGTCCGACTGGCAGATCACGATCCCGGAGGTCGGTACGCTGCGCGCCGCCGAACCGCCGATCGTGGTCATCACCTCCAATCGTACGCGCGAGATCCACGACGCGGTCAAGCGGCGCTGCTTCTATCACTGGGTTGACTACCCGGACGCCCAGCGCGAGCTCGAGATCCTGCACCGCAAGGCGCCGAAAGCGCGCGCGGCACTCTCCAAAGAAGTGGTTGCTTTCGTGCAACGGCTGCGCAAGAGCGATTTGTTCAAGCTTCCCGGGGTCGCCGAGACGATCGACTGGGCGAACTGCCTGGTGGCGCTCGACCGCGTCGCCCTCGACCCGGAAACGGTCAACAACACGCTGGGCGTGCTCCTCAAGTACCGCGACGACCTGGAGCGTGTCGCCGGCGAAGAGGTCGCGCGCCTGGTCGGCGAGGCGCGGGCCGCGGCCGCCGCCTGAGCAGCGTATGAGTGCGGTATCGGTGGAAAAGCTGGCGCGCGAGTGTCCGCTCGCGCCCCACGCGGAAAAAGGCGCCGTGGCTTGAGCGAAGGCCGGCTGGCGGAGAACGTCATGCATTTCGCCCGCCTGCTGCGGGCGGCCGGCCTGCGCATCGGTTCCGACCGGGTCATCGACTGCGTGCGGGCGCTCGAGATCACCGGCGCGAATCAGGAGGTAATGAGGCGCGACGACTGGTATTGGACCATGTCGGCGGTGCTGCTGTCGCGGCAGGAGCAACGGCCGATCTTCGACCAGGCATTCCAGATCTTCTGGCGCGACCCCAAGCTCACCGAGAAGATGATGCAGATGCTGCTGCCGCAGGCCTACGGCCGCGCCGCGAAACCGGAGCAGCAGCAAAGCCAGCGCCTTACCGACGCGCTCTTCAGCCAGCAGCGCGAAGCGCGCGAGAAGCAGGAGGAGCGCCTGGACATCGAGGCCCGGCTCACCTTCTCCTCGCGCGAGGTGCTGCAGCGCATGGACTTCGACACCATGTCGGCCGCGGAACTGGCTGAAGCCAAGAAAATGATTTCGCAGCTGCGCCTGCCCTTGCCCATGGTGCGCACGCGCCGCTATACGCCGGACCGCTCCGGCCGGCGCATCGACCTGCGTGCCACGCTGCGCGAATCGCTACGCGAAGGCGGCGACATCATCCCGCTGGTGCGTGCCGTGCCCGGCGAGCTGCATCCGCCGCTTGTCGTGCTGTGCGACATCTCGGGCTCGATGAACCCGTATTCACGCATGTTTCTGCATTTTCTCCACGCCATTACGAATGATCGCGACCGCGTGACCGTGTTCGTGTTCGGGACCCGGCTGACCAACATTACCCGGCAGCTGCGGCACCGCGACGTCGACGTGGCGATGGCCAAGGTCGCGGACGCCATCAAGGACTGGTCGGGCGGCACGCGCATCGGCGCGTCGCTGCGCGAATTCAACTTCAAGTGGGCCCGCCGAACGCTCGGCCAGAACGCCTGCGCTCTGCTCGTGTCGGACGGCCTCGACCGCGAGGCCGGCGAAGGTCTCGGCGAAGAGATGGAGCGGCTCGCGAAATCGAGCCGCTACCTCGTCTGGCTCAATCCGCTGCTGCGCTACGACAAGTTCGAAGCACGGCCGACCGGCGTGCGCGCGATGCTGCCGCACGTCGACCTGTTCCTGCCGGTGCATAATCTGAAGAGCCTCGTCGACCTCGCAAAAACACTGAGCGGCCCGATGACCCGACCTTACCAGGAGAAGCGCGCATGGAAATGAAGGGCGAGCAGCTGATCCCGGCGCCGCAGCAGGTGGTCTGGGATGCACTCAACGATCCCGAGGTGCTGAAGGCCTGCGTGCCGGGCTGCGAGTCGATCGAGAAAATCGCCGACAACGAGTACCAGGTGCTAATGGTGGCGCGCGTGGGCCCGGTCAGCGCCAAGTTCAAGGGCAAGCTGACGCTCTCGGACATCAACCCGCCCAACTCCTATTCGATTTCCTTCGAAGGCCAGGGCGGGCCTGCCGGCTTCGCCAAGGGCAGCGCGCAGGTGACGCTATCTTCTCAAGATCACCACACCAGGCTTTCTTATGACGTGAAGGCGAACGTCGGCGGCAAGCTGGCGCAGATCGGCTCGCGGCTGGTGGATGCCGCGGCAAGGAAAGTCGCCGACGACTTCTTCAAGAATTTCAATGAAAAGGTTGCTTCCCTGCACCGCCCACAAACGCAGACTCACGAAGAAGAACATCCGGCCCCGGTAGCCCGCGACCCAGACCTGCCCGACGTATCCGATACGACGCTGCGCTTCTTCGCCGCGGGTGCGCTGCTGGTGTTTGTCATATCTATGTACTTCTTCCTCACATAGAGAATGAGTGTTGTCTCGCGCATGGACAAGGTGGTGAATGCGTTCGTCGCGCGCTGCCGCTGGTTCCACCAGCCGATGACCAAGGGCCGCGCGCGCATGTTCGCGATGCAGCACCGCCTGAACACCCGGCAGCGGAACTCGGTGCTGAAGCTCAAGGTCGCCACCAACTGCAGCGACTGGGATACCCGCATGCGCATCATCCAGGCCTGCAGCGAGGAGGTGATCGCCGACCACGCGCACGGCGGCGGCCGGCCGCATTGGAAGATCCTGGAGGACCTTGGCCTGCGCATCGGCCTGAAGCGGCGCGAGCTGCAGGACGCAAGGCCGCTGCCTTCGACCGAGCTCGCCTGGGCGGCGTGGGAAGGGCTGATGGCGAACCGCCACTGGCTGGAGGGTATCGTCGCCAACACCTGCGCCGAGCGCATCAACGTCCCGGGCTACGGCAAGGGGCTTTTCAAAAAGCACGGCTGGTTCGGCATCGAGCGGCTGCGCTGGGGCAAGCTGTTCGGCCTCGCGGACGACGAACTCGAATTTTTCGACCTGCACACCGAGGCCGATATCGAGCACTCGAACACCGGCTGGCGTGCGGTGGAGAAATTCGCCAAGCAGCTGCACATGGAAGACGCCGCGGTCAAGGCCTGCGAGCGCAACTTGCATGTGTGGGAGCACTATCTCAATGGGATTGCCGAGGCCGGCGATGCATCGCGCTCTTAAGGCATTTTTGGCAGCAATCGTCTTTCTTTCTGCATTGACCGCTGAAGCGCAATATCCCTCGAAACCCGTCCGCTTCCTGGTGCCGATTCCGCCCGGCGGCGGGCCCGATCTGGTCGGGCGCCTGATCGCCGCGCGCCTGAGCGAGACGCTGGGGCAGCCGGTGGTCGTGGAGAATCGCGTCGGCGGCAACGGCATGGTGGCGGGCGAAGCGGTAGCGAAGGCGACGCCCGACGGGTACACGCTGCTCGTCGGCATGGACAGCCTGGTCGCCATCAACCCGCATCTCTACGAGCGCATGCCGTTCGATCCGCTGACGGACCTGGTGCCGGTGGCGAGCCTGGTGTCGAACGGCTTCTTCCTGGTGGTGAATCCGCAGCTGCCGGTGCACAACCTCGCCGAGTTCATCGAGCACGCCAAGCGCGCCAATCCGCCGTTGCACTACGCCTCGGGCGGAAACGGCAGCCAGCACCACCTGACGATGGAGCGGCTGAAGGGGCGCGCCGGGATTGCGCTCGTGCATATCCCGTACAAGGGCGGCGCGCCGGCAACGACCGCGACCGTGTCCGGCGAAGTGGCGGCGATGATGTCGGGGACTTCCACCGCGCCGCAGATCAAGGCCGGGCGCCTGCGCGTGCTTGCGTACACCGGCCCGAAGCGCTCGAGCCTGCTTCCCGACGTGCCGGCGATCGCCGAAACCTACCCGGAATTCGAAATGACCCAGTGGTACGGCCTGTTCGCGCCGGCCGCGACCCCGGAGCCGGTGCTCTCACGGCTGCGCGCCGAGGTGAGCCGCATCCTCAGGGAGCCGGAGCTCCGCGAGCGCCTGCACAATGCCGGCGGTGTGGAAACCTGGATCACCACCCCCGAGGAATTCCTTACGGCGATCCGCAACGATCACGCCAAGTATGCCCGGCTAGTACGGGAAGTCGGGGCGCGAATCGATTAAAGTGGCGGCATGCCAGCGCCCGAGCGATGCCCTGCCGCCATCCTGTACGTCGAGCTGCGCAACTTCACGCGCCTCTCGGAGACCCTCGAGGCGCCGCAGGTGCTCCAGCTTGCCAACGAGTTCTTCTCCTACACCCACAAGCACATCACGGACCGTGGCGGCCGCGTGCTGTCCATCCACAACGACTCGGTGATCGCCGCGTTCACCGGCGAAGACCGCCTGGAATTCAGCATCTACGCCCTCAAGGCGGCGCAGCAGATCCAGCGCGAGTTCGAGCCGATCGGCGAGCGCTGGCAGAACGACTACGCCCTGCCCGCCGCGGTGGCGCTCGGTCTGCACGTCGGCGACACGGTTTTCGGAATGGCCGGTCCGGAAGACAGCCAGCAGCACGTCGCCTTCGGTGACTGCGTCAGCATCGCCGAGCGCCTGGTGCACCGCGCGCGCGCCGGCGAGATCGTGCTGTCGCTCGGGTTCATGAGAGCCATCGGCGCCACGGTCAAGACGCTCGGCGCCGAGGAATTGCCGCCGCTCGAGATCGCGCGCCGGCCGCCGATTGCGATCTACGGCATCCTGCTCAATACGCGGCTGGACTTTACTTAGCCGTCAGGGCTTCGCGCATCGCCTGCGCCAGCGCTTCGGGCGGGTGAGCGCCCGAGACGCCGAACTTGCGGTCGAAGATAAAGGTCGGCACTGCCGAAATCCCGAGCCGGCGCATCTCTTCTTCCAGCGCAGCGACTTCCTTGGCGTCAGCCTCCTGCGGCCAGCCGGAAACCCCGCTGCGCTTCGCAATCTCCTCCAGCACTTTAGCATCGCCGACGTCTTTGGCTTGCTCGAAGTAGGCGCGGAAAAGCTCGTCTACCACCGTCTGGCCGACGCCCTGGCGCTGGGCGAGATCGATCAAGCGGTGCGCGGCGATGGTGTTGGGCGTGCGCGCCATGCGCTCGAACGCGAACTCGATGCCCTCGCCCTGGCCCTCCGCGGCAACGCGCGCATCGAGCTGCTGCCCGCGCTCGACCGAGCCGAATTTCGCCTTGCGGTACTCCGCGCGCGGCAACCCGCCCTGCGGCATCTCGGGGTTCAGCTGGAAGGGCAGGTAGCGAACGCTCACCTGCGCTTCGTCGCCCAGAAGGGCGAGCGCTTTTTCAAGGCGCCGCTTGCCGATGTAGCACCACGGGCAGACGACGTCGGAAACCACCTCGATGGTCAACGGCTTTCCCACTATTGCTTCTTTGCAGGAATGGTCCAGAGGTAGATGGTCCGGCCGCTGAGCTCGACTTGCTTGTCGGGCTTCCACTTGCCCATGTCGAACTGGTGCGAAACGACGCGGGTCCCGGGCCTGAGCTGCTCCATCAGCCGCGGCATCAGCTTCACGTTCAGGTCCGGCAGCAGGTAGAGCGTCACTACCGTGGCCTCGTGGATGTCGGCCTGAAACAGGTCCTCGTTGCGGAATTTCACCAGGTTGGTGACGCCGTTCTTCTTCGCGTTCTCATTGGCTTCCTGGATGCGCTCCGGGTCGATGTCGATGCCCACCGCTCGAACGCCGAACTTCTTCGCCGCGGTGACCGGGATGCGGCCGTCCCCCGAGCCGAGGTCGTAGAGCACGTCGCCCTTCTTGACGTTGGCAAGCCGCAGCATCTCGTCCACGACCTCCTGCGGAGTCGGCACGAAGATGACGTCGGGGACCTGGTTGCGGCGCGGTTGCGCCTGCGCAAGCGGGTAAGAGGAGGGTTGCGGCTCTAGCGCGGCCGCCGGCGCCGCGGCAATCAGCGCCGCGGTGATCAAGATCAGGGTTCGCATGAGGCAAATTATGCCTCAGGGAACAAAGGAGATTCGCGCTACGGCGAAAGACCGGTCGCGAAGCGGCTCAAAGTCACCGCTGCGTCGACTTCGCGCTCCTCGTTCGGCTTGATGTCCTTGGAGGGCACTACCGGCATGCCGGGCTGGGCTTGCGGCTCGGCCAGCGCTTCCTCGAAGTCCCCGGTGCCGTGGACCTCGATTCGCGCCCATGTAATCAACAGGATCGCGACGAAGATGGCGATCACGGCGATGATCGCGGTGATCGGATGTTCGCGCTTGGCATCAGGAGTGCTGCGCTTGGGTTCACGAGCGCCGCCGAGGTTGTCGTGAGTGTAGGCATGTCCCATACGGATTAGACCTCCGGGCAGCCGTTTGAACGAACTAGTCGCCGGCGATTGTCATGTTCTCCACTAGGATCGAGCCGCTCGACCGGCCGCTGCGCACCAGCACGTCGCTGCCGACGCTAACGATACTCTTGAACATATCTTTCAGGTTGCCGGCGATCGTGATTTCCTCCACGGGGAAGCGAATTTCGCCACCCTCGACCCAGTAGCCCGCGGCGCCGCGCGAGTAATCGCCTGTGACAAGGTTCACCCCCTGCCCCATGAGCTCGGTGACGAGGAGCCCGCGATGCAGTTTCTTCAGCATGCCGGCGAAATCCGGGCCTTCCGAGCGCACGATCAGGTTGTGGTGGCCGCCCGCATTGCCAGTGCTTTTCATGCCGAGCTTGCGCGCCGCATAGCTGCCGAGGAAATAGCCTTCGACCACGCCATCCCGCACGACCGAGCGATGGCGCGTCGCCACGCCCTCCTCGTCGAAAGGCGTGCTCGCCATGGCCCGCTTCTCGTGGGGACGCTCCTCGATGCGCATCAGCGGCGAGAACACCTGTCTTCCGAGGCTGTCGACGAGGAACGAGGTCTTGCGGTACAGGTTGCCGCCGTTCACCGCCGAGACGAAATGGCCGATCAACTGGATTGCCACCGGCGCCTCAAACAGCACCGGCGCCTGGCAAGTGGCGATCTTGCGCGCGCCGAGGCGCGCCACCGCGCGCTGGCCGGCGTAACGCCCGAGCGCCTTCGGGTCGGCCAGCTTCGAGGGCAGGCGCGCGGCGCTGAACCAGTCGTCGCGCTGCATCAGGCCTTTGTCCTCGGCGATCACCGAGCACGAGATCCAGTGCCGCGAGCCGGGATAGCCGCGCATGAAGCCGAGGCTGTTGGCGAATACGAACTGCGACTGGTGGGCAGCCACCGTCGCGCCTTCGGAATTGCGTATTTTTTTTGAAACCAAGAAGGCCGCCGCCTCGCAGCGCCGCGCGATGTCGATCGCCTCCTCCGTGGACAATCCCCACGGGTGGAACAGATCGAGGTCGGGCTGCTCGCGCGCAAGCAGGTCCGCCTCCGGCAATCCGGCGCAGTCGTCTTCTGCAGTATGGCGCGCGATGGCGAGCGCGGCATCGACCGTCTGCTCGAGCGCCGCACGCGAGAAATCAGAGGTGCTGGCGTGGCCACGGCGCACTTTTGGACGCTCGCCGAGGTAGATCGAGACCCCGACGCTGCGGTCGCGGTTGTGCTCGAGGGTGTCGGGCTGGCCTTTGCGCACCGTCACCGTGAGGCCGTAGGCCTCCGAGACGTCGCAGTCGCAGCCGTTCGCGCCGGCGTGCTTCGCGCGGTCCAGCACCACTTGCGCGAGGCTGCGCAGTTCGCCGGGCTCGCAGCTGAAACCGTGGCGCTTCGGCATGGGGGCGCTATGATAACAGCGCGTGCAGGACGAAATTGTCAGCAAGACCCGCAAGAAGCGCGAGATGCACGAGCGGCAGGCGCTCGGCGTGGCGCTGGTCGAGCTCTCCGAAACACAATTGAAATCAATGGCGCTCGCCGACGATCTGCTGCAAGCCGTGGTCGAGGCGAAGCGCATCAAAAGCCACGAGGCGAAACGCAGGCAGATGCAGTACATCGGTCGCTTGATGCGCGACATCGATCCGGCGGCGATCCGCAGCCGCCTCGGCGAGATCGAAGGCAATTCCGCGCAGGCGAGCGCCGCTCACCGCCGCCTGGAGACGTGGCGCGAGCGCCTTCTCGCCGACGACGCAGCACTCACTGCCTTCGCCGCGGAGCATCCCGGCGCGGACCTGCAGACATTGCGAACGCTGATAAGGAATTCCAGAAAGCAGTTGCAGGAGGGCAACCGGGCACGCGCATACCGCGACCTATTCCGCTTGATCCGGCAATGCAGCTCGAATCCCTCGTAGCGCTCAACATCCGGCTCGAAGTCAAATGAAAGAAGAACTGATCGTCGGCCTGGTCTCCATCAGCGACCGTGCCTCGGCCGGCGTCTACCGGGACGAAGGCATCCCGTCGCTCAAGGAATGGCTCGGCTCCGCCA
>DATNMK010000081.1:0-9597 GCA_035602335.1 Burkholderiales bacterium
CGGGCGCATCGGTTACCACCGGGGCGGCGGGCGCCCGTGGGAGCGCCCGCACGTAGAGGCGGACCATCACGTACAAGACCGCGGGCGCGACGTCAGGCACGAAGGGCACCGAGACTAATTAGTTGGTTAGGCGAATGACCGCTTTTGGCCAAAAGCAGTCACTCGCGGATGACATGTTGCAAGAAGCGTGCGCCTCCGGCAGGTCATAGCTGAATGACGGGCGACCAGCTACTGGAAATCATGCCCGGAGCTGGGCAGCGAATAGCACTGTTTGTGCAACCGCTCAACGCGGCAATGGAGGAGTTTGAAATCAGCACCGCGCAGCGCCAAGCGGCCTTCATTGCGCAGATTGCCCATGAGTCCGGGCAACTCGTGTGGCTTCGGGAGATCTGGGGTCCAACAAAAATACAGCGCACGTACGAACCACCAAGTGAAAAGGCCGCCAAACTGGGCAACACACAGCCCGGAGACGGCTATCGGTATCGCGGCCGTGGGCTCATTCAAATAACCGGACGAGCCAACTATCGCGCTTGCGGCGCTGCGCTTGGAGTCGACCTGGAGAAAGACCCCGATCAGCTTGCGATGCCTGATCTTGCGTGCCGGTCCGCGGCATGGTTTTGGAAATCGCATGGGCTCAATGAACTCGCTGACGCCGGCGACTTCAAGACCATCACGATACGAATTAACGGAGGATTGACGGGCGAAACTGATAGGTTGGCTTTCTATAGCCGGGCGCAGGAGACGCTTGCTTAGAGGAACTTAGCAAGCACTAGGGGAGACGACCATGGCGCGATCCATCCCGCGTAAATCTGTAAGTCCGCAGAGCGTAGATTCGAGCCCTGCTTGGGGAACCACGCTCATTTCCCGCTTCAAGATCCCCAGGATCTCCTGGCGCGACCTCGCGGTGACGCTGGGGCCGTTTATCCTGCTCGTGGTGGTCGCCTTCTGGTTCGCGTTTCGCTTCGTCCGCCCGGCGCCGCCGGACACGATCGTCATCACAAGCGGACCGGAGGGCAGCATGTTCCAGGTGTCGTCCGAGCGCTATCGCAAGATCCTGGCACGCCAGGGGGTGACGCTGCAGATCCTGTCGTCCCAGGGTTCGCTGGAAAATCTCAAGCGCCTGAGCGACCCCAATTTCAACGTCGACATCGGATTCGTACAGGGCGGGCTCTCCAATCTCGGCGACCCGAGCGAGCTCAGGTCGCTCGGCAGCGTGTTCTACGAGCCGGTGCTTGTCTTTTATCGTTCCCCGCGACCGCTCAGCCGGTTGTCCGAACTGCATGGAAAGCGCATTTCAGTCGGTCGCGAAGGCAGCGGAACGCGCGTGCTCGCGGAGACGCTCCTGAAAGCGAACGGGATCGAAGCCGCGGGACCCACAAAATTGCTCGGCTTGGACGGCAAGGCCGCAGAGGAGGCACTCCTCAAGCACCGGGCGGATGCGGTATTTCTCATGGGGGACTCGGCTGCGTCCTCCAACATGCGCGATCTGCTTCACACGACAGGTATACGTCTCTTCGACTTTGTGCAGGGTGACGGGTACGTGCGTCGTTTCCGCTACCTCAGCAAGCTCGAGCTGCCGCCGGGTTCGCTGGATCTTGGGAAAAACACACCCGCGAAGCCGCTCACGATGGTCGCGCCGACCGTCGAGCTCGTCGCGCGATCCGATTTGCACCCGGCGCTCTCCGATCTGCTGATCGATGCAGCGCGGGAAGTGCATGGACGAGCCACGCTCTTGCAGAAAGCCGGCGAATTCCCCGCCCCTCTAGAGCATGAGTACCGCCTTAGCGACGACGCGATACGCTACTACCAATCGGGCAAGAGCTTCGCGTACAAGCACCTGCCCTTCTGGCTGGCAAGCCTGGTCGATCGCGCCCTGATCATGCTTGTGCCGATCGCCGTGCTGCTGATTCCCGGCCTCAAGATCGTGCCGTGGCTTTACCGCTGGCGCATCAACGGGCGGATTTACCGGCCCTATGGAGAGTTGATGGCACTGGAGCGCGCAGTGTTCGAGCAGACGACGCCGGAGCAGCGCGCGGGGCTGCTCAAGCGCCTCGACGAGATCGAAAAGCGGGTCATCACGGTTAAGTTACCCGGGGCATTTGCCGACCAGCTCTACGTCCTGCGCCAGCACATCAGCTTCGTGCGCAATCAGATCAACCAAGCCGAAGGTAGCTCAGACAATAAGCGAAGCTAATAGCTTCGCGCGCGTGCGTCAACGGATACCGCTGCCAGCCGTTCTTGTAGAGGCTGCGCAAACCGTGGGTTCTTCAAATGCAATCTCGATGGGAGGAGTCGTGCGTAAGACATTTCTCGGAATGTGCGTTGTCGGTAGTCTTGCATTCGCGCAAGTGGGCTTGGCGCAACAGACTGGAAAGAGTGAATTACGGGAGCACCCCAGGATAGCCGCCGCGATTCGTGAGCTTCACGACGCTATCGAATATATGGAGCGGGCGCCGCATGATTTTGGTGGCCATAAGGCCCGGGCCATAGCCGATAGCCGCAAGGCGATCGAGCAGCTTCGCCTGGCCATGCAGTACAGAGCATCGCGGGACAACAAAAAGGGCAAGAAATAACCTCTCCGGTCTTGAAGAGGCTCGTATCTCCTTCGGGCGCAGGGCGCTGAACGGTGCATCAGGCTGACAGGTGTAACCAGGCTTTACACATTAATCGTTGCATCTTTGCTGCTTTAAGCTGTTCAATGGTTCATTGGAGTCCCTGCCATCGGCGGGAAGGAACAGCAAATGAGATTCCTCAAGGCAGTTTTATTGGCGGCGGTACTGGCGGCGGCAACCGCACCTGGTATTGCCGATGCTCGTGGCGGCCACGGTGGCGGGCACTTCGGCGGTTTTCACGGTGGCGGGCACTTCGGCGGGTTTCGCGGCGGCGGCTTCGGGCTTGGCGTCGGGCTCGGCCTGGCCATTGGCGTCCCGCTCTTGGCGGCTTCGTATTACGCCCCGCCCTATTACGCCCCGCCCTATTACGCTCCGCCTTATCCTTACGCTCCGGCTTATCCTTACGCTCCAAACTACGGTTACGCGCCGGCCTACGCGGCACCGCAGCAGTACTCGCAGCCTGCGTACCCTCAGCAAGGCCCGGCACCGGTGCAGCAGGCCAGCAACTCCTGGTACTTCTGCCCGAGTTCGAACGGGTATTACCCGTACGTGAGGGAATGTCCCGGGGGATGGCAACAGGTAGCACCCCAACCGCCTGGGCGTTAGCCGTTCGTGGTGGTCTCGGTCCAGCTGAAGTAGGCGGATTGAATAATGAAAACCTGTGATCCCCAGCGCAGAAATCTGTTGCGGTTTGTGGCGGCCGGTGGTGTCGCGCTTTGCGCGCCCATGACGTGGGGCTGCAAAGAGAAACAAGAGACCGCCGGTATGGGGGGAAAACCACCCGCCGCGGCGGGCTCGGCTCCCCCCGGCGGGAGCGGCAAGGTCAGTCAGGCGGTAGCGCAATACCAGAATACGCCCAAGGCCGACCAGAAATGCAGCAAGTGCATGCATTTCATCGCTGACTCCAACTCCTGCAAGCTGGTCGAGGGCCGCGTAACCTCCGAGGGCTGGTGCAAGTTGTTTGCGGCGAAAGCGGCCTGATCCGTTGTCATACGCAAATGGGCTGAGTCCCATTTGCCGCGCTTTTGGGGCGTAGACTTTCCGCCGGGTTGTCCGGGTAATCCGCTAGTCTAACCACCCTGCTTTATCCATTTCTTGATTGCATTCACGGTTTCTTGCTCGATGCCGTTGTAGCCATGATGGGCGAACGTCTCGCACGGGTCTCCAACCGAAATCCCGCCCTCCATGGCGATGAAGTCGTTCCCGTACTTTTGATGCGAGGCCTCCGCGGCGAAGAAGGGCGTAAAACGGCAGGTGTCGTCCTTGTGATGAACGACCAAATGGCGGTTCTTGTATTTTCTCGCGTCGAAGCGATAAATCTCGCGTCCCGACGACGTATGAATCTCTCCGGCAATCTTGTCGGAGAGATACCCGGCCAGGGCCATCGTGGGACCCGTGCCGTTGCTCGTTCCCATGAGGTAGACCTGCGCGTTCGGAAATCGGCCTTTGATGTCGTCCAGCACGGCCTGGATGCGTTCCTCGCTCTGCGTCGAGTTCGTCGTTACGGTCGCAAATTCTTCGTCGACAATGAACGGTCTGGCCCTGAGCAGAAAATTGTCTTTGCGACCGTATACGAGCTTCCCGTCCTGCATGCGAGGATCGACGATCCCCGAGCCGCCCGGGAAAAGGATGATCACGTATCTGGGAAGCGCATTGCTGGAATTGAGGATATAGGGGACTTGCTCTCCATTCGCGTAGTGCGCCGTTGTTATGAGTTCATCCGCGGCAAGGCAACGTTGCGCGGAAAGAGCCAGTAAAATCAACAACAGTCCCAGTGAAGTCTTCATGCGAGCTCCTTTTTCATTTGAAGCCGGAGCGTACAATGGGTTCGGCCCGTTTACCGGCGGGCCTGTCACATCAGCGAGAAAAGGGGGAGTCATGAAAAGGTCAGCTGGTCTGTTCGCGATTCTTTTTGTTCCTGCTTTCATGTTGGCAGGGGTAATTGCGAATTCGGCAATGGCGCAGGGGAAGGCGAAAGCGGCTCCATTGAAGCAGGAACTCAAGGTGCTGCTGGAAAACGACAAGGTGCGGGTGTACGAGGCCCGAAGCAAGCCGGGCGCCGAAAGCGAAATGAGAGAGCGCCCGTTTCGCGTCATACGCTATTTAACGAATGCGCGAATCCAACGTACCGACGCCGATGGCAAGACGGAGATCGTGGAGCGGAAAGCTGGCGAGGTGAGGGCGGCGGGGCCGGACAAGCCGTACAAAACCAAGAACGTCGGGAAGTCCACGTATGTCGTTTACGTCGTGCAGCCGAAATGACCTAGGCAGGGCGATGCACGGGAACCCCTCTGCGGAGGGGTTTTGTCATCGCGCCTTTTGTTCATTTTTCATACTCCTGGGTCTCGCCGTCGGGGCGCCAGCGTTCGCGCAGCAGGACTATCCGAGCCGGCCGATCCGCTTGATCACGCCGGCCGCGCAAGGCGGCACGACCGATATCCTGGCGCGCGTCTTCGGCGCCCGCCTGACCGATGTGTTCAAGCAGCAGGTCCTGGTAGATAACCGCGCGAGCGGATCCGGCGTGATCGCCGGGGAGCTGACCGCGAATGCGCCGCCCGACGGCTACACGCTGTTGCTCGCTTACCACCAGCACACGGTCAACGCGGCGCTGAATCCCAAGTTGCCGTACCACCCGGTGAACAGCTTCACGCCGATCACGCAGCTCACGTCCGCAGGGCTGATGCTGGTCGTGAACCCGTCGACGCCAGTGAGGAACCTGGAGGAGTTCGTGAACTGGACCAAGAATTACGCAGGGCCGCTCAACTACGGGTCGGCCGGCAACGGCAGCGGCGGGCACCTTGCAGGCGAGCTCTACAAGCTGATGACCGGCGTGAAGGCCGAGCACATTCCGTACAAGGGTTCGGGTCCGGCGATGATGGATCTAGTGGCCGGGCAGTACCACTACAATTTCGCCGGCATGCAGGGGGCGCAGACCCTGGTGCGATCCGGGAAACTGCGCGCGCTCGCGATCACCGCACCCAAGCGCCTGGCCGCGTTGCCCGACCTGCCCGCAGTAGCGGAAATGCTGCCGGGGTTCGAGGTCGTCGGCTGGTACGGCGTGATCGGGCCGGCCAATCTGCCCAACCCGATCGTCACTCGGCTGCATGAGGAGTTCGTGAAGGTTCTCAGCCAGCCCGATGTACGCGAGCGGATCGTGGCGGACGGATCGGAGCCGATCGGCAGCACGCCCGAGGACTTCCGTCAGTTCATGCTTGCCGACCTCGCCAAATGGGCGAAGCTCGTCAAGCAGAGTGGGGCGAAGCTGGATTGATGAACCGCTAGTGCGGCGTCTGCGCTCCGACCGTGAGCCGCCGCATGCGGCGGCGCTGGCCGTGATAGTCGTTGATCGCGCTGTGCTGCGTGCAACGGTTGTCCCAGATCGTCAGCGTGCCGGGCGCCCACCGGACACGGCAGGTGAATTCGGGCCGCGTCTGGTGCGCCTGAAGCCATTCGATGAACGGGCGGCTCTCGTCCTCGGTCATGTTCTTGAAGCGGATGGTGTGGCTGCGGCTGACATACAGCGCCTTGCGCCCGGTCTCGGGATGCGTGCGCGCCACGGGATGCTCGGCTTCGTACTGATCGGCGGTGTCGGTGTCGTGGACCTTCATGCCGCCGATCTTCTTGTGCATCACGCTTCGCCCGCCGCCGTACTTCAGCCCCGCGCTGTTGACGCCGACGAGCCCGTCGAGCAGCCGGCGCATGCCTTCGGAGAGCGCGTCGTAGGCGGCGCGAGTGCTGGTGAACAGCGTGTCGCCGCCGCGCGAAGGCGTCTCGACGGCGTACAGCAGCGTGGCGAGCGGCGGCTGCTCGAGATAGGCGGTGTCGCTGTGCCAGTTGCCTCCGAAATTCGTCCCCTCGTTCTCTTCCTTCACCACCTCGAAGATGTACGGGTAGCCGTCCATTCCGATGACGAAGGGATAGAAGCACGGCTCGCCGAAGCGCGTGCCGACGCGCATCAGGTCGGCGGGCTCGAGCGCCTGGTCCCGGAACACGATGACCGAGTACTCGACGAACACCCGGCGGATCTCGCGCCAGGCGTCTTCGTCCAGCCCGGCGAGCGATACGTCGCGGATCTCGGCTCCCAGCGCACCGGCGAGCGGCTCGATTATCATCGGACAAGTTTATGACAAAACGGATTGCCATCGTCGGCGCGGGAGCGCTGGGAGGCTATGTCGGCGGCACGCTCGCGCATCTCGGGCACGACGTGACGCTGATCGACGCGTGGCCGGAGCATATCGAAACCATCCGGGCGCGCGGCCTCGAGCTCGACGGCATGACGCCCGAGGAGCGGTTCACGGTAAAGAGCGCCAGAACCTTGCACCTGACCGAAGTCCAGTCGCTCGCCAGGCGGCCGGTCGACGTCGCGATCGTCGCGGTCAAGTCCTACGACACGCTGTGGGCGACCGCACTGATCAAGCCATATCTGTCCGCGGAAGGCTTCGTCGTTTCGCTGCAGAACTGCCTCAACGAGGAAACCATCGCCGGCGTAGTCGGCTGGGGGCGCACCGTCGGCGTGGTTGCCTCGATGATCTCGGTGGACCTGTACGAGGCCGGCCACATCCGGAGGACCGTCTCGAAGGGCGGCGACAATTACACGATCTTCCGCATCGGCGAGCCGCACGGGCGCATCACGCCGCGCGTCGAGGAGCTGGTCGAGTGGTTCCGCGGCATCGACAGCTCGAAGGCGACGACCAACCTGTGGGGCGAGCGCTGGTCGAAACTCGTCCAGAACAGCATGGGCAATGGCGTTACCGCGGCGACCGGGCTGACCTCGGGCGACTGCCTGCGCAACGACAAGATCCGCCGCTTCCAGATCCAGCTCGCCGGCGAAGCGGTGCGCGTCGGCCAGGCGCTCGGCTACAGGCTCGAGAGGATCCGGGGCGCCGATCCCGAGCGCCTCGCGCGCGCCTCCGAGGGCGACGCCGCCGCGCTCGCGGAGGTCGAGGCCATCATCGTGCCGAAGGCCGGCGCCAACCCGCGCGGCGACATCCAGCGCCCGTCGATGGCGCAGGACATCCTCAAGGGCCGGCGCACCGAGATCGACGCCATGAATGGCTACATCGCGCGCAAGGGCGCCGAGGTCGGCGTGCCGGCGCCGAGCCATGCCAAGCTCGCCGAGATCGTGACGTGCGTGGAGCGCGGCGAGCTCGCGCCATCACCCTCGCATCTGGAAGGCTTGGGGGAGTGACACTGGCCCAGCTTGAATGTCGGCTTTCGGCCGAAAGCGGACATTGGCGAACGTCCGCTCCCGACCCTTAGCGGACATTCGCGATGTTGGCTAAATCGGCGTTTTATAGATCAGGGCGCAGGAGTACTCTACGGCACAGCTGGGGTAGATGACAGGGATATGTTATGTGCCGAATTATCCGAACACACTCCTTTGTTATACGAACGTCCGGCCCGCAACATTGAAGGTGTAGTAGCCACCAGCCTCATGGCTGGCTTGGAAATGAGTCAACGGAGGAAGGAGAGGCAAATGAAAGCCAGACCCTGGGTACTCTATCTCGTTGCGGCTTTGACGTTGCTCCTTACCGGATGTGCCGTGACCAACCCGCGGTCCGCGGGGAATTCCGATCCCAAGAAAGCGCAGATCACCATCCTCTATGACGCGTTCGGCAAACCTTCGGCGATGGAGAAGGACTGGGGCTATGCCGCGCTCATCGAGTATGGCGGCAAGCGCATCCTGTTCGACACCGGCGACAATCCCGACATCCTGGCTAAGAATGCGAAGGCCAAGGGCGTAGATTTGTCGAAGCTGGACTTCGTGGTCATGTCGCACCGCCACGGCGATCACATGGGGGGCATGAGCTATCTCTTGAGCGTCAACCCCAATGTGAAGATCTACGCGCCCAAGGAAAGCTTCGGCGTGTATGGTTTCTCGCTGCCCAGCAAATTCTACCGCAAGGACGAGTCTCTGCCGCCGGAGCAGCGCTACTATGACGGCGCGCCGCCGGAAGTAATGAAGTTCGGCAGTGCCTGGCCCAACGCCAATTTCGAGCTGATCGAGAAGACGACCGAGATCGCCCCTGGCGTTCACCTGATCGCGCTCGTCTCCGACAAGCCCACCACGCTGGAGCTGCGCGAGCTATCGCTCGCCATCGACACGCCCGATGGCATTGTGCTGGTCGTCGGCTGCTCGCATCCCGGCATCGACAAAATCGTCGAAGCCGCCACCTCGATCAACAAGCGCATCCACTTGGTCACCGGTGGGTTCCATCTGGTGGTCGCCAAGGATCCTGACATCGAAAAAATCGTCACGGGCTTGCGCGACACCTGGAAAGTCGACTACGTGGCGCCCGGCCACTGCACGGGCGAGCCCACCTTCACGGCGCTGAAGAGGGCGTTCGGCGAGCATTACCTGTACGCCGGGCTGGGCACCACGATCGCGCTGGGCGCCACGCCGCGCCCAGCCGCCGAAGCCGGGCAGGACGCTGCCATTGCGATGGATGAGGACGATATTAGGAGCTATCGCGCGTTGCTGGCGAAGGGCCATGACCACGAAGACACCGTGCTGGCGTACCAGGACGAATGAAGTGGCTAGTACGCGCCTAGCTTCAACTCCTCGACGTTGCCGGGCGGAGTTATAGACGTCCGTGGCTCCGCCCTCGGCTCTTCTTCTCGATGCAGAATCGTCCGCCCTGAGAGCTTTACGCCCAACCTGGTGCTCCAGGGGCGCGCCAAAAAGCGGCGCGCCGTTGAGCTTACGCGTTAAGTCGCAATGAGGATTGACTTGAACTAGGTCCAGTGGCCGCTTCTGGCCGACAGCGGAACGTTCGTCAATGACCGCTTTCGACCCAAAGCAGTCATTCGCACTGTCTGTTGATTCGGGTCGTTGCTTCGAGCTAATCGTCCCATAACAGGACGGGTCCTGATCCTCGTTGTCGGATCGCCTTTCCCGTTCTGTCCGAGTAGCGTTGTATGCGTACGGGTGACGAAGTATCTTGTTCCTCAATGCAGGTTCATATCCCCGACCCGGACTACACCA
>DATNMK010000082.1:0-21040 GCA_035602335.1 Burkholderiales bacterium
TGGCGAGCGGCGCGACGCCCGCCAGGTCCTTCAGCGTGTCATACGGCAGGTCCTTGTAGAGAACATAGTTCACCACGTGGCCGGTGGACACCACCGCCAGCGTGTAGCCGTCAGGGTCAGCCTTGGCGGTCTGTGCAATGCCGATCGTGCCACCCGCCCCCGGGCGGTTCTCGACAATCACCGGCTGGCCCCATGCCGTGTTCAGCTTCTCCCCCACCAGCCGCGCGACGATGTCTGTCGCGCTGCCCGGCGTGAACGGCACGATGATGCGGATGGGCTTGTTCGGATAGATGTCCTGCGCGTGCGCCACAGCCAGAGCGGCGAGCGCGCATGACGCGAGAAGAGTGCGCAGCGCTCTCATACCCGCTTCGCCTTGGTCCAGTAGTCGGATGACCCTTTGGATTGGGCGAGCGCTTCGGCGGTCTCGTACCCCGGCGCCATCGACGCGGACGTTCCAGCAAGCACCTGGTGATGCTCGATGTTGAGCAGCCGCAGCCAGCTTTGCTGGCCCATCGTGAGCGCGATAAAGCATCCCAGTTCTACCAGCTCCGGCTCGCTGAAATGCGGATGCATGCGCTCCCAGAAGGCGTCGTCGGTGTTGAGCCGCCACGTGATTGCCTCGGCGTATGCAAGCGCCGCTTTCTGCCGATCGGAGTAGCGGTTCGATTTTTCGAAGTTGAGAAGATCCTTGACGTCATCCTCCATCACCCCGGCACCTGCGGCCTTGATCGAGCGCTGGTTGCCGCAGTAGTCACACTGCACCGAACGTGAAACGTAAAGCCGGCACAGCTCCTTGACGGCGTGATCGCACACCCCGTTTTTGAAAATATCGCGCCACGAGTTTGCAAACGCCCAAAAGGCGCCGGGCACATGAGCGCGCACCGCCGAGCTTTCGGGCCGCGGCGTGCCTTCGCGCTGGCAGCGCTCCATTTCCTTGCGCATCTCGGCGTCCATCTTGTCCAACGGAAAATAGCTGATGCGTTGTTTCGGGTTCATCTCTGGTCCTTTCAAAACGCGCCGCAGGGACACTCAGTTGACCACGCGCCGCTCTCGCCGATGACCATGGGATGACGGTGCGCCACCGGCGCTGGAGGGCCGGACGCCTTATGGTACCCGCCGTAATGGCGTACCGGCAGCCAGTCGGGGGGCGACGGCGGCGGCGGCGGATCGAGGCGCGAAAACGGTCCCGCCGCGTACACTACCTTGCCGCCCACCATGGTGAGAACTGATTCGACGTCCTTAACTGCGTCCACTTGCACGCTGAAATAATCCGTCGAGAGGACGACCAGATCGGCCAGCTTGCCGGGTTCGAGCGTTCCCTTCTTCGCCTCCTCCGAGGACATCCACGCGCCGCCTGCCGTGTAAAGGCGCAAGGCCTCAGTGCGGTCGAGCAGGTTGTGGTCCCCTTGCAGTTTGGCGCCGCCTAGCGTTTTTCCCGTGAGCAGCCAGTGCACGCCAATCCAGGGGTTATAGCTGGTGGCACGGTTCGCATCGGTACCGCATGCCAGCGGGATGCCCATTTCGCGGATGCGCTGGATCGGTGGCGCATCGGCCGCCACCTGCGCGCCATACTTGGCCAGAAACGCTTCCCCATCCAACGACATGCGGTTCTGGATGTTGATGCTGCCGCCAAGCTGGGCGACGCGCTCGAGCGTTTTTAGCGACAGCGTTTCGCAGTGGTCGAGGCCCCAACGCAGTCCCTTCAACGGCACGTCGCGGTTTACTTGTTCGAGCACGTTGAGCACGCGGCTGGCGGTCGAGTCGAAGGTCGTGTGCTGCCGGAAGGGCCAGCGCAGGCCGACGAGATGCTTGGTCACCGCGGTGAACTGGCTCTCCATTACGCCAGGGGGCGCAACGATCCATTCCTTGGCGAAATTCGCAGGATCGCCGGCGGCGTAGAGTACATATTCGCCAGCGCCGATCATGCGATAGTAATCGTTGCCCTCGCCAATTCTCACCAACTTCGACCAGGCAATGTAATTGTCGAGCTCCTTGCCGGGAGCCTGGGCAAACAACTCATAGCCGATACGCAGGGTCAGCAGGTTGTCCGCCGCAAGTTTGGCGATGGCCGCGTAGTTCTCAGGATAGTTCTGCCCGCCGCCGCCGGCATCGATGACGCTGGTTACACCGAGCCGGTTATGCTCGCGCATGAAATGACGCGTGGAAGTGATCTGCTCTTCCGGCGAAAAACGCGGCACGCGCAGCCAGACTGCAACCAGGCTGGCGAGACTCGTCGTCGACATCACCAGCCCAGTGGGATTTCCACCCGCGTCGCGCTCCACAAAGCCACCGAACAACTTGGGGATTTCCCGTTCCCAACCCAGAACCCTGATCGCTGGCCGGTTCAACCAGGCACGATCATAGAGATGCATGATCATGCAGGGCGTGTCGCCCGTGGCGGCATTGATCTCTTCCAGTGTCGGAAAGCGCTTCTCTGCGAATTGCGCCCAGGTCCAGCCGCCGATCACCTGCACCCAGTGGGGCGGCGGCGTGCGGCGCGCCTGCTCGCGAACGCGCCGCATGCCTTCGGCGAGCGACGGCACGCCGTCCCAGCGCACCTCGTTGGTGTAAGTGAGACCGCCGCGAATGAAATGGGTATGCGCGTCGTTCAGCCCGGGAACGATGGTGCGGCGCCCCGCGTCGATGACGCGGGTTTTCTCAGCTATGAATGTGTGCAGTTCGGCCTCGGAACCGACGCCGACGATAGTGTCGCCCTTGATTGCTATGGCTTCGGCGTTGGGCTGGCGCGGATTGAGCGTCGCCACGCGGGCGTTCACGATCAGCACATCGGCCGGACCGGCCTGCACGAGCGGCGCACAGCCACCGAGCGCGGTTACACCGAGAACCGCGCCCGAATTCCGCAAGAATTGCCGACGGCCAGATTTCATCTCTCCTCCTTGTCGCGCGCCTAGCTGGACAGTCCGTCGCCCACCGGGACGTTTTCCGGCTTCAGGTCGATGCCCGAAGCCTTCGCCTGCATCAGGATGAGCGTCGAGAAGTCTTCCTCGGTCATGCCGTGACCGATCATCTGCTGGATCAGGTCGCGCGTCAGCGCGGCGATCGGCATCGGCACCTCGAAGCGCTTGCCCGCGTCCAGCCCCAGGTCCATGTCTTTTCTCAGAAGCTGCGGCGTGAACGTGACGTGAAAATCGAGGTTCACCAGCGCAGGCGTCTTGTAGCGCGAGAACATCGAGCCCATCACGCTCTTATTCAGGAAATCGAGGAAAGCGTGCCGCGGCACGCCCGCTTTCTGCGCGAGGATCGTGATTTCGCACAGCGACTGGGTCACTACGCCGAGCAGCACGTTGTGGCAGATCTTCACGATGCGCGACAGCTCGCCCTCGCCGACGTAGCTCGAGCCCACGCCCATCATGTCGAGATACGGCCGCGCCGCGTCGTACGCGCTCTTTGGGCCTGAAACCACGAAGGTCAGCTTGCCCGCCTTGATCACCTTCGCATTGCCGCTGACGGGCGCAGCGAGATACTGGATGCCTTTCTCTTCCAGCATCCTTCGCAGCTCGGCGGAGCCTTCGAGCGAGATGGAGGAGCACTCGATGACCATTTTCGGTTTCTTCGAGCCCGCAAGAAGTTTCTGCATGACTTCCTTCACGTCCTCCCAGGTGGACACCATGCAGAACACGATGTCCCGCGCGGCCAGCTCCGGCAGCGTGTCGACGACCTTGGCACCGTACTTGGCGAGAGGCTCGGCTTTGGCACGGGTGCGGTTCCACAGCGCGATGTCGCAGCCGCCTTTCGCCAGGCGCGCGGCCATCTCGTAGCCCATCCGGCCTGTGCCGATCCAGCCGAGCTTCGTGTCCTTAATAGGGGTTGGCAATCGGCAGTTCCTCTGCGGGGTAGAGCGAAATGATCTGGGCGCCTTTCGGCGTAAGGACAACCTCTTCCTCGATGCGCGCCGCCGAGATGCCGTCGCTCGCGGGACAGTAGGTCTCGACGGCGAACACCATCCCGGCTTTCAGCTCGATCGGCTCGCGCAGCGAGGTCAGGCGCGAGATAAGCGGCCGCTCGTGCAGCCCGAGGCCGAGGCCGTGGCAGAAGTTCAGCCCGAAAGCATCCATCTCGCTTGCGAAGCCGATCTCCTTCGCTTCGGGGAAGGCGACCGCAATCTTGTCGCTCGTCATCCCAGGCCTGAGCAGCTCGATGGCGCGGTCCATCCATTCACGCGCCTTCTTGTACGCCGTGCGCTGCGGCGAAGTCGCGCGCCCGACGTTGAACGTGCGGTAGTAGCAGGTGCGATAGCCCATGAACGACTGGATGATGTCAAAGAACGCCTGATCGCCCGGCCGGATCAGGCGGTCGGTAAAATTGTGCGGGTGCGGCGAGCAGCGCTCGCCGGAAATCGAGTTGATCGCCTCGACGCAGTCCGAGCCCATCTCGTAGAGACGCTTGGTGGCGAGCCCCACGATCTGCGACTCCTGCACGCCGGGCTTCAGCGCCTCGGCGATGTCCTGGTAGACCCCGTCCACCATCGCCGCGGCCATGTTGAGCAGCGTGATCTCGTCGATGTTCTTGACTTCGCGCGCTTCCAGCATCACCTGCTGGCTGTCGCGCACCTCGATGCCGGCTTTCTGCAGCGCGAACAGCATCGGCGGCTCCACCACGTCCACCCCCACCGGCATGTCGCCGACGCCTTCGGCGTCGAGGATAGCCTTGATCTCCTTCGCCGCGTCGCGGAACAGCGTCAGGTCGGCTCCGGTCGCGCCGCGCAGACCGAGCAAGCCGGCGCGGCAATGATCGGTGTGCAGCCACGGCGCGTAGAGCTTGTGGTGCCGCGCCGCGCTGCCGAAGTCCCAGATATACGGATCGCCGTTTCCCGTGAGCAGCGAGTAGCGCGTGAGCTTGTCGCGCGCCCATTCGCCGATGACGGTGCTGGTGGTATAGCGGATATTGTGCTGGTCGAACGAGAGCAGCGCGCCCAGGCCGGAGTTCGAGAGCGCGGCGCGCACGCGCGCGAGCCGGTACTCGTGCAGCCTGCGGAAATCGACTCGCTCCTCGAAATCGACCTGCGTGCGGCCCGGCGCCTGCAGCGGACGGTCCCAGCGGTGCCTGGGATCGACGTCGTCCGGACGGACGATCTTCGGCTCCGGATGCCGGCTCTTGCTAGCCATGGGGAACTCCTCCAGCGGGTAATTTTATAATGAGCTAGTCGGAGATAAGGCCGATCCGTCGCCGGATGCGCGCCGCAGTTTCGCTGTCGCCGGCATCCTCGGCGCGCTTCACCTGCACGCCGAGCCAGGCGAGGAGCGGCCGGCGCCAGCCCTGTGCAGAGGCGATCTCGACCGCCTGCGCGATGCCGGCGGGACTGATCCCACCCGTTTTGAATTGCACGCCCAAACCGACGAGACGCGAAAGCGCATCGTCGGTCGCGGCACGCTGCGCCCGGCCAGCCAGGTACTCGGCGTACGCGGTCTCCTCGCTGCGCACATCGCTTGGAAGCGCCTCGAACCCCGGGCAGTCGTCGAATTGCAGGCTCGCGGTCTGCACCGCGCAGCGCGTCAGCTCGGCGCGGGCCAGCAAATCGCCGCGGCCGGTGCGCGCCAGCTCCGACTTGGCGCGGCGAAACTCGGTCTCGGCGGCGCGGGTGTCGCCCGCGAGATAATTGCGCTTGAACGCTTCGAGCGCCTGGTGCGCATTCGTCTGCCAATCGGGCGGCAGGGGAGCGCCGGCGCATCCGGCGAGCAGCAGCGCCAGCAGTGCGAGCCGCTTCACGGCAGCTTGATTTCGGTCGAGCCGCGCTCGAAAGGCCACTTGCGATTTATCTCGTCGATCAGGCTGCCGACCTTGCGCAGGCTCGCGTCGACCTCCGCCCGCAGCGTTGCAAGGTCGCTGGTCGCGGCCTTCGCGTTCGCGCCGACTTGCTGCGCGTCGGCGAGCACCAGATCTGCTTTCTTGAGAGTCTCGCGCAGATCGCCGAGCACGCCGTTTGCCTGGGCGAGAGCGCGCTGCGCGGAATCCATCACGCCGCCCTCGCCGAACACGCGCTGGTCGGTCTTGCCGAGCACGCCGTCGAAGCGCTGCGATACCGCGCTAAGCGACACAAGCAGAGCGTTGGCGCGGTCGATCGCGGTGGTCACCTTTTGCGCCTGCTCCTCGCCGCCAAGCACTGCCGCGAGTGCGCCCTGCCGGCCGGCGAGACGCTCGGTCACGGCCTGCAGGTTGGCCAGGCTCGCGTGCAGGCTGCCGCCGGCCGCCGTCATCTGCTCGACGTTTTCCAGCATGGTGCGCAGCGTCGCGACCATGCGCGGGATCTCCTCGGAGGCATCGCCGCGCAGCACCGGACGCACGGCGCCATCGGGCAGCGGCGGATCCTGCAGGTTTCCAGTGTACGCGCGGATCCTGGCGCTGCCCACCACGCCTCGCTCGATGGTAAAGACGCTACTGGTGCGCAGCCAGTGCGCGTCCTTGCGCGGCACGTCGATGTCGATGCGCGCCCGTCCGTCTTCGGCGAGCGCCATGCGGTTCACCCGCCCGATGGGGAACCCGGAGAAGGTAAGGTCCATGCCGATGCTCACACCTTCGGCATTGTCGGCCACCAAGATCAGCTGCTGCCTCGCCTCGAATACGCCGCGCGCGTACAGCACGTAGACCACGAAGCCGACCGCCACCATCAGCGTGAGGCCGAGCAGCAGCCCTACCCTGAACTGCAAGTTTTTCGGAATCGCCGTGAACCCGGGCTCGCGTTCCATCTAAACGTACTTTACAGCGAGCGCGAGCACCTCGATGAGCCCGAGCGCGAAGAACAGGCGCATCATCCCGCCCATCACCGCCACGGGTGCGGAGCGCATTTGGCGCGTCGCCTCCATGCCTGCCGCAACCGGGATCACGGCGACCGCCAGGGCGAACGCGAGGCACTTGAGCGCGAAGCCGACCAGCGCGGCAGGATCGAATACTCGCACGATGGTGCGCGAATACTCGTCGAAGCCCCAAGGGGAGACGCCGTACATCGCGAGGTAGGCGGTCACGAGCACCAGGCCGCAGCCCAGAATAGTGAGCGCTGCCACCGATATCGCCGTGGCCAGCACCCTCGGCAGAAATTCGCGCTCGAGCGGGTCCATGCTCGCGGCCCGCATCTCGTCGAGCTCGCCCGACACCTGCATCAAGGCGACTTCGGTATTGATCGCCGCCCCTGAACGCAACGCGACGAACAGGGCGGTAAGCAGCGGAATCACCTCCAGCACCAGCACTCGCAACACCAGCTCGAGCGCGTAGGCGGTAAGGCCGAAATCGCGCGCTACGCTGACCGTGATCTGGACCACCACCAGGCCAAGCAGCGCCGCGAACATTGCGAAACGTATCAACACCTGCCAAGCCGTGAAATAGATCTGCTGCAGCGCCACCGTGCGGGCGTGCAAGGTATAAGTCGCGGGAGACAATCCTGCCGCCGCTACCGCAAGTGCAAGATGGCCGGCGCGTCCCCAGACCCGGATCCACTCCAGCGTCGCGCCACGCCTGGTCATCGGCCTTCAGCGAGCCGCTGCACGCTTTCGCGCGCGACCTCGAGCTTGACGCCGGCCGCCTGGATTTCCTCCCAGGTGTTCCTGTCGACCGGGACGCCGTCTTTCTCGCGCTTCAGCCGCATCTCGCGCTCCGGATCGCCGGCGATCCGCACCTTGTCGAATCCGGGCGCGGCCCGCCCTTTGCGCAACCAGTCGAGGAACAGCCGTGCCTCCCGTTCGAAAGCCGGGGCGGTGCCCAGGCGTGCGGGATTGATAACGATGGCGAGCATGCCGTTCAACACGCGCTGTTGCTTGCTCTCCTCGTAGTGCCAGGTGCCTCCGCCGCTCAGCGCGCCGCCCAGCAGCTCGCACGCCAGGGCCATGCCGTAGCCCTTGTGCTCGCCAAACGGCAACATGGCGCCGAAGGGCGGCACCACCGCGTAGCGCGGATCGTTGGTCGGATTGCCTGCATTGTCGATCAAGCGCCCCGGCGGCACTTTCTCGCGCTTGTTATGCGCGACCCGCAGTTTTCCCTGTGCCACCGCGCTCGTCGCGTAATCGAGGATGAACGGCGGCTCGCCCGGCAGCGGCACGCCGATGCAGCAGGGATTGGTGCCGAAGCGGGCATCGCGCCCTCCATACGGCGCCACCCGAGCATGGGAAATCACATTCACGAAATGAATCGACACCAGCCCTTCCTGCACCGCGAGCTCCGCCCAATGGCCGATGCGGCCCAGGTGATGCGTGTTGCCGAGCGCCATCACGCAGGAGCCGTGCTGCTTCGCGCGCTCGATCGCCATGCGCATCGCCGCAAGGCCGACGGCCTGGCCATAGCCTTTCTTGCCGTCGAGCGCGAGCAGCGCGCCGGCATCGAGCGTCGCGACCGGATGGCGGTTGGCCTCGAGGCCGCCTTCGAGGAGCGCGTCGATGTAGCGCGGGATCATGCCCACGCCATGCGAGTCGTGGCCGGTGAGGTTCGCCGTCACGAGGTTTTCGGCGACGAGCTTCGCCTCGCGGGGCTCGCTGCCGCCCGCCGCAACGATGGCCTCAATGGCACGCGTCAGGGGCCCGGCCTGGAATACGAGCGTGTCCGCCATCGCCGCTCAGTCCGGTTTGATGCCGCCGCGCTGGATCACGACCGTCCAGCGCTCGACTTCGTTTCTCATGAACTGCCCGAATTCTTCCGGCGTGCTTGCCACCACGTCGAAACCGATCGCCATCAGGCGTTCGCGCACGTCAGGGGAGCGCAACGCCTTGACGGCGGCGTCATTCAGCCGGGCGATGACTTCGCGCGGCGTTTTCGCCGGCGCGGCCGCGGCCTGCCAGGACGTGACGATCAGGCCCGGATAGCCTGCCTCGGCCATCGTCGGCACCTCCGGCAGCGCGCTCGCGCGCGAATTTGCGGTGACCGCGAGCGCCCGGATCTTGCCCGCGCGGATCTGCGTCGCGACCGTGCCCATGTTCTGGAAAGACGCCTCGACCTGCCCGCCCAGCAAATCGGTAACGACTGCCGCGCCGCCACGATAGGGGATGTGCACGCCGAAGGTTCCGGTCATCTGCTTGAAAAGCTCGGAGGTGAGATGGTCCGAGGACCCGGTGCCGCTCGAGGCGTACGAGATCTTTCCCGGGTTCTTCTTCGCATAATCCACCAGCTCCTTGACGCTGCGCGCCGGAAACTCGAGCTTGGTGACGAGCACGTTGGGCGTGGTGACCGCGAGCGTGATGGGCGCGAAATCGCGCACCGGGTGATAGCGCAGGTCCTTGTAGAGCGCCGCGTTGATGGAGAACACGCCGATCGAGCCGACCAGCAACGTGTAACCGTCGGGGTCCGACTTGGCCACGAACTCCGCCGCGATGGCGCCGTTCGCGCCCGGCCGGTTCTCGACGATGGCCGGCTGGCCGAGATATTCCTGGAACTTGGAACCGATCGCGCGTCCGACCGTGTCGGACGGACCGCCGGGCACGAACGGAATGACGATGCGGATCGGCTTCGCGGGATAGCTCTGAGCCGGAGCGATGCCGCTCGCGGCGGCGGCCGCGACGGCCGCAGCCAATAGGACCCAACGGTGCACTGCCTTCTCCCTAGTGAGCAGGCAGCGAGTTTACTTGTTTGGCGACGCGACGCGCCATGCTGTGCCTGTAGTGGTATATATCAAACACATTCGAACGGGAGCAACGCGATGAAACGCATGTTGGTGCTACTGCTTTTTGCCGCTCTGCACACCGTGTTGCCAGCGCACGCACAAAGCTATCCGTCCAAGCCGATCCACCTCATCGTGCCGTACGCGGCGGGCGGCACTTCGGACATCCTGGCGCGGCAGATCGGGCCCAAGCTGTCGGAAACCTGGGGGCAGCCGGTGATCGTCGAGAACAAGCCGGGCGCGAACGGCAACGTCGGCGCGGATTTCGTGGCCAAGAGCGCTCCCGACGGCTACACGCTGCTTCTCACCGACGTCGGCGGCCTGGTCATCAGCGCGAGCGTCTACCCAAAACTGCCGTTCGATCCGTCGAAGGATTTCTCACCGGTGGTGATGGTCTCGTATTCGCCGCACGTGCTCGCCGTGCACCCGTCGGTTCGCGCCAACAGCGTGCAGGAGCTGATCTACATGGCGAAAGCCCAGCCCGGCAAGCTTAATTTCGCAATCTCCGGCATCGGCGGCGCGCCGCAGCTCGCGGGCATCGAATTCGCGCAGCGCACCGGCGTGCAGTGGACCTACATTCCGTACAAAGGGGGGTCCGACGCGGTTACCGCCGTAGTCGCGGGCCAGGCCGATGTGCTTTTCAACGGCATGCTCGCCACCTGGCCTTCGGTGCAGGGCGGCAAGCTCAAGGCGCTGGCGATCTCGAGCGCGCAGCGCGTTGCGTCGGCGCCCGACACGCCGACCGTCGCCGAGCAGGGCCTGCCGGGGTTTGAGACCGGCTCGTTCCAGGGCGTGGTCGGACCCGCCGGCATGCCGCGCGGGAGCGTGACGAAGCTGAACGCGGAATTGATCAAGGTGCTCAATTCGGCGGAGATGAAGGAACGCTTCGCGAAACAGGGCACCGAGGTGCGCGCCGGAACGCCGGAGAGCCTCGGCCAATGGCTGCGCACAGAGCAGGCGCGCTTTGCCCGCGTGGTCAAAGCGTCCGGGGAAAAGTTTGAATAGGAAAAAGCCCGAGGATCTGCGCAGCCACCGCTGGTACGGCGCGCACGATTTGCGCGCCTTCGGCCATCGCTCGCGCACCGCGCAGATGGGGTACGACCGCAGCGACTACGCCGGCAAGCCGGTGATCGCCATCATCAACACCTGGTCGGACATCAATCCCTGCCACACCCATTTCCGCCAGCGCGCCGAGGAGGTGAAGCGCGGCGTCTGGCAGGCGGGCGGCTTTCCGGTCGAGATGCCGGCGATGTCGCTCGCCGAGCCGATGCAGAAGCCGACCACCATGATGTACCGCAATTTCCTGGCGATGGAGTGCGAGGAGCTGCTGCGCTCCTATCCCGCCGACGGCGCGGTGCTGATGGGCGGCTGCGACAAGACCACGCCCGCGCTGGTGATGGGCGCAACGAGCATGAACCTGCCGGCGATCTATGTGCCTGCCGGGCCGATGCTCAAGGGGCACTGGCGCGAGAACACGCTCGGCTCGGGATCCGACACGTGGAAATACTGGGCCGAGCTGCGCGCCGGCAACATCACCGAGCGCGACTGGCAGGAAATCGAGGACGGCATTGCCCGCTCCCCCGGCACGTGCATGACGATGGGCACCGCGGCGACCATGATGTCGATCGCCGAGACCCTCGGGCTCGCGCTCCCCGGCGCGTCATCGATCCCGGCGCCAGACTCCAACCATTCGAAAATGGCGAGCCTCGCCGGCAGGCGCATCGTCGACATGGTGTGGGAGGACCTGAAGCCAAGGGATATTCTAAAAAAAGAATCTTTTGATAACGGCATCGTGACGCTGATGGCGATGGGCGGGTCGACCAACGCCCTGATTCACCTGGTGGCGATGGCCGGCCGGGCGGGCGTCAAGCTGCCGCTCGAGCGCTTCAACGAGTTTTCCGCCAAGACGCCGCTCCTCGCCAACGTGCGTCCGTCGGGCGACAAGTACCTGATGGAAGATTTTTATTACGCAGGGGGACTGCGCGCCTTGCTGTCCCAACTCAAGGATCTGCTGCACCTGCAAGCGAAAACCGTCACCGGCAGGACTCTGGGCGAGAATCTGGAAGGCGCGAAGATCTACAACGAGGACGTCATCCGGCCGCGCGCGAATCCGCTCAAGGCGGCGGGCGGCCTGGTCGTGGTGCGCGGCAACCTGGCGCCCAACGGCGCGGTGATCAAGGCCGCCGCCGCGACTCCCAAATTGCTCAAACATGTGGGAAAAGCGGTCGTATTCGAGGACTACAACGACATGACGGCACGCATCGACCGCGACGACCTCGAGGCGGATGCCGACTCGGTGCTGGTGCTGCGCAACGCCGGGCCGCTCGGCGGACCGGGAATGCCGGAGTGGGGAATGCTGCCGGTGCCGAAGAAGCTGCTGAAGCAAGGCGTGCGCGACATGGTGCGCGTATCGGACGCGCGCATGAGCGGCACCAGCTACGGCACCTGCGTGCTGCACGTTGCGCCGGAGTCGTTCGTCGGCGGGCCGCTCGCCCTGGTGCGCAGCGGCGACCTCATCGAGCTCGACGTGGAGCGCCGGGTCCTGAACCTGAAAGTCCCCGACGAAGAGCTGAAGAAGAGAAAGGCCGCCTGGAGACCCGCCGCCCGTAAATACGAGCGCGGCTACGGCGCGATTTTCTCGCAGCACATCCGGCAGGCCGACGAGGGCTGCGATTTCGATTTCCTCGAAGGCACCGCGCCGATTCCCGAGCCGGAAATCCACTAGCGTTAAAATGCGACGCTTCAGTCCGGACAAACCACATCCTCGATGGACCTGCCCCAGAACGGCTTCAAGCGCGCGCTCGCCTCGGGCCGGCCGCAGATCGGCCTGTGGTCGAGCCTGTCGTCCAACTACACCGTCGAGGTGATTGCCGGCGCAGGGTTCGACTGGATCCTGCTCGACACCGAACACTCGCCGAGCGATCTTGAGAGCGTGCTGACGCAGCTGCAGGCGGCGGCGCCCTACCCGAGCCACCCGGTGGTGCGGGTCCCCTGGAATGACATGGTGACCATCAAGCGCATGCTCGATATCGGCGCACAGTCACTGCTTGTGCCCTATGTTTCCACGCCGGCCGAGGCGAAAGCTGCGGTGTCCTATACACGCTATCCGCCTGCCGGCGTGCGCGGCGTCGCGGGCACTACCCGCGCCACCCGCTTCGGCCGGATCAAGGACTACGCGAGGCGCGCGCACGAGGAAATCTGCCTGCTGGTCCAGGTGGAAACCCAGCACGCCCTCGACAATATCGAGGCGATCTGCGCCATCGACGGTGTTGACGGCGTGTTTATCGGCCCTGCCGACCTGCACGCCTCGCTCGGCCATGCCGGAGAGATTGCGAATCCCAAGGTGAAGCCGCTCATCGACGCCGCGGTCCGCCGCATCCGCAAGGCGGGCAAGGCGCCGGGCATCCTGACGCCGAACGAGCCCGACGCGCGCCACTGGCTGGATTGCGGAGCGCTGTTCGTGGCCGTCGGCGCCGACGTCGGCATCCTTGCGCGCGGCGCTGAAGCGCTCGCCGCCAAATTCAAATCCTGAAAACGATGAAAGCCGAAATCATTCTTACCGCGCAGGGCCATGCCGGCACGATGGCCACACTGCAAAGCGAGTTCACCTGCCACAAGCTGTTCGAAGCGGCGGACCGTGCCGCCTTCCTGAAGCAGCACGCGCCGACGGTGCGCGGGCTCGCGACTTTCGGCCCGATGCCGGTCGACGGCAAGCTGATGGACGCGCTGCCCAAGCTCGAGATCATCTCGAATTTCGGCGTCGGCGTGGACGCCATCAATCTCGAGGACGCGAAGAAACGCCGCATCATCGTCACCAACACGCCCGACGTGCTGAACGACTGCGTCGCTGACACTGCGTTCGCGCTGGTGCTGAACACCCTGCGCAAGTTCCCGCAGGCCGAGGTTTACTTGCGCGCCGGCAAGTGGGCGTCGCGCGGGCCCTACCCGCTCACCACGTCGGCCGGCGGCAAAACCCTCGGTATCCTGGGCCTGGGCCGCATCGGCCAGGCGATCGCCAAGCGCGCACTGGCGAGCGGCATGAACATCCGCTACCACAACCGGCGAAAAAAAGACGTCCCCTACCCTTACGATCCCGACCCCGTCACGCTGGCGAAAAACAGCGACGTGCTGATGATCGTCACCCCGGGCGGCGCGGAAACCCACAAACTGGTGAGCACGAAGGTGCTCGATGCGCTGGGTCCCGAAGGCTATGTCGTGAATATCGCGCGCGGCTCGATCATCGACGAGCCGGTACTGCTGCGCTACCTGCAGGAAAAGCGCATCGCGGGCGCCGGCCTGGACGTGTTCGCCGACGAGCCTCGCGTGCCGCCCGAGTTCTTCAGCCTCGACAATGCGGTGCTGTTTCCGCACGTGGGTAGCGCGACCGTGGAGACGCGTAAAGCCATGGGCGACCTGCAGATCGAGAACCTGCGGCGGCACTTCGCCGGCCAGCAGGTTCTGACCAGAGTGGCCTAGCTAGATCCCGCTGCCTCCTGCTGGCGGCATTAAAGCCAGTGGTCACTTACACTTAACTAATTGTCCCAGCTAGTGAAACTCTACCTGAGAATCATTGACATTTGTAATGAGAACTATTATCGTTATGCACAATGTCATCAACGACTACCGCCTAGAAACGCCTATGAGCCAAATGCTGCTGGTGACGCTGCGCGAGGGGATCGAGATGTTCCTCATTGTGGCAATCGCCGCTACGTACCTCAGAAAGACAGGCCGCTCCCCTCTGCTCTCCGCGGTCGGCTGGGGAACCGCCACGGCCGTGGCCGCCTCCGTCGTTTTGGGAACCTGGCTCGCCGAGGTAGCGGTTCTGCCCAAGTGGGAAGCCTTGCTCGCGCTTATCGCGGCGGTGTTGGTGATTTCCATGGTGGTTTACATGCTGAAAGCGGCCAAGCACATGCGGCGCGACATCGGCGCGAGGCTGGAAGCCGCCGCCGTGCGGACCGGCCGAGGGGCATGGCTCGGAGTGTTCCTGTTCGTCGTACTCATGGTGACCCGCGAGGGAATGGAAACGGCCTTCATCACCGCATCCCTCTTCCGCCAGACCGACACCGCGCACTTCGCGCTGGGCGCCTTCGTCGGGCTCGGCCTGGCGGCCGCGTTGGCGTGGGCTTGGATACGCTATGGCCAGCTCGTCAACCTCGGGCTGTTCTTCAAGGTAACGTCTGTCTTCCTCGTGTTGTTCGCGCTTCAACTCGTCATCTACTCTTTCCACGAGGCGACCGAGGCGAACCTCCTGCCGCTCGACAACGCGTATTGGCACGTGGCCACTGAGCCTTATGGCCCGGAAGGCCAGTACGGCGCGCTGCTCACGTATTTGCTCGTGCTCGTGCCAGCCGCCTGGCTCATATTCGCGGGCTTGAAGACGAGACTCGCTGCCGCGCGCTGACGCGGTTTTGCCAGCCAGCGGCTGCAAGCCAGCCCTTCCCATTTCACGAACGGAGGGACTATGCCGTCTTCGCGACGCGCGCTCGGTCCAGCACCGTCATGGCCGTGGCCACGAAACCCGCCACGTCGTTCGCGGTTGCCGGCACGATGAGCGTGTTGGAAGTCTTCGCCAGATTTGCAAACGCTTCGACGTACTGCTGTGCCACCTTGAGGTTGGCGGCTTCCATCCCGCCCTTGTCGCCGATGGCGTCGGCTACCGCGCGAACGCCGGCGGCAGTCGCCTCGGCGATGACCCGTATGGCGGTCGCCTCGCCCTGCGCTCGGTTGATGGCCGCCTGTTTCTCGCCCTCGGACCTGAGTACCGCGGCCTGCTTCTCGCCATCGGCGACGTTGATCTCCTGCTGCCGCTCGCCCTCGGATTTTGCGATGAGCGCACGCTTTTCCCGCTCGGCGGTGATCTGTTGCTGCATCGAGCGCAGGATCGCTTCGGGCGGGGTCAGGCTCTTGATCTCGTAGCGCAGCACCTTGATTCCCCAGTTTCGGCCCGCCTCGTCGAGCGAGGCGACGATCTGCCGGTTGATCTCGTCGCGCGACTCGAAAGTCTTGTCGAGCTCCATCTTGCCGATCTCGCTGCGCAGCGTGGTCTGCGCCAGCTGCGAGATCGCCGCGATGTAGTTGGATGAGCCGTACGAAGCGAGGCGCGGGTCCGTGACCTGGTAATACAGGATGCCGTCGACCCCCAATTGGGTATTGTCCTTGGTGATGCAAATCTGCTCCGGTACGTCGAGCGGCACTTCCTTCAGTGAGTGTGTGTAGGCGACACGGTCGAGGAAGGGAATGATCAGGTTGAGGCCGGGCTCGAGCGTGCCATGGAAGCGCCCCAGGCGCTCCACCACCCACGCGCTCTGCTGCGGAACGATGCGCACACCTTCGATGATGAACGCCACCACCACGCCGATGACCAGAACCCACGGCCAGTAGCCCGACAACGCGGGAACTACGGCGGCGATGACGGCGAGTACGACCGCAACACCAAGCTTCCATATCATGGAGGATTCCCCCGTGTGATGAGACGTCCCGCCTCCCTCAGGCGGGGCGGTTCTTCGTAACTTTGAGTTTATTGCCATCGGTAGCGAGGACGTACACGGTGGCGCCCGGCTCCAGCGTTTCGGCGTCTTCGACGCGCGCATCCCACGATGCCCCGCGGTACCTCACACGGGCCAGGCGAGCCCCTGCATCCACCCAGCTTTCGAACCGCGCGGGATTTCCGGCGTCGATCGGCGGTATCTGCCGGGTACGGCTCTTCGCGCGGTAAACATGCACGCCGTAGCAGCCGATAGCGGCTACCAGTGCCGCGACGATGACCTGCACTGCGAAATCGAGGCCGAGATATGCCGTCGCAGCGGCGCCGAATGCCGCGACGCCCAGCATCACTAGGTAGAACGTCCCGGTCAGGAGCTCCGCGATGACCAGCACCAGACCGATCACCGTCCAGGCGAGGCCATGGTCCATAGAAGCGGCTAATTTAGCACGGGGCTTAGAATCGACCTCCCATGCAGCGCCCCCTGGACGGCATCACCGTGGTTGCGCTCGAGCAGGTCATCGCCGGGCCGTTTGCTACGCGCCAGCTTGCCGAGCTCGGCGCGCGCGTCATCAAGATCGAGCGCCCGGGCGGCGGCGACGCGGCGCGCGGCTACGACCGCACGGTGAAAGGCCTGTCGTCGCACTTCGTGTGGACCAATCGTTCCAAGGAAAGCCTTTCGCTCGACGCGAAACATCCTGCAGCGAGAAAGATCCTCGCCAGGCTGATCGAGCGCGCCGACGTTTTCGTGCAGAACCTTGCGCCCGGCGCCGCCGAGCGGCTCGGCCTCGGCGCGGCCGAGCTGCGCGCGACGCACCCGCGGCTCGTGTGGTGCGGGATTTCGGGCTATGGTCCCTCGGGACCGTACGCCGAAAAAAAAGCCTACGACCTGCTGGTCCAATGCGAAGCGGGCCTGCTCTCGGTGACCGGGACACCCGAGGCGCCGGCGAAGGCGGGCATCCCGGTCGCGGACATCGCGGCCGGGATGTACGCCTTCTCGGCCATCCTCGCCGCGCTCTTCAGGCGGGAGCGAACCGGCGAAGGCGCGACGCTCGACATCACCATGTTCGAGGCGCTTGGCGAATGGATGGGATTTCCGTCGTATTTCACTGCCTACGGCGGCTCGCCGCCGCCGCGCTCCGGCGCTTACCACGCCACCATCGTTCCTTACGGACCCTTCCCGGCTGGCGATGGCGGCACGGTGTTCCTCAGCGTCCAGAACGAACGCGAATTCGCGCGGTTTTGCGAGGGGGTGCTGCACAACAAATCGCTGAAGGATGACGCACGATTTTCCTCGGGGCCGGCCCGCCTCGAGCACCGCGATGCCTTGCACGCGGAGATCGGACGCGTTTTTTCGACGCTGACCACCCCGCAAGTCATCGACAGGCTCGAAGCGGCCGACATCGCGAACGCACGGCTCAACAGCATGGAAGAGTTCTGGCGCCATCCCCAACTTGCCGCGCGCGGCCGCTGGGCGCGCGTCGGCTCCCCGGCCGGCGAGATCGACGCGCTGAAGCCGCCCTTCAACGTGGAAGGCCTGGAGCCGCGGATGGACCCGGTCCCGGCGGCCGGCGAGCACACCCGGACGGTTCTTGCCGAACTCGGCTTCAGCGCCGCCGAGATCGACCGGCTGGCGGCCGACGGCGCGGTCTAGGGCTTCTTGGCGGTCTCGATTCCCACGACGCGCGCGAGGTCGCGATGCACCCGCGCGACGCGCTCGACCTCGCCCTTTGCGGGGAAGCGCTCGTAGAAGCCCTCCTCCCGGAACTGGCGCGCCATTTCGGCCCACGGCGCAAGGCGCTGCTCCCAGCGCGCGACGCGGCCGGATTCGGGCTCGGCGTCCTCGCGCGCGAGGTCCGCGCACACCCGCACCATCGCCTTGATGGTCACCGGCTTGGTGACCATGTAGTTGTCCTTTCCCCACACCGCGTCGCCGAACACGGCGCGCGCCGCCTTGAGGAAGTCCCGGACGATGGCGTAGTAGCGCGGCACCTCCTTGGAGCTGCCGCCAGCCAGCTGGATCGAGCGCCAGCGTCCGCGCACCCAGCGGTGCAGCTCGTTGAAGATCTCGGCCTGGAGCACCCACTTGTCGCGCTGGCTGCGCCCGCCCAGGCGGTTGATGCGGTAGCGCAGGGGGCTGTCGCCCTCGCTGTAGAGCTTCTCGACGAGGCGCGCGGCGAACTTGCGATCGGGCGCGGCGAACGACACGTGCTCGTACAGGTCGACAAGGTGGCTCTTGTTGATGCGCGTCGGGGTCGAATTGATGATCACGAACATCTCGGTCGCAAAGTCCTCGCTGCGGCCGTCGAAGATGATGCACGGCACGTTGATCGTCGCCACGTCGTCGGGCCGCTCGTGCAGGTAGAACTGCAGCGCCGCGAGACGGTGCTGCCCGTCGATGATCAGAAATTTGGAAGAGGGCTCGTTCACGCTGCCGGTGCCGCCTTCGCCGCCGGGGCGGAAGGTGAGCCGCTCGGAGGTGAACAGCAGCACCGTGCCGGGAATCGGCGGCTGGGTGATCGCCGTCTCGTAGAAGTTTTTGAGCTGGCGCACCTTGGCGCGCGACAGCGAGCGCTGGAAGGCCTGATCGTTGCGCTCGATCTTGGCAATGAACTGGGCGATGTCGTCGTCCTGCGAGATGCGCCCGGGCTCGATCTGCTCGCCTTCGCCGTAGAAGCGGCTGATGAAGCGCACCTTCGCCAGCAGGTCCTTGGCTCGATAGCTGACGAAGTAAAAGACGCCGTCCTTTTGTCGGATCTGCGTCGCTTGCATGAGCGCTCCCAATCGAATGCCCGGCCCCCCGGGCGGGCGTGACCGCGCGAATATACCCGAGGATCGCCTAGAGCGAAAAAAACATCAGGCCGGGCAGGCCGGCACCATCAGGGCCTGCAGCACCTCCGTGGTGCGGCGGTTCTGCACGAATCCGACCACTCCGGAGTTCGCGGGTACCGCCTTAGGGAGCAGCGGCAGAGACCGGTGCTCCAGCACCTGGGCGTCTCGGGAGAAGGCAAACGGGCCCTGCCACTCCAGGACGACATAATCGTGCGCCAGCGTGCGGCCCCGGTTTTCCCCGGCCGTTACCTGGTTAATCAGCTTGTTCTCATAGGCCGCCAGATAGAGCGTCATATCGTCCTTTTCGGCGCGATCCAGCAGCTCGGCGTGCGCTTCGATTTCCATGGCCCGCACACCGACAGAACGGATCTCAAGTGCGATGCGCGCCTTGGCGGCTTGCGCATTGATCCTGGCCACCGCTACGTCGAAGTCGCTGCTTCCCCAGCGTCTGAAATCCCGCCCCTGCAGGAGAACCTGCGGCGTATACACGAGCGCCGAGCGCTGGAGCTGCGTGAGCTTTCTCTGGCGCGCTGAAAATTCGCCTTTGGCGTACGGGTCCTTCCAGCCGATGTAGTCCCAATAATCGACGTGCAGCGAAAGCGGCACTACCCGTTGCGGCACGTAGCCCCGAGCGCCGAGGCCGGAGAGCCAGCGGTCCGCCGGCGGGCAGCTGCTGCAGCCTTCGGAGGTATAGAGCTCGACGAGCGCGGTGGTCCGCTCCCCGCTCCGAGCGCTGCACTGCCCCGCCTCGGCGGCGCCTGCCAGAAAGAACGCCAGGAATGCGGCTGCGATACGCATGAGCCTTGGTCGAAATGGCGGCCTGCGGCTTACGGACCGGAGACCCATAATGTGTCGTGCCGCATCAGTTCTTTTTCCTCGCCTCGCTGGCGTGGAATTTCGGCCTCGGCATGACTTGGCTCGCAGTGCCGCTTTACGCCCATGCCGAGGGCCTGTCCAACGCCGAGATCGGCACGCTGTTCGCCGCCCCGGTCCTCGCCCAAGTCCCTCTCAACCTCGTAGGCGGCGCCTATACGGACCGCATCGGCGGGCGGCGCATCATGCTCGGCTCGTGCTGGGCGACGCTCGCCGCCGGCGTCTGGCTCACGTTCGCCCATGGCTTCTGGATGCTGATGCTCGGCCAGCTCGCCTTGGTCCTGTCCAGAGCCGCATTCTGGCCGGCGACCTGGGCGATGGCGAGCGAGCTGCCGGGGGCGCGCGGCATCCAGCTGGGGCGCCTCAACGCAGCGACGAACATGGGGCAGATCGCCGGCACCGCGCTGTGCGGATTTCTCCTTGCCGCAGCGGGATTCCAGCCTACATTCCTGGCGCTGGCGGGCACGGGGTTGGTGGCGTTCTTTGCCGGCCTGGGCACAAAGCCGGCGGCGCGGAAGCCAGCCCCGCACGGGCACAACCTGCTGGTCGGCTACTCGCGGCTGCTCCACCAGCGCATCATCCAGTATTCGATGCTTTGCGCCTACCTGTCGGCGCTGCCGTTTTCGCTTTCCATCTCGTTCTACCCCCTGCTGCTCGCGGACTTCGGCTACAGCGAAGGCGCGTCGGGCATCCTGCTCGCGCTGCGTGCCCTTGGCGCGATAGCCGCGGGGCTGATTGCAGCGCGTTTCGTACGGACCGGGCCGCAAACCCTATGGCCGGTACTGTGCGGTATCGCCGTCGCAGGCGCGGTAGGCCTAGTCCCGACAGTGAACCATATTGTTCCTATCGGTTTCTGGTTGCTTCTCGTCGGGATCGGCTCCGGCGCCATGACCTTGTACTTCCAGATCACCATCGCCGAAGCCAGCCGGCAGGAGGAGCGCGGCTCGGCGCTGGCTCTAGGCGGGCTGGGTTGGGGCATCTCGCACCTGAGCACCCCGCTCGTCATGGGCTTTCTTGCCGACCGTTATGGCATCGTCACCGGCTTCTATGCTATCGGCGCCTTGGCGCTCGTTTGCGCCCTAGTCGTCGGCGCGATGCGCGGGTGGGCGTTCAGGCGGCCTTGAACATGCTTGGCTCGAGGCAGTGGCGTTCCAGGAGCCGGTAGAACTCGGTGCGGTTGCGTCCGGCAAGGCGCGCCGCCTTGGTGACGTTGCCCCCGGTGATCTTGAGGATGCGCACCAGGTAGTCGCGCTCAAAGG
>DATNMK010000083.1:0-2648 GCA_035602335.1 Burkholderiales bacterium
CTCAAGGAAACGGTGGTGTTCGCCGACCAGCTCATGTACACGGGCTTCCACTACGCCACGCGCGCCGGAATCTCCTTCGGGATCGACGACATCGTCATTCCGGAGCAGAAGACCCGCATCGTCACCTCCGCCGACAACGAGGTGAAGGAAATCCAGGACCAGTACGCCTCCGGCCTGGTCACCAACGGCGAGCGCTACAACAAGGTGGTCGACATCTGGTCGCGCGCCAATGACCAGGTGGCCAAGGCCATGATGGAGAAACTGGGCTCGGAGGAGGCCACCGACCACAAGGGTGTGCGTCACAAGCAGAAGTCGTTCAACTCGATCTTCATGATGGCCGACTCCGGCGCGCGCGGCTCCGCGGCGCAGATCCGCCAGCTCGCCGGCATGCGCGGCCTGATGGCCAAGCCCGACGGCTCGATCATCGAGACGCCGATCACGGCGAACTTCCGCGAGGGCCTGAACGTACTGCAGTACTTCATCTCCACGCACGGCGCCCGCAAGGGTCTGGCCGACACCGCGCTGAAGACCGCGAACTCCGGCTACCTCACCCGCCGCCTGGTGGACGTGGCGCAGGACCTCGTGGTCACCGAGGTCGATTGCGGCACCTCGAACGGACTTGCGATGAGCCCGCTGGTCGAAGGCGGCGACGTCGTGGAGGCGCTGGGCGAGCGCGTGCTCGGCCGGGTGATGGCGGAAGACATCGTCAGGCCCGCTGGCAAGGACGTGCTGATCGAGGACGGCACGCTGCTGGATGAAAAGCTGGTGCGCCTGCTCGAGACCGAGGGCGTCGACCAGATCAAGGTGCGTTCCCCGATTACCTGCGAGACGCGCTACGGGGTGTGCTCGCACTGCTACGGACGAGATCTGGCGCGCGGCCGGACGATCTCGATCGGCGAGGCGGTGGGCGTCATCGCCGCGCAGTCGATCGGCGAACCCGGTACGCAGCTCACCATGCGTACCTTCCACATCGGCGGCGCCGCCTCGCGGGCGGCCGCAGCCAGCAGCGTCGAGGTGCGCAACAAGGGCGTGGTGCGCTTCCACCACATAAAGACGGTGCAGCACGAGAAGGGGCACCTGGTGGCGGTGTCGCGCTCGGGTGAGATCGGCGTGGTCGATGACTTCGGCCGCGAGCGCGAACGCTACAAGATCCCGTACGGCGCCATCATCAACTCCAAGGAAGGCGCGACGGTGGCCGCGGGCCAGGTGGTCGCGACCTGGGATCCGCACACCCACCCGGTGGTCACCGAGGTTGCGGGCCTGGTGAAGTTCCAGGACTTCGTCGATGGCATGACGGTCACCTCGCAGGTCGACGAGGTCACCGGTCTGTCCAGCACGGTGGTGCTCGATACCAAGCAGCGCGGCGGCAAGGAAGTGCGTGCGACCATCAAGCTGCTGAGCGGCAAGGGCAAGGAAGTCACCTTCGCCAACACCGAGATCCCGGCAGTTTACACCCTGCCTCCGGGCGCGCTCGTCAGTCTCGAGGACGGCGCGCGCGTGTCGGTGGGCGATGTCATCGCGCGCATCCCGCAGGAGTCTTCCAAGACCCGCGACATCACCGGCGGCTTGCCGCGCGTGGCCGACCTGTTCGAGGCGCGCAAGCCCAAGGACCCGGCGATTCTCGCGGAGAAATCCGGCACGGTGAGCTTCGGCAAGGAGACCAAGGGCAAGCGGCGCCTGATCATCACCTCGGACGACGGCGAGAAGTACGAGGAGCTGATTCCGAAGTGGCGCCAGCTCAACGTCTTCGAAGGCGAGACCGTGGAGCGTGGCGAAGTCATCGCCGACGGCGAGCCCAACCCGCATGACATCCTGCGCCTGCAGGGCGTCGAGGCGCTGGCGAACTACCTGGTGCGCGAGATCCAGGACGTCTACCGCCTGCAGGGTGTGAAGATCAACGACAAGCACATCGAGGTGATCATCCGCCAGATGCTGCGCAAGACCGAGGTGCAGGAGGCCGGCGAGACGGCGCTGCTGCGCGGCGAGCAGCTCGACCGCTCGCGCGCGCTCGACATCAACGATCGTGCGAAACACGGCGGCAAGAAGGCGGCACGGCTGCAGCCGGTGCTGCTGGGCATCACCAAGGCCTCACTCGCGACCGAGTCGTTCATCTCCGCGGCGTCGTTCCAGGAGACCACCCGCGTGCTGACCGAAGCCGCGGTGCGGGGACTTAAGGACGATCTGCGCGGCCTCAAGGAGAATGTCATCGTCGGCCGGCTCATCCCGGCGGGCACGGGCTTCGCAGCCCATGCCTCGCGCCGCCGCAAGATGGAGGGCGCCGATCGTCGCAGCTTCATGGACGTAGGCGGTGGGCTGCCGGATGCGGAAGAAGCGAGCGTCGGCGAAGAGTCGGAGAGCGCCGCCAGCTAGTGCGGCAGCGCTGGAGCGCGCGGCCTTTGCCGACTCACGCGCTGCGCTAAACTCGAACGGGCCGGCGAGCGTTTCGCCGGTCCGTTTTTTTTTGGCAGGCGTCACCCGTGAACTCCACGCAGCCGGTGTTGCATGGCACTCATGTGCGGCTCGAGCCGCTCGAGCGCGCCCACATTGCGGGCCTCGTGGCCGCTGCCGGCCGCGACCTCGCGCTTTACCAGTGGAGTGCCGTGCCGCAGGGAACGGCGCAGATGGCGCATTATGTCGAGAGCGCGCTT
>DATNMK010000084.1:0-115221 GCA_035602335.1 Burkholderiales bacterium
GAGCCGGTTCCTCTCCGACCGCAGCCGCAACCGGTATCGCGACGGGCGCCTCGAGGTGTCGAAGATCTTCGACTGGTACAAGGAGGACTTCGAGCCGCGCAGCCGCTATTTCGCCCGGTATGCGAAGCTGCTGGCGGAAGATCCCGCCGCTCAGGAACTCATCGCGCAAGGCAAGGCTGCGCTCGCCTTCCTGGAATACGATTGGGCGCTGAACGACTTTCCATCGTCGTCCCGGCGCTGAACGAGGCCGGCGGCCTGGCAGCGGCGCTGCAGGCGCTGGAGCCGCTGCGGCGGCGCGGCCACGAGGTGATCGTGGCGGATGGCGGCAGCACGGACGGCACGCCCGAGCTCGCGCGTGCGCTGTGCGACCGGGTGATCGCCGCGCCGCGCGGACGCGCGCTGCAGATGAATGCCGGCGCGCGCGAAGCGCGCGGCGACGCGCTCGTCTTTCTGCATGCGGACACCCGCTTGCCGCCCAATGCAGACGAAGCCATAAGAAACGCTTTGCAAGAACATTCCTGGGGGCGCTTCGACGTCGAGATCGACGGGCAGCATCCGCTTCTCAGACTGGTGGCCTGCGCCATGAACCTGCGCTCCCGGCTCACCGGCATCGCCACCGGCGACCAGGCGATTTTCGTGCGGCGCGACGCCTTCCGCGGATTTCCGGAGATCGCGCTGATGGAGGACATCGCGTTCAGCAAGGCGATGAAGCGCGAGGGGCGGCCGGCGTGCCTCGCCGAGCGCGCTCTGACCTCCGGGCGCCGCTGGGAAGCGCGCGGCGTGCTGCGCACCATCGTGCTCATGTGGCGGCTGCGGCTGTTGTATTTCCTTGGCGTGCGCCCGGAAGTCCTTGCCCGCCTCTACGCCAACGAGCGCTGACATGGTGGTCATCGTCTTCGCGCGCGCGCCGCTGCCGGGCCGCGTCAAGACGCGCCTCGTGCCCCGGCTTGGCGAATGGGGCGCGGCGCGCCTTCAGGCGCGGCTGACGCGACAGGCGGTGCGCACTGCGCTCGCAGCGCGCTGCGGCGAAGTGCAATTGCATGTCACGCCTCGCGCGCGTCATCCATTTTTCATTTCTTTGGCGAGAGAACTTCTTGTCGGACTAAGGCCGCAACAAGGACGCGATCTTGGCGAACGCATGTATCGCGCCTTACGTGCGGGGCTGCACCGGCACCGTGCGGTGTTGCTCATCGGCGCCGATTGTCCGGCGCTCGGGCCGCGCGATTTGCGCCGCGCCGCACGCTTCTTGCAGGGGGGCGCCGACGTCGTGCTCGCGCCAGCGGAGGATGGCGGTTACGCGCTCATCGGTGCCCGTCGCGTTTCGCGGCGGCTGTTCGACGGCATCGCCTGGGGCGAAACCGGCGTTTACGCGCAGACCGCAGAACGGCTGCGCGCCCTGAACTATCGCTGGCGCGCGCTGCGCACGGTCTGGGACGTGGACCGCCCCGCGGACCTCGATCGGTTCAGATCGCTCCGCCTTTCTTCAGCGCGTCCGCTAGCCTCTCGGCGATGACGCGATAGCCGCGGGCGTTGGGGTGGATCGGGTCCGATTTCAAATTCTCGTCCTTCAGCACGTCGCGGACCGCCGCCGCGTCGTAGGGCACGCGGAATTCCTTGGCGATGGCGGCATAGAACCCGGGCGGGCTGAGCGTGAACCCGGGCTCCGGCGTGCCGATCAGCACCACGCCGACGCCGCGGCTCCGCGCCAGCTTTACCATCGCGCGCACGTTGTTCTCGGCCTGCCGCATGTCGAGGCGCCGCAGGAAGTCATTACCGCCGATGCAAAGCAGGAGCAGCCGCGGCTGATACTCGTCCAGCGTTGCCGGCAGCCTGGCGAGCGCCTGGGCGGTCACCTCCCCCGGCACCCCGGCGCGGACCACGCGCCGGCCGATCAGCTTCTCCAGGTGGGCCGGGTAGCTCTCGTCCTCGTTCGCGCCGATGCCGAAGGTGAGGCTGTCGCCGAAGGCGAGCACCACCGCGTTCTCGGGCAGGCGCTCGAGCTTGGGGCGCTCGCCGCAGCCCGCGGCAAGGAGCGCAAACAACGCGAGCAGAACGAGACGACTGGCTGACATCGGGCGCAAGACGATTGCGGCGGAGCGCATGTTACACTTTGCCGCCGCAGCAAGGAGGAGGGGGGGACAATGAAAATCAAGAGTCCGAAGGACTTCTGGTCCGGCCTGATGTTCATCGTCACGGGCCTGTTTTTTCTGATCTGGGCAGTCATCCATTACAACATGGGAACGGCGGTCCGCATGGGGCCGGCGTATTTCCCGGTCTTGCTCGGCGGGCTCCTCGCGGCCCTCGGCCTGATCATCTTTATCAGCGCGTTCGCGCTCCAGGGGCCGAAGGTGCCGCAATTCCACTTCAGGCCTCTCATCCTGATTTCGGTGGGCTGCGTGCTCTACGGCTACCTGATGAAGCCTCTCGGGCTCATCGTCGCGACCGCCGCGCTCGTGTTCGTCAGCGCTTTCGGCGGCCATGAGTTCAAATGGAGAGAGGTTGTTATCCTGTACGCCATCTTGATGCTGTTTTCGTGGCTGGTGTTTGTGAGGGGGCTGACGCTTCCCTTCCCGATGTGCCCGGATTTCGTCGCCAACTGCCCGATCAGGTAGGAAAACCACGATGGAAATCCTCAGCAACCTCTGGCTCGGCTTCCAGGTCGCGGTCTCGCCCATCAACCTTTTTTACTGCCTGATCGGCGTGCTGCTCGGCACGCTGATCGGTGTGCTGCCCGGCATCGGGCCGATAGCGACGATCGCGATGCTGCTGCCGATTACCTTCAACCTCAACCCGGTGGCGGCGCTGATCATGCTCGCCGGCATCTACTATGGCGCTCAGTACGGCGGCTCGACCACCGCGATCCTGGTCAATATCCCCGGCGAATCGTCGTCGGTGGTCACCTGCCTCGACGGCTACCAGATGGCGCGCCAGGGCCGCGCCGGACCGGCGCTCGCGGTCGCGGCGCTCGGCTCGTTCTTCGCCGGCTGCGCCGCGACGCTGATCATCGCGGTGGCGGCGCCGCCGCTCGCCGAGGTGGCGCTCAAGTTCGGACCCTCGGAATACTTTTCGCTGATGGTATTCGGCTTGATCGCGGCCACCGTGCTCGCGCACGGCTCGCTCATCAAGGCGATCGCGATGGTTGTGTTCGGCCTGCTGCTCGGCATCGTCGGCACTGATGTCAACTCGGGCGTGCTGCGCTTCGCCTTCAACATTCCTGAGCTTTCCGATGGCATCGGCTTCGTGATCGTCGCGATGGGCATGTTCGGCACCGCCGAGATCGTTGCCAACCTGGAGCTCAAGGGCGACCGCGAGATCTTCACCAAGAAAGTGACGAATCTCTGGCCGACCAAGGACGATTTCATGCGCTCCTGGCCCGCCGTGCTGCGCGGCACCGCGCTCGGCTCGTTCCTCGGCATTCTTCCCGGAGGCGGCGCGCTGCTTGCGTCGTTCGGCGCCTATACCCTGGAGAAAAAGGTCTCGAGACATCCCGAGCAGTTCGGCAAGGGCGCGATCGAGGGCGTGGCGGGGCCGGAGTCGGCCAACAACGCGGGCGCACAGACTTCGTTCATCCCGATGCTGACGCTGGGCATCCCGAGCAACGCGGTGATGGCGCTGATGATCGGCGCGCTGATGATCCAGGGCATTGCCCCCGGGCCGCAGGTGATGAACGAGAAGCCGCAGCTCTTCTGGGGGCTGATCGCGTCGATGTGGGTCGGCAACCTGATGCTGGTGGTGCTCAACCTGCCGCTGATCGGCATGTGGGTCAAGCTGCTGACGGTGCCCTACCGCTACCTCTATCCCTCGATCCTGGTGTTCATGGCGATCGGCGTGTTCAGCCTGTCGAACAACGCCTTCGACGTGCTGATCATGGCGGTGTTCGGCATCGTGGGCTACGTCTGCGTCAAGCTGGAGTGCGAGCCGGCGCCGATGATCCTCGGCTTCATCCTCGGGCCGCTGATGGAGGAGAATCTGAGGCGCGCCATGCTGCTATCGCGCGGCGATCCGACGGTGTTCCTCACCAAGCCGATCAGCGCCGGATTCATCATCGCGGCGACGATCCTGCTGATCGTCGTGGCGCTCCCCGCCATCCGCAAGAAGCGCGAAGAGGTGTTCGTCGAGGAAGCCTAGAACGCCGCGACCGTCTGAACCTCGAGCAGGTATTGCTCGCCCACCAGGCGGTCGATGATCAGCAGCGTGTTCGGCGGATAGGCGCCGTTCGGGAACATTCCCGGGAACTCGCGCTGCCTGAACTGCATGAATTTCGGAATGTCCTGCGAGTGCACCAGGTAGGTGGTGAACTGCACCACGCTTCCCCAGCCGGCGCCGGCTGATTTCAGCGCTTTCTCGATCTGGCCGAACACGCCGGCGCACTGCGCGTCGAAGTCCTCGCCGGAGGCCAGCATCCCGGCAATGAAAAGCAATTCGCCGGTCTTGACCCGCGTGACATGCGAGTATTGGCCGAGCGGCTTGCCGAGCGCGTCAACGTTGTAGATGCGGATGTCTGTCATGGTCTGGTCACCGTGCGGATTTCCTGCGGGAAGCGAGCTGCTGCTGGACGGTGGCCACGATCTCGGCGCGGCGCACCGGCTTGACATGATAGGCGCTGGCGCCCGCGGCCAGGCAGCGCTCGATGGTCTCCTGGTCCGACACCACCGAGATCATCACCACCGGAGTCGCGGCGTTCGGCGAGGCGTTGCGGATTTCCTTCAGCACTTCCAGGCCGCCGATGCCGGGCATCAGCAGGTCGAGCAGGATCACGTCGTACGCATAGTCGCCGGCGTAGCGCAGCGCCTGCTCGCAGGTGCCGGCGAGTTGCGCCTCGATCTTCAAATCCTTGGAGAGGTAGCGCGCGAGGAGCAGCCGGGTCGACTCCTCGTCATCGATGATGAGCACGCGATGGTGCGCCTTGCGCTCCTCCCGGGGCATTATTCATTCTACTTTTTCTTGCGCTCGTGGCGCCACTGCACGTCGCCGCGCCCAGCGTGGCGATTGAGCATGCGCGCGGCGACGAACAGCAGATCGGACAATCGATTGAGGTAACGGCGCGCGTGAACGCTGATTTTGTCTTTTTGTCCGAGCGCGACCACGCTGCGCTCGGCTCGCCGGCACACGGTGCGCGCGAGATGTGCGCCGGCGGCAGCGCGCGTGCCGCCCGGCAGGATGAACTCCTTGAGCGGCGGCAGATGGGCGTTCCAGGCTTCGAGCCGCTCCTCGAGCCGCTGGACGTGCTCGTCGCCGAGCAGCGCGTGGCCCGGGATGCTCAACTCGCCGCCGAGATCGAACAGGTCGTGCTGCACTTGGCCGAGCGCATCGCGCAACTCATGCGGCAACTCCTCGGCGAGCAGCACCCCGAGCGCCGAGTTGAGCTCATCGATGTCGCCGAGCGCGCGCACGCGCGGGCTGTCCTTGGGCACGCGCGAGCCGTCACCCAACCCGGTTTCGCCGGCATCCCCGGTACGCGTGGTGATTTTGGAAAGCCGGTGGCCCATCGCGGATTATAGGGTCGGTTTTTTCCGCACTTCGCTTTCAAGGCTGCCGCGCGCGAGCGTGGTGTGCAGGCGCTCGCCGTCGCGTACCTGAGCGGCGTCGCGCACCAGTTCGCCGGCGGCGGTGCGCGTGATGCTGTAGCCGCGCGAAAGCACCGCCGTGGGGTCGACGCTTGCCAGGGTCGCTTGCAGCCGCTCGAGAAGTGCGCCGCAGCGATGGATTCGATGCGAAAAACTGAACGCGAGACGCGCCAGCAGCTGAGTGGCGAGCTGCTGATGGGACCGCAGGCGCTCGCCCGGGTGCACCAGCCGGCGCGCCAGCGAGTCCGTGTTCTGCATGGCGTACTCCAGGCGGCGGCGCATTTCGCGTACCACGCGGCGCGCGCAATCTGCGAGCTGCGCGAGCAGCTCCGCTCGCGATGGGCTGACGAGCTCCGCTGCGGCGGTAGGCGTGGGCGCACGCCGGTCGGCGGCGAAGTCGGCAATGGTGAAGTCGGTCTCGTGGCCGACGCCGACCACCACCGGGATGCGCGAGGCGCGCAGGGCGCGCGCCACCTTTTCCTCGTTGAAAGACCACAGATCCTCGATCGAGCCGCCGCCGCGCACGAGCAGCAGCACGTCGCATTCGTCGCGCGCGTTGGCGATCGCGAGCATCGCGGCGATGCGCCCCGCAGCAGCTTCGCCCTGCACCGGCACGGGATAGACGATGACCGGAATAGCCGGGTTGCGCCGCGCCAGGGTCGTCAGCACGTCGCGCAGCGCCGCGGCCGCGGGCGAAGTCAGCACGCCGATGCAGCCCGGGAAAGCCGGCGGTTCGCGCTTGGCCGCGACGTTGAACAGGCCTTCGCGCTCGAGCTTCTCCTTCAGGCGCAGGAAGCGTTCGTAGAGCGGTCCGAGGCCCGCAGGCCGCATCCCCTCTACCGTGAGCTGGAAGCGGCCGCGCGGCTCGTAGAGCGTCACCAGCGCCCGTACTTCGACCTGAGCCCCGTCGCGCGGCTCCCAATCGAGCGCGGCGGCCCGGCTGCGGAACATCACGCAGTCGACCTGTGCCGTGGCATCCTTCAGCGTGAAGTAGCAGTGCCCGGAGGGCACGCGCGACAGATTGGACAGTTCGCCGCGCACCCAGAGCAGCGGGAAGCGCCGTTCCAGGGTGTCGCGCACGCTGCGCAGCAACTCCGAGACGGTGACAACGGCGGTGGGCTGCATGGAATCCGAAGCGGCCATCGAGCCCTAGACTAATCCACATCGCGTCCGCGCCGCTGCCGCGGCGCGACAAAGCTGCGCGCGGAACCCGATTCCTTTACGTAACAGTCTGTTTGCCGAGGGGAAAAAACTGCTCAAATTTTGATCGCAACCGTCTCGGCACGCTCTGACAGTACGTGGCGACGCTCAATTCAGCGATAATCCACAAAGTTATCCACAGCTTTTGTGGATATCGCAAAATCCACTACGGCTAATCGCGGCGCGACTACAGCAAAGAGCAGCTTTGGTGCGCTGCGGAAACTTGCGGCGGCTCGAGAGTTTGACTTAAAGTCGGCGCGCAGCGCCCAGAAAACGACAAGGAAAAAGAGTTGTTCGCAATCATCCAGGCAGCGGGGTGGCCGATCTGGTTCCTGCTGCTCGCTTCCGTGATCGCAGTCGCGCTGATCATCGAGCGCTCGATCTCGCTGCGCGAAAAAAAGATCATTCCGCCCACCCTGCTCGAGCAGGTGATCACGGTCTACAAACGCCAGGGCGTCAACGAAGAGGTGCTGCAAAAACTCACCAAGGACTCGCCGCTCGGCACGGTGCTCGCCGCGGGCCTGCGCAACCGCAAAAGCTCGCGCTACGTGATGAAGGAGGCGATCGAAGAGGCCGGGCGCGCAGTCGCGCACGAGCTCGAGCGCTTCCTTACCACGCTCGGTACCATTGCGACAGCCGCGCCGCTGCTTGGACTGTTCGGCACGGTGATCGGCATGATCGAGATCTTCGGCTCGCAGTCGCCTACCGGCACCAACCCGCAGCAGCTTGCGCACGGCATCTCGATCGCGCTCTACAACACCGCGTTCGGCATCGGCATCGCGGTGCCGTCGCTGATTGTGTATCGGCACTTCAAGAACAAGGTCGACGGCCTGGTGGTGGAAATGGAAGATCAGGCTTCCAAGCTGGTGGACATCGTTCACGGCGAGCGCCAGCAGTAGATGGACTTTCAGCGCGGCAAGGTGAAAGAAACGCTCGAGATCAACCTCGTGCCGCTGATCGACGTGATGATGGTGATCCTGATCTTCCTCATGATCACCACCACCTATTCGAAGTACACCGAGCTGCAGATCAACCTGCCGACCGCCGACGCCGAGAAACAGCTCGAGCGCTCGAACGAGATCGCGGTGCTGGTCAGCGCCCAGGGACAATACGTGATCAACCGCAATGCGGTCGCTTTCCGCGGCGTCGAGCAGCTGGCCGAGGAGCTGAAGCGCGCCGCCGGCGCGCTGAAGGAGCCGGTAGTGGTGATCAGCGCCGACGCCGCCGCCACGCACCAGGCGGTGGTGCGCGTGCTGGAGGCGTCGCGGCTCGCCGGCCTGTCGCAGATCACCTTCACCACGCAGTCCGCCAAGTAGTGAAGTACTGGTATCGCCGCGGCGCCATGGCCTGGCTGCTGTGGCCCGTCAGCCTTTTATTCGGGGCCGCGGTTCTCATACGCCGCTTGCTCTTCAAGCTGAGGCTTTTGAAGTCGAAGCATCCAGGCGTTCCGGTGATCGTCGTCGGCAACCTCACCGTCGGCGGCAGCGGCAAGACGCCGCTCGTGCTCTGGATCGCCGAATTCCTCAAAGCGAAGGGTTGGTCGCCGGGCATCGTGTCGCGCGGCTACGGCGCGAAAATCGAGGCGCCGCGCGCGGCGACGGTAGCGGATCAGGCCTCCGAGGTCGGAGACGAGCCGGTGGTTCTCTCGCGCCGCAGCGGCTGCCCGGTCTGGGTGGGCCCCGATCGCGTCAGCGTCGCCGCGGCACTGCGCGCGCAGCATGCCGACGTGAACGTGCTGATTCTCGACGATGGGCTGCAGCACTACCGGCTGCGGCGCGATCTCGAGATCGCGGTGGTGGATGCGCGCGGCCTCGGCAACGGATTTCTGCTGCCGGCGGGGCCGCTGCGCGAGCCCGCCGGGCGCCTGGCCTCGGTCGACGCCGTGGTGTCGCATGGCTCTTCCATCAAGGGCTATGCCATGAAACTGGAAGGCGAGGTCCTGCACCGCATGACGGACGCTCGCGACCGCCGGCCGGCCAGCGCCTTCGCCGGCCAGAGAGTCCACGCCGTCGCCGGTATCGGCGACCCGAACCGCTTTTTTCTGCACCTGGCGAAGCTCGGACTGAAGGTCCTGCCGCATCCGTTTGCCGATCATCATGCGCTCGCGCCGCGCGAGCTGGAGTTCGGCGACGACCTGCCGGTGCTGATGACCGAAAAGGACGCGGTAAAATTGCGCCACGCGGCCCGGCCGGAGTGGTGGGTGCTGCCGGTGTCGGCGAAGCTCGATCCCGCGTTCGGCGACTGGCTGCTAGGGAGCCTCGATGACCTTAGGCGTCCAAAGGAGCCTCGATGACTGCAGGCGTCGATCCAAAGCTGCTTGAGATCCTGGTGTGCCCGCTTTGCAAGGGGCGGCTCGTCTACCGCAAGGAGGCGCGCGAGCTCGTCTGCAAGGCCGATCGCCTCGCCTACCCGGTGAAGGACGGCATTCCGGTCATGCTCGAAGAGGAGGCGCGCAAGCTCCCGCCGGAAGAAGAAGTGGCGTGAAATTCAGCGTCATCATCCCCGCGCGCTACGCTTCGACTCGTTTTCCAGGCAAGCCCCTCGTCGACCTCGGCGGCAGGCCGATGATCGTGCGGGTGTGCGAGCGCGCCGCCCAGAGCGGCGCTGCCGCAGTCCACGTCGCCACCGACGACGCGCGCATCGCGGAAGCGGTGCGCGCGCATGGCCACTCGGCGCTGATGACACGCAGCGACCACGCTTCCGGCACCGACCGCCTCGCCGAGGCGGCGCGAGAGCTGCGCCTGGCCGATGACGAGATCGTCGTCAACCTGCAGGGCGACGAGCCGCTGATGGAGCCGCGCCTCATCGCCGAAGTTGCAAATATCTTAGGCAAACAGCAGGACGTGAGCGTCGCCACCGCCTGCCACCCGATACATGACGCGGCTGCGTCCGCCAACCCGAACGTAGTGAAAGTGGTACTCGACGCGAAGCGCTACGCGCTCTATTTCAGCCGCGCCGCAATTCCGTATCCGCGCCAAGGCAAGGCGCAAGCGTATCGCCATGCCGGCCTTTACGCGTACCGTGTAGGTTTTCTGCTGAAGTTCTCTGAGTTGGAAGAATCTCCTCTCGAGAAAACCGAGGCGCTGGAACAGTTGCGTGCGCTCTGGCACGGCTACCGCATCGCGGTAGTCGTCAGCACGCGCGAAATTCCGCCAGGCATCGACACGCCTCAGGATCTGGAGGCGGTGCGTAAAATGCTGGCATGAAGTTGATACTCTTGGGTCCGCCCGGCGCCGGCAAGGGCACGCAAGCCGCCTACATCCGCGACAAGTTTGGCATCCCGCAGATCTCGACCGGCGACATGCTGCGCGCGGCGGTCAAGGCGGGAACGCCTCTCGGCCTAGCAGCGAAAAAGGTGATGGACGCCGGGCAGCTGGTTTCCGACGACATCATCATCGAGCTGGTGAAGGAGCGGCTCAAGCAGCCGGACTGCAAGAGCGGTTACCTGTTCGACGGCTTTCCGCGCACCATTCCGCAAGCCGAGGCGATGAAGGCGGCGCAAGTGCCGATCGATTACGTGCTCGAGATCGACGTCCCCGACGACGACATCATCGTGCGCATGAGCGGCCGGCGCGTGCATCCCGCCTCGGGCCGCACTTATCACGTGAAATTCAATCCGCCGAAGATCGAAGGCCGCGACGATGAGACCGGCGAGCCGCTGATTCAGCGCGACGACGACCGCGAAGAGACGGTGCGCAAGCGGCTCGAGGTCTACCGCGCGCAGACTCGGCCGCTCGTGGACTACTATGGAAAGTGGGCCGCTTCGGGCGACCCGCGCGCGCCGAAGTACCGCAGGATCTCGGGCCGCGGCGCGGTGGACGAGGTCAAGGCGCGCGCTTTCGCCGCGTTGACCTGATAAGATTTTAGTCTTTTCAAGGGGAGAACATTATGTCCGGGGGACTCCTGTTCGCGCTCGGCTGCGCGCTGGTAGCCATCGTCTACGGCATCTGGCAGAGCTCGCGCATCCTGCGCCTCCCGGACGGCAACGAGCGCATGCGCGAGATCGCCGCTGCGGTGCGCGAGGGCGCGAACGCTTACCTGTGGCGGCAGTACAAGACCATCGCCATCGTCGGCGTGATCCTGTTCCTCGTCATCGGCTTCATCCCTGCGCTCGGCTGGCCGACGGCATGGGGCTTCCTGATCGGCGCGCTGTTGTCGGGCGCCTGCGGGGTCATCGGCATGAACATCTCGGTGCGCGCCAACGTGCGCACGGCCGAGGCCGCGCGCGTCGGACTGAATGAAGCGCTGCAGGTCGCATTCAAGGGCGGCGCGGTCACGGGGATGCTGGTGGTCGGGCTCGGCCTGCTCGGCGTGGCGGGCTACTTCACGCTGCTCTATGCCAACGCAGTCGACAAATCGGACCTGACCCATATCATCCAACCGCTGGTCGGACTGGGATTCGGCGGCTCGCTGATCTCGATCTTCGCGCGTCTCGGCGGCGGCATCTTCACCAAGGGCGCCGACGTCGGCGCCGACCTCGTTGGCAAGGTCGAAGCCGGCATCCCCGAGGACGACCCGCGCAACCCGGCGGTGATCGCCGACAACGTCGGCGACAACGTCGGCGACTGCGCCGGCATGGCGGCGGACCTGTTCGAAACCTACGCGGTGACCATCATTGCCACCATGCTGCTCGGCGCGCTGATGGTGAAGACCACCAGCCCGGCCGCGGTGATCTATCCCCTTGTCCTCGGCGGCTTCTCGATCATCGCCTCGATCCTCGGCACGTGGTGGGTGAAGGCCAAGCCCGGCGAGAAGAACGTGATGCCCGCGTTGTACCGCGGGCTATGGGTGGCGGGAGGCCTGGCCTTCGTCGTCTTCTGGCCCATAACGCTGTACGTGATGGGGGACGTGCTCAAGGAGGTCCCCTTTGACATGCCGGGCGGCAAGAGACTGATCACGGTGTGGCACCTGTGGGGCGCGGCGGTCGTCGGTCTTGCGCTCACCGGCTTCATGGTGTGGATCACCGAGTACTACACCGGCACGCAATTCAAGCCGGTGCGCCATGTCGCTGAAGCGTCGGTCACCGGTCATGCGACCAACATCATCGCCGGCCTCGGCGTGTCGATGAAGGCGACGGCCTTGCCGGTGCTGGCGGTGTGCGTCGCGATTTTCGTCTCGTACGCGCTCGCCGGCCTTTACGGCATCGCCATCGCAGCCACCTCGATGCTGTCGATGACGGGTATCATCGTTGCGCTCGACGCCTACGGCCCGATCACCGACAACGCCGGCGGCATCGCCCAGATGGCGGACCTGCCCGAGTCGGTGCGCGACATCACCGATCCGCTGGATGCGGTCGGCAATACCACCAAGGCGGTGACCAAGGGCTACGCGATCGGTTCGGCGGGCCTCGCAGCCCTGGTCCTCTTCGCCGACTATACGCACGCGCTGGACGCCGCCGGCAAGAGCTTCAGCTTCGATCTCTCCAATCCCCTGGTGATCATCGGCCTGTTCATCGGCGGCATGGTGCCGTATCTCTTCAGCGCCATGGCAATGGAAGCGGTGGGCCGCGCCGCGGGTGCGGTGGTGCTGGAAGTGCGGCGCCAGTTCAAGGAAATTCCCGGCATCATGGAAGGCCGCGCCAAGCCCGAATACGGCACGGCGGTCGACATGCTGACGCGCGCCGCCATCAGGGAGATGATGGTTCCGTCGCTGCTGCCGGTGCTGGTGCCGATCATCGTCGGCCTGGCCCTCGGGCCGCAGGCGCTCGGCGGCGTGCTGATGGGCACTATCGTCACGGGGCTCTTCGTTGCCATCTCGATGACCACCGGCGGCGGCGCCTGGGACAACGCCAAGAAGTACATCGAGGACGGCCATCACGGCGGCAAGGGCTCGGACGCGCACAAGGCGGCGGTCACCGGCGACACGGTGGGCGATCCCTACAAGGACACCGCCGGTCCGGCCGTCAATCCGCTCATCAAGATCATCAACATCGTCGCGCTGCTCATCGTGCCCCTGATGGTGTGAAGATTTTCAAAGTAATGTTTCTGAGAAGGGCGGCTGCGGTCGCCCTTTTTCTTTTCTGCCTTGTCGCGAATGCGCGCGACGCCGTCAGCGCGCGGCAGTTCATGGTCGCAGCAGCGCATCCGCTCGCGGCCGAAGCCGGCTACTCGGTGCTGCAGCTCGGCGGCACGGCGCTCGACGCCGCGGTCGCCGTGCAGATGGTTCTCGGCCTCGTCGAGCCGGAATCCTCAGGCATCGGCGGCGGCGCTTTCCTACTGCACTGGTCGGAGAAGGAGAAAAAGCTGCGCGCCTACGACGGCCGCGAAACTGCACCGGCTGCCGCACGCCCAGACAGGTTTTTGAACTCTGAAAAAAAACCATTGCCTTTTCTCGAGGCCGCGGTGGGCGGGCGCTCCGTTGGTGTGCCGGGCGTGCTGCGGCTGCTCGAGCTTGCGCACCGGCGGCACGGGCGCCTGCCGTGGACCGAGCTGCTGCAATACGCGATTTTCGCCGCGGAGGAAGGCTTCGTGATGTCGCCGCGGCTGCACGCAGTGCTCGAGCGCGAGCGGTTCCTGCAGAAAAATGCCTCTGCAAGAAAACTCTATTACGGCGCTGATGGCCGGGCCAAGCGGGTAGGTACGCGGCTCGTGAATGCCGCGTATGGCGCGACGCTGCGTACGCTCGCGCTCGAAGGCGTGGACGCCTTCTACCGCGGGCCGATCGCCGCGGACATCGTGCGCGCGGTGCGCACGCATCCGAAACCGGGGGATCTCTCCGAGCAGGATCTCGCCGAGTACCGCGCCCTGGAGCGCGAGCCGGTCTGCGGACCCTACCGGCAATGGCGCTTGTGCTCGATGGGTCCGCCGAGCGCGGGCGGGGTCGCGGTGCTGCAGATCCTCGGACTGCTCGAGCGCGCCGGCTTCGAGCGCGCGGCGCCCGATTCCGCCGCCGCGGTGCACCTGTTTGCCGAGGCCGGACGCCTCGCCTATGCCGACCGCGCGCGCTATCTCGGCGATCCGGATTTTGTAGCGGTTCCCGTTGCGAAGCTCCTGGACGGAAAGTACCTCGACCGCAGAGCACGCCTGATCGGCGAGCGCTCCATGCGCCATGCGCCGCCGGGCGATACCGAGGCGAACGGCACCAGCCACTTCTCGATCGTCGATGCCGAGGGCAACGTCGTCGCCATGACCAGCACCATCGAAAGCCCTTTCGGCAGCCGCATCATGGTGCGCGGCTTCCTGCTCAACAACCAGCTCACCGACTTCGATTTTGTCCCCGGTTCGGCCAACGAGGTGCAGCCGCGCAAGCGACCGCGCAGCAGCATGGCGCCCACCGTCGTGTTCGAGCGCGAAGGCACGCTGCGCATGGCGCTCGGCTCTCCGGGCGGCCCGTGGATCATCAACTACGTCGCGAAGACGCTGGCGGCCGCGCTCGACTGGGGCCGCGACGTTCAGGCGGCGATCGAGGTGCCGAACTTCGGCAGCCGCAACGGCCCCACTTTGTTGGAACAGGGGTCTTCCTATGAATCGCTCGCGGGGTCATTGAGACGCAAAGGCCATCGGGTCGAAACGGTGCCGCTGGTGAGCGGCCTGCACGCTATCGAACGCGTGCCCGGCGGCTGGCGTGGCGGCGCAGATCCGCGGCGGGAAGGCGCGGCGCGGGGGCGGTAGTAAGATAGCTTTCGGGAGGAGCCGAGATGAAGCCTACGAGGGTGTCGCTCGGCAAGACGGCGCGCCCAAGCCTGACCGGGATTTTGCCGCGCAGGCGCCTGTTTGCGCTGCTCGATCGCGGGCGCGAGGGGCCGGCGGTGTGGGTTTCCGGGCCGCCCGGCTGCGGCAAGACCACGCTGGTGGCGAGCTGGCTCGACCACGCCTCGGTGCCGTACCTTTGGTACCAGCTGGATGAAGGCGATGCCGACGTCGCCACGTTCTTCTACTACCTCAGCCTTGCGGCGGCCGACCTCGAGGCGGGCGAGGGTGAGCGCCTGCCGCTGCTCACGCCCGAATACCAGGCCGGCCTCGCGGTCTTCACGCGGCGCTACTTCCAGCGCCTGTTCGCTCAGCTGAAGCCGCCGTTCGCCGTCGTCTTCGACGGCTACCAGGAAGTCCCGGCGTCGTCGCCCTTGCATGAAGTGATGCGCACCGCGCTGCAGGAGCTGCCGCCGGGCGGCTGCGCGATTCTCGTGAGCCGCGGCGACCCGCCCGCCAGCCTTGCGCGGCTACGCGCCAACCGCGCGCTGGCGCACATCGGCTGGGAAGCGCTGCGGCTGACGCGCGATGAGACCGCCTCGATCGTGGCGCAGCGGCTACCGGCGCTGGCGCCTGAATCGCTCGACGCGCTGTATGCGCGGACCGAAGGCTGGGCCGCTGGCCTGGTGCTGATCCTCGAGCAGGCGAAAGTCACCGGCTCGATGGCCGGCCCACCGGACTCCTCGACGCCCAAGCTGGTGTTCGACTACCTCGCCGGCGAGATCTTCCAGAAGTCGGACGCGCGCACGCAGGCGTTCCTGCTGAACACGGCGTTCCTGCCGCAAATGACCACGCGCATCGCCGAGGAGCTCACCGTGGACGCGGATGCGGGAAAGATGCTCGCCGAGCTCCACCGCAACAACTACTTCGTCGCGCTGCGCGAGACGCAGCCCGAGCCGGTCTACCAGTACCACCCGATGCTGCGGGACTTCCTGCAGGCGCGCGCCGAGGAAACGCTGTCGAAGGACCGCAAGCGCCAGCTGCAGCGCGCCGCCGCGGCGCTGATGGAGCGAGCCGGACCGGTCGAGGACGCGGTGGCGCTGTATCGCGAGAGCCACGAATGGCACGAGATGGCGCGCCTGATCGACCGGCACGCCGCCGCGATCCTCGCGCAAGGCCGCGGCGAGACGCTTGCCCGCTGGGTCGAGGAGCTGCCACCCGAAGTGCAGGTGAAGCATCCCTGGACCATCTACTGGGCCGCCGCCAGCCGGGCGCCGCTCGCGCCGCGCGAGGCGCGGCTGCTCTACGAGAAGGCGTTCGAGCTGTTCCGCACCCAGGCGCAGCCCGACGCACGCGGCATGGTGCTCGCCTGCTCGGGAGCGATGGACGCGATCCTCTACGAGCTTGACGACTTCTCGCTGCTCGACCGCTGGATCGCGGTGCTCGATGCGGCCGCCGCGCACGATGCGCCGCTCGCTTCCCCCGAGGCCGAGGCGCGCGTGGCGACGAGCATGTTCATCGCGCTAACTCTGCGCCAGCCGCAGCGGCGCGACATCGGCGCGTGGATCGAGCGCGCGCTCAATGCCTCGCGCAACGTCGACGACGTCAATGTGCGCATCATCGTCGGGCTGATGGCAGCGCTGACGCTGATGTGGACCGGGCTGTTCTCGCGCGCGGCGGAATTGATCGAGGCCATGCGGCGCACTGCGGCGACGCCGGGCGTCACGACCTTCATGCAGCTCACGCTGAAGACGGTCCAAGCGATGCATGGGGCGCTGACCGCCGACGGCGACGCCTGTCTCAAGGCGATGCGCGAGGGGCTGGAACTCGCGCGCGCGACCGGCGTGCACACCTGGAGCTTCCAGCTGCTCGCCTATGGCTACGGCGGCGCGCTGGCGCGGCTGGGCCTGGAGGAAGCGGCGGGAATCGCGCGCCAACTGGAGACGCACCTGGCGGGGGCGGGCCGCTTCAGTCTATGCCTGTACCACCATTTCCAGGCGTGGGAGGCGATGCTGCGCAAGGACCTGATGGGCGCGCTGCAGCGCGAGAAGACGGCGCTGCGCATGGCGATCGAGGTCGGCTGCCCTTACTTCGAGGTGCTGTGCCGGCTCGCGCTCGCCGGGATCCTGGCCGATTGCGGCGACCAGCGCAAATGCGTGGCTCACCTGCAGACGCTGCGTGGGATCGTGCGCGGCATTGACAATCGCTTTCTCGAATTCACCTGCCTGATCGGCTTCGCGCAGATCGCCATCGAGCACGGCCGTCAGCGTCCCGGCTATAACGCGCTGCGCCGCGGCCTGGAGCTAGGGCGCCAGTATGGCTACGAGCATTTCCTCGGGTGGCGGCCAAACGCAGTGGCGCGCGCGCTGACACACGCGCTGGAGGCCGGCATCGAGCCTGAATATGCGCGCAACCTGATCAAGCGGCGCGGCCTGGTGCCGGAGCAGCCGCCGCTGTCGGTCGAAGGCTGGCCTTGGGCGTACCGCGTGCAGACCTTCGGCGGCTTCCGGCTGCTGCGGCACAACGAACCGCTGGCCACGAGCGGCAAGGCGCAGCGCCGGCCGCTCGAGCTGCTGAAGGTGCTGATCTCGTACGGCGGCGAGCAGGTCAGCGAAAGCCGCATCACCGACGCGCTCTGGCCCCGCATCGACGGCGACTCGGCGCACCGCTCGTTCACCAGCGCCCTGCATCGCCTGCGCAAGCTCCTCGGCGAGGATCGCGCCGTGCTGCTGCATGAAGGAAAGCTTACGCTCGACCGCCGCTATGTCTGGGTGGATGCCTGGGCATTCGAAGGTCTGGCTGCAGAGGCCGAGCGCGCGAACAGCCCGGCCCAGGTAGAAAAACTCGCCGAGCGCATGCTCGCCCTGTACCGCGGACCGTTCATGGCGGACGACGTCGATGCATCCTGGTACCTGCAGCCGCGCGAGCGCATGCGCGGCCGGCTCGAGCGCGCCATGGGCCGCGTGCTGCGCCACTGGCAGGAAAGCGGCCAGCGCGAGCGCGCAGAGGACTGGCAGGAGAGGTTTAAGCAATCGGTAAGCGATCCGTAACCGATCCGCCTGCGCCGCCTCCCGATGATGGCTGCAGCAGGGCAAGGGCCCTGCACCACATCAGGAGGGAATCATGAAGCTCTCGAAACGACTCGCGCTCGCAGTTACCGTCCCGGCCTTTGCGCTTGCCGGGTGCTACATCGTGCCGATCGGGACTGACGGCAGGCCAGTTTGGCCGCCGCTGGATCCGGCGCCGATCCATAGTAGTACGCCGGCACCCCAACAACCGGCGCCGACCCAGGCCCCCGCGTCCGCGGTGCTGCAGGCGCGCCTTTATCCGGCCAACGACATCGCCACGCAAACTGGCGTGTTGAACGGCACGGTGACCAACATGATGAGCGGCAAGGGACGATTCAATCTCAACTACCGCGGCGAGGTGCTGAGCGGCGAGGCGACGCGTACTTCCGGCGATGCCCGCAAAGGCGTGGCGAGCGCGTACGGCTCGGGCGGCTCCTTCATGAGCTGCGAGTACCAGATGAGCAGCCCGTACCAGGGCGCAGGCGAGTGCACGCTATCGAACGGCGCGCGCTACCAGGTCCACATCGGCAACTAACCATGCTGACTTCGCGCGAGACCGACGTGCTGCGGCTCCTGGCCTCGGGCTGCACCTACGCGCAGATCGGTGCGCGGCTGGGCATCTCGATCCACACGGTGACCAGCCACATCAAGAACAGTTACCGCAAGCTGGCGGTCCACACCGCCGCCGCTGCGGTAACGCGCGCCGCCGCGCTACAGCTTTTGTTCCCGGCCGAGCTGCGCCAGGATGGCGGCGACGCAGGCTGAAGGCGCTCGAGCGACGTTGATGGCGATCGCTTCCGCGGGCGGCTCGAGCGCCGCGAACTGGCTGCCGAGGAGCGAGGCGGGCATGTAGTGGTGCGGCCGCTCGGCGAGACGCGCCGCGATGAGCTCGAAGCTGCCGTGGAGGTACACGATCCGGAAGCTTCCCAGGCCTTCGCGAATGCGGCTTCGATACGCTTGCTTTAACGCCGAGCAAGCCACCACGGCGTTTGCCTCTTTTCTCAACACCCGATTCAGCGTATCGAGCCACGGCCAGCGATCCTCGTCAGCGAGCGGGATGCCGGCGGCCATTTTCGCCACGTTTGCGGGCGGGTGGTAGTGATCGGCGTCGATAAAGCGCCAGCCCAGCTCGCCGGCGAGGGCCTTGCCGAGGGTGGTCTTGCCCACGCCCGAGACGCCCATCACCAGCAGGATCATGCAGGCCTGTGGACCGCGTGGCCTCCAAAGCGGCTGCGCATCATCGCGAGCAGCCTGCGCGCGTGGTCCGAGCGGCCCTGGCTGGAGAAGCGCGACATCAGCGCGGCGATGATCACCGGGGCCGGGACGCCGAGCTCGACCGACTCGACCGCGGTCCAGCGTCCGGCGCCCGAATCGTCGACGACCGGCGCGATGCCCGAGAGATCCTCGTTCTCCTTGAGAATGGCGGCGCACAGATCGAGCAGCCAGGAGCGCACCACGCTGCCGTGGCGCCAGGTCTCGGCAAGCCGCGCCGGGTCGATGTCGAGCTCCGGCCGCGCGGCGATGAGCGCGAAACCCTCGGCAAGCGCCTGCATCATCCCGTACTCGATGCCGTTGTGGATCATCTTGGCGTAGTGGCCGGCGCCGCTCGGACCGCAATGCAGCCAGCCCTGCTCGGGGTCGGCGGCGAGGATTTTCGCGAACGGCTCGAAGATCTCGATCGACTTCGGCGTGCCGCCGAGCATCAGGCAATAGCCGTGCTCGAGGCCGTGCAGTCCGCCCGAAACGCCGGCGTCGATATAGCGCAGCCCCTGCTGAGAAAGGCCGAGCGCACGGCGCATCGAGTCCCGGTAATAGCTGTTGCCGCCATCGACCACGGTGTCGCCCGACGAGCACAGCGGCAGCAGATCGCGGATCGTGTCCTCCACCGTGGTTCCTGCCGGCAGCATGAGCAACACGACCCTCTCTCCGGCCAGGCGAGCGCAGAGCGCGGCGAGATTCTCCGCGCAGTCGACATTCGGCTCCGCGGCGATCGCCTCGCGCGCCGCGTCGGCCTGGTCGTGGCAGATGACGTGCACGCCCGCGCGCGCCAGCCGCCGCGCCATGCCGGCGCCCATTCTTCCCAGACCGACGATGCCGATTTCCATGTTCGCTCCTGAACGCGAGCCCGCATTCTAGGGTAAGGTGAAGGCGTGCTTAGGAAGATCCTTGCCGTCATGGCGCTTGCGGTGCCGCTCGCCGTGTGCGCGCAGTATCCGGCCAAACCGGTACGCGTCGTCGTGCCGTTTCCCGGCGGTTCGGCCACCGACATCGTGACCAGGATTCTCGCCAGCGCGGTGTCGCAATCGATCGGCCAGCCGCTCGTCGTCGAGAACAAGGCGGGCGCCGACGGCGCGATCGCGGCGGCCGAGGTGGCGAAGGCGCAGCCCGACGGCTACACGCTGCTGATGGCGACCAACAGCCCGATGGCCGCGGTGCCGGCGATGAAGAAATCACCGCCTTACGACGCGGTCGCCGACTTCACGCCGATCACCGACGTCGGCCGCTACACTTTCTTCCTCTACGTTCACCCGGCGGTGCCGGCGAAGACCTTCGCCGATCTGATTGCTTACGCCAAGGCGAATCCCGGCAAGCTCAACTACGCCACCGGCAATACCACCGGCATCGTGTCGTTCGCGCAGATCAATTCGCTCGCCGGCATCGACATGATCCATGTGCCTTACAAGGGCGAGCCCGCCGGCATTACCGACCTGGTCGCCGGTCGAGTGCAGCTGATGCTCGCCACGCCGACCACCGGCCTCGCGCAGCTGAACGACGGCAAGCTGCGCGCGCTCGTTACCACGCTCTCGAAGCGCAGTCCCTTGCTACCCGAAGTGCCGACCATCGCCGAAGCGGGGATGCCGCAGTTCTCGATCACGTCCTGGGCGGCGCTGTTCGGCCCGGCGCGGATGCCGCGTGACATTGTGGAGCGGCTCAACAAGGAATTCGTCGGCGCGATGGCGCGCCGCGAAGTGCAGGCGGCCATGGACAAGCAGGCCTTCGCGTTGAATCCAAGCTCGCCCGGGCAGCTAGGCGACTTCGTCAAGCAGCAGATCGAGAGTTACCGGCGCATCCTGCGGGCCGCCGGCGTCCAGCCGGATTAGATCGGGGAAGCTGCGTAGCCAGGTGAGCTGGCGCTTGGCGAGCTGGCGCGTGGCCGCGATCGCACGCTCACGCATCTCGGTCTCATTGATTTCATTTTCCAGGTATTGCCATACCTGTCGATAGCCCACCGCCCGCATACTCGGCATGCCTGCCGTGAGCCGATAGCGGGCGCGCAGCCCCTTCACTTCGTTCACCAGCCCGGCTTGCAGCATGGCGTCGAAGCGCCGCGCGATGCGTTCATGCAACGCTTCCCGCTCCGGTAGAAGCGCAAATCCCTTCAGCTGAAAAGGCAAGTGCGACTGCGCGGCGCCTTGCAGCGCTGACAGCGGCTTGCCGGTGAGCCGCCACACTTCGAGCGCCCGCTGGATGCGCTGCGAGTCGTTCGCAGAGATGCGGTGCGCGGCGCGCGGATCGACCTTCTCGAGCTCGGCGTGCAGCGCAGGCCAGCCGCGCTGCCTCGCATCGGCATCGATCGCGCCGCGAATTGCCGCATCGGCCTGCGGCAGGGTGTCGAGCCCCGCGACCAGGGCGCGGTAGTAAAGCATGGTGCCGCCGACCAGGACGGGAGCCTTGCCCCTATGCAGGATGTCCATGACGGCGCGGATCGCATCGCTGCGCCAGCGGCCGGTGGAATAGCTGTGGTCCGGATCGACGATGTCGATCAGGTGATGCGGCACGCTGGAGCGCTCGGTGATCGAGGGCTTGGCGGTGCCGATATCCATGCCGCGATACACCAGCGCCGAGTCGAGCGACACGAGCTCGATCGGCCGCCGGGCGGCGAGTTCCAGGGCGAGCTTCGATTTGCCGCTGGCGGTCGGACCGAGCAGCGCGTACGCCGTGCGCGTCACGGCTAGCGGCCGCCGGACACGTCCACGATGGTGCCGGTGATGTAGGAGGCCTCGTCCGACAGCAGCCAGAGGATGGTGCGCGCGACTTCCTCGGGCTCGCCGGCGCGCTTCAGGGGGATCGATTCGGCGATGCGCGCGACCCGTCCCGGATCGCCGCTCTGGGCGTGGATCTCGGTCTGGATCACGCCGGGCCGCACCGCGTTGACGCGGATGCCATCGGCGGCGAGTTCCTTCGCCAGCCCGACGGTGAAGCTGTCGATCGCGCCCTTGGAGGCTGCGTAATCGACGTAGTCTCCCGGCGCGCCCAGGCGCGCAGCGGCCGACGAAAGATTGACGATAGCGCCGCCGCGGCCGCCGTGCCGCACCGCCATGCGCTTCACCGCCTCGCGTGCGCAGAGGAAGCTGCCGATGACGTTGATCGCGAACATGCGCTGCAGGCGCTCGACCGACATGTCTTCCACCCGCGCGCGCAGATCGACGATGCCGGCGTTGTTGACGAGCGCCGTCACGCGACCGAGGGAACGGTCGGTCTCCTCGAACAGGCGGATTACGTCGTCTTCACGCGAAATGTCGCCCGCGACTGCAATTCCACCGATTTCTCGGATTAGTTTCTCCGCCGCCGAGCGATTGGTGCGGTAGTTCACGCATACGGCATAGCCGCGCTGCGCAGCCAGACGCGCAGTCGCCGCGCCGATACCGCGGCCGCCGCCGGTGACGATCATGACGCCGGCCACCTCAGCGCCCCCGCAGGAACAGCTTGTCGAGATCGGCGAGGGTCAGCTGGTACCAGGTCGGGCGGCCATGGTTGCAGGTGCCCGAGCGCTCGGTTTCCTCCATGTCGCGCAGCAGCGCGTTCATTTCAGCGATCGACAGCAGCCGGTTGGCGCGCACCGCGGCGTGGCAGGCCATGGTGGCGAGGAGCTCGTTCTGGCGCTTGAAAAGCACCTGCTCGGCGCCGAATTCCTTCAATTCCTGCAGCACGCCGCGCGCCAGGCCGACGAGGTCGCCGCCGGCAAGCAGCACCGGCGCGGCGCGCACCGCCAATTCGTTCGGTCCGGCGGCGCTCATCTCGAGGCCGAGACGCTCCAGCGCCTCGCGGTTCTCCTCGGCGGTCGCGACTTCGAGCGCTTCGGCGCGGAACAGCGCCGGCACGAGCAGGCTCTGGCGCTCGACCTTGCCGGCCTCGAGATGGGTCTTCAGCTTCTCCATGACGATGCGCTCGTGCGCGGCGTGCATGTCGATCAGCACCAGGCCGGCCTCGTTCTGCGCCAGGATATAGACGCCATGCAGTTGTGCGAGGGCATGCCCCAGCAGTTGCGGCTTTTCGATGAGCGGTTCATAGGCGCTCGCCGGCTGTGCCAGGGCAAACGAAGACTGAACCAGTCTTTCATTCGAAAACCCGGCATACGCCACGGGCGCTTCGGCCACGCTCGGGGCGAGGGCGCGCTGCAGCGCGTGGAAGACGAACTGGTGAATGCTGCGTGAATCGCGAAAGCGCACTTCGGTCTTCGCCGGATGCACGTTGACGTCGACGCTGCGCGGGTCGATTTCGAGAAACAGCAGGTAGCCGGGCTGGCGCTCGCCGTGCAGCAGCTCGGCATACGCCTCGCGCGCCGCGTGCGCGAGGACGCGGTCACGCACGAAGCGCCCGTTTACGAAGAAGTACTGCGCGTCCGTTCGAGCCTGGGGCGATCCCGCATACCCGAATAGACGCGCCGTTCCAGCCTGCGCCTGGACCGGGAGCGCCGCGCTGAGGAATTCACCGCCGAGGAGCGCGGCTACGCGCTCAGGGAGCGGCTGGCTGCGAAGGTGCCGGCTGATGCGGCCGTTATGCCTGAACGTGAAGCCGATGTCCGGGCGGGCGAGCGCGATGCGCCGGAAGAGCTCGTCGCAGTGGCCGAATTCGGTCGCTTCGCTGCGCAGGAACTTGCGCCGCGCGGGCGTGTTGAAGTACAGGTCGGCGACCGTCACCGTGGTGCCCGGGGCGCGTGCCGCGGGCTCCACCTCGCCGATATGCGGGCCCTCGGCGCGGATCGCCGCGCCGTGCGGCGCATCGCGGGTGCAGGCGGCGATGGATACTCGCGACACCGAGGCAATCGAAGCGAGCGCCTCGCCGCGAAACCCCATCGTGCAGACGCCTTCGAGGTCCTCCAGGCTGCGGATTTTGCTCGTGGCGTGGCGCGCGAGCGCGAGCGGCAGCTCGTCGCGTGCGATGCCCGCGCCGTCGTCCTCGACCTGGATGCGCTTCGCGCCACCCTCGTCGAGAGTTACGGTGATGGAGCGCGCGTCCGCGTCCAGGCTGTTCTCGAGCAGCTCCTTGAGCACCGACGCCGGCCGCTCGACGACCTCGCCGGCGGCGATCTGGCTCACCAGAAGGTCGGGAAGGACGCGAATCGCGTTCACACAAAGAGTATATAGAATCGCGCCATGGAACTCGCCGCCCAGCTGTGGGACTTCGTCGTGCATCTCGATGCGCATCTCTCCGCTTTCGTCGCACAGCACGGCGCTTGGGTATACGGGCTGCTGTTTCTGATCGTGTTTTGCGAAACGGGGCTGGTGGTGACGCCTTTTCTTCCCGGCGATTCGCTGCTGTTCGTCGTCGGCACGCTCGCCGCCGCCGGCGGCATGGACATTTACGTGGTCATGACCACGCTGGTCGCCGCGGCGCTGTGCGGCGACAACGTCAACTACTGGATCGGGCGCTGGGCAGGGCCGCGCGTCTTCAGCAAGGAGGGGTCGCGCTGGCTGAATCCCAAGCATCTGCAGCGCACCCGCGAGTTTTATGCGCGGCACGGCGGTAAGACCATCATCATCGCGAGGTTCGTGCCGATCGTGCGCACTTACGTGCCTTTCGTCGGTGGCCTGGGGAAGATGAACTACCTGCGGTTTCTCGCCTTCAGCGCGGCCGGGGCACTGCTTTGGGTGATCTCGCTCTGCGCCGCGGGGTATTTGTTCGGCAACATCCCCGCGGTGAAGAGTAACCTCACGCTGGTGATCATCGGCATCGTGCTGCTTTCCATCTCGCCCGGGCTTATCGCCTGGGTCAGGGGCCGCTCAATTCAGCGCCAGGGAGGATGAGGGCCGCGGCGGGTGCTTTGCGACGTAGTCGCGCAGACCGTCGAGAAGGGCCCGCGCCAGCTTGTTCTGGTAGCTCTCATCATTCAGCCGCTGTTCCTCCTGCGGGTTGGAGATGAACGCGGTCTCGACCAGGATCGAAGGCACGTCGGGCGCCTTCAGCACGGCGAAGCTGGCCTGCTCGACGCGCGGCTTGTGGAGGCTATTGACCGTGCCCAGCCGGCGCAACACCAGATCGCCCAGCCGCAGGCTGTGATCGATGGTCGCGGTCTGCGCCAGGTCGAGAAGCGTCTTTTTCAAATACACGTCCTTCACGTCGAGGTTGACGCCGCCGACCAGGTCGGCCTCGTTTTCCTTCTTGGCGAGCCAGCTCGCCGCCTCGGAGGTCGCGCGGCGCTCGGACAGCGCGAACACGGAGGAGCCACGTGCATGCGGACGGATGAAGGCGTCGGCGTGGATCGAAACGAACAGGTCCGCCTTGACCTTGCGCGCCTTGTCGACCCGGACGTGCAGCGGCAGGTAGTAATCGCCGTCGCGCGTGAGGAGCGCGCGCATGTTCGGCTCGGCGTCGACCAGCGCCTTCAGCCGGCGCGCGATCGTCAGGGTGATATCTTTTTCGCGCGAGCCATGACGTCCGGTGGCGCCCGGGTCCTCGCCGCCGTGGCCGGCATCGATGACGATGGTGGCAAGGCGCGCGACCTTCGGCACCCCGGGTTTGTCGGACGCTTTGGGCTTTTCCGATTCCTCGATCAGGGCGGCGAGCGGATCGAGCGGCACCACGGGATAGATGTCGATCACCAGGCGGTGGCCGTACTCGGCGATCGGCTTCAGCGTAAACACCTGCGGCTTCACCTCGGTCTTGAGATCGAGCACGAGGCGCACGACGCCGGGGCGGTTGCGCGCCACGCGCAGCCCCTGGACGTAGGGGTCGTCGGCCGCGATTTTGGCGTTCAGCTCGACCAGCGCCGGCGAGACGTCGGCGAGCTCGAGGTCGAGCACCAGTCGCTCGGGGTCCTTGACGCCGAACAAAGTGAACTTGATTTCATCCCGGGATTCGAGGGTGAGGCGGGTGTAGTCGCGCGCCGGCCAGATGCGGCTGGAGAGGACTTGTGCTTCGGCGGGCGCTACGAACGAGACAAGAAGGACGACAGCCAAGCTTCGCCAGTGGGCGAGTGCGATTGCAGAATCGCCCGGCGCCCTTCGCCGGCAAATTCCAAGCGCAATTCGAGATCCGGCGGGGCGAGCAGCGACCCGGCCCGCTCCGGCCATTCGACCAGGCAAACCGATTCGGCGTTGAAGTATTCGCGAAAGCCCGAGCTCAACCATTCCGACCGATCCTTGAACCGAAATAAATCAAAGTGATACAAGTTTAATCTCGAAATGCTATAAGGTTCAACCAGAGTATAGCTGGGACTTTTGACCCGGCCTCTAAATCCCAGTCCGCGCAGCAACCCCCGGACCACCGTAGTCTTGCCGGCGCCAAGCTCGCCGCGCAGGTGCAGGACACGCCCGGCCGCAGCGCCGCCGGCCAGCGCCTCGCCGACGCGTAGCGTGGCTGCAGCATCAGGCAATTTAATATCGACAGGCATGGACTACGGCGCGCTTGCGCAGGCGATCAAGGGCTGGGGACTCGAGCTGGGGTTCCAGGCGGTCGGCATCGCCGATGCAGATCTGTCGGCCGCGGAGCCGCGGCTGCTGGAATGGCTGGCGCAGGGCTGGCATGGCGAAATGGAGTATATGGCGCGCCATGCCGCGCTCCGCGCTCGGCCAGCCGAGCTCAAGCCGGGAACGTTGCGCGTGATCTCTTGCCGCATGGATTACCTGAACGACGCATCGCAGGCGATTGCTTCCGACCCGGAACGCGCCGTCATCGCCCGCTATGCGCGCGGGCGCGACTACCACAAGCTGCTGCGCAATCGCCTGCAGGCGCTGTGCGAGCGCATCGAGGTAACCATCGGTCCGTTCAGCTACCGCGTGTTTTCGGACTCGGCACCGGTGATGGAGGTGGAGCTGGCTGCCAGAGCCGGCATCGGCTGGCGCGGCAAGCACACGCTGCTGCTCAGCCGCGAGGCCGGCTCGTGGTTTTTTCTCGGAGAGGTTTACACCGATCTCCCCCTGCCCGCCGACACCCCGGTGGCAGAGCACTGCGGCAGTTGCCGGAAATGCATCGATATATGCCCTACACAAGCCATACGCGCTCCGTATCAGCTGGACGCCCGGCGCTGCATCTCGTACCTGACGATCGAGCACAAGGGCGCGATTCCCGAGGAGCTGCGCCCGCTCATCGGCAACCGCGTCTACGGCTGCGACGATTGCCAGGCCGTGTGCCCCTGGAACCGGTTTGCACGGATATCAAAGGAAAAGGATTTTGAAGCCAGGCACGGTCTCGACCGCGCGACGCTGGTCGAGCTCTTTTCCTGGAGCGAAGCCGAGTTCGACGAGCGCACGCGAGGCTCGCCGATCCGCCGCATCGGCTACGAGCGGTGGCTGCGCAATCTGGCTGTCGGGCTCGGCAATGCGCCAAGCTCGCCCGAAGTCATCGCCGCCTTGCGCTCCAGAGTCGATCACCCTTCGTCCCTCGTTAGCGAACACGTGCAATGGGCTCTTTCCAGGCATGAGCGGCTGGCGGCCTGACACGCTGCTTCCCGGATTCGAGGCGCTGGAGCTGCAGTTTCCGGATGATTATGACGGAGCGGTCGTCGCGACCCTGGTGCGCCTGCCGGCGGGCGACTCGCGGCGCGGCGCGGCGCTCTACGTACACGGCTACGCCGACTATTTCTTCCAGCGCCACATGGCCGAGCGCTTCGCCGCGGAAGGCTTCGCCTTTTTTGCGCTCGACCTGCGCAAGCACGGCCGTTCGCTGCGGCCGTACCAGCACCCCAATTTCTGCAAGGATGTCGCCGAGTACTACGCCGACATTACGGCGGCCATCGACGCGATCGGCGCGCCGGTGCTGCTTGCCGGCCACTCGACCGGCGCTCTGGTGGGCTCGCTCTACGCGCACGAAGGCGCCCGGCGCGGCGAGGTGAAGGCGCTCTGGCTGAACAGCGCGTTCTTCGATTGGCGGCGGTTGTCCGATTGGCGGCGCATGCAGCTTCACCTGGCCGCGGCGCTCGGGCGGTTTTTTCCCTTCATCAACGACCCGGATTATTTCGATCCGGATTACGCGCTCAGCCTGCTCGCCGACTGGGAATTCGATGCGCGGCTGAAGCCGGCCAAGGGCTTCCCGCTCTACTACGGCTGGCTCGGTGCGATCAGCGACGCGCACGCGAAAGTACATCGCGGTCTCGCCATCGCCTGTCCGGTGCTGTCGATGCATTCGGACGAAGCCGATATCGTGCTCGACTGGCGCCATATCGCGCGCCGGTCGCGCAGCCTCGGGCCCGACGTGCGCGTGCTCGCCTTTCCGGGCGCGCCGCATGACCTGATACTGGCCCGGCGCGAGATCCGCGAGGAAATCTTCAGGCAGCTTTTCGCCTGGGCGGAACGAGCCGTAGCGTGATCAGCGTGGCGAGGGTCCAGCAGACATAGCCGGCGGTGAATATCCACTCCGGCGCCTGGTAGTACAGCAGGCGTTGAACCCAGCGCCCGATGAACGACTCCGCACGCAGGCCGCCGCGCAGCATGTCCTCCCAGACCGTCAGCGGGCAGGCCACACCGAGCACGGCCTCTGCGGCCACGAAGGCGATCGCCGCCAGCTGAAGATAACGAAACCAGCGATTGCGCACCCAGCGCCAGCCGAGCGCCGCACCGGCCCACACCAGCACCAGTCCGCCGACGATGAAGGCAGCGATCGCGAAATGCGCGATGAGGAGGGCGTCGGCGATCATGCAAGGCGGATAATACGGTTCGAATCATGACCCAAGCCCTTCGTTTTCCACGGCTCACCCCCGAAACCATGAGCGAAGCGCAGCGCGAAGTCGCGGCGGAGATCGCCGCGGGTCCGCGCGGCGAGGTGCGCGGGCCGTTCATCGCTCTCATTCATCACGCGGAGCTCGCGCGCCGCTTGCAGCAGCTCGGTGAGCAGCTGCGTTGGGGCAGCAAGCTTCCCGCTCGCCTGGTGGAGCTGGCAGTACTGATCACGGCGCGGCGCTGGACCTGCCAGCACGAGTGGTACATGCACGAGAAGCTCGCGCGCAAAGCGGGACTCGATGACCGCATCATCGAGGCGATTGCCGAGGGCCGCGAACCCGCGGGGCTGCCGCCCGAAGAGGCCGCCGTCTATGCTTTCTGCCGCGACGCTCATGCCACGGGTCGTGTCGGCGATGCAGCCTTCGCCGCCGCGCGCGAGCGCTTCGGCCTCGACGGCGCGCTCGAGTTGCTTGCGCTGAGCGGCTATTACTCCTTGATGGCGATGGTGTTGAACACCGCCGGCCTGCCCCTCGCGGACAACGCGGCGCCGCCGCTCCGGCCACTGCCATAAAGATCGGTTTGATAACGGCATTGCGCGCGCCGCGCGGCGCGTGCGACGCGCATTTCCACGTCTTCGGAGCCGCCGAGCGCTATCCCGCGCGCGACCCGAAGCTGCGCTACAAGCCGCCGCTCGCGCCGCTCGGGGAGTATCTGCAGCTCGCCCGGCAGCTGGGCTTCGAGCGCTTCGTCTTCGTGCAGCCGAGCGCCTATGGCCGCGACAACAGCTGCATGCTGGATGCCATGCGGGAGACGCCGAATTCCCGGGGCATTGTGGACGTGGACGAAAACGTCCCGGACGCGGAGCTGGCCCGGCTGCATGAAATCGGCGTGCGCGGGGTGCGAGTCAACGTCTCACCGATCCACCCAGCCGAGGCGGGGCTCGCTGGCAGGCTGCTCGCGCGCATCGAACGCCTCCAAGCGCGCTGCGCGGAGCTCGGCTGGCACCTCGATTTCCTCCTGCCTGGCTGGCTCACTGCTGAGTTGCTGCCTGTTCTTTCAAAGCTGAGGGTCGATTTCACGCTCGCGCACATGGGCATGTTCCTCGCCCGGGACGGGGTCGCGCAACCCGGTTTTCAAGGATTGATCGGATTGTTGAGGAATGGCGAGGGCCGCTGCTGGGTCAAGCTCACCGGCGTGTACCGCATATCGCAGGCGCCGGGCTTTGCCGATGCCGCGCCGATGGCGCGCGCCCTGTTGCAGGCCGCGCCCGATCGCGTCATCTGGGGAAGCGACTACCCGCACCTGTCGTTCGCCGACAAGGTGGGCTCGATCGAGCTGTTCAATTTGCTGGGCAGTTGGGCGCCGGACGAGGCAACCCGGCGCGCAGTGCTCGTCGACAACCCTGCCAGGCTCTTCGCTTTCTAGCCTTGTTCCCGCGGTCGCGCCGGATCGGCAATCCACTCGCTCCAGGATCCGGCGTAGAGCTTCGCGCCGGGCAGTCCGGCAACCTCCATCGCAAGAAGGTTATGGCAAGCCGCAACGCCCGATCCGCAGTAATTCACGACTTCACCCGGCCGGTGGTCGCCAAGGACGGCGAGGAATTCTTTGTTCAACTCTTCCGGACGCTTGAAAGTGCCGTCTGCCGACAAATTGTCATTGCTGAAGCGATTCCTTGCGCCGGGGATGCGGCCGGCGACCGGGTCGATCGGTTCCTGCTCGCCGCGAAAGCGCGCTGGAGCGCGCGCGTCGATCAGCAGAAGTTTCTCTCTGCGCGTCTCCAAGGCCTTCGCCTGCACGTTTTGCGCGGCGCAGGGCTTGACCGGATAACTCCTGTGCGCGAATCGCGGCATTTCGCGGGTGATCGGCCGACCTTCGTGCAGCCACTTTGCGAGGCCGCCGTCGAGCACCGCGGCCGCGTCGTGTCCGGCCCAGCGCAGCATCCACCACAGGCGCGCCGCCATGGCGCCGCTCGCGCCGTCGTAGCACACTACCTGGTCGCCGGGCTCGAGCCCCTGCTGGCCGAGCCAGGCGATGAAGGCGCCCCGATCGGGCAGCGGATGGCGGCCGTTGTGCCCGGTCTTCGGCGCAGACAGGTCGCGGTCGAGGTGCGCGAAGAGCGCGCCCGGGATATGGGCTTCGCGGTACTGCTGCTCGCCGAGCTCAGGCTTCGCGAGGTCGTGGCGGCAATCGAACGGCCGCCACGACGCAAGATTTGTTTCGAGCTGTTCGGTGCTGACGAGGGTCGTGTGCGCCATTACCGCCCAAGGCGCTTGTGCAGCCATTCGTGGAAGTGCATCTCGGCATCTTCCATCGGTGATTGGTATGGACCGGCGTCGTCCAGTCCTTCCTCGTACAATGCGCGCCGGCCGCGGTCCATGCGTTCGCAAAGCACGTTGTCCTCGATCGCGGTTTCCAGGTACGCGGCCTGCTGAGCTTCGACGAACTCGCGCTCGAACAGCGCGATCTCCTCGGGGTAGTAGAACTCGACCACGTTGGTCGTGCGCCGCGCCGAGCGCGGGATCAGGTGCGAGACGACCAGCACGTTCGGGTACCACTCCAGCATGACGCCCGGGACGTACGTCATCCACAGGGCACCGTACTTGGGCTCGCGGCCGTTCAGGAACTTGAGGCACATGTCGTGCCAGCGTTTGTAGGTCGGCGTGCCGGGCCGCTCGAGACCCGCCTTCGGCGCGACGATCTGCACCGAGTAGTGCTCGCCGTAGTCGACGGTGAAGTTGTTGCAGTCGGCGAAGTTTCCGAGCCCGGGGTGGAAGGGATCGACGTGGTAGACCTCCAGGTACACCTCGACGAAGGTTTTCCAGTTGACGTCGTAGTCGTCGACGCGAACCGAATCGAGCACGTAGCCGCTGAAATCCCAGTCCGCCGCAGTGGTGATCTTGGCCAGGTCCTGGCGCGGATTGCGCGGGCCGGCAAACAGCAAGCCCTGCCACTCGGTGAGCGGGATTGAGCGCAGCCGAACGCAGGGGTTCTCGGGGAAATGCGGCGCGCCGAGCAGCTCGCCCTTCAGGTCGTAGGTCCAGCGATGCAGGGGGCAGACGATGTGCTGCGCATTGCCGCGCCCTTCCAGCATGATGGACTGGCGGTGACGGCAGACGTTGGAGAGCAGGGAGATGCCAGCTTCATTGCGCACCAGCATCTTCGCGTGGTCGGCCCACGCAAGTGTTTGGTAATCCCCTACCTCGGGCACCATCAGTTGATGCCCGACGTAGTTGGCTCCGGCATCGAACAACAGGCGCTTTTCGAGCGCGAAATGCTCCGCATCGAAGTACCAGGACACCGGCAGCTGGCTGCGCGCCGGCTTGATTTGCCGCAGGGTTGCCACGTCCGACATGCGTTGTAAAGCTCCTAGAAAAACAGTATTTTACTAAAAGATGAGCAAGCCTTCAGGTGAGCTGACCTTTGAACGAGCGCTCGCAGAGCTGGAAAAAATAGTCAGGAGCATGGAGAGCGGCGAGCTATCGCTCGAGCAGGCGCTCGCCACGCATAAACGCGGCCTCGAGCTCGCGCGTTTCTGCCAGCAGCGGCTCGAGGCCGCGCAGCAGCAGGTCAAGGTCCTGGAGGGCGAAGTGCTCAAGCCCCTCGCGGCAGCGGCAGAGCCCCCATCCGGTGAAGGAGGCTGAGGCGAGCTTCCAGGCCTGGATGGGCGGGGTCCAGGCACGGATGGAAACGGCGCTCGTACGCCTGCTGCCGCCGGCACACCTCGCCCCTGCGCGGCTGCACGAAGCGATGCGCTACGCCACGCTGGAAGGCGGCAAGCGGGTGCGGCCGCTGCTGGTGTTTGCCGCCGGCGAAGTGGCGAGCGCATCCGCGGAGCGGCTCGAGATTGCTGCCGCCGCAGTCGAGCTGATCCACGCCTATTCGCTGGTGCACGATGATCTGCCCTGCATGGACAACGACGTTCTCCGGCGCGGCAAGCCGACGGTCCACGTCGAGTACGACGAAGCCACCGCGCTGCTGGCGGGCGACGCGCTGCAGTCGCTCGCCTTCCAGCTGCTCGCCGAGTACCGCATCGCCGACGATGCACGCACGCAGCTCGAATTGGTGAAGATCCTTGCTGTCGCTGCCGGCTCGCGCGGCATGGCCGGGGGGCAGCAGACCGACCTGGAAGCGACCGGGCGCTCGTTGACGCTGCCGGAGCTGGAGTTGATGCATATCCACAAGACCGGCGCCCTGATTCGCGCGGCGGTGCTCCTGGGCGCCGCTTGTGGCAGTGAACTCGCGCAAAATGAGAAATCTAAACTGGACCGGTACGCGAAAGCGGTAGGCTTGGCGTTCCAGGTAGTAGACGATGTGCTTGATTACGACGCCAATACCGCGACGCTCGGCAAGACCGCGGGCAAGGACTCCAAGCAAGGCAAGCCGACCTACGTGTCGGTGGTCGGTATTGCCGCCGCGCGCCGCATGGCGGAGGAACTGCGCGGCCAGGCCCATGCGGCGCTTGAGGGCCTCGAGGGAAGATCGCGCCGCCTGGGCGAGCTCGCCGATTTCATCGTTCTGAGAAAATTCTAGCCGTGTCCACGATCAGCGAAGCGCTGCCAGCCGACGGCTACAATCCGTCGATGTACGAGCTGCTGAAGACCATCGACGACCCGGCGCAGCTGCGCAGCCTCGAGCGCAAGCAGCTGCAGCAGCTCGCCGACGAGCTGCGCGCATACGTGCTCGAGTCGGTGTCGAAGACCGGCGGCCACCTGTCCTCCAATCTCGGCACCGTCGAGCTGACCATCGCGCTTCACTACATTTTCGAGACGCCCGAGGACCGCATCGTCTGGGACGTCGGCCACCAGACCTACCCGCACAAGATCCTCACCGGCAGGCGCGAAGCCATGTCGCGGCTGCGCATGATCGATGGCATTTCAGGCTTCCCGCGGCGCATCGAGTCGAAGTACGACACCTTCGGCACCGCGCACTCCTCCACCTCGATCTCGGCGGCGCTCGGCATGGCCGTGGGCGCGAGGGCAAAGGGAGACAAGCGCCATTGCATCGCGGTGATCGGCGACGGCGCGATGTCGGCCGGCATGGCATACGAGGCGATGAACAACGCCGGCGCCATGAACGTGAGCCTCCTCGTGATCCTGAACGACAACGAGATGTCGATCTCGCCGCCGGTGGGCGCCCTCACGAATTATCTCGCTCGGCTGCTTTCAGGCCGCATCTACTCCAGCGCGCGCCGCGCCAGCGAGCATCTGCTCAAGCGCGTCGGCGTGTGGGAGCTCGCGCGGCGCGCCGAGGAGCACATGAAAGGGATGGTGACGCCCTCGACGCTGTTCGAGGAGTTCGGCTTCAACTACATCGGTCCGATCGACGGCCATGACCTCGACGCGCTGATCCCGACGCTCGCCAACATCAAGAAGCTGAAGGGGCCGCAGTTCCTGCACGTCATCACGCGCAAGGGGCAGGGATACAAGCTGGCCGAGGACGATCCGATCGCCTACCACGGCCCGGGCAAGTTCAACCCCGCCGAAGGGCTCAAGGCCGCCGCGGGCGCCAAGCCGACCTACTCGCAGGTCTTCGGCGACTGGCTGTGCGACATGGCGGCGCTCGACCCTCGTCTGGTGGCGATCACGCCGGCGATGCGCGAAGGCTCCGGCATGGTCAAGTACTCGGAGCAGTTTCCCAGCCGCTACTTCGACGTCGGCATCGCCGAGCAGCACGCGGTGAGTTTTGCCGCGGGCATCGCGTGCGAGGGCATGCGGCCGGTGCTGGCCATCTATTCGACCTTCCTGCAGCGCGGCTACGACCAGCTGATCCACGACGTGGCGATCCAGAATCTGCCGGTGCTGTTCGCGCTCGACCGCGGCGGCCTCGTCGGCGGCGACGGCGCGACTCACAACGGCGCCTTCGACTTCGCCTATCTGCGCACGGTGCCCAATCTGACGGTCATGGCCCCGGCCGATGCCGACGAATGCCGGCAAATGCTCTACACGGGTTTTATGAGTAATGGTCCTTGCAGCGTGAGGTATCCGCGAGGCGCTGCATTGGGAGAGGCAAAAAAAGAGATGAAAGCCATTCCGCTCGGGAAAGGCGAAGTGAGAAGGAGCGGGAAACGCGTGGCGATTCTCGCCTTCGGCGCGATGCTCAAGCCAGCCCTCGAGGCCGCCGAAGAGCTCGACGCGACGGTAGTGAATATGCGCTTCGTGAAACCGCTCGATATCGAACTTCTAAAGGACATTTCCCAGACGCATGAACTCCTCGTCACGCTCGAAGAACACCAGGTGATGGGCGGGGCGGGCAGTGCGGTATGCGAAGCACTCACCCAGTTAAGAATCGAAAGACGCGTTCTGTTATTAGGGTTGCCGGACCGTTTCATCGATCATGGAGACCCCGCCAGGCTGCTTGCCTCGGTAGGGCTGGACGCTGCCGGCATCCGCAACTCGATACGCAGCGCAATGTCCGAGTAAATTACTCGGATGTTAAAATAGCCCTATGAAAGCACGCGACCTGCACAACATTCCGGACGTCCAGGCGACCCCCGACTCGCGCAAGCTCGCGATCGACCAGGTGGGGGTCAAGGCGATCCGCCACCCGATGCGCATCCAGGAGCGCTCGGGCGGTGCGCAGCACACCATCGCCACGTTCAACATGTACGTCTGCCTGCCGCACCATTTCAAGGGCACCCACATGTCGCGCTTCGTGGAGATCCTCGAAGAGCACGAGCGCGAGATCACCGTCGAAACCTTCCAGGTCATGCTGCGCGAGATGGTCGAGCGCCTCGAGGCCGCGGAAGGCCACATCGAGATGGCGTTCCCGTACTTCATCGAGAAGAAGGCGCCGGTGTCGGGCGTGAAAAGCCTGATGGATTACGAGGTGACCTTCATGGGCGAGATCAAGAAGGGCAAGCAGAGCTTCAGCATGAAGGTGGTGGTCCCGGTGACGAGCCTGTGCCCCTGCTCCAAGCGCATCTCGGAGCGCGGCGCGCACAACCAGCGCTCGCACGTGACGGTCACCGCCCGCACCAACGACTTCGTCTGGATCGAGGAGATCGTCGACCTGGTCGAGAAGCAGGGCTCGAGCGAGCTCTACGGCCTGCTCAAGCGCCCGGACGAGAAGTACGTCACCGAGCGCGCCTACGACAACCCGAAGTTCGTCGAGGACATGGTGCGCGACGTCGCGGCCGTCCTGAATCTGGACGAGCGCATCGAGGCCTACGTGGTCGAGTCCGAGAACTTCGAGTCGATCCACAACCACAGCGCGTACGCGCTCATCGAGAAAAATAAACGGGCGCGTTAATACCCCTGCTTCTGGGGTTTCTCTTGGCTGAAGAAACCCATTCCCAGGATTTTGCGTCCTTGCGTGCGCGCATGGTCTCCGAAGTGGACGCCATGTATGCCGAGACGCGCGCGGAGACCGGCCTCGCCAGGATGTCGCCGGCCGTGCACGCCGCGCTCGGAAAAGTCGAGCGCCACCGCCTCGTTCCCGCCGGGCAGGCCGCGCTCGCTTATCGCAACCACCCGCTGCCGATCGGCAGCGGCCAGACCATCTCGCAGCCCTACATCGTGGCGCTATCGACCGACCTGCTCGCGCCACAGCCGCATCACGTGGTGCTCGAAGTCGGCACCGGCTCCGGCTATCAGGCGGCAGTTCTGGCCGAGGTCGTGAAGCAGGTGTACAGCATCGAATTGATCGACAGCCTCGGCAAGACCGCGGCGGCACGCCTCGCCGAGCTCGGCTATCGAAACGTCGAAGTGAAGATCGGCGACGGTTACCGAGGCTGGCCGGAGAACGGGCCGTTCGACGGCATCGTGGTCACGGCCGCCGCGCCCCGCGTGCCGCCGGCGTTGCTGGAGCAGCTCAAACCCGGCGGCAGGATGGTGATTCCGGTCGGCGGCGGCGGCGACATCCAGTATCTGAAACTCATTGCCAAGCGCGCCGACGGCAGCTACGACGAGCGCAACGTCCTGCCGGTGCGGTTTGTGCCCCTGGTTCCGGGCAAGTGAACTGTCGCCTCCCGGCGACAGGTGGAGCCGTCGTCGCGATCCTGCTAGGCTTGCCCGCAAGCGCAACAAGATCCTTTCAGAGGGGACTATGCGAAAAAAAGAAAAGGATTCGCCGAAGCGGGCACGCGGAGACTTCAGGCTGTACATGCGCGCCCTTTCACCCAGGGGCCCGCTTGAGGAGGCCAATGTGGAAACTTGGCAGGTGGTAGGTCGAGGAACGCTTCTGGTTGCGCTGGGGGCCTGCGCCCTGCAGTACTACTTCCTTCACGTTTGCGCGCAGATCCTGTCGTTGCCGGCCGTAGTGGTGTTCACATGAAGAAAAACCGCGCTTTGGCGTTCACCCTCGGCGGGTGGGTCACCCTCGGGGTGGACATGCCGGTGGACGAGCTGCTGCGGTACGGTCCGAGCGTCCAGGGCGTGAAGATCACGCCCGATGCGTCCTTCAGCGAAACGAACGTCTCGCCGCTGCCGCGCCATGTCAGCGCCCAGGTGGATACCGGCGCAGAAATTTCATGCATCAGCGTACGGCTGTGGCAGGAACTGGGCGTCAAGCCTTGCCGCTTCCTCAACGCGGACACCGAGGCTTCGCGGCCGGTGCCCATGTGCCGCGCCAACATCGCCTTTCAAAACGGCACTCAGATCAATGCGGATCTGGCAGTTTTCGCGCAGCTCGCGCAGCCGCACGACCTGTTGATTGGGCGGGATATCCTTCGGCTCGGCCGCATCGTGGTCGATTTCACCACCGGCCACTGGGAGCTGGAATTCAAGACCGGCTGAGCTAGAAGCGCCGGATCAGCGTCATCGTTTCGCCGTCGCGCTTCATCTCGACGCGGTTGAGAAAGCTCATGCCGAGCAGCACGATGTCGAGCCCCTGCTCGACGACGACGCCCTCGACGGCATTCAGCTCGATCGAGCCGAGCTTCACCGAGTCGAGCTTCACGCGGTAAACCTGGGCCAACCCGCTCGCGGTCTTGATGACGCCGAGCTGGCCCTTGCGGTAGTCGATTCCCAAGCGCACCGCCTCGCTCGCGGGAATTGCCACCATGGTCGCGCCGGTGTCGACGAGAAAGCGCGTGGGGCTGCCGTTCACCGCGCCGTCGGTGACAAAATGGCCGCGCATGTCCGCGGCAAGCGTCACGCTCTGGCGGTCCGAGGCTACCGCGGTGTTGCTGCGGTAATGCTGCCCCAGCGCCAGCACGCGGCGCTTGCCGTCGATCTCGACGGTGGCGCGCTCCTTTTCTACCGCGACGACCGTGACGCCGCTCCACTTCTGCCCGACCTTCACCAACTTCGGGTCGCCGCCGTCGACCGACAGCACCGCCGCCTTGTCGCCGATCACGCCGATCAGCGCGATCTCCGCCGCCAGCGCGGGGGTGCAGGCGAGGAGCAGCAAAAGCGCAATAAAATTGGGCATGAGACCCGTAGCTATTTTTAGGCATGCCCCAAGCGAAGGGCCGGCGTATTTTGCCACCTACCTCGAGCGGCGTTCAATTCCGTGGCAGCTGGTCGCACTTGACGCCGGCGAGCCGGTGCCGCGCGACGCAGCGGGCTTTTCGGGGCTCGCGCTGATGGGCGGGCCGATGAGCGCCAATGACCCCCTGCCCTGGGTCGCGCCGGTGCTGGAGCTGATCCGCGACGCCGTGCGCAAGGACGTTCCGGTCATCGGCCATTGTCTCGGCGGGCAGCTGATGTCGAAGGCCTTCGGTGGCAGCGTCCGGGCCAACGCTGTGCGGGAGATCGGCTGGGGCGAGGTGCGCGCCGCCGACAACCAGGTGGCGCGTGACTGGCTGGGGGATCTGCAGGCCTTCGAATCATTCCACTGGCATGGCGAGACCTTCAGCATCCCGCCAGGAGGCACGCGCGTGCTGGAGAACCAGTACTGCGAAAACCAGGCGTATGCGCTGGGGAAGCATTTCGGCATGCAATGCCACGTCGAGATGACGGACGAGCTTGTCCGCACGTGGCTGCGCAGCGGCGGCGACGAGCTTAGAAACGATGGGAAAAGTCCGGCCGTGCAGCGGCCGCAGGACATCGAAAAGGATCTCGGCGCGCGTCTCGAGCGCCTGCACGAGGTCGCGAACCGCATCTACGGCCGCTGGACGGAAGGACTTAGTCGCGGAAGTTGATGTATTGCAGCGGCAGATCGGTGACCGACTTGCGCACCAGCTGGATCGCCGACTGCAAGTCGTCCTTCTTCGCCCCGGCGACGCGCACCGCGTCGCCCTGGATCGAGGCGTTCACCTTGAGCTTCGCGTCCTTGAGCAGCTTGACGATGCTCTTAGCCTTGTCCTGCGGCACGCCGACGCGCACCGTCAGCGGGCGCTTCACCTTGTCGCCCGAGATCTTCTCGACGCTGCCGGGCTCGAGGCAGCGCACGTCCACGTTGCGCTTTGACAGGCGGGCGCGCAGCACGTCGGTGACCTGGCCGAGCTTGAACTCGTCGTCGGCGTAGACCGTCAGCTGCAGCTCGTTCTGCCGCATCTCAATCTCCACGCGCGCGTCCGAGCCCTTGAAGTCGAAGCGGTTGGTGATCTCCTTGTTGGTTTGATCGACCGCGTTCTTCACTTCCTGCCGGTCGACCTGGGAAACGATGTCGAACGAAGGCATGGCTATTGCGCCTTGACGCCGGCGGCGCGCATCACCTCGCCGAGCGCCGCGTGCTCCTCGCGCTGGATTTCGCTGTTGAGGCGCGCCAGCGCCAGCAGCGCGGCAACGATGATCTTCATGCCAACCTTCTCCTAGCGATAATTCAAGCGCAGCAGTTCATCGATCCAGCGCGCGGTGGTGACGCGGACCCAGTCCAGGTCCGCCGCGCTCTCGTAGAGGGTGTAGACGGAGAGATTGAGCGCCTTGCCGCGCACCAGCATCAGCGTGGTCGTCGACAGCGCGTATTGAGGGGACTCGTTGAAGCGACGCTGCGCCGGCACGCGCGTGCCTTGCAGCACCGACACGACCTCCGGCTCCTTGCGCAGCTCGGCGAGCAGGCTCGTTTTCCCGTGCGGCTGCGCGTCGAGGTATTTGTGCACGTCGCCCTCGGCCGGCTGGCTGCCCAGCCCGCGCAGCGAGTCGTTGACGAAGGCGCTGAAGGCGGCGGGGCTGACGCGCTCGCGCTCCAGTCCTTTCGGGGTGACCGCGATCATGTAGCGACGCAACTCGGGCGGGTCGCCGACCATGAAGCGGCGCAGGTCGCCGTCGGAAATCGCGAACAGCAGGATGCGGTTCGACGCCGAGGTGAGCGATTCGGCCAGCTCCAGCAGCCGCGGCGAGCCGGTGAAGCCGGTGTCCGCGAAGCCTGGCGGCGCATCGAGGCCGAGCCGCGTGTCGCCGAGCTGGACAGCGAAAGGAGCTCCCCAAGCCGAGCTAACGGCAAGTAACGCTGTGAAAAGAAGCTGCCTTATTTTCGACCTCGTTTGGCCGCAATCCTCATGCGCAGCGCATTCAACCGGATAAACCCCGCCGCATCGGCCTGATTGTAGGCGCCCTTGTCGTCCTCGAAGGTGGCGATCGATGGATCGAAAAGCGAATCCTTCGAAGCGCGCCCGCTCACCAGCACGGTGCCCTTGTACAGCTTCACCCGCACCCTGCCGTTGACCGGCTCCTGGGAGGCATCGATCAGCTGCTGGAGCAGGCGGCGCTCGGGGCTGAACCAGTAGCCGTTGTAGATCATGCGCGCGTAGCGCGGCATCAGGTCGTCCTTCAGGGCGAGCACTTCCCGGTCGAGCGTGATCGACTCCATCGCCCGATGCGCCTTCAGCATGATGGTTCCGCCGGGCGTCTCGTAGCAGCCGCGGCTTTTCATGCCGACGTAGCGGTTCTCGACCATGTCGAGGCGCCCGACGCCGTGCCGGCCGCCAAGCCGGTTGAGCTCGGCGAGTACTTTGGCCGGCGAAAGCTTCCTGCCGTTCACGGCGACGATGTCGCCCTTGCGGTATTCCAGCTCGACGTACTGCGGCCGCCGCGGCGCCTTCTCCGGCGAGACGGTGATGCGCCACATCGACTCCTCGGGCTCGTAGCCGGGGTCTTCCAGCACCCCGCCTTCATACGAGATGTGCAGCAGATTGGCGTCCATCGAGTAGGGTGCGCCGCCTTTCTTCTGCTTGAAGTCCACCGGGATGCGGTGCTGCTCGGCGTAGCGCAACAGCTTGTCGCGCGAGAGCAGGTCCCATTCGCGCCACGGCGCGATGATCTTCACGTCGGGCATCAAGGCGTAGGCGCCGAGCTCGAAGCGTACCTGGTCATTCCCTTTCCCGGTGGCGCCGTGAGCGATCGCGTCAGCACCCGTCTGTTTTGCAACCTTGACCAGATGCTTCGCGATCAGCGGCCGCGCGATCGAGGTGCCGAGCAGATATTCGCCTTCGTAGACCGCGTTGGCGCGGAACATCGGGAACACGAAGTCGCGCACGAACTCTTCGCGCAGGTCCTCGACGAAGATCTTCTTCACGCCCATCTTTTTCGCCTTGCGCCGGGCCGGCTCGAGCTCTTCGCCCTGGCCGATGTCGGCGGTGAAGGTGATGACTTCGCAGCCGTACCGGTCCTGCAGCCATTTCAGGATCACGGAGGTATCGAGCCCCCCCGAATAGGCAAGGACCACCTTCTTCATGTTGGTCTTCACTGCACCTTTCCCAGCAGGAGAAATTCCAGCAGCGCCTTCTGCGTGTGCAGCCGGTTCTCGGCCTCGTCCCAGACCACCGATTGCGGGCCGTCGATCACCTCGGCGGCGACCTCTTCGCCGCGATGCGCCGGCAGGCAATGCATGAACAGCGCGTCCTTTTTCGCCGCGCGCATCATCTCGGCGTCGACCTGCCAGTCCTGGAAATCGCGCCGGCGCTCCTCGTTCTCGGACTCGAAGCCCATCGAGGTCCAGACGTCGGTGGTGACCAGGTCGGCGCGCCGCGCTGCTTCCATGGGGTCGGCGAATGTCTCGCAGTTTTTTGTGAGTCTTTCTGATTCAACTTCATACCCGGGCGGCGTCGAGATGTTCAACTTGAAATCGAACAGCGCGGCAGCCTGCAACCAGGTATTGCAGACGTTGTTCGAGTCGCCGATCCAGGCGATCGTCCTGCCGCGGATCGGTCCGCGGTGATCGATGTAGGTGTAGACGTCGGCCAGGATCTGGCAGGGGTGATACTCGTTGGTGAGCCCGTTGATCACCGGCACGCGCGAATGCCGCGCGAAGCGCTCGATGATGTCCTGCTCGAAGGTGCGAATCATCACCACGTCGCACATGCGCGACACGACCTGCGCGGCGTCCTCGACCGGCTCGCCGCGCCCAAGCTGGGAATCGCGCGTGCTGAGGAAGATCGCGGCGCCGCCGAGCTGGTGCATCCCGGCCTCGAACGAGAGCCGCGTGCGCGTCGACTGCTTCTCGAAGATCATCGCCAGCGTGCGGTCTTCGAGCGGCCAGTAGCGTTCGTACCGCTTGAAGCGGTCCTTGATCGAGCGGGTGCGCGCGAACAGATGCTCGTGCTCTTCGCGCGAGAAGTCCCTGAACTGCAGGAAGTGGCGCAGCTGCATCGCCGCACGCTCAGCGAGCGCTCAGTCAAGTACCATGCGCAGCCGCCTTGGGCAGCGCGCCGCGCGCGAGAAAGTTCTGCACCAGCGGCGTCAGCCGCTCGACCACCATGCGGCCTTCGGCCGGGGTCATGACCAGCGGCGGCAGCATGCGGATCACGTTGTCCGCGGTGACATTGATCACCAGTCCGGCATCGAGCGCCTCTTTCACCAGCTCGCCGCAGGGCCGCGCCAGCTCCAAGCCGATCATCAGCCCCATGCCGCGGATTTCCGCCACGCCGTTCCTCTGGCCCAGCGCCTCGGCGAGCCCGCCGCGGATCGCCTCGCCGACCCGGGCGGCATTGGCCAGCAGGCCGTCTTCCTTGATGGTGTCGATGGTGGTCACGACCGCAGTCATGGCGAGCGGATTGCCGCCGAAGGTCGAGCCATGGTTGCCCGGCTTGAACAGGCCCCTGGCGCGCCCGCCGACCACGCAAGCGCCGACCGGCATCCCCGAGCCCAGGCCCTTCGCGAGCGGCACCACGTCGGGAAGAAAGCCGGCATGCTGGTAGACAAACCATTTGCCGGTGCGGCCCAGCCCGCACTGCACCTCGTCCGAGATGAACAGCCACTGGTGGTGCTCGCAGATTTCCTTCAGGCCGCGCAGGTACTCCAGGCGCGAGACGTTGATGCCGCCTTCGCCCTGGATCGGCTCGACCATCACTGCCGCGACATTGCGGTTGTGCTCGGCGACCGTGCGCACCGCGTCCAGGTCGTTGAGCGGCACGCGCACGAATCCCGACACCAGCGGCTCGAAACCGGCTTGTACTTTGCGGCTTCCCGTCGCCGAGAGGGTGGCGAGCGAGCGGCCGTGAAACGCATTTTCCATCACCACGATCGCCGGCTCGGCGATACCGCGCTCGTGGCCGTACTTGCGCGCGAGCTTGATCGCCGCCTCGTTGGCCTCCAGGCCGGAATTGCAGAAGAACACCTCGTCCAGCCCGGTGATCTCGGCGAGGCGGTCGGCGGCCGCCTCCTGGACGGGGATGCGAAACAGGTTGGAGGTGTGCATCACCCGGCCGATCTGCTCGGTGAGCGCGCGCGTCAGCTTGGGGTGCGCATAGCCGAGCGTGTTCACCGCGATGCCGGCGAGGGCGTCGAGATACTTCCTGCCCGCCTCGTCCCAGAGCCACACGCCTTCGCCGCGCACGAAGGCCACCGGCTGCCGGGCGTAGGTGTTCATGACGTGGGACATAGAGCGCTCCCCAAATGCAAAACGGCGGCCGCGCCGCCGTTTCGTCAAATCCTATCACTAACTAACGCAGGCGGTGCAGCGCCTTCTCTTCTTCCGGGCGCAGCACCCGGATGCACGGCAGATAGCCCTCGTGCACCACGCCGTGCATCTCCATGCGCTTGTGGGAATGGAGCAGGTCGGCGATGTAGTCGACGATCTTTGAGGTGATCAGCTGCCCAGGCACGAGGACCGGGATGCCGGGCGGGTAAGGCACGATCTGGTCGGCGCAGATGCGCCCGGCGAGCTTCTTGTTCACGCGCTCGCGCTCGTCGAACACCTGCACCAGCTCGCCGCCGCAGTAATAGGCATCGCGCGGCAAATACCGCAGCTTGGTGAACGCGGGAATCTCCGGGGTCTGCACCAGCCGTCTGGGAGCGCGATTCTCGCGTGCGATGCGCATCAGCGAATCGTACAGGCGGGACACCTTCGAGCGGGTGGTGCCGATGGTAAGGAGCAGCGTCAGCGTGTTAAAGGTCGATTTCTCGACCTGGATGTTGTAGCGCTCGAAGAGCAGCTTCTGCAGGTCGTCGACGGTGTAGCCGCAGCCCGAGATGTCGATCGTCACCTTGGTCGGGTCGAGCCGGATGGCGTCGTGCCGGACCTCGTCCGGCAGCAGATCGTCGAGCTCGAGGACGCGGAACACGCGGGTTGAATTTATTAGATTTCTGACCTCATTGGCCAGCTCGAGCGTGCGCGAGAGAAGCTTGTAGCCTTCCATCATCGCCTGCTTGCGCGCCACGTCCAGGCTTGCGATGAGCCCGTATTGCGGGCTCGTCGACGTATGCATGTTGAAGTTCTCGCGGAACAGGTGTTCCCTGAACCCGGGATCGTTGATGTGAATCATCGACGCCTGCGAGAACGCCGAGAGCACCTTGTGCGTGGACTGGGTAGCGTAATCGGCTCCGGCCTCGAGCGCCGTCGGCCGGAACTCGGGATGGAAGCGCGCGAAGCCGTACCAGGCTTCGTCTATGATCACCTTGATGCCCTTGGCGTGCGCCGCGTCGACGATCGTCCCTAGGTCGTAGCGCAAACCGTCGTAGGTACAGGAGGTGAGGATCAGGGCCTGGGCGTCCGGATGGCGTGCGATTGCCTTGAGCAGCGTCTTCTTTGGCACGGGACCATAAAGCCCGTACTTGCGGTTGAGCGCCGAGTCGAGGTAGACCGGGTGGGCCCCGGACAGCACCACGCCGTGGTGCACGCTCTTGTGGCAATTGCGGTCGAGGAGGAGTTTTTCGCCCGGCGCGAGCAGCGTCTGGAAGATCACCTTGTTGGCGGTCGAGGTGCCGTTGGTGGCGAAAAACGTTCGGCGCGCGCCGAACGCCTTCGCCGCCATCGCCTGCGCCTCGGCGATCACGCCCTTTGGCTCCATCAGCGAATCGAGCATCGGCACCGACACCGACAGGTCGGCGTCGAACACGTGCTCGCCCATGAACTCGTAGAAATCGTTCACCCATGGACTGCCGCGCAGCGACTCGCCCGACGAATGGCCGGGGGTGTGCCACTGATCCTTCGCCATCCAGACGTAGTTCTTGAGCTGATCGTAGAACGGCGTGCGCGCGCGCTCCTGGATCTGCGCGTTGAGGATGCGGTAGATGCCGCGGTAGTCGCGCTCCTCGCGGTAGAAGTAGCCGTCCACAGATTCGGTGAACAGCTTGTCCACCACGTCGTCCTCCTTCTCCTGCGCGATCAGGATGTAGACGTCGAGCTCGGGCCGAAAGCGGGTGATTCGCTGCACCAGGTCGAGCGCCGACATCTGGAGCTGCTTTTTCGATTCAACCCCATTTCTTTTTGATAGCGAATAAAGCGTGTCATCCACCAGCACCGCCTGCAGGTCGCCGTCCGATTCGATGACCGAAAGCGCTTCCTTCGCGGTGGTCACGCCGGTGAAGCTGATGCCGAGGGGGTTATCGAGCGTGCGCGCGGCGGCGTTGAGCCCCTTCACGAACTCGCGCAGCACGAGGTGCTCGTCGTTGATGACGAGTATCCGGCTGGTCAGCTTCGCCATACCGGGTCAGTATAATTTCGCATGCCCGACGCGAGCCCGGTGGAGTTCGGCGGCGATCACCGAATGCGGTATTCGCCCTTCGTCCATCCGATCACGGCGAACGGCGCGCGCTGCGTCAAGGGCAACGAATTGCGCGTCCGTGATGGACGCGTCGCGGAGCGGAGCAAGCTCGCCGAGCTGCAGCGTGTTGGGGATGCTGCTTAGTTTATTTCATGCCCTTCAGGGCATGCGCCAGACGACTCTTGTGCCGGTCGCCGGCATTGCGGTGCATGACGCCTTTCGCGACCACGCGATCGATGAGGCGCTGCGAATCGCGCAGTACTTTGGAAGCGGCGTCCTTGTTGCCGGCGGCAACGGCCTTATTGACGTTCTTGATGGCGGTGCGCACGGTGGTGCGCAGGCTCATGTTGTGGATGCGCCGCTGCACCGCCTGGTGGGCGCGCTTGCGGGCGGACTTGATGTTTGCCATGAAGGGGTGGGTCCGAAAGGGGGCGAATTCTAACATGAACCTCCTGCGCGTCCTGGCCACGGTAAGCAGCTTGACCCTTGTCAGCCGCATCCTGGGCTACATCCGCGATTTCATCATCGCCCGCGCTTTCGGCGCCAGCCTCGCCACCGACGCCTTTTTCGTGGCGTTCCGCATCCCGAACCTGCTGCGGCGGCTGTTCGCCGAGGGCGCGTTCTCGCAGGCGTTCGTGCCGGTGCTCGCCGAATACAAAAACAAGGGTTCGGTTGAAGAAGTCCATTCACTGATCGACGGCGTCGCGACGCTTCTTCTTGTCGCGCTGGTCGCGGTGGCGGCGCTCGGCATGGCGGCGGCCCCGATCATCGTCTACGTGTCGGCACCCGGATTTGCCGCCGACCCCGCCAAGTTCGATCTGACGGTGACGCTGCTGCGCATCACGTTTCCGTACATCGTCTTCATCTCGCTGGTCGCCTTCGCCGCAGGCATTCTCAACACCTGGAACCGCTTTTCCGTGCCGGCGGTCACGCCGACGCTGCTCAACGTGTCGTTCATCGTCGGCGCGCTGTTCTTCGCCGATCACTTCGACCCGCCGGTGCTGGTGCTGGCGTGGGCGGTGTTCCTGGGCGGGTTGGCGCAGCTCGCCTATCAGGTGCCTTACCTGATGAAGATGCGCCTGCTGCCGCGCTGGAGGCTCGACTGGTCGCACCCGGGCGTGCGGCGCATGCTCAAGCTGATGGCGCCGGCGGCGTTCGGCGTTTCGATCAGCCAGGTGTCGCTGCTCATCAATACGATCTTCGCGTCGTTCCTCGTCTCGGGCAGCGTGTCTTGGCTGTATTACGCAGACCGGCTGATGGAATTTCCCGCCGGCGTGCTCGGCGTCGCCCTCGGCACGATCCTGCTGCCGAGCCTGTCGAAGTTCCATGCCGACGGGAAGCACGCCGAGTACGGCGAGCTGCTCGACTGGGGCCTGCGTCTGACGTTTCTCCTTGCCGTACCGAGCGCCGTCGCGCTGGCCGTGCTCGCGCTGCCGCTGGTTGCGGCGCTGTTTCATTACGGGCGCTTCACCGTCGAGGACGCCTGGATGACGCGCCAGGCGCTGGTCGCGTATAGCATCGGCCTCGCGGGGATGATCCTGGTCAAGATACTGGCGCCGGGGTTCTACGCAAGACAAAACATCGTCACTCCGGTCAAGATCGGCATTCTCACGCTCGTGATCACGCAGCTGCTCAACCTGATCTTCATCATCCCTTTCAAACATGCAGGCCTCGCGCTCGCGATCGGGCTCGGCGCCTGTCTCAACGCGGGATTGCTCTACCGCTATCTCCGGCGTCACGGCATCTACGCGCCGAAGCCCGGCTGGCCGGTGTTTCTCCTCAAGGTCGCGGCGGCGGTGGCCTTCATGGCGATCGTGCTCTTCACCACCATGGGCGAATCGGGCTGGTGGCTCTCGGCGCCGTGGCAGCGCAAGCTGCCCGCAATCATCGGCCTGGTGCTGCTCGGCGCCGCGGCATACGCCGGCTGCCTGCTGGCCTTCGGCATGCGGCCGCGCGACTTCTCGCGGCACGGAGCGACTTGATGAGCCATTCGCTCGAGCCGTTCGCGCAGGTTCTCGGTCGCGACGATTCGCGCATCGATCTGGCGCGCGCCTGCCTGATGATCGCGCAAGACGCGTATCCCGGCCTCGACGTCGAGCGCTACCTCGGCGAGATCGAGCGCATGGCGATGCGGCTGCGCGCCCGCATGCCCCAGTCCAATGCCGCGGAGGAAAAGGTGGTGGCGCTCAACCAGTTCCTGTTCGACGACCTCGGGTACTGGGGCAATATCGACGATTACTACGATCCGCGCAACAGCTACCTGAACGAAGTGATCGAGCGCAAGACCGGCATTCCGATCAGCCTCTCGATCCTCTACATGGAGCTCGGCCGGCGCATTGGGCTGCCGCTCGAAGGCATCTCCTTCCCCGGGCACTTCCTCGTGCGGCTGCGCCTGCGCGGCGGCATGCTGGTGCTCGACCCGTTCACCGGCGGCGCGCCGCAATCCGAGACCGAGCTGCGCGAGCGCCTGCAGCGCGTGATACCGGAAGGCGTGACCGGCAGCGTTCCGGTGTCCGCGCTGCCGCTCGACCAGTTTCTCGAGCCGGCGTCCAACCGGCAGATCCTGACACGGGTGCTGCGCAACCTGAAGGGGATCTACCGGGAGAAAGACAAGCCCGAGCGCATGCTCGAGGTGCTGAATCGCATGCTGGTGGTCGCGCCCGACGCGAGCAGCGAGCTGCGCGATCGCGGCTACGTCTACCAGCGGCTCGAGTGCTGGCGCCCGGCGCTGAAGGATCTCACCGATTACCTCGAGCGCGAGCCCGAGGCGCCCGACCTGGACGACGTGCGCGTCAAGCTGATGGAGCTCTCCGCGCTCTGCGCGCGGCTGAATTAGCCGTTACAATTCCCGCCCTCATTCCCTGAGGAGACAGTCGTGGAGCGCAGATCATTTCTGAAGAAGGCGGCGGCTGGCGTCGCCGCAACCACCGTCGCGGCCCCCGCCATCGCACAGTCGCAGCCGAGCATCCAGTGGCGCCTCGCCGCGAGCTGGCCAAAGAGCCTCGACACGCTGTACGGCGGCGCCGAGCTGGTCGCCAGGCGCGTGGGCGAGATCACCGACGGAAAGTTCACCATCCGTGCCTTTGCCGCCGGCGAGATCGTCCCGGCGCTGCAGGTGCTCGACGCCGTGCAGGCGGGCACCGTCGAGCTCGGCCACACGGCGACGTACTACTACTTCGGCAAAGACCCGGCGTTCGCGCTCGGCACCTCGATTTGCTTCGGCATGAACACGCGTCAGAACAATGCCTGGCTTTACTTCGGCGGCGGCCGCGAAGCGATGGAGCCCTTGTTCAAGGACTATGGCTGCATCGCGATCCCCGCCGGTAATACCGGCTGCCAGATGGGCGGCTGGTACCGCAAGGAGATCAAGTCGCTCGCCGACCTGAAGGGCATGAAGATGCGGATCGGGGGCATGGCGGGATTGATCCTCGCCAAGCTCGGCGTGGTGCCGCAGTTGATCGGCGGTCCCGACATCTATCCTGCCCTGGAAAAGGGCACGATCGACGCCGCCGAATGGGTCGGTCCCTACGACGACGAGAAGCTCGGGTTCAACAAGATCGCACAGTACTACTACAGCCCGGGCTACTGGGAAGGCGGACCCACCCTGATGACACTCGTCAACGAGAAGAAGTGGAACGAACTGCCGAAGAACTACCAGGCCGCGCTGATGGCTGCATGCGGCGAAGCCAATTCCTGGATGCCCGCCAAGTACGACGCCCAGAACCCGGCTGCCATGCGACGGCTCATCGCAAGCGGTACGAAACTGCGGCGGTTCCCGACCGCGGTGCTGGAAGCCGCGGAGAAGGCCTCGTATGAGCTGTACGAGGAGCTCAAGACAAAAAGCAAGCATTGGGCGCGCATCTACCCGGAGTGGCTGAAGTTCCGCGACGAGCAGTTCCAGTGGTTCCGCGTCGCCGAATCCACCTACGACAATTACGTGCTCAATTCGAAGGTCCCCCACAAATAGCGTGCCGAAGCTGAAAAAAGCGAACCCCGCTCCGGCGGGGTTTGTTTTCTGTGCGCTCGATTCAGCCTAACGCGACTGCCTGAACTGCTTTTCCAGATCGTCGTCGGAAGGTCCCGGTGCCGGCGCCCCCTGCTCGGGGGGAAGGACGATCTGCACCTTGCTCGAATCGATCTTCGGCCCGGTGTCTAGGAGCGCCGTCACCAGTCCCGGCCAGGCGATGACGATCGCGACCATGATCAGCTGCAGCACTACCCACGGGATGGCGCCCCAGTAGATCTGCGAGCTTTTCACTTCCTTCGGCGCGATGCCGCGCAGGTAGAACAGCGCGAACCCGAATGGCGGGTGCATGTAGGAAGTCTGCATGTTCACGCAAAGCAGCACGCCGAACCAGATGAGGTCGATGCCGAGCTTCGTCGCGACCGGCGCAAGCAGCGGGATGATGATGAAGGCGATCTCGAAAAAGTCGAGGAAGAACGCGAGGAAGAACACGAAGAGGTTGACGAATATCAGGAAGCCGATCGTGCCGCCGGGCAGGCCGATCAGCATGTGCTCGATCCACAGGTCGCCGTCGACACCGCGGAACACGAGGGTAAAAATGGTCGAGCCGATGAGTATGAAGATCACCATTGCGGTGAGACGCATGGTCGACTGGGACGCCTGGCGGATCAGGCCGCGCAGCTCGGCGATCCGGACCGCCTCGGACATGAGGACGGCCAGGCCGGCGTAGAACACGATGAACAATGGCGCACGGACCTGGTCCAGCGCGTTCTGCGCGCGAACTACCAGCGCCTGCGGCATCCATTCGTCCTGCCATACGACGAATGCGGGAACGGTAATGATCGCGAGCGCGGCGAGCGATACCCAGGCAGCGATCTTGCCGTGGCGCGAGAACTCGGCGCGATGCAGCACGGCGAGCACAATCGCCCCGACCATGCCCATGGCCCCGCCTTCGGTGGGCGTTGCGAGGCCGAGGAAGATCGTCCCGAGCACCAGGAAGATCAGCACCAGGGAGGGAACGATTCCCCAAAGGCAGCGCTTGACCAGCGGCCATCCGGTCATGGTGCGCGACGACGCGGGAATGCCGGGGACCCAGTGAGGCTTCACGAAGCTCACGCCCAGCGTATACAGGCAGAAGAGCAGCACCTGGATCAGGCTCGGACCCCAGGCGCCCAGGTACATGTCGCCGACCGACCTGCCGAGCTGGTCGGCGAGCACGATGAGCACGAGCGAGGGCGGAATGAGCTGGGTGATGGTGCCGGAGGCCGCGATGACGCCGGTCGCGAACTTCATGTCGTAGCCGTAGCGCGCCATCACCGGAAGCGAGATCAGCCCCATCGCGATCACCGACGCGGCGACGGTCCCGGTAATCGCGCCGAGGATCGCGCCGACCACGATGACCGCGTACCCGAGGCCGCCGCGTACCGGCCCGAACAGCTGCCCCAAACCGTCGAGCAGGTCTTCGGCGAGGCCGCAGCGCTCCAGGATTGCTCCCATGAGCGTAAAAAAAGGAATCGCGAGCAGCGTGTCGTTGCTCAGGATGCCGAAGATCCGCTCCGGCAGCGCCTGCATCAGGCTGAAATCGAAGAAACCCTCGTCGATGGCGATGAAGCCGAAGAACAATCCCACCGCTGCGAGCGAGAACGACACCGGATAGCCGATCAGCATGAAGATGACCAGGCCCCCGAACATGAGTGGAGCCATCAGCTCGTGGGGGATCATTGCAGCGGCCTGTCGTAGTGCAGGTCCGCCTTCATGTGACCGGTGAGCATGGCGATGCGTTTGATGAGCTCGGAAATTCCCTGCAGGCTGAGCAGCGCAAATCCGAGCGGGAGGAAAATCTTGATCGGCCAGCGGATCAAGCCGCCCGCATTGCCGGAGATCTCGCCTTCAACCCACGAGTTGTAAAACACCGGCCACGACAGGTAGGTGAGGATGAGGGTCGCCGGCAGGAGGAACAGGACGCCGCCGAAGATGTCCACCCAGATCTGGCGCCGGGTCGAGATGTTGCTGTAGACGATGTCGACCCGCACGTGCTCGTTCCGCTTCAGCGTATAGGACGCCCCCAGCAGCACCAGGGCGCCGAACATGTACCACTGGATCTCGAGCCAGGCATTGGAGCTGATGCTGAAGGCGTAGCGCGAGAACGCGTTGCCGGCGCTGATGAGGCACGAGAGCAGCACCAGCCAGTCGGCGAGCACGCTCAAACGCTCGTTCATCGCGTCTATCACGCGCGACAGCGCGAGCAGTGGTTTCATGGAGCCCGAGTTGGGGGAGTTATTTTTGTCGCATGCGAAGCGCGCGTTCCTGCAGGTCCGCATGCAGTTTGGGTTTGTAGCCTAGCGCAAAGGCGAGCTCCGCGCAGAGAAAAACCGGCGCGACGAAGATCTGGAACAGGTTGTCGGTGAGCGCGGGCTTGCGGCCTTCGAACACATGGCCGACGAGCTGCAGGATCCAGCCGCCGACGAACAGCACGCCGAACCAGACCCAGCCCTGAGCCGTGCCCTGCGCGGCGATTCTGTCTCCCGACCAAACAAGAATCCCGGTAATCAAAAGCATGGCGAGCGCCAGCGGCACGTCGAGCAGGAAGTAGTAGACCAGCACCGCCGCAGCGAAGAGCATCGCGGCGCTGATCGCGACGCCGCCGACGTCGAAGCGCAGCCAGGCGAGCGGGATGAAGAGCGACAGCATGATCGCCGGCACGCCGACGAAGTGCGTGGCCTTGTTGCGCGCGTCCTGATGGTACGCCGCATAAAACGCCATCTGCTCTTCGAGATTTTTCATAAAGACACTATAATTCAGCATTTTAACCGTCTCCATGGTCGTCACGCACGGCTCTTTGCAGGCCACCCGGGGCCGGTGCGCGCTGACCATCGGCAACTTCGACGGCGTGCACCGCGGCCACCGCGCGCTCATCGACCGGGTAACGGCGAAGGCCCGTGAGCTGAAGCTCGCTTCCTGCGTCCTTACGTTCGAGCCGCACCCGCGCGAGTTCTTCTCGGGCGATTCGGCGCCGGCGCGGCTTACCCGCCTGCGCGACAAGCTCGAGCTGCTGGCGGCGGCAGGCGTGAAGCGCGTGCACGTCGCGCGCTTCGACGCGCGCTTCGCGTCGCTGCCGGCCGAGCGCTTCGTCGAGGACGTGTTGGTGCGCGCGCTCGGCACGCGCTGGCTGCTCGTCGGCCGCGATTTCCGCTTCGGCGCGCGCCGTGGCGGCGATTTCACGACCCTCGAGGAAGCGGCAGTGCGCCACGGATTCAGACTGGAAGCGATGCCTGACGTGCTGTTCGAAGGCGAACGGGTGTCGAGCTCCGCGGTGCGCGGCGCGCTCGATGTCGGCGACTTGCGCCGCGCGGCGCGGCTGCTGGGGCATCCGTACACCATCAGCGGCCGCGTGGCGCACGGCGCGAAGCTCGGCCGCGCCCTGGGATTTCCCACGGCCAACGTGGTGTTACGGCGCCCGCCGCCGCTCGGCGGCATCTTCGCCGTGGAGGTCGACGGCCTTGGCCCGGGCGTCGCGAGCGTCGGCAAGCGCCCAACGGTGAACCCCGTCCCGGTGCCGTTGCTGGAGGTGCATCTCTTCGATTGCGATCAGGAGCTCTATGGCCGGCACCTGAAGGTGCGCTTCCTCGAGAAGCTGCGCGACGAGAAGAAATACGACGGGCTCGATGCCCTGAAGCAGGCGATCGCGCAGGATGCGAGCCGCGCCCGGGAATATTTTGCGAGACATGGCTGACTACAAGGACACGCTGAACCTGCCGGAGACGGCGTTTCCCATGCGAGGCGATCTCGCGCGGCGCGAACCGGAGTGGGTGAAGGACTGGAAAGAGAAAGGCCTCTATCGCCGGCTGCGCCAGATCGCGAAAGGGCGGCCGCGCTTCGTGCTGCACGACGGTCCGCCGTACGCCAACGGCGACATCCACATCGGCACAGCCGTCAACAAGATCCTGAAGGACGTCATCGTGAAGTCCAAGACCCTCGCCGGTTTCGATGCGCCGTATGTGCCCGGCTGGGACTGCCACGGCATGCCGATCGAAGTGCAGATCGAAAAGAAATACGGCAAGAACCTGCCGCCAGAAGAGACGCTGCGGCTTTGCCGCGCTTTTGCCGCCGAGCAGATCGAGCGGCAGAAAAAGGACTTCGAGCGCCTCGGCGTGCTCGGCGACTGGGAGCATCCCTACCTGACGATGGCCTATGGCAACGAGGCCGACGAGATCCGCGTGCTCGGCAGGCTGCTCGACAAGGGCTACATCTATCGCGGCCTCAAGCCCGTCAACTGGTGCTTCGACTGCGGCTCGGCGCTGGCGGAAGCCGAGGTCGAGTACGAGGATCGCAGGGATCCTGCAGTGGATGTGGGATTTCCTTTTGCGGAGCCCGCAAAGCTCGCAAAAGCATTCAATTACCCCATTGAAAGGCCTGGCTACGCAGTCATCTGGACGACCACGCCGTGGACCTTGCCGGGCAACCAGGCGCTGAACGTTCATCCCGAGCTGATCTATAACCTGGTCGACACGGAAAAGGGTCTTTTGATCCTCGCCGCCGAGCTGCAGGAGAGCTGCCTCAAGCGCTACCGACTCACGGGGAAGACGCTCGTCTCGTGCAAAGGCAGGGCGCTCGAGCACATCCGCTTTCGCCACCCTTTCTATGACCGCGAAGTGCCAGTCTATCTTGGCGAGTATGTGTCGCTCGACACCGGCACCGGGATCGTGCATTCGGCCCCCGCGTATGGCGTCGAGGACTTCGAGTCCTGCCGCCGCTACGGCATGAAGGACGAGGAGATCCTCGCTCCGGTGATGGGCGACGGCCGCTTCGCCGCGTCGCTGCCGCTCTTCGGCGGCATGATGATCTGGGACGCGAACGGCAAGATCATCGACGAGCTGAAAAAGCGCAATGTCCTGTTCCACCACGAGCCGTTCACGCACAGCTACATGCACTGCTGGCGCCACAAGACGCCGGTGATCCTGCGCGCCACCACGCAGTGGTTCGCCGCGATGGATAAGGAAGTCAACGGAGAAACCCTGCGCGCGACGGCGTTGCGTGGGATCGACAACACGCAGTTCTTTCCCTCTTGGGGCAAGGAGCGCCTGCGCGGCATGGTCGCGAATCGCCCCGACTGGACGCTGTCGCGGCAGCGGCAGTGGGGCGTGCCGATGCCGTTTTTCCTGCACCGCGAGACCGGCAAGCTGCATCCGCGCACGCCCGAGCTGCTCGAGGCGGTGGCAAAGCGCGTCGAGCGCAGCGGCATCGAGGCCTGGCAGTCGGTCCGCACCGAGGAGCTGCTCGGCGCAGACGCCCCTCGATACGAGAAGAGCCGCGACACCCTCGACGTCTGGTTCGATTCCGGCTCGACCCATTACACCGTGTTGCGCGGCTCGCACAAGGAAGAGACGGGTTTTCCGGCCCATCTTTACCTTGAGGGCTCGGATCAGCACCGCGGCTGGTTCCATTCCTCGCTCCTGGTCTCCTGCATGCTGGACGGCATCCCGCCCTACCAGGGGCTGCTCACGCACGGCTTCGTGGTCGACGGCGAGGGCCGCAAGATGTCGAAGTCGAAAGGCAACGTGATCGTGCCGCAGGAGGTGTCGAACAGGCTGGGCGCGGAGGTCCTGCGCCTGTGGGTGGCGAGCACCGATTATTCGGGCGAGCTGTTCATCTCCAACGAGATCCTGAAGCGCGTGGTGGAGAGCTATCGCCGCGTGCGCAATACGCTGCGCTTCCTCCTCGCCAACACCTCGGACTTCGACGCCGCCCGGCACGCCGTGCCGGTCGACGAGATGCTCGAGATCGACCGCTATGCGCTCGCCATGACGGCGAGGGTGCAGGAGGACATCGCCGGCGACTACGAGCGCTACCAGTTCCACCTCGTGGCGCAGAAGCTGCAGGCGTTCTGCTCCGAGGACCTCGGCGCGTTTTTCGTCGACATCCTCAAGGACCGGCTCTACACCTGCAAGGCGGACTCGCTCCCCCGCCGCTCGGCGCAGAGCGCGCTCTACCACATCACGCACAGCCTGGTGCGCCTGATGGCGCCGATCCTGACCTTCACCGCCGAGGAGCTGTGGCAGGTATTCACCGGAAAGCGCGACGACAGCGTGTTCTTCCACACCTGGCACGAGCTGCCGCGCCCGAAGGACGGCGCGCAGCTGCTGCCGAAGTGGGAGCGCCTGCGCGAGCTGCGCAACCCGGTGCGCAAGAAAATCGAGGAGCTGCGCGCCGCCGGCAAGGTGGGCTCGTCGCTGCAGGCCGAGGTCGATCTGCATGCCGGTGGGCAGGACTACGACCTGCTCGCCAGCCTTGGCAAGGAACTCAAATTCCTGATGCTGACCTCGGCGGCGCGGGTTCACCCCTCGAGCGAGCTGCAGGTGGCTGTCAAAGCGAGCGAGCATGCGAAGTGCGAACGCTGCTGGCATTACAGGCCGGACGTCAACGGTGAGGGCCTGTGCGCGCGCTGCGAAACAAACCTGCGCGGGCCCGGCGAAACCCGGCGGCATGTCTAGGACCTGGCGCTGGTTCGCGATCGCGGCGGCCATCGTCGTCGCGGACCAGATTGCCAAATGGGCCGTGCTCGCCAGCTTCGCGCCGGGCGAGCGGCGTGTGCTCACCGGCTTCCTCAACCTGGTGCTGGTGTTCAACAAGGGCGCCGCGTTCAGCTTTCTCGCCGACGCGCCCGGCTGGCAGACGCCGCTGCTGGTCGCGTTCTCTCTCCTCGCCGCAGTCATCGTCGGCGTGCTGCTGCTGCGCTCGCCGGGGCGGGAGATGCTTTGCGCCGGGCTGGCGCTGATCCTCGGCGGAGCGCTCGGCAACGTCATCGACCGTCTGCGCTTTGGCCAGGTGGTGGACTTCCTCGATTTCCACGCCTTCGGCTGGCATTGGCCGGCCTTCAACATCGCCGATTCGGCGATCACGGTGGGTGCCGGGCTGCTGATCCTCGAAGGGTTCTTGCATGAAAAGCGGCGCTGATCGGGGCGACCTGGCGCTGCTGCTCAAGGCGCTCGCCTTCGCCGCGCACAAGCACCGCGACCAGCGGCGCAAGGACGCCGAGTCCTCGCCCTACATCAACCATCCGATCGCGCTCGCCGACGTGCTGATCAACGAGGGCGGGGTCACGGACGTCGAAGTCCTGTGCGCGGCGCTGCTCCACGACACGGTGGAGGATACGGCGACCACGCATGAAGAGCTGGTGAACGCCTTCGGCTCGAAGATCGCGCGCATCGTCGCCGAGGTCACCGACGATAAGTCGCTGCCGAAGGCCGAGCGCAAGCGCCTGCAGGTCGAGCACGCGGCGAGCCTGAGCAAGGAAGCCAAGCTGGTGAAGCTCGCCGACAAGATCTGCAACCTGCGCGACGTCTCCGATCACCCCCCGGCGCATTGGGACCAGCAGCGCCGCCGCGAGTACTTCGACTGGGCCAGGCGCGTGGTCGACGGCGTGCGCGGCGCACATCCGGGCCTCGAGAAAGCGTTCGACGCCGCGTATGCGCGGCGCCCGGCGTGAGAAAATCGGGCATGGACGTTTTACTCGCCAATCCCCGCGGCTTCTGTGCCGGAGTCGAGCGCGCGATCGAGATCGTCGAGCGCGCATTGCGCCAGTTCGGCGCCCCGATCTACGTGCGGCACGAGATCGTGCACAACAAGTACGTGGTCGACGACCTGCGCTCGAAGGGCGCGGTGTTCGTCGACGAGCTCGACGAAGTGCCCACCGGCAGCACGGTGATCTTCAGCGCCCATGGCGTGGCCAAAGCGGTGCGCGCCGAGGCGGAGAGCCGCGGCCTCAAGGTGTTCGACGCCACCTGCCCGCTGGTGACGAAGGTGCACGTCGAGGTCGCCAAGATGCTGAAGGCCGGCTTCGAGATCGTGATGATCGGCCATCGCGGGCACCCCGAAGCCGAGGGCACCATGGGGCAGGCCGACCACGCCATGTACCTGGTGGAGACGCTCGACGACGTGGCGGGACTCAAGCCACGCGACCCGTCGAAGCTCGCCTACGTGACGCAGACCACGCTGTCGGTCGACGATGCCGCCACGATCGTCGGCGCCCTCAAGGCTCGCTTCCCGAAGATTCAGGGTCCGAAGCGCGACGACATCTGCTACGCGACTCAGAACCGCCAGGACGCGGTCAAGTTCATGGCGCCGCAATGCGACGTCGTGATCGTGGTCGGCTCGCCCAACAGCTCCAACTCGAACCGGCTGCGCGAGGTCGCCGAGCACATGGGCGCCGACGCGTACATGGTGGACAGCGCCGACGACCTGCGTCCGCAGTGGATCGCGGGCAAGCGCCGGGTAGGCGTGACGGCCGGCGCCTCGGCGCCTGAAATCCTGGTGAACCAGCTGATCGAGCGGCTGAAAGCGCTCGGCGCCGAAAGCGTGCGGCCGCTCGAGGGCATTACCGAGGACGTCGTGTTCAGCCTGCCGCGCGAGCTGGCGCCGCGCGCGGCAGACGGCGAGCGCTGAAACCGCCGATCAGCGCTCGCGATAGGAGAAGCGCTTCACGCCGGCCCCGGCGGTATTGATCTGCACGTCCACCGACGTCTTGCTCGTATCGGCGCCGGTGATGATGTCCTTGATCGCTCCCGAGGGCAGCTGGACGATCGCCATGCCGACCGCAATCGTACCGCCGAGCGAGCGACCGACCACACCGCCCGTGGCGGTCGGTATGGCCGATCCCGTCCTGAAGTCGAAGTCATAGTCCTTGCTGCTGCCGCCGACGGCACATGCGCCGCCGGCCGACGGGATGTTGGTGGTTACCTTCACCGTGCCGAGCACCAGCCTTGGGTCGAGGTTGACACGCTCGCCCGGCGTCGGATCGGCCGCCGGGTTGAAGTCCACCAGCCAGCCGTCCTGGGTGCTCCAGTTGACCGGGTTGCTGGAGATGCCGCGGTCCGTTGCGTTGATCTTGGTCAGGGTTTGCGTGACAAGGGTCGCGCCGGTCCGCAGGCTTGACCCGTAGTCGACATCTTTATCCTTGAAGCCATAAAGCGTCTGCTGCCACGCGATGCCGCTCGCGGCGCCAGGATCCGTGAGGTCGGCGTTGCCGAGGTAGCGGCCAGTACCGATGTAAAGCACGCGGTTCGTGCCGATGTGCGTCAGCACAACCCGGGTGCTGATCGGCTGTGCGCGGCCGGCGCCGTCCTTGAGAGTGGCAATGTGCGCTACGCACGGTGCAGCCCCTGAGCCCGGTGCCGCGCATGTTCCGGTCGAGGTGCCGAAGTCGAGCCGCCAGACATTGCCGAGCTGATCGCCGCCATAGATGTAGCGGAACGTGGCGTCGGTCGCCGGCGAGTCGTAAAAACCCGATAGCTTCATCAGCCCGGAGGGGGTGCCAACGGTGCCGGCGCCCGTGCTTATCTTGTTGAGGACTGTTCCGGTGATCGCGTCAAGCACGTAGAAATAGCCGATGCCTGTACCGGGGCTGACGTTGTTCAAGCCGGAGGTGAGGACTACCACCCATTTACCGTCCGAGGAGCGCTTGCCGACCACGGGGTTGCCGAATGTGAGGCCGAGATCTGCGTCATTGATCGCGCAGAGTGTGGAGTCATTGCAGAACTCCCACAGCCCCTTCGGGTTGACCGGGTCAGTGATGTCGAGCGCAAAGTAGCCGCGACCCCCGCCGGCGGTGCCGCCGATGAGGATGGTCTTCCAGGCCGTCGCTGCCGTGTCATAGACATCGAAGGTCTCCGGCGAGCCGTCGACGAAATAGCGGTGCTGCGAGGAATAGCCCGTGTCGGCGAGCGCATACAGGCCGGGCATGAGGAAGCGCGGCGTATATGCCCAGGATTCGTCGCCGTTGCTGCCGTCGAAGGCATGCAGGAAGCCGTCATTTGCGCCGACATAGACACGGGGAGCCCGATTTGCGTTGCCGCTTGCAAACGTCGCGTACGACGGCGTTACCGCGTCGACGTAGCTGTTGATCGGATTGCGCACGAACACCGGTTTGGCCGTGATCGTGTCGCCGAGCACCGTGTTGGTCGTCACGCCGGTGATCGGATCGACGACGACGCGATCGCGGAACACGGTGGCTTCGTTGGCCTGCCAGCCGCGCAGGTAGCCGACGAGCTGGCTGCCGTCGTTCGCCGTGACGAGCTGCGCCGGCGTCAGCAGCGAGCACTGCGTCATCGTGCTGAGCGGCGTGCACTTGCTGCCGAAAAATCCCTGCTCGGTCGCGGTGAGCGACGCCCAACTGAATGCCTTGACCTTCGTGCCGGTGCCCGTGTCATCGAGCGTCAGGATGTTGCGCGTGTCGCTCGACGCGGCAACCCGCGACAGCAGGTTCAGGTCGGCCTGCCACTGGACGGTCGGGTTCACGTTGCCGGTCGACGGGTCGATGGTCTGCGCGAAAACCTTGCCGGACCACGTGTTGGTCTCGTAAGTGGTGCTGAAGATCTGGTTGTCGGTCTGCGTCACGTTCGGGCTCGAAGTCGCCGAGGCCGACGCGGCTGCCACGGTCGCGTTGAGCGAAGTAAGGGCGGTCGAGATTCCCTGGCGCAGCGCGTCGGGGTTGAGCGCCTGGAAGTACGAACCGCGCCCGTTCACCGCCGCGTGCCAAAGGTCGTCCAGGTTGGCGTTGGTGTTGTTCGCCGGCGCCGGCCAGTTGCAGTTTCCGGCCGTCCAGAAGCAGCCGCCGACCGTGCCATTCTTGATGTTGGCAAAGTCGCCGGTCGTCGCCGTCTCGTAATCCGGCTGGAAGCGCATCAGGCCGTCGGCGAGGCCGATGCCGAAAGTCACCATGTGCTGGTACGGGAGGAAGTCTTTCGCTCCGGTCTTGACGGAAATCGAATCAGTGGACAAATCGACGGTGTTGGGCGGATTGGTGTTCGGGCCGAACTTCGGTCCGGTCGGGTCACCGTTGTAATCCGTGCCGCCGCGCAACCGGGTCTGATAGAAGTACATCGCGACGTCCGCGACCGTCGAGGCAGTGCCGCCAGGCGAGAACGTCGAAGTGACCGCGCCGCCGGTTGTCGTCTGCGGATTCGGGCTCCACACCGTCAGCGCCGTGCCGCTGCCGTTGGTGTTCACCACCGGCGTGTTGTTGGTCGTCTTGGGATTCGGGCTCAGCGTGATCGCTATCGATGAACTCGAACAGGCGCCACCGCTGGGCTGGGTCGTGCTGAACGTCGTGCCGTTGGTGCTGTACTGATATGGCTGCGTAGTTACACCGCCGGTGCTGTTGTTCGTTTGCACTCCGTCGGCGGTGACGATCGTATTCGTCTGTGTCTTTGTCTGGCGGATAATCACGTACCTGTTGCTGGAGCAAGGACTGCACGATTTCGTGGTGCCGTCGTTAAATGTGACGCTGTTGCTGCCGCTGCGTTTGCAGAGCCTGTCTTCCTGCACCGTTTGCGGCGTGTCCTGTTGCGTCCAGTTGGCGGCCACGCAGCCGGGCGCGATCGTCGTAACCAGCGGGTTCGTTGCAGTCGTGCTGCTCGTCAGCACCCCGTTGGAGAAAACGTCGGTGCGCGCCTGTTGCATGTCTTCCTGAATGAGCTTGTGCTCTTTCGGCTGGCAGCTGCAAGTGACCGGGCCGCCCGGGCTGCCAATGGAGAAATTCACCGTGTTATTGCCCTGGCAAAGGACCTGTTCCGAATTGGACGAGATGGGAGTGACGGTGGTCGACGAAGAGCCCGATGCATCGAGCGTGCCGGTCAAGGGACGGTCCACCAGCGTGGACCCGCTCAGCGTGGCCGGCGAAGCGTCGAGGTTGCCGATCGTTTTCGCAGCAAGCGTCTGCGGCGGATAGGAGGGAAGGTTGTTCCAGTAACCGTCCGTCGTCAGCAGCGTGAAGTTGCGCTGGCAAGCCGCCTGGATCGGGTCATCGGTGGTCGGAATCCCCGAGGTAAGGCCGGTGTTGAGCTTGCCGGCATAAATCCATCCGGCGCGCGCCAGGGCTTCCTGCAGCGGCGTCGCGTTGCCTACCGTTTGCGTGTAGAACTTGTTGAAGAAGTTCGTCGCCTGCGTGGTGTCGAAGTCCTGGATGCGGAGATATTTGCTCGCCGCCACGCTACCCGAGTCCTGCGCGTGCATGGCGATGAAGCCAAGGCGCAGCGAATTCGGCTTCGGCGGCGTGCCGGTCGGGTTGCCGATGAAAGCAAGAAAGGAAAGTCCGGCCGAGGTCTTCATCATCTGGATACGCGTGCGGTAATAGGTGTACCAGCGCGCGTAGTTGTTCATCTCCTCGGCGTAGGTGCAGGTAGGCGCACTGATGCAGTCGGCGCGATTCGCCCGGTTGCTGTAACTGCCGACCGAAGACTTGATGATGTCGCGCTTGAACCAGCCGTAGCGACCGTAGAGGTATTGCGTGATGCCGGCGGTTTCGTTGTACTTGGAACGGCAGCGGGCCGTTCCGGACGAGTCGCTTACCGCGCCGGGTGCGAGCGCTTGCGCCTGAGTCTGGCAGAAGCGGACATACGCCGGGAACGTGAATCCCGCGGGCGGCGCCGCAGGCGGAATCACCTGCACGCAGTTGGTCAGGTTGGCATCGGAGCAGTATTCGACCGGCACGATGGCGAAGGCAATCGCCGGCCCGTTGTTCGAAGTGCCGACGTTGTACAGCCCGGTCCGGACCCACGTAAGCGTGCCGCCGCTAAGTGTGCCGCCGCTGGTAAAAGTGAATTGGTTAGCGCTGAGCACCGTAACTGCCTTACCCGTATCCGTTATCGCGGCCGCTGACTTGGCGGCGATTATGTCGTTAGTGACAAGTCCATGATTGGTACTGGTGACCGTGACTAGAGCTCCGACCTGCGTGTAGGTCGCGGCTGTGTGCTTGCGGTAAGACCCATTCGTCGCCCCGAGGGTGCCGCTGCCCGAGGTATATGCGAAGGTATTAGCGGTCGGAGCCGGGCTGGCAAGTACCGTAAACACGGTACCGTCGACGGTGCCGGTTCCAGTGACAAAGACGTTGTTCCCCGCGGCAACACCGTGCGCTTCTGTGGTTGTCACTGTTACCGTAGTTCCGCTGCGCGCAAAGCTGCCCATCGACATCATCTCCGGCAGACCGAAGACCGCCGTGCTGGCGTTGGCGGGGTTGGTGCGATAAGGGAACTGCCCCGCGGGCATGGCATTGCCAGCGCCGTTTGCCGGGTCGAACGCCGTGCCGGAGACGAGGTTGGCGCCTGCACTGTCTGCGCCGTTTCGCTTGCAAATGTTGTTGCTGTTGCAGTACTTCATGTCCGGGATCTGGGTGGCCAGATCCACGTTCGTCGCGCTCGCGCCGTACGGGCTGTGCGTATAAACGTCGTCTGCGACACTGGTGGTTGCGGCCGAGGCTCCGAGCGGCAGACCCGAAGGCGGGTTGATGAGCGGCTGGCCGTTGGGGCCGACGCCGGCACGGTAGTAGAAATTCGGGTCGTAGGCGACTCCGTTGAAGCCATTGGCCCCGCCGGCCGCGTACGGCGGATCGCCGGCCGAGCAGTCCGTGGGGTTGGCAGTGGTATTGTTCATGCACGGTTTGGACTGCCCAAGCGCCACGCCACCGGTTTGGGGGCTCACGTAATCGGGCATGAAGTCCCACGCCATGCTGCCCGAATCGTCCAGGTCGAACAGCAGGTTCGGCAGGATGCTGGAGCCGCCGCTTGTTGCGAGCGGAACGGCGGAAATGTCGGTCACAGCGGCGAACGCCGTCTGGCTCACCATGCAACCGAGCACGCTATAGAGAACCAGGCGTTTGGACAGAGAGTTTTTGGGGCTCATGACGGTCTCCCTAAGCTTGCTCGTTCATTGGCTACGAAGTAGCGTTTGCACGTAAGCGATCGAGGCGCGCGGGCCGACCGATCGCACCGTGATGCGGTAATGCGTTTGCGGCGGCGTGGTGAAGAAATTCGGCGCGCTCTGGTCGACGCCCTCGCCGCTGATCGCCGTGCTCGTGAGCGTCTGACCGCAAATATTCGTTACGCCGCCACAGGTGGCGTTCGGCGCGCAATTGGCGACCGGGCACAGGCGGTGAATGACGTACGACACCGTATTTCTTCCGCAGTCCTGCCCAACGAGACCCATTGCGGGACACGTAAGCGGGACCGCAAAGGCGTTCAACCAGCTGGCGGAGTTGGTGTACCAGTCCGGTGCCTCGCCTGCGGGAACACTCGAAGAATAGCCATTGGCCGCGCTGTCGGTGTTGATTCCTGCCGTGGCGACAGTCGTGCCAAGCCATGTATAAGCACTCTGCACGCCTTGGTCAGCGGCATTGACCGCCGATTGCCGGAAACCAATGTTGCCGGCTACTAAGGTCGCGGTGTCGACCGAGCGCATCATGGCGACCGCGGCAAGCGTCATCGCGACCAGTACGATCAGCGAAATGAACAGCATCACTCCGCGCTGCTGGCGGCGCGACGCGCTGCAGGGATGGAGCGCGGCAGGTGTCATATCAGCTCGATTTCCAGATCCAATTGCGCAGCGGCACCGTGGTTTCGAACACTCGGTAGCGATAGCACCGCCAGTTTGCGTCCGCTGACAGGTTGAAGGACCGGTTGGTCCCGGTGTCGCCTGACCAAGTAGGAAAGGCCGTGGTCGTATCGCAGGGCGCGCCGGCGCCCGCTGCGGGTTTCTCCGCCAGGGCGCTGCGCGCCACGACAGCAACCCGAATCGCGATGACCTGCGACCAGTTCGGCACCGCGGAAATGAAGCGATCGACGATGCCGTCGCCTGCGGCGTACACCGTGTTGTAGGTCACCGAGCCATCGTTGACGCCGTCGTCCACGCCGTAGTCGGCGCGCATGTGGACGACGTTGTCCGCGATTGAATTTACCGCTGGCACGCCGGCGGAGATGACGAAGGCGTTGGAGACAGTGAGCGTGTTATTCGCCAGGGCGTAAGTGTTGTACACCGGCACCGTGACGTTCTGCGAAGCCGCGAAGTTGATGCCATCGTTGAGATTGCCCAGGTTGAACAACCGCGTCACGTTGGCCGTATTAGCGCCGCCGTAGGTTACGCCCATCCCTCCCGCGGGATTGAACCGGGCAGCGACCGAAGCGCCGCCGGCGAGCGTGTAGGCTCCGGAGTCATGATTCACCTGGTTGCTCGGTGTCGCGGGAAGGGAGGTCACTTCCATGAAGACGCAGTTCTTCCCGCTCCCCGGCTCGAGCAGGAGCAGCAGGTCGCCGGCGCGGACGCCAAAGCGCGTCTGCACTGTGAGAGGCGAGGTCGCCGAAGTCATATTGGCGACCAGCGTGGTCGAATTTGCGATCTGGTTTTGCGAGCCATAAAGGACAGTAAGCTGGTCAGGGAGCGTCGGAGTGCCGCTCGGGGTGATCACCACCGGCGCAACAATCATGGGATTCCCGACAGGAGGGAAATTGGGGGTCGAGCGCGCCGAGTCGTAGCCGACAATATTGCAGCCGGCATAGAGGGTGTCGTTGATCCCCATGCCGGCGTTGCGCAAGTCGTACTGCATGGCGTAGAGGGCGATGGCGCCGTTTTGCTGCGCGTCGCCGCCGCTGGTCGTAGTGCGCCGCACGCCCTCCGATGCTTCGAATATCTGAAAGATGATGATTACGCCGATCAGGCTGATCAACATGGCGACCATCAGCTCCACCATGCTGAAGCCGGCGGCGGCGCTGCGTATAGTTATGGCGCGCATGATCAGCTCGTGTAGACCGAAGCGATGAGTATGTAGTTGTGCGGCGGCAGCCCTTGGGAAGCTTCTTCCGGCAGCTGCCAGCGCACCTGGATCTGCACGGTTGCACCCGAAGCGCTCGCGCCGGTGATGGTGACAATTGGCGGCACCGTCGTTGCGGCGGGAAGCTTGTTTACCTGGGTGACCCAGTCTGTCAGCCGGGTCGGAACTGCGCCGCTGCCCGGATATGCATACGACGCGATGTTTCCGGCATCCGTCCACATCTGCGACAGCAGCCGGTTGGCAAGGAACGCCGCCTCCGTCCGGTACTTGGACTCTGTGACGTTCTTGATCGTAACGGCCTGCAAGCCGACGACGGCCAGGATGCCGATCGAGAAGATCAGAATGGCGATGAGCGCTTCGAGGAGCATCACACCGTCTTCGCGCTTCGGCGCCTGAGGAGGAATTCGCATGAGGGCTCCGTTTTTCAGCATGCCCGCGGGTCCGGTGCAACGACGATGGGATCGCACATCTTCAGGCTGCCACCGCCGGAGACGACTACTCTCAGACAGCGCATCGGGCCGCCGGGCTGACAGCTGCCTCCGCCCGGGTTGCTGAAGTCGAACTGCGTCGCCGTGGCGGAGGCGTCGGGATTGGCGACGATGCTGCCTAAGGGCGAAAACGTTACCGTTGTCGCCGCAGCGGGCGTTATGGCTACTGCGGCATTTGGCGATCCTTCCTCGTGCGCGCGCGACTGGACCAGCACGCCCGTTCCGACTTCGCTCACCGTCCAGCCCGTACCGGGTCCCGAGACGAACTGCACGAGGACGTTGCGGCGGATGGCGGCACCGCGCGCCGACTGCAGGCCGTTGAGGTTGGCCTCGCTCGCTGCCCGCAACTGCTGGTTCTGCAGCCATTCCGCGAAGGACGGCAGCGCCATCATCAGTATGATGCCGAGCACGGTGAGCGAGATCATGACCTCGACCAAGGTAAAGCCGTGCTGCGCTCGACGCTTCAGCATGACCCGGACTTCTTCAGCACCCAGCAGGTCGTGGCCGGAAGGTTCCAGCCGGCCGGCACCGTCGCCGTAGTGCGTGCGTTTGCCTCGTTGATCTCAAAGCGAAAGCCGGCCATGCTTTGATCATCGCCGGCGATGCCGCCATCGGCGCGGATGATGTATTGCGTCGCCGTGAGCGTCGGACAGGAGACGGTGAAGTATTTGAGGCCTGCCGGCAGCGGCGCTACGGTGCCCGCTGCGCACGCGCCGATATAGGTTCGGCTGTCCTGGAAGTACTGCTCGACCTTGGTCCGCATCGCCAGCAAGCTCGACGTCGCCTCCTGGATCTTGCTGCGGGTGATGTAGTCGGTATAGGAAGGGACGGCAATGGCCGCGAGAATCGCCACTATCGCGACCGTGATCATCACTTCGATGAGGGTAAACCCCCTTGCGCTGCGCATGAAGCCTCCCTTCTGGTAGTCGCCATGCTACGGATGCATGGTCTCAGCCGGCAAAACCCGGCGACAGGCGGCTGGAATCGCCGACTGGCGGCGCGGAGCAGCGCAACATACGTGATGTACTTCACGACCCGCCGGGTTGCGGGAGGGCGTGTCGTATAATGCGCGGCTCGCGGGGCACCGGACCGCTGGTGTAGCTCAGCTGGTAGAGCAACTGATTCGTAATCCGCAGTCAACCCCCCGTGCTTTTCAGCCAGTCCAACGAGGTTGCAGCGTTCGGCGGTGCGGCGGAAAATCCCTTCGGAATTGCTGGCGTAGCTCAGTTGGTAGAGCAGTCGCTTCGTAAGCGTCAGGTCGCGTGTTCGAGTCACGCCGCCAGCACCAAAACCGAACGTAGGTAACAGCCTAGGTAACAGATCAAATTGAAGGCGCTCGCGGTACAGCGTCCGTCGTCAGCGCTTTATTGGGCCTCGTCCTAGGGCAGCCTCAATTCGGTTCTGGAGTCGCTTCGCCAGGTCGGCGTATTCGCCCGGTTTCCAGATAAGGAAGTTGTATTGCCGGGTGTCGAAGTGAACGTCTTTTAGCTGATCCTCGCGACACAGCCAGATCACGCGCAGGCCAAGGCCGAGCGCAAAGCCGGCTTCGAAGTACACGCCTCCGCGTTGCCCGGTGAAATCTGCGACCACGAACCGGCTGCGCCGGATCATGGCCACGATCTCATCGTCAATACGATTGACATGCTCATGTTGATCGATCCGCTTCGGCTCGTATCCTGCGGCGTGGATTGCCGGCTCGATTGCGTCAGTCCATAGCGGCCTCACGTCATCGGCAAACCACATCGCACAAAAGCCGATCGGGCTTTCGGGATTTCCTTCGCGCAATTCCTCGAGGAGCTCATGGCCGCGGGGGGTGACGCGACCGCCTATTAGGAAGGCCCCTCCACTAATAGCGGCACTGGTTTGGCCGTCAATTGCACCAATGGCGCCGAGTAAATAGTCGATCAAGAGATACTGGACTTCGTTTATAGACTCTGACCACGTTACGGCAATCCAGCCGGGGTCTGTTGTACCCACGTCTGGAAAGTGAAATTCGAATGTTTCGCCAGCCCTAGGATGTTGGCGCGCAAGCTCCTGGAGCAGCTTTGTAGCCCGCTCTGCAACGGGCGGGGTGCGCAGTTGCCACAACCTTTCTAGGTCGCGTGAATCTAGTTTGATGCCTTGGTTTTCTCGAATCCAAGCGCTGACGTTGGCGATGGCTCGAGGGTCAGCATTCGTAGCCTTAGCAACTGCCCCTGCTGTCCCGGTGAGACTGAATTTTCCGCAACGGCGACAGGTGTAGGCCGTTGTATCTGGATGATCCGTGGATTGCATTCCATCGAATCCGCAAATAGGGCATGACAGGTCACTCATACTGCGCAGCCGCTTTCATAGCCCACCATCCCTCCATCTTTGCTGTCTCATCATTCCATGTAAGTAGCTACAAAAGCCTTGTATTCGTCCTCTGACTTACAAATGCGCTCATTCGCGGACGAGGGAGTCAGCTTGCAAGTTATCGGCGGTACCTCCCAGTATTTCTTAACCTTGTCCGCTATCCACATATATTCGGCGTACCCCCTCTGCTCGAACGCATCGAATAGGTACTTGGTGTTGGCAAGCGTGCCGGTGCCCATATCGGTGGTTTCCACAGTCATAAAGCATTTGTTCTGTTTCGCGCTGTAGTGACTTTGGAGTGACGCGAAGATCTTGCTTCTCGGATCATTCAGCTTGTAACCCAACTGGCCAAATATCTTCTCTGCCTGTAGCGCACACTTTTGCTGCTGTTCTAGCCCCTCACGGGCAGCCTTGTCGTTTAGTTTCGAAGTTAGTTCGGCAATCTCACTACGCTGTGCATTCAGAAACCACGAAAGAACCAAGACGATCGCCGCCAAGATAGCAATAGAAGCCTTCATGCCCCTCCCCCCTTTTTCTACTGCCTTCGGCGCCATTCCTAAGGCGCCACCGGCTTCGGATCCGCCCATAGCCCGCGCACCTGCGGCCGTCGATATCGACTGCAATACTGATCCGCCGACGCCCCGACTCCTCCAAAGGGCCTCTCCTGTTTCGAATTCACTTCCCTAGCATGACTCCCAAGACTATAAAAATGATGAACCAGGCGAACAGCGAAAAGATTGCACCGCCGAAACTTTGTCCCGTAGAGCAATCCATTTCAAAAAACGTGGCGATGATTGGGATCTCTTGTAGCGTCCCGACTATCAGGTTGGCGGGTAAGAGCCAAATTTGTTTGGCTATTAGGAATACGTCGGAGATAGTAAAAACCCCATCTCCATTCATATCGGCCGCGAAGTGGAACCGGCGGCAATACTCGTACATTGGCATGTAAGTCTCCCCGCATAAACGCTACGCCGCGAAACCGCTTCGTGCCCTTAGATCACTCGTTGCCCACTGCTACAACTTGAACCCTTCAGCACGCAGAACCTCAACGAATGATGCAACACGAATGCCGCGGGCCCGGCAAACGTTCGGAATCTTTGGGGTCTTCGCCTTGCCCATCGTTTCGTACGTGACAACGGGAACACCGCTGATCTCGGCGAGCGCGACAACAAATGGATCGGCCCCTGATCTAGTCGACTTTGGATCGATGAAACCAGCGTGCGCAATGATTATGTCCTTCGACTTCTGTAACAGCGCGCGGTCAGTGTCGACAAAGAAGTTGTCCAACGCCTTTGCCCACTTGCACAGGTTGTCACTCTGCCGTTCAAGCTCAATGCGAACATCGACTGGCGCCGCTATCGTGCCGCTTTCCGCCAACTCCTTTAGTTTGTCCCAAAGCGGTTCGAACATCTCTGGTGGATAGTGCCGGACCCAAGGTTCGATTAGCGCGCTGGTGTCAAAGCACCATCTCACGCCGCCTCCCGGTGCTTGAGCACGTCGACGATCTTGGGTAAATGGTCGATCTTCGTCCCTAGGATGCGCGACAACTCAGAACCGGTGATAACGGCCGAGTCATACGCATCAACGACAAGCCTAGTAAGAAACCGACCGTTCGCCAGGACGACGCGGCGAGGGAAACTTGCGAAGCCGGCGCTAGAGTCCCCTTCGTCGCCAGCGTGTTCCCGCCTATATTCCTCCCGCATCCGCTGGTAGAACGCCTGCGAAGTTTTTCCGGCCATGAGTAGACGCCGAAGGATGGCCTCGCGGCTCGCCCAAAATGTTCTTCGCAGCGTCGCCAAGGTATCGGCACCCCATTCAGCAGCGCGAGCGTTTGCAACAGCAGGATGTTGCAGCAAATGATCGAAAGGAAGCAGGATCGCGCCAGCGACGTGATTGCAATAGGTTTCGATTGACTGTTCCCTGTCACCGCGCGGTGCCTCGTCTCGCACGTCGCATAGGCTGCTTTCGGCGCGAGCAAGGTGCGCGAGTTCGTGCAACAGAGTGAATACCCTTCCAAGGGGCCGATCAGTGCTGTTTAGGATGACGACCGGCAGTGGGAAGAGTGCGAGCGAGCACCCGCGCATTTCGCTAACTTCGACGCCACTAATCTGCATGACGAGGACGCCAAGCGACTCGACGGCGGCTTTCCATGCGTTCAAAGCGTCATAGTCGTTCGCCCATGCTCGGCGATCGTTCATCGTAATGCCGAGTTTTTGTGTCAGATGCTCGGCCATTGGTTCGGGCTGAAGCATTCCAGCCAACCCAAGGTCAAAGGCGGGGGGTTCCTCCTCCAACTGCGCGTAGATACCGAGCGCGGCGTCCCGTTTGGCTTCAGCCTCGCGGATACCGTTCGCAAGGTCACTACTCACGAGATGTTCCGTACTGAGTTCAAACCTGCGGAAGTCGGCGGGTTGTTCCGTAGCAGCCGGTGGCGCTTCGAGGAAGAACACACCGATAGAGCGCTTGTAGATTTTCGCGAGCTGGCGCAACTGCGCCAGTGCAGGAACCTGCTCGCCGGCCTCCCAAGCACGGATTCTCGCCTCTGGTTTGTTCATTTTCTTGGCAGCGGCAGGCACGTCCAATCGCGACGTTTCCCGCGCCCATTTCAGCAGGTCGCGGCTAACCAAACCATCGAGCGATGGGCCCGCCATAGGATGAGCAGATAACCGTCTAAAGCGCCGTTTCATTGAAGGCTACACCATTTCCCGACCCGCCCGTTTCGCGCGGCCGATGGACAATTCGCAACTATGCGCGGCATACTGTTCAGATATACAGTATGACAAATTTAATGATTCCTTTCGAGTGCCCGATATGCGGCTCGGACGGCTTTACCCAAGTTTCAGTTAGGGGGCGCGACGGCCGGACACGACTGACGCAAGCCTATGAATGCCGCGGCTGCAGCACCATGTTCCGCGAGCGCGAACGCTTCACTAAGCACCGCCCGCAGGTCATGGGCGCGGACGGCGTAGATTTGAAGCCGACGCTCGATAAGAAGTCCGCAAGGTAGTTCGTGTTCGATACCACACAGACAATCCAGTCGAATGCTGTTACTTGGTACGCTGCCCGTACGACTTATTCGAAAGCAGACAATGAGAAAGTCGATCGCCTGGGCGGCTATCGTCGCCCTTCTCGCCGGCTGTGTCACAACGGCGAAATTCGAAGACAAGCTCAACAGTTGGGTAGGACACAGCGAAGACGACTTGGTCCGATCGTGGGGGCCGCCTTCTGGCGTTTATGAAACCGCGAACAGCAAGTACCTAACGTACGCGCGTTCTGCTCAGGGCTACGTGCCAGGCGTTGCGCCTAGTTACCAAAGCTACGCAGTAGGCAACACGGTATATACGCGGCCTGTTGGAGGTTCTCCCGGGTTTGCGTATTCACAGCAGTGTAATGCGACCTTTGAGCTTGTCGGTGGAGTAATTCGGTCATGGAGATGGGAAGGCAACGCGTGCAGATCAAACTAGCTCTGCTCCCGCATGCCTAGTTCTCGAAAATATCTATTGGCTCGGCCGCGCTCGGTTCAATAACCGTAGCATCAATCACGCGCATCTCGCGGGCGGCGCGCATGTTCGCTTCGGCCAGTGCATTGAACCGCAAAGGGAAGCCGAATGTTCGCCTGTGATACCTTAGGTAGCAGCAGGGTAAGAGATTCGTAATCAGTAGGTCGCCCGTTCGAGTCGGGCCACCAGCACCATCAATTACGAGGCTGCGCTCCTCGAGCCAAGCGACGCAGCTAAGGAAAACTCAGGGGCGTATCAGCTGCAGCCGCGAAGCTGCTCGCGCAAGGCTTCAAGCCGCTGCTGACGAACTTCATCGTTCGCGCCGGCATCGCGACGGCTGGGGGTTAAGCGGGAATATTCCTGCATGTCCCGCGCGCACTGGCGTTGGAGCTCCTGCGTAGTCCTCGCTGCCGCGCGAGGTGATGCGGATTCCATTGGCGCCGCGCCGCCGCGCTGGATTTTGATTATTTCGCTCTTGCAGTTTGGTAGCGGCTTGTCCGAATAGTGCGTCACGCCGCGCTGATCCACGCACTTATAAGTTTGAGCGTACGCCGGAGCGCAAATGACAAGGGCGACGATTAGGGCGGTTTGTTTCATGGCTTGTTCGGTACAGTTGGCGATTGTACTCTCAGTCGGTAAGGGCGCAGATGCGTGCACACGCGCACTAGTCGGCGTTAATTGATCTAGACTTGCCGACATCGGACTTCGATGGCTGCCAACATCCTCGTCGTTGACGACGACGAAAGCATCCGTGGACTGCTTCGGCTACATCTCAGCGCGGCCGGGTACGACGTGCACGTCGCGGAGGACGCGATCATGGCGGGCTACATGGTGCTGCGCAGCCCGCCGGACCTGATCATTTCGGACGTCCACATGCCCCACATGGACGGCTTCGAGTTCATCGCCGCTCTAAAGGCGGACAAGTCGCTGCCGTACATCCCGGTGATCTTCCTCACCTCGATGGAGGAAGGCGACGACCGCGGCAAGGAGCTCGGCGCGGTCGGCTATCTCACCAAGCCGGTGCGCGCAGACCGGCTGTTATCGCTGGTGGCGAAGCACGTGCCCGACGGCACCCACCCGATCGGCTAGCGGGGTCTGGAAGAGGCTAGGGGCATTCCCTCAGCTCGCTGCCTTCGACCTGGCGCGCGATTTCCCTGAGTTGCGCCTGAAGCGGCGCATCGACGCTCTTCACCTGCAGCCACACTTTCGGCACGAGGGTCTCGCGCGGGCCGACCTGGGCGGTGCGCACGCCCTGGCCGCGCAGCGCCGCGAGCCGCGCCTGCGCCGAGTCCTCGCTGCGGAACACGCCGAGCGACACGGCCCAGCGGTGCTCGCCTTCCTCCTGCACGATGAAGTAATCGTCAACGCCGAGCGCCTTCAGCTCGGCGGCCTTTCTCAGCGCGGCCTGCCGGCTGCCCTGCGGCGGAATGAAGACCCACCAGCCTGCGATTTCCTCGGTGCGGCGCTGGCCCAGCCGGGTGCCGAGCGCGAGCGGCTCGAGCGCCTTCTCGGCGCGCGGTGCGTCGGCGACCGTGAAGCTGCCCCATTCGAGGCAGGCCGCCGGCAGGGGCGGCACCGGTGCCGGCTTTTTCGCTACCGGCACCGCAGGCAGGTCGTCCGGGCTGATGATCTTCAGCTTTTCCGGCTCGATCTGACGCGCCATCGGCAAGGGCTCGCTCGCGGCATCGGGCGCGGCGACGAACCGCGACCAGGCGAGCAACGCGACATTGGCGAGAACCAGGAGAAGGAACAGCGTTCTCATCGCGCTACGGCGCGCTCGCTCAACGCGATGCGCGCAAGGCCGTCGAGCACCAGGTTCTCGATGTAGCGGGACTGGAACGGCAGCATGTCGAGAAGCTGGCGCCCGGCGCCGCCCGAAACGATGCACAGCGGATTGCCGCCCATCGCGCGGTGCATCCGTTCGACGGCACCGGCTTGCGCGTGCCGGCTGCCGGTTTCGATCGCGTCGATGGTATTGCGCGGCGCATCGCGGTAGCTGCCTTCCTGGATCGGCAGGCGACCGGTATGCTCGTGCAGCACGAAGCGCATCAGGTCGGCGCCGGGGAAGATGGCGCCGCCGAGGAACGCGCCGTCGCCCGACAGCATGTCGATGGTAGTGGCGGTGCCGGCATTGACGATCAGGCAGGGCCCCGTGTGCACAGCGCGTGCCGCCACCAGCGCCGCCCAGCGATCCGGCCCGAGCTGCTCCGGGCGCTCATAGCGGTTGCGCACGCCGCAGCGCTCCGCTTCGCCGTGCAGCCAGAGCGGCTCGGCGTCGAAAACGCTGGTCCAATTCACGAGCAGCTGGTGCGCGCCCTCGCCGGCTACGTTCGAGATGACGATGCGCTCCGGATCCTCGTGCGTGATCGAGAACGGGTTGATATGGTCGCTCGAGGCGGCAAACTCGATGAGCGATACCGTCGCGATGCTGGCCCAGCGTGAGCCGCCGGCTCCGTCATCTTCCAACCAGCCCCACTTCACGCGCGAATTGCCGGCGTCGATGGCGAGAATCATGCCGTTCTCGCGGAGAGCACGTGGCCGTTGCGCACGGCGCACAGCCCGTCGCGCGTTCGCAGGCGCAGCCCGCCATCCTCGGCAAGGCCGCTTGCCACACCGCTGATCACGCGGCCGTCGGCGAGCCGCACGCGCAGCCGCTGCCCGGCATGCGCATCCATCGCTTCCCATTCCGCGCGCACCGCTGCGAGACCGCTTTGCTCGAACGCATCGAGCGCCTCGAGCAGAGCGCCTGCGATGCGGGCGATGATCTCGTTGCGGCTGCGCACTTCAATGTACTGGTCGAGCGAAGCGATGCGGCGCCGCAGCCGCCGCCCGAGCTTCTCATCACCGCGGCAGTTGATGCCGATGCCGATCACCGCGTGCGAGAGCGCGGCCTGGCTGCGCGTCTCGACCAGGATGCCGCCCAGCTTGGCGCCGTTCACCACGAGATCGTTGGGCCATTTGAGCGCTGCCTGCGCGACGCCGAGGCGCCGCAGCTCGCGCGTCGCCGCAACCCCGGCAACGAGCGAGAGCGCCGCGAGCTCGCGTGGCGGCCGCCGGACGCGTCGCGCCAGCGAAAAAGTGATGCTCGCGCCGGGAGCGCTGTGCCAGCGCCGTCCGCGGCGGCCGCGGCCGGCGGTCTGCTCCTCCGCGACGAGCAGCAGCGGGCGCGCCGCGCCGCGCTCCTGCAGGAGCAGGTCGTTGGTCGAAGTACAGCGCTGCACGACGCGCACTTCGAGTCCCGGGACGGCGATCGCAGCGGCTTCCAGGCGGTCCATGCGCGTAGTTTACGGGAACGGCTTCACGGCTCGGGCCAGGCGCGCTGCGCGGGGCGCAGCGTTTCGATCGTGCGCGCAAGACCGAGCACGCCGGCGTCGTCGAAGCGCCGACCAATGATCTGAATTCCGATCGGCAAGCCCTCCGCGCTGTAACCCCAGTTGATCGACGCCGCGGGCTGCTCAGATATGCTGTGCGGCACCGTGAAGGCGATGTGCGGCAGCGCGTTGCGCGGGTCGTTGCTCGGCGCTGCCTGCTCGGCGCCATAAGACAGGACCGGCGAAGTCGGCGACAGCACGAAGTCATAGCGCTGGCAGGCGGCCGCCGCCGCTTCGCGCATCGCCATCACCCAGCCGTAGGCCTGCATGAGCTCGCGCCCGCTGAAGTCCGCGGCGCGCCAGGTGCACCATTCGGTGATGAAGGGCAGCACCTTCGCTTTCTTCGCGGCCGGCAGCTGCGCCAGTTCGTTGTAGGAGCGCGCCTCGAAGAAGCGGCACATCCCGTCCAGCATCTCGGCGCTCAGGAAGCTTTTCATTTCCTCCACCTGAGCGCCCTCGCGCCCGAGCGCCCGGGCGGCCGCCTCAGCCGCTGCGCGCACCTCGCCATGCACCGGCAAGCCGACCCGCATGTCGGGTAGAAAGCCGATTTTCATTCCCCTCGCTTCTAGCGGTTCCACGGTGGACTTGAAAACGGCGGGAGGCAAGCTCATGAAATCGCGCGCATCGGGCCGCGAGATGACATTCATCAGCAGCGCCGCATCCCCCACCGTGCGCGTCAGGGGGCCGGCGACGCGCCCCAGGTAGGGCGGGTAGATGGGAACGCGGCCGAGCGACGGCTTGAGCGAGAAGACACCGCAGTGCGCGGCTGGAAGGCGCAGCGAGCCGCCGATGTCGGTGCCCAGATGCAGCGGCGCATAGCCGGCCGCCGCGGCGGCAGCCGCGCCCGAGCTCGATCCGGAAGGATTGCGATCGAGCCGCCATGGATTGCGCGTCACGCCGTGCAGGCTCGAGACGCCCGAGGACAGCATGCCGTAATCCGGCATGGTGGTCTTGCCGAGGATCACGCAACCGGCTTCGTGGACCCGCGCCGCTGGCGGTGCATCCTCGGGTTGCGGCGGCGCGTCCGCGTTGGCGCGCGTGCCGATCGGCGCCGGGTCGCCGCGTGTATGGATGTTCTCCTTGATGGTGAGCGGCACGCCGTCGAGGGGGGAGAGCGGCTTGCCCGCGCGCCAGCGCGCCTCGGAGGCGCGCGCCTGCTCGAGCGCCGCATCGCGAGCGAGCCGGTACATGGCGTTGATGCACGGCTCCCAGGCGGCGACGCGCGCAAGCAGGGCGCGTGTCACCTCCAGCGGCGACAGTTTGCGGCGCGCGTAGGCGGCCGAGAGCTCGGCGGCAGAGCACTCGTGTAGCACGGGCGGACTATATACTCCGGCGCGTCATGCGCTGGCCCTATCCTAGAATCGTCGCCCACCGCGGCGGCGGATCGCTCGCGCCCGAGAACACGCTGACGGCAATCAGGCTCGGTGCGTCGCTCGGCTTCCGTGGCGTCGAGTTCGACGTCATGCTCGCCGGCGATGGCACGCCGGTCCTGATCCATGACGAGACGCTCGAACGCACTACCGGAGTCAAAGGCGAGGTCGCAGCTACTCCATATGGAGAGCTCGAGAAGCTCGATATTCCGCGATTTCAGGATGCGGCTCGGCTGTGCCGCGAACTCGGCCTTTGGGCGAACGTCGAAATCAAGCCGGCGCGGGGGCACGAGCGCGCGACCGGCGAGACCGTTGCCCGCATGGCGAGCGGGCTCTGGCGCGGCGCGCCGCTGCAGCCCGTCCTGTCTTCCTTTTCGGCTGAAGCGCTCCAGGCGGCACGCCTTGCCGCGCCGGACCTGCCCCGGGGCTGCTTGGTGGACGAGATCCCGCACAACTGGCGAACGCTCGACTGCCTGGCGCTTCACTGCAATCAACAACATTTGACTGAGGAAAGCGCCAAAGCAATAAAAAAGGCCGGCTATGGATTGCTTTGCTGGACCGTCAACGATCCTGTCGCCGCGCGGCGACTATTTTCCTGGGGCGTGGACTGCCTGGTGACCGACGCCCTTGGGTTGATCGGACCGCAGTTCGCGTAACCGGGCGTTATAAAAGCGACAAGCAGACCGCCAAGTAACGGTCTATTTGCCGGCGAGGAATTTCTCGATCGAGGAAACGAGACGCGGGTCGGTCGGCTCGACCTGCGTCCCGAAGCTCAGCACCTGGCGGCCGCTGCGGTCGACCAGGTACTTGTGGAAGTTCCACTGCGGGGCCTTGCCGGTCGTTCTGGCAAGCTCCGCAAAGAGCGGATTGGCGGCCGCGCCGCGCACGCTCGACTTGCCGAACATCGGGAAGTCGACCGCGTACTGGTTGACGCAGAAGCTCGCGATCTCCTTGTTGGAGCCGGGCTCCTGGCCGCCGAAGTCGTTCGACGGGAAGCCCAGAACGACCAGCCCGCGCGAGCGGTATTTTCGGTATAGGTCTTCGAGGCCCTCGTACTGCGGGGTATAGCCGCACTGGCTCGCGGTGTTGACCACCAACACCACGTTGCCGGCGAACTCGCACAGCGAACGCGGGCGCTCGTCGATACCTTCCATCGGGCGGTCGAGGAGCGCCGGGCAGGCAGCCATGGCCGGAACGTGAATCAGGAACAGAAGGCTAATAAGGCAGCGGCGCATTTGGCTTGAGCGGCTGCAGCGCCGCGCGGAAATCGCGCTTGATGCGCTCGAGCGCGGCCGAGGTATCGGCTTCGAAGCGGATCACGATCGCGGGAGTCGTATTGGAGGCGCGGGCGAGCCCGAAGCCGTCAGCATACTCCACGCGCACGCCGTCGATGGTGAGGATCCGCTCGGCCCCGGGAAAGGGCTTGGATGCCTGCAGCTTCGCCACCAGCGCATGCGGCTCGCCTTCCTCCAGCTTCCAGTGCAGCTCCGGGGTGGAGGGCGCGTTCGGCAGGCTCTTCAGGGCTTGGCTCGCATCCCTTTCCTTCGACAAGACTTCCAGCAGGCGCGCGCCGCCGTAGAGCGCATCGTCGAAGCCGTACCAGCGCTCCTTGAAGAAGGTATGCCCGGACATTTCGCCGGCGAGCAGGGCGCCGGTCTCCTTGAGCTTCGCCTTGATGAGCGAGTGCCCGGTCTTCCAGATGGTCGGCTTGCCGCCGTGACGCTCGATCCACGGCGCGAGCAGCCGTGTGCTCTTCACGTCGAAGATGATCTCCGCGCCCGGGTTGCGCGCCAGGACGTCCTTGGCAAGCAGCATCAGCTGGCGATCCGGATAGATGATTTCGCCGTCCTGGGTGACTACGCCCAGGCGGTCGCCGTCGCCGTCGAAAGCGAGACCGAGTTCGCTCTTTCCGGTCTTCAGTTTCTCGATCAGCTCTGCAAGATTCTCGGGCTGCGAAGGGTCGGGGTGATGGTTCGGAAAGCGGCCGTCGACCTCGCAATAAAGCTCCTCGACCTCGCAGCCCAGCCGGCGGTAGAGCCGCGGCGCGAGCATGCCGGCGACGCCGTTGCCGCAGTCGACCGCGATGCGGAACGGCCGTGCCAGCTTCACGTCGGCTGCGATGCGCTCGACGTAGGCATCGAGGACATTGGCGCTGCTGCGCTTGCCGCTTCCCTTGCTCAGCTTGCCCGCTTCGATCCGGCGGCGCAGCTCCTGCACGTCTTCGCCCCACAGCGTGTTACCGGCAATCACCATCTTGAGGCCGTTATAGTCCGGCGGGTTGTGGCTGCCGGTGATCGCGACACAGCTGCCGCAGCCGAGGTGGTGGGCGGCGAAATAGGCCACCGGCGTTGGCGCCATGCCGATGTCGATGACGTCGGCGCCCGCGCTGAGCAAGCCCTCGGTCAGCGCCGCAGCCAGCTCGGGCCCTGACAGCCGGCCGTCGCGCCCGAGCGCGTAAGTGGGTGCGTTGCGCTCGCGCCCGAGCGAGCCGAGCGCGCGGCCGATCTCGCGCACGATCGCGGGCGTCAGGGTGCGGCCGACGATGCCGCGGATATCGTAGGTGCGAAAAATTTCGGCAGGAACGTTCACGCGCTTAAGAATTCGAGCAGGCGGCGCGGTAGCCAGTCATGCCGGCCCGGGAATGGGCCGGCGAGGAATCCGGCATGGCCGCCAGTGCGCGGAAATTCTAGCACCAGCGATGGCGCCGCATTTTGCACCGCGGCGAGCAGCTCATGCTCCGGAAGGAAGGGGTCGTTGCGCGCATTCAGCACGAGCGTCGGCACACGCACGCGCTCGAGCCACGGCCCGCTCGATGCGCCGCGCCAGTAATCGTCGGCGTCGCGGTAGCCGTGCAGCGGTGCGGTGACGGTGCCGTCGAATTCGCGGAAGGTGCGCGCCGTGCGCACCTTCGCGGCGTCGTAGAGACCGGGGAAGACCTCGAGCTTGGCGAGCGACTTGGGCTTCAGCGTGGAAAGGAAATGGCGCGTGTAGATCTCGCGATTGATGCCGCGGTCGAGCGCGCGGCCCGCGGCGCTCAAGTCGATCGGCGCGGAAACCGTGGCTGCACGGCGCACGATGGCCCGCGCCGCCTCGCCGCGCTCGCCGAGCCATTTGAGAAGCGCGTTTCCGCCGAGCGAAATTCCGACCACATACAGATCCTGCTTCAGTTTTTTCAGAATCCAGTCGACTTCCTCGCTGTCACCGGAGTGATAAGCTCGCGGCCTGCGATTCGGCTCGCCGGAGCAACCACGCCAGTGCGGCAGCGCGAGCCGCCAGCCGCGCGCAACCACGTGGGCAGCGAAAGCGCGGGCGTAGTGGCTGTCCGAGCAGCCCTCGAGGCCGTGAAACAGCACCAGCAGGCGCGACGCAGCCCGATCGCCGGCAAAGTCGACGTCGATGAAATCGCCGTCGGGTGTTTCCCAGCGCTGCCGTTCCAGCGCGACGCGCTCCGGCGGATGCAGCGAGGGGTATATCGTCTGCAGGTGTCCGCCCGGCAGCCACCAGGGAGCGGCGTAGCCGTTCAATGCAGGATCTTCGGCGGCGCGTCGCGCGGCGCGGCTTCGGGCTGCGCGGGGGCGGGCGAGGCGTGGTGCACGATCATGCGCCAGCCTGCCGGCGTGCGCAGGTACACGTTGGTCGCAATCACCGGCGGCCGCGGGCGCGGGTCGCCTTGGACGGTGAAATTCTCGTGCACGCTATGAACGGCGATCATCATTCCGGAAATCGCCACCGGGTGGCTGATCTGCACCCGCGCGCCGGGCCCGCCGGCAAAGATCTTCGCCCAGCTCTCGCGCACCTGGTCCTGTCCGGTAAGGCGCGGGCCCGTGGGATGGATGCAGACGATGTCCTCGTCCTCGGCCCACACCGCCATCATGCCGTCGAGGTCGCAGCGCTCGAGCGCCTCATAGAAGGCGTTCTCCGCATCCTGGGCAGTCGCGAAGATCCGGTTGCTCATAGGGCGCGAATCTCGGCGAGCACGCGCTCTACCGACATGTCCTTCATGCAGCGGAAATGCCCGAGCGGACACTCGCGCGCGTAGCAGGGGCTGCAATCGAGGTGCAGCCAGACGACGCGCGCCGCAGGCGAAGCGGGCGGTGTGTGCTCGGGGCTCGATGAGCCGAAAAGCGCCACCTGCGGCCGGCCGAGCGCAGCCGCGATGTGCATCAGGCCGGAATCGTTGCTCACCACCAACGCTGCACCGGCGATGAGCTCGATGGCTTCGTCCAGCGTCGTCTTGCCGATGAGATTGTTTCCTGCAATACCAGCGCTCGTCTCGCGGTCATTGCCAGAACCCAGAAGAACGACCTGCATGCCGAGGCGCTGCGCGAGCTCCTTGAAGTAGGGCCAGCGCTTTGCCGGGCCGTACTCCGCGCCCGGGCACAGCACGGCATAGCGGCCCTCGAGCCCGAAGCGGCGCGTGGCGGCCGCTACCTCGCCCGCCTCGGCGCGCAGCCGCGGCGCCGGCAGCGGCTCCTTCGGCGCCTTGCCCGGCGCTTCCGACAGGCGCGCGTAATGCAGCGCCATCGCCGCCGGCTGCTTCTTGTACAGCAGATTCAGCAGGCCATAGCGCGACTCGCCGACATAGCCGCTGCGCAGCCGGATGTCGGCGAAAAAAGGCACCAGCGCCGACTTCCAGGTATTCGGCAGCACGATCGCCTGCTCGTAGCCGTGGCTCTTCAGCGCACGGCCCAGCTTCCAGCGGCTGCGCAGCTGCAGCGCGCCATGCTGAAAAGGGCTGGTGATGACTTTGCTGACCTCGGGCATGCGCCGCGCGACCGCCGCCACCCATTCGGGCGCGAGCACGTCGATTTCGGCGCCGGGCAGTTTCTCGCGCAGCCGCGCGAGAAGGGGCTGCGCCATGAGGGCGTCGCCGATCCAGTTGGGTGCGACGACGAGAATGCGGAGCAACGCTTAATGACCTTTTACGGGTACGCCCTTATAGACGTACTTCGTGCCGCAATACGGGCAAAGCACTTCGCGCTCCTTGGCGACATCGAGGAACACGCGCGGATGACGCGACCAGAGAGGCGCTCCCGGCAGCGGGCAATGCAATGGCAGGTCCTTTTCGGTTACTTCGACCACGCGGGCGCTATCGGTGCTCACCGTTTTTTTTCGGCCACCGGGGTGAGCCAATGACGGTGCTTCTTGTCCTTGCCGCTGACCACGCCAAAGAACGCTTTCTGGATCGCCTTGGTGACCGGCCCGGCCTTGCCTTCGCCGATGCTGCGTCCGTCGAGCTCGCGGATCGGCGTCACCTCGGCCGCGGTGCCGGTGAAGAAGCATTCGTCGGCGATGTAGATGTCATCGCGCGTCAGGCGCTTTGCCCCTACCTTGTAGCCCAGCCCTTCGGCCAGCTCGATCACCGAGGAGCGGGTGATGCCTGTGAGCGCCGAAGTGAGCTCGGGTTCCCAGATTTTTCCATCTTTAACTACAAAAATATTTTCTCCTGCACCTTCCGCGACGAAGCCGTCCACATCGAGCAGCAGGCCTTCGTCGTAGCCATGCTGCGTCGCCTCGAGCGTCGCGAGCACCGAGTTCGGATACGTGCCCGACATCTTGGCGCGCGCCATGGTGACGTTGATGTGGTGGCGCGCGTAGGAAGAGGTTTTGACGCGGATGCCCTGGGTGAGGGCGTCGGGCCCGAGATAGGCGCCCCAGGGCCAGGCGGCGATGGCGACATGCACCCTGGCGCCGACCGGCGACACACCCATCTTCTCGGAGCCGTAGAAGGCGATCGGACGGATGTAGCAGGCGTCGTGCTTGTTCGCCCGCACGACCTCGATCTGCGCCTGCATCAGGTCTTCCCGCGCGAACGGGATCTTCATCATGTAGATATGCGCCGAGTTGAACAGGCGATCGGTATGCTCCTTGAGGCGGAAGATCGCCGTGCCGATCTCGGTCTTGTACGCCCGCACGCCCTCGAACACCGCCAGCCCGTAGTGCAGCGAATGCGTCAGGACGTGGGTCGTGGCCGAGCGCCACTCCACGAGCTTCCCGTCGTACCAGATCGAGCCGTCGCGATCCGCCATGGAAAGCGGGCCGCGCGCGCCTTTGGCTTGCGCCATGCGTTCGTCTCCCTGCGGGCTTAAAGACTTATTTTATCTAATATGAGGGGATGATCCTCCACAGCTCGCGCACTGCGGCGACGTGCCCGGCCACCGGCGCGGGCGGGACGCGCGCGTACTGCGCGCCGTTCAGGCGCAGCGCGTGCTGGAGGCGGCGGTACTCGCGGTAGGCGACCCGCGAGCGCTCGGCGAGCTCTTTCGGCAGCAGGCCGAGCTCGGCCGCCATGCCGAGCAGCGCGATGTTGCCGAGATTTTTCGTAAGAGAAGAAAACCGGTGCGCATGCGCAAGCACCAGGTACTGCACCGTGAACTCGATGTCGATCATGCCGCCGGCATCGTGCTTGATATCGAACAGCCCGGACCTGTTCGGGTGCGCGGCGTGCATCTTTTCGCGCATCGAGTGAATCTCGCGAGCAAGCAGCGGGAGATCTCTTTGCCGCTTCAAGACCTCTTCCCGAATTGCTTCAAACTTCTCACCCACCCGCTTGTCCCCGGCGGAATAGCGCGCGCGGGTGAGCGCCTGCTGCTCCCAGACCCAGGCGTCGTGCTTCTGGTAGCGTGCGAACGCCTCGATCGAGGTCACCAGCAGCCCCGCAGCGCCGCTCGGCCGCAACCGCAGGTCGGTGTCGAACAGCACGCCGGCCGAAGTGTGGCTGCCCAGCCAGTTGTTGAAGCGCTGCGCGAGGCGCGCGTACGTCTCCGGCGCCTGCTCGTGCGCATCGTCGTACACGAAGATGATGTCGAGGTCCGAGGCATAGCCGAGCTCCTTGCCGCCGAGCTTGCCGTAGCTGATCACCGCGAAGCGCGGCGGACCAGCGAGGTGGCGTGTGGGCAGCTCGCCCCATACCTGCTCCAGCGAGATCTCGAGAATCAGGTCCGCCAGCGCGGACAGACGGTCGGCGAGCCGCTCGACGGTGAGCAGCCCGGCGAGGTCCTGCGCAAGCAGCCGGAACACCTGCGCCTGGTGCATCTCGCGCAGCACGTTCATGCGACGCTCGGCGTCACCCTGATGCGCGGCGAGCTGGGAGCGCAGCTGGCGCGCAAAGTCTTCGAGGTCGGGCGACGCGTAGAGAAGGCGGTCGTCGAGCAGCTCGTCGAGCAGCAGCGGATGGCGCGTCACGAACTCGGCCGCCCAGCTGGAGGCGCCGATGATGCGCGCGACGCGCTCGAGCGCGTCCGGGTTCTCGGCCAGCAAGGCGAGGTATGCCGCGCGGCTCGCGATCGCTTCCACGAGATCGACGCCGCGCGTAAGCGTGGCCTGCGGATCGGGCGTGGCCGCGCTTGCCTTCGCGAGCGCCGGCACCAGCATGTCGAGCCGGCGCTTGGAATCGGCAGGAAGTGCCGCGTAGCGCTGACTGGAGCGCAAGGCGTCGAGCCGCGGATGCTCGGGCCAGGGCGCGGGTTCCGCGTCGCGTTCGGCGAACACGTTTTCGAAATGGCGCGACACCGCTTCGCGTACCGACTGCAGGCGGGCCGAGAAAGCCTGCCAGGAGGCGAAGCCGGCCATCTTCGCCAGGCGCGCTCGATCCTCGTCGTCTTCCGGCAGGTCGTGGCGCTGCGCGTCGTCGAGGTACTGCAGCCTGTGCTCGACCTCGCGCAGGAACACGTAGGCTTGCGAGAGCTCGCGCGCGGCTTCGGCAGGCAGCATGCGCCGCTCGGCAAGCCGCTCGAGCGCTTCCCGCGTAGGCCGGATGGCGAGCGCCGGATCGCGCCCGCCGCGGATCAGCTGCAAGGCCTGCGTTACGAACTCGATCTCGCGGATGCCGCCCGGGCCGAGCTTGACGTGGTCGGCGAGCTCGCGCCGCGCCACCTCGCGGCGCACTTCGGCATGTAAACGCCGCATCGCGCCGAGCGTTGCATAGTCGAGGTACTTGCGGAAGACGAAGGGCCGCACGATTTTCATCAGTTCTTCGTGGTGCGAGCCGGTGAGCGGCCGCGCCTTCAGCCAGGCATAGCGTTCCCACTCACGCCCATGCGCGATCAGATAGGTTTCCAGGGAATCGAAGCTGCAGACGAGCGGCCCCGAGTCGCCGAACGGCCGCAGACGCGTGTCGACGCGGAAAGCGAAGCCGTCCTCGGTGGGCTCGGCGAGCAGACGGATCAGTTTCTTGCCCAGCGTCTCGTAGCGCTCCTGCTGATCCCCCGCGCCCGGGTAGAGAAAGACGAGATCGATGTCGGAGGAAACGTTGAGCTCGCGGCCGCCGAGCTTGCCCATGCCCACTACGACCAGGTCTGCGGCGCCGAGCCAGCGCAGCGCGGTCGAAATCTCGAGCTCCGCAAGGTCGCTCATCGCGCCGCAGACCTCGTCCAGGCTTGCGCGCCGCGACAGGTCGCGCGCCATGACGCGCAGCAGGACCCGCTGCCTCAGCCAGCGCAGCCGGCGCTTCAGGCTCGCTTCGTCATCGTGCTGCGCGCCCTCGAGCGCGCGCGCCATTTCGTCGCGCGCGAAGGCTGCGGGATCGGCGATTTCGCCGGCCAGCTCGGGACGCGCCGCTAGGAGCCGCGCGGCGTAGCGTGAACAGGCGAGTTCCTCAATCGGTTCCGACATCTACGGTTAAAATGAAAGTTTGAAACTCAATTCCACCATGAAGCCGCTGTGGCGAGCCATTGAAGCGCTCGCCTGGAGTGCATTCTTTGCCTTTGCGGCGCTGGTGCTCGCGTTGCGCTTCTGGCTGCTGCCGGACATCGAGCGCTATCGCGGCGAGATCGTCGCGGCGATCGAGCGCACCGTCGGCCTGCCGGTCAAGATCGCCGGCATCGAGGCAGGATGGCTCGGCCTGCGGCCGCAGATCAACCTCTCCGAGGTGCGCGTCTACGATCACCAGGGCCGCGAAGTTCTGGCGTTGCCTGCGATCCGCAACGTCGTGTCGTGGCGCTCGCTGCTGCACGGCGAGCTGCGGTTGCACTCGCTCGCCATCGACGGGCCGCGCCTCGACGTGCGCCGCGACGCCAGCGGCGCGCTGTTCGTCGCCGGCATGAAGCTCGCGGACGACGGCGAACGCCGCTTTACCGACTGGCTGCTTGCGCAGAAAGAGATTGTCATCAGCAACGCCGAGATCGAGTGGCGCGACGAGAAACGCGCCGCGCCGCCGCTGGCGCTTTCGGCGCTGAACCTGCGCCTGCGAAATTCGGGCGACGAGCATTCTATCGGGCTCACGGCGCGTCCGCCGGAGGCGCTCGGCTCGACGTTCGAATTGCGCGCCGAGCTGGGAGGCCGCAGCGCAAGCGTCCTCGCGGCCTGGAATGGCCGCTTGTACGCGCAGCTCGGCTACACCGATCTGGCGGCCTGGCGGCCGTGGATCGACTACCCGCTGGATGTGCGTGAAGGGCAGGGGGCGCTTCGCGTCTGGGCTACGCTCGAAAATGGCCGCGTGCAGGAGGGCACGGCAGACGTCGCGCTCGCGCACGTCGTCGTGCGCTTGGCCAGCGATCTCGCGCCGATCGAGCTCGCGTCGGTGCAAGGTCGCCTGCGGGGCCGCACGCGCCGCGACGGCTATGAATTTAGCGGTCGCGGGGTCATGCTCGCCGCCGAGCACGGACCCGCCATCTCGGCCACCGACTTCCAGCTCAGCCTGAAGCCGGGAGCGACGAGCGCCGATGCCTCGGGCATGGCAGCGGCGAGTTCTCTCGAGCTCGAGCCGCTCTCGCAACTCGCCGCCGCGCTGCCCCTGCCCGCGGAGCTGCGCGGGCTCCTGGCAGAGCTGGCGCCGCGCGGCCGCCTGCTCGACGCGAAGCTGGAGTGGAGCGGCGAGCTCCCCGCGCCCAAGCGCATCGCGGCGCGCGGCCGCTTCGCCGACCTCGGCATGCGGGCGCACGGCGCCATGCCGGGATTCGCGGGGCTGTCGGGCAGCATCGAGGCGACCGAGGCCAAGGGCAGCGTAGTGCTCGCCGCGCGCAAGGCCGAGCTCGATCTTCCGCGCGTGTTTCCCGAGCCGCGCATCCCGCTCGACATGCTGAACGGGCGCATTGAATGGGAGCGTCATGGCGAGCGCCAGTTTGCGGTGCGCGCGCCTTCGCTCAGCTTCTCCAACGCCGATCTCAGCGGCAACGCCTTCGGCAGCTACGCGTACACGGGCAGCGGCCCCGGCACGATCGACCTCTCGGCGCAGCTGAACCGCGTCGACGGCGCGCAAACGGCGCGCTACCTGCCGCTGCCGGAGATCATGGGCAAGGCGACGCGCGATTGGCTCGCGGGCGCGATCATCTCCGGGCAGGCGAGCGACGTACGGCTGCGCCTCAGAGGCGACCTGCATGATTTTCCTTTTATCGATCCTGCCAAGGGTCAGTTCCTGGTTTCGGCGCGCGTGGAAAAGGGCGTGCTCAACTATGCCAACGGCTGGCCGCGCATCTACGATATAGGAGCCGAGCTGCTGTTCGAGCGCGACAAGATGGAGATCGTCGGACGCAGCGGCACGCTGCTCGGCGCGCAGCTCACGAACGTGCGCGTCAGCATTCCGAGCATGCTCGCCCACGCGCCGCTCGTGCTAATCACCGGCCAGGCGGACGGCGCCACCAACGACTTTCTCAGATACATCGACGCTACGCCGGTGAAGCGCATGATCGGCGGCTTCACCGATCCGATGAGCGCGGTCGGTCGAGGCAAGCTGCGCCTCAAGCTCGAGCTGCCGATCACCCACCTCGCGGCGACGAGGGTCGCGGGCGAGTACGAGTTCGCCAACAACAACCTCACCGTGCATCCGCAGTTGCCGCCGATCGAGCGCGCCACCGGCAAGCTCATGTTCACCGAGTCCACGCTCACAGTGCACGACGTGCGGGGGCGCCTGTTCGGCGGCCCGCTTGCCGTCAGCGGCGGCTCGCGCCCTGGCGGCGACGGTATCGAGGTGGTCGCAAGAGGCGAGGCGACGCCGGCCGGCGTGCGGTCTGTCTTCGACCATCCCTGGCGTCGCTTCCTGAGCGGCGCGGCCTCTTACAGCGCTACTCTGCTGGTGCGCGAAGGGCGCACGCGCATCACCATCGAGTCGCCGCTGCGCGGCATTGCGAGCGCGCTGCCGGCGCCGCTCGCCAAAGCCGCGGCCGATACGCTGCCCTTGCGTGTCGAGGTGATTCCCGCCGAGGGCGGCGCGCGCGACCGCATCTCCGTCGCGCTCGGCAGCCTTGCCGCCGCGGAATTCGCCCGCCGCCGCCAGGGCGAGGCGATGGTCGTGCAGCAAGCGGGAATCTGGCTGACGCCGAGCGGTGAGCAACCGGTGCGGTTTCCGGAGCAGCCGGGCACGCTGATTTACGGCTCGCTCGCCGCGCTCAACGTCGACCGCTGGATTGCGGTAGCGACCAATGACGTCGCCGGCGCCGATGCCATCGACCTAGATGTGAAGATCGGCGCGCTGGACGTTTACGGCAAGCGGATCAACGAGGTCTCGATGCGCGGTGGCGTCGATGCCGCCGGCTGGTCTGTGATGCTGACCGCCAGGGAGCTTGCCGGGAACCTGTCCTACCGTAGCGGCCAGCTGATCGCGCGGCTCACGCATTTACGGGTCCCCGAAGACTATCCCGGCGCCAAGCCGCAGGAGATAAGCCAGCCGAAGGATCTGCCCGCAGTCGACGTGATCGCCGAGCGCTTCATCTACCACGACAAGGAGCTTGGCCGGATCGAGGTCGTGGCTCAGCCTGCCGGGGAAGATTGGCGGCTCGAGAAGCTGGCGTGGGTGAATCCCGAAGCATCGCTTACCGGAAAAGGCATCTGGCGCCCGGGCAGCCCGTCGCGCACGTCGGTCGATATCGAGCTCGACGCAGCCGACTCCGGCAGCTTCCTCGCGCGCCTGGGCTACCCCAACCTGGTGAAGGGCGGCAAGGCGAGGCTGCAGGGTGCGCTCGCCTGGAACGGCGATCCGCTAGCCATCGATTACCCGAGCCTTTCCGGCCACGTGCAGATGCAGGCCCAGGACGGCCAGTTCCTCGAGATCGATCCCGGCCTCGGCAAGCTGGTGTCCTTGATGAGCCTGCAGGCGCTGCCGCGGCGGCTGACGCTCGACTTCCGCGACGTGTTCTCCCAGGGCTTCCAGTTCGACCGCATCGCCGCCGACGCGCAGATTGATCGCGGCCTGATGGCGATCAAGGAGTTCCGCATGCGCGGCTCGGCAGCCCAGGTCGAGATGGGCGGCGAGGTCGATCTGGCGAATGAGACGCAAAACCTGCACGTGCGCGTGGTGCCGAGCCTCGGCGACTCGGCCTCCACGGTGCTCGCATTTCTCAATCCGCTGCTGGTGTTTCCCGCCGCGCTGGCGCAGCGCATCCTGAAAGACCCGCTCGGCCACATCTTCGCCTTCGATTACTCGATCACCGGCACCTGGGCCGACCCGAAGGTCGCCAAGCTGGGGATCAACGCCACGCGGACCAACGACGACGTCGTGCCGGACAGCAGGTAGTCATGGCGCAGACGCGAGTCGCCGCGGTGCAGATGGTTTCGGCGCCCGAGCTGATGCCCAACCTCGAGGCGGCGGGCCGGCTGGTCGCGGCGGCGGCGGCGGCCGGCGCGCGGCTGGTGGCGCTGCCCGAGAACTTCTACCTCATCGGCCGGCACGAAGGCGACAAGGTCAAAGTGCGCGAGGCCGAAGGCGAGGGGCCGATACAGGGGTTTCTCGCCGAGACCGCGCGGCGCCACCGCGTCTGGATAGTCGGCGGCACCGCCCCCATATCGTCTTCGGACCCGGGACGCATCCGCAGTGCCTGCCTGGTATTCGACGAATCCGGAAGGCGCGTGGCGCGCTACGACAAGATGCACCTGTTTCGCTTCCAGAGCGGCGATGAGCGCTACGACGAGTCGCGCACGCTGCAGGGCGGCGAAAGCGCGGTGGCCGTGGACAGCCCCTTCGGGCGTCTCGCGCTCTCGGTTTGCTACGATGTGCGCTTCCCCGAGCTGTATCGCGGGCTCGGCGACTTCGACGCCATGTTCGTCCCTTCGGCTTTTACCGTGCCGACCGGTGCTGCTCACTGGGAAACGCTGCTGCGCGCCCGCGCCATCGAGAACCAGGCGTACGTCATCGCGCCGGCCCAGGGCGGGCTGCATGCGAGCGGCCGCCGCACCTACGGGCACACCATGATCGTCGACCCTTGGGGCGAGATTCTCGCGCTGCGCCCGGAAGGCGAAGGCGTCGTGCTCGCCGAGATGGACACCGAGCGGGTGCGCGAAGTGCGCGCCGCGTTGCCCGCGACTACCAACAGGAGGCTGGATTGATCCTCGAAACCGCCAAGACCACGCTGCTTGCTCCGTTCGAGCTCGAAACCGGAAAGCTCGAGCGCGTGTTCGGCACGCTCGCCGCCCGCAAGGTGGATTACGCCGATCTTTATTTCCAGTATTCGCGCTTCGAGGGCTGGAGCCTGGAGGAAGGCATCGTCAAGTCGGGCAGCTTCAACATCGAGCAGGGCGTCGGCGTCAGGGCCATCTCCGGCGAGAAGACCGCCTTCGCCTATTCCGACGAGATCAGCTTCAACGCGCTGCAGGACGCTGCAAGAGCGACGCGCGCCATCGCGGCTTCTGGACAGGTCAAGCGCGTCAAGACGAACGAGGGCTCGCTTCCGGTGCCGCTTTACCCGGCGGTGGACCCGCTTGCCTCGCTGCGCTCGGAGGCCAAGGTTGCGCTGCTGGAGAAGCTGGAGAAAAAATGCCGTGCCCTCGACCCGCGCATCACGCAGGTGATGGCGAGCCTCGGCGGCGAGTACGAGGTCGTATTGATCGCGCGCGGCGACGGCATGCTGGCCGCAGACGTGCGGCCCCTGGTGCGCTTGTCGGTGCAAGTGATCGCGGAGCAGAACGGGCGGCGCGAGACCGGTTCGGCAGGCGGCGGCGGCCGCGGCGACTATGCGCACTTTACCGACGCAAGGCTCGACGAGTACGCGCGCCAGGCGGTATCGCAGGCGCTGACCAACCTCGAAGCGCGTCCCGCTCCGGCGGGAACGATGACCGTGGTGCTGGGTCCCGGCTGGCCAGGCGTGCTGCTCCACGAGGCGGTCGGCCACGGCCTGGAAGGCGACTTCAACCGCAAGGGCAGCTCGGCGTTCTCCGGCCGCATGGGACAGCGCGTCGCATCGCCCGGCGTCACGGTGGTCGACGACGGCACGCTGCCCGGGCGCCGCGGCTCGCTCACCGTCGACGACGAAGGCAATCCGACGCGGCGTACGGTGCTGATCGAGGACGGCGTGCTGTGCGGCTACATGCAGGACAGCCTGAATGCGCGGCTGATGAAGATGCCGCTCACCGGCAACGCCAGGCGCGAGTCCTTCGCGCACGTCACGCTGCCGCGCATGACCAATACGTACATGCTCGCCGGCGCGCACGATCCCAGGGAGATCATCGCCAGCGTCAAGAAGGGCCTGTACGCCACCAACTTCGGCGGCGGGCAGGTCGACATCACCAACGGCAAGTTCGTGTTCTCGGCCGCCGAGGCCTACCTGATCGAAGACGGCAAGGTCACCCACCCCGTGAAGGGCGCGACGCTGATCGGCAACGGGCCCGACGCGCTGACGCGCGTCAGCATGATCGGCAACGATCTCGCGCTCGATTCGGGCATCGGCACCTGCGGCAAGGAAGGGCAGAGCGTTCCGGTCGGCGTCGGCCAGCCCACACTCAAGATCGAAGGATTGACGGTCGGAGGGACTGCCTGACGCGTTTTCTCGCCGATGCCGAATCGGTTGCGCAGGAGATCCCCGACGGCGCGCTGATCGGGCTGCCCCCGGATTATTCATTGCCGGCGATGGAAGTGGTGCGCGCCCTCATCCGCCGCAAGGCGCGCAATCTGCGGCTTCTCGGCGTGCCGATCCTGGGGTTATCGGCCGACCTCCTGATCGGCGCCGGCTGCGTCGCGGAAGTGGAAACCAGCGCCGTGTCCCTCGGCGAGGCGGGACTGGCGCCGCGCTTCACCGAAGCGGTGCAGACAGGAGAGATCAAAGTTCGAGACGCGACCTGCCCTGCGATCCACACTGCGCTGCAGGCAGCCGAGAAGGGCGTGCCATTCATGCCGCTGCGCGGGGTTCTTGGCTCCGATCTGATCAAACCCAGGCCGGATTGGAAGGTATTGCAAAATCCCTTTGCCGCGGGGGAGGACCCCATCCTGTTCATCCAATCGATCGCTCCGGACGTCGCGCTGTTTCACGCGAGATGGGCCGACGAGGCCGGCAATGTATGGATCGGTCGGCGCAAGGAAGTGGCGACGATCGCTCATGCCGCGAAGCGCACTTTCGTGACCTTCGAGGAGCAGCGCGCCGGCGACATGCTGGAGGACGAGCTGCTGGCCCCCGGCGTCGTATCGTCGGTGTACGTCGAAGCGCTTGCACCGGCGAAGCGTGGTGCCTGGCCGCTCGGCGTCGCGGAGCTCTACGGCGTCGACGACGCGCATCTCGCCCACTACGCGCGGGCCGCGAAGACGCGGGAAGGCTTCCAGCGCTACCTGGATGAATTCGTTTGTACAAGAAAGAAGAACTCCTTGCCTGCGTGATCGCCAGTCTGATCGGCGAGGCGCGCCACGTCGCCATCGGCGCCGCCTCTCCGATCCCCGCGACGGGTGCTTTCTTGTTGAAAAACAAAAACCCCGCTTTGCGCGTTTCGCTGCATCAGCGTCGCAATGCGAATCCTTTCACCGAAGGTTCGCGTGAGCTCTTCGACCTCGCCGGGCAGGGTCGCATCGACGTGTTCTTTCTCGGCGGCGCGCAGATCGACGGCGAGGCCAACATCAACCTGGTGCGCGCCGAGGGGCGCCGCTTTCCGGGTTCCTTCGGCTCGGCGTTCATGTACTTCACCGTCTGGCGCACGATCCTGTTTCGCGAAGAACACTCGAAGCGCGTCCTCGTGCCCAGGGTCGAGTTCATCTCGGCGCCGGGCTGGAGCCCGCCGGAAGTTGAGCGGCGCGGCGGTCCGGTCGCGCTGTTGACCGGCAAGGCGCTCTTCTCGTGGCAAAAGGAGCAGCGCCGCTTCCGCCTGGAGAGCGTGCATCCGGGACATAGCGTCGAGGAGATCCGCGCCAACACAGGTTTCGCATTTGATTTGCCCGGCACGATCTCGACCACCCCCAGCCCGACTTCGGAACAACTGGCGTTGTTGCGTGGCCGGGTGGCGAAGGAAATCGCGGTCGACTATCCGGAGTTCGCTGCCCGGGTGTGGGACGCCTGATACCATAGACGGCACGGCGAGGAGGTCAGCATGGATACCAAAACCAAGCATTTCGACCGCACGACCGCGGACGTCGGCAACATCGTGCTGCTCGAGCACGTCAACGTGACCCAGCCCGACCAGCGGCCGACGACGCTGTTCTACGTGGTGGCGCTCGGCGGCACGCGCGACCCGTACATTTTCGTCGGCCTGGAGAACATGTGGGTCAACTACGGGCGCACGCAGATCCACATGCCGAGCCGCGACCCGCAGCCGCAGGTCGTGCGCGGCACGATCGGCTTCGTGGTGCCGGACCTCGAGGCGCTGAAGAAGCGCATGGCGCGGGTTGCGCCGGCCCTCAAGGACACGCGCTTCGCGTGGACTGATAAGGGTTTCTGTGTAGAAGCTACCTGCCCGTGGGGGAACCGCGTGCGCTGCCACGCGCCCGCGCCGGAATTCGGCGACACCGAGCTTGGGCTCGCTTATGTGGAGTTCGACGTGCCGCCGGGAAGTGCGGACGGCATTGCGCGCTTCTACACCGAGATCCTGGCTGCGCCGTCGAAAGTCGTGAAGCGCCACGGTGCGCCTGCGGCTGAGGTACCGATCGGGCGCGGCCAGCGCCTGTGGTACACGGAGACGCGCGAGCCGATCCCGCCCTACGACGGCCACCATATCGAGATGTACATCGCCGACTTCTCGGCGCCATACAAGAAGCTGCTCGAGCGCGGCCTCATCACCATGGAGACCGACGAGCACGAGTGGCGCTTCCAGAGAATCGTCGATCCGGAATCGGGCAAGCCGCTGTTCGAGATCGAGCACGAAGTGAGAAGCCTGAAGCACCCGCTCTACGCGCGGCCGCTCGTCAACCGCAACCCGCTGCAGACCAACACCGCCTACCAGCGCAACCAGGACGCGTTCCGCGGCAAGTACTAGCTCGGCGTAAATCCGTGCGCTTTTTCATTTTCGCGGTGCTGCTTGCCGCAGCCCCGGTCCTCGCGCAGCAGCCCTATCCCAGCCGGCCGGTGGCGATCGTGGTGCCGTTCTCGCCGGGCACCGGCATCGACATCCTGGCGCGCACACTCGGCGAGCGCTTCAACGCGCGTTGGGGCATTCCGGTGGTGGTCGAGAACAAGCCCGGGGCAAGCGGCAACATCGGCGCCGAATCGGTGATGCACGCGGCGGCGGATGGCTACACCCTTCTCATGACGGCCACCAGCTTCGCCACCAACGTCGCGCTCGCCAAGCGCTTGCCCTACGACCCGCAGAGAAGCTTTGCGCCGGTGGCGCTGGTTGCGACCGGCACGCTCGCGCTCGTTGTCGCGCCGAGCAGCCCGGCGAAATCGGTTCGCGAACTGGTCGAGCTGGCGAAATCAAGACCGGGCGCGCTGAACTATGCTTCGACGGGCAACGGCACCGTCCAGCACCTCACGATGGAGCTGCTCAAGCAGGCGCTCGGCATCGATCTGGTACATGTTCCGTACAAGGCGAACGCCGGCGCGATCACCGACGTCTCCGGCGGCCATGTGGAAGCGATGGTCACGCCGATCCATACCGCCGCGCCGCTCGCGAAGCAGAACCGGCTGCGCATGCTGGCGGTGCTTTCCGCGGAGCGCTCGACGCTGTTCCCGGCCGTGCCGACGCTGAAGGAGGAAGGCTTTCCAGATCTCGAGGTCGAGGTGTGGTACGCGTTGCTCGTGCCGGCGGGAACGCCGCAGCCTGTAGTCGACCGGCTGAACGCCGGCGTCCAAGAAATTCTTTCCACCCATGAAATACGAGAGGCGCTTGCAAAGCAGGGCCTTTCGCCGGTCGGCGGGCCGCCCGAGCGGCTCGCCGAGCTGCTGCGCACGGAGCTCGCGCGCTGGCCGCGCGTCATTGCCAATGCAGGAATCAAGGCGGACTGAGATGAACAAACCTCTGCGTTTGTGGAACGAATACGACCGCCCGCATGCCGACCTGCGAGAGGCGATCGACCGCATGGAGCGCGCCGGCGAGTTGCTGCGCATCCGCGGCGCCGATTGGAAGCTGGAGATGGGCGCGCTGGCCGAGATCGTGTACCGGCAGGACAATCCGCCGGCGATCCTGTTCGAGGACATCCCCGGCTACCCGAAGGGCTTTCGCGCCATTTCCGGCGCGACCAACTCGGCGCGGCGCCTCGCCATCACGTTGGGGTTCCCGGTGCCGTCGCACCCGCTCGACGTGGTGCGCGCCTATCGCGATCGAATGAAGCAGCACAAGCCGATTCCACCGCGGGTGGTGAAGGATGGCCCGGTTCTCGAGAATGTTCTGAAAGGCAGCGACATAGACGTCCTGAAATTCCCGGCGCCCCTGCTGCACGAGCACGACGGCGGGCGCTATATCGGCACCGACGACCTCGTGATCATGCGCGACCCCGAGGAGAACTGGGTGAACTGCGGCACCTACCGCTCGATGGTGCACGGCGCGGACAAGGTCGGGTTGTGGATCTCGCCCGGCAAGCACGGGCGGCAGATCCGCGAGAAGTACCTCAAGCAGGGCAAGCCCTGCCCGGTGCTGATCAGCTGCGGGCACGATCCGCTGCTGTTTCTCGCCGGCGGCAACGAGATCCGCTTCGGCCTCTCGGAATACGACTACGCGGCCGGGCATCGCGGCGCGTCGTACGACGTGGTCGAAAGCGAGCTGCATGGCCTGCCGATGCCGGCGCACGCCGAGATCGTCCTCGAAGGCGTGATGCATCCCGACGACGCGCTGCCCGAGGGCCCGTTCGGCGAGTTCACCGGCTATTACGCCGGCGGACGCAGCCACCAGCCGGTGGTGCGCATCGAGCGCATCTACCATCGCAACGAGCCGATCCTCGGCCTTGCCTGCCCGATGGTGCCACCCTCCGACTTCTCGTTCTCCAAGTGCGTGATGAAGGCCGGCATGATCTGGGACGAGGTCGAGCGCGCCGGCCTTTCCGGCGTGTGCGGCGTGTGGGTGCACGAGCCGGGCTGTGCGCGCATGTTCAACGTCATCGCGATCAAGCAGGCCTATGCCGGCCATGCCAAACAGGCGGCGCTGCTCGCCGCGAGCTGCCAGTCGGGGTCCTACCTCGGCCGATTCGTCGTGGTGGTGGACGAGGACGTCGACCCGGCGAACCTTAACGACGTGCTCTGGGCGATGTGCACGCGCTGCGACCCGGCCGAGGACATCGACATCCTGCGCCGCACCTGGAGCGGGCCGCTCGATCCGCGTCTGCCGAAGGGCGTCAGCTGGAACTCGCGCGCGATCATCGACGCCTGCCGGCCCTTCGACATGCTCGGGGACTTCCCGCCGGTGGTGAAGGCCTCGGACGAGCTGCGCAGCAAGGTGGCGGCCAAATTCGCGGGCCAGCTTAAGCGCTAGCCCACCTCTTCGCGCGTTCTACGGCTTGCTGCCAGCGCGCGAGCATTTCTTGAGCATTCGAAGAGCGCGGCTCGAAGCGCCGCTCGGCGTGCCAATGCGCGGCAATCTCGTCGCGCGATTTCCACAGGTTAACCGTGAGGCCGGCGAGGTAGGCGGCGCCGAGGGCCGTGGTCTCCAGCACTTTGGGCCGCACCACCGGCACGCCGAGCAGATCGGCCTGGAACTGCATCAGCAGGTCGTTCGCGGCGGCACCGCCGTCGACGCGCAGCTCCGAGAGCTTCTCGCCCGCATCCTTCTGCATCGCCTGCAGCACGTCGGCGCTTTGGAAGGCGATCGACTCCAGCGCGGCGCGCGCGATATGTGCGCGGGAGGTGCCGCGCGTTAAACCGAGCATGGCGCCGCGCGCGCGCGGGTCCCAGTGCGGCGCGCCCAGGCCGACGAACGCGGGGACCAGGTAGACGCCTCCGTTATCCAAAACGCTCGCTGCGAGTCGTTCGATTTCGGAGGACGACGAGAAAAACTGCAGCTCGTCCCGCAGCCACTGCACCACGGCACCGCCGATGAACACACTGCCTTCGAGGGCGAACTCTTTTTTCTGGAGCTGCGCGCAGGCCGTGGAAACCAGGCCGTTGGCGGATTTCACCACACGCTCGCCGGTGTGCAGCAGCATGAAGCAGCCGGTGCCGTAGGTGTTCTTCGCCATGCCGGGCCGGTGGCAGGCCTGGCCGAACAACGCCGCCTGCTGGTCGCCGGCAATGCCGCCGATCACCAGCGGCTCGCCGAGCACGCTCGCCGGCAGCATGCCGAAGGCATGCGCGGACGGGTGAACATCGGGCAGCAGCGCGCGCGGCACGCCCAGCAGCCGCATCAGCTCCTCGTCCCAGTCGCCGCGCGTGATGTCGAACAGCATGGTGCGCGAGGCGTTCGAAGGATCGGTGACGTGCGTGCGGTTTCCGGTGAGCTTCCAGACCAGCCAGGTATCCACGGTGCCGAAGGCGAGCTCGCCGCGTTCGGCGCGCTCGCGCGCGCCGGGAATATTATCGAGGAGCCAGGCGATCTTGGTGCCGCTGAAATACGGATCGATGACGAGGCCGGTTTTTTTGCGAACCAGTTCCTCGGAGGATTTCAGTTTTTCGCACTGCGCGGCAGTTCTGCGGTCTTGCCAGACGATGGCGTTGTGGATCGGCTCGCCGGTCTGCCGATCCCACAGGAGGGTGGTCTCGCGCTGGTTGGCGATGCCAACGGCCATCACCTCTTTCAGTGCGACGTCCGCCTTGCGCACCGCTTCGCGCGCCACGTCGCGCTGCGTCTCGAAGATTTCCTTCGGGTCGTGCTCCACCCAGCCGGGCTGCGGATAGATCTGGCGCAATTCGCGCTGCGCGGTGCAGACCGCGGCGCCTTCCTCGTCGAACAGGATGGCGCGCGAGCTGGTCGTGCCCTGATCGAGCGCGAGAACGTAACGCACGGAAAATTCTAGCAGGCACGAGTGCTAAAATCCGCCGCCATGCCACTGCCTATCCAGGACGTCGAGCGCGAGCTGACGCACACGCGGCGCGTGCGCTTCGAGGGTTACAAGCGCGCCGACGGACTGTGGGACATCGAAGCGCATCTCAGCGACATCAAGAACCACGATTACCACCTGAAGACCGGAGTGCGGCGCGCGGGTCAGCCGATCCATGAGATGTGGCTGCGCCTCACCATCGACCGCAATCTCACGATCCTCGATGCGGCGGCTTCCATGGACGCCCTGCCGTACCCGGGCGGCTGCGAAACCATCGTGCGCGCTTACCGTAAGCTCATCGGTCTGAACCTGGCAAAGCAATTCAGAAGCAAAGTCAGGGAAATTCTCGGCGGCGTGCAGGGCTGCACGCATCTCACCGAGATGCTCGCCGGCATGCCGACCGCGGCGATCCAGACCTTCGCCGGCGAGATGAAGGAAGAGCGCGAGGACGGCCGCAAGCCTTTCCAGCTCGACCAGTGTCACGCGCTCGAGACGACCACCGACACGGTGAAGAAGTGGTACCCGAAATGGTATCGGGGTAAGGCGGCTTGAAGATCCACGAGTACCAGGGCAAGGAAGTGTTGCGCGAATACGGCGTGCCGACGCCGCGCGGCTTCCCGGCATTCTCGGTCGATGAGGCAGTGGAAGCGGCGCAGAAGCTCGGCGGCAAGGTGTGGGTCGTCAAGGCGCAGATCCACGCCGGCGGCCGCGGCAAAGGCGGCGGGGTTAAGGTCGCAAAGTCCCTTGAAGAAGTCAGACAACTTTCCTCAAAAATCCTTGGCATGCAGCTCGTCACCCATCAGACCGGGCTCGCGGGGCAGAAAGTGCGACGGCTGCTCATCGAGGAAGGCGCCGACATAAAGAAGGAGCTCTACCTCGGCATGGTGGTCGATCGCGGCACGCAGAAGGTCGTGCTGATGGCCTCCTCTGAAGGCGGCATGGACATCGAGGAAGTCGCCGCGAACAGGCCCGAGAAGATCCACAAGGTGTTCATCGACCCGGTGCAGGGCCTGAACGACGTCGACGCCGACGAGATCGCCGCAAGCATCGGTATCCCGGATCAGGCGCAAGCGCAAGGACGCGCGCTCTTCAAGGCGCTGTACAAGTGCTTCGACGCGACCGACGCCTCGCTCGCCGAGATCAACCCGCTGATTCTCACCGGCGACGGCCGCGTGGTGGCGCTCGACGCCAAGTTCAACTTCGACGACAACGCGCTCTTCCGCCACCCCGAGATCGTGGCGATGCGCGACTTGGACGAGGAGGACCCGGCCGAGGTCGAGGCCTCCAAGCACGAGCTCAATTACATCCAGCTCGATGGCGACATCGGCTGCCTGGTGAATGGCGCCGGCCTCGCCATGGCGACGATGGACATCATCAAGTTCTACGGCGGCAGCCCGGCGAACTTCCTCGACGTCGGCGGCGGCGCCACCACCGAGAAGGTGACCGAGGCGTTCAAGATCATGCTGCGCAACCCGTCGCTGAAGGCGATCCTGGTCAACATTTTCGGCGGCATCATGCTGTGCGACGTCGTCGCCGATGGCCTGGTGAAGGCGTCCAAGGCGGTAAGCCTGAAGGTGCCGCTGGTGGTCCGCCTCGAAGGCAATCGGGTGGAAGAAGGAAAGAAAATTCTCGCCGACTCGGGCTTGCCGATCATCTCTGCGAAGAACATGGCGGATGCCGCGCAGAAAGTCGTGGCCGCCGCCAAAGGGAAGCGATGAGCATCCTCATCAACAAGAACACGCGGGTGATGACTCAAGGCATCACGGGCAAGACAGGCCAGTTCCACACTCGGGCGGGACGCGACTACGCCAACGGAAAAAATTGCTATGTCGCCGGCGTCAATCCCAAGAAGGCCGGCGAGGATTTTGAAGGCATACCCGTCTATGGTTCGGTGAAAGATGCAAAAAGGGCCACCGGCGCGACGGTGTCCGTGATCTACGTCCCGCCCCCGTTCGCCGCCGCGGCCATCGACGAGGCGATCGACGCGGACCTGGACCTGGTGATCTGCATCACCGAAGGCATCCCGGTGCGCGACATGATCCGCACCAGGTACCGCATGCAGGGCAAAAGAACGCTGCTCGTCGGGCCGAACTGCCCTGGGGTGATCACGCCGGACGAGATCAAGATCGGCATCATGCCGGGCCACATCCACAAAAAGGGCCCGGTGGGCGTCGTGTCCCGCTCCGGGACGCTGACTTACGAAGCGGTCGGGCAGTTGATGGAAGTCGGCCTCGGCCAGTCGAGCTGCGTCGGCATCGGCGGCGATCCTGTCAACGGACTGAAGCACGTCGACGTTCTACGCATGTTCAACGACGACCCGCAGACCGAGGCGGTGATCATGGTGGGCGAGATCGGCGGCTCGGATGAGGAGATCGCGGCGCGCTGGGCGAAGGACAATATGAAAAAACCGATCGTCGGCTTCATCGCCGGCATTACCGCGCCGCCCGGAAAGCGCATGGGCCACGCCGGCGCCATCATCTCGGGCGGCAAGGGCACGGCGCAGGAGAAGCTCGCCGTCATGGAGAAGTGCGGCATCAAGGTCACCCGCAACCCCGCGGAGATGGGGAGGACCTTAAAATCCATACTCAAGTAATCCGTTTCCCGCTGCTGGCAACCCTGCCGTACGCAGCGACGATCTTCCTCTCGTCATTTCTCCTGTTCCTGGTCCAGCCGATCATTGCCAAGCAGATCCTGCCGTGGTTCGGCGGCTCGGCGGCGGTGTGGACCACCTGCCTGGTGTTCTTCCAGAGCGTGCTACTCGCGGGCTATGCGTATGCCGACCTGACCCATCGCCTCGGCGCGCGGCGCCAGGCGCTGCTCCACGTCGCTCTGCTCGCGCTGTCGCTCGTCTTCCTGCCGATCCTGGCCTCGAGCGACTGGAAGCCGCAGGGAGACGAGCAGCCGATCGCGCGCATCCTGCTGCTTCTGCTGGCCACCATCGGCCTGCCCTACTTCCTGCTGTCGACGACGACGCCGCTGCTTCAGGCTTGGTACTGGCGCCGCTTCCGGAGCCGCGTGCCGTACCGGCTGTTCGCGCTTTCCAACCTGGCTTCGCTGCTGGCGCTGATCGGGTTTCCGCTCGCGTTCGAGCCGGCGCTGGATCTCAAGCAGCTGGGCTGGATGTGGTCGTTCCTGTTCGCCGGTTTCGTCGTCCTCTGCGTGCTCACCGCGCGCTTGTCGATGAACGGCTTTGGGACCGACGAAATCCCGGCCGCGGCACGCGCCGCGCCGCTTTCCATGGCGACGCAGCTGCAATGGCTCGCGCTTGCAGCGATGGGCTCGGTGATGCTGCTCGCGGTCACCAATCACATCACGCAGAACGTGGCCAGCGTGCCATTCCTCTGGGTGCTGCCGCTTGCGCTGTATCTGGTCAGCTTCATCCTCGCGTTCGATCACCCGCGCTGGTACGTGCGGCCGCTGTTCATCGTGGCGCTGGTGGCGCTGCTGCCGGCGATGGCGTACTACGTGCCTTCGCTCAATCTCCACGTCGCGGTGCCGCTTTACCTGGTCGGCCTGTTCGTCTCCTGCATGTTCTGCCACGGCGAGCTGGCGCGGCTCAAGCCCGACCCGCTGCGTCTCACGCGCTATTACCTGATGATTTCGCTAGGCGGCGCGATCGGCGCCGTGCTGGTCGCGATCCTCGCGCCGCTGGCGCTGCCCGGCTATTTCGAGCTCGGCATCGCATTGGTTCTTCTTGCTCTTCTCCTCGTTCTGAGATTACGCCGAATTTTCATGTGGGGTGGTGTCGCAGTCGCCCTTGTCACTGCTTTGCTCGTTATGCGAGGCGCTCACGACTACAGCGAAGGCGTGCGGGTGATGGAGCGCGACTTCTACGGCGTGGTGCGCACCGTGGACCACCAAAGCCCGCTGCCTTACCGCTCGATGTACCACGGGCCGATCATGCACGGCGGCCAGCTGCTCGGCGATTCGTTCCGCAACACGCCCGCCGACTACTTCGGTCCGACCTCGGGCTATGGGCGCGTGTTCCAGTCGCTGCGCGAGATGAGGCGAAAGCAGCCGCTCTCGGTCGGCATCATCGGCCTCGGCGCCGGCGTGGTGGCGGCCTGGATGCAGCCCGGCGACGCGCTGGTCTTCTACGAGATCAGCCCGCGGGTCGTCGACATCGCGCGGCGCGAATTCACCTTCCTCGCCGACACCGCCGCACGCACCGAGCTCGTCATGGGCGACGGGCGCCTGTCGCTCGAGCGCGAGCCGCCGCGCGGCTACGACGTGCTGGGCGTCGATGCCTTTTCGGGCGACTCGATCCCGATGCATCTGGTGACGCGCGAGGCGATGGCACTCTACGTCAAGCACATCAAGCCCAACGGCGTGATCGTGTTCCAGGCCACCAACCGCTTCATCAACCTGCTGCCGGTGGTGCGGCGCCTCGCCGGTGAATTCGGCTTCGAAGCGCTCAACGTTGCCGACATTCCCGACGCCGAGGAAGGACCGGAGTACTGGTATTCCTCCACCGACCAGATCATCGTCACGCGCGACAAGGCGCTGCTCGCCTGGCCGCGCATCGCCGAGGCGGCCGAGGCGATCGAGGACCGGCGCGACCTGCCGACCTTCACCGATTCGCATTACAACCTGCTACGCATCTTGAAGTAGCTCGAAAATCGGGGTCAGAGCCCGATTTCCGGCACCTCCGCTCCCGCTATGGGAAATCGGGCTCTGACCCCGATTTTCTCAGCTGAGGTCGGGCTCGCCGCAGTGCTTGAGAATCTGTTTGCGTACCTGATCGCGTAGGCGCACGGCGGCGTTCCAATCGCTGCCTTCCGGCGCCACGGGCGCGCCCACCGTCACGGACATCGGCGCGCGGCGCGGATACCAGGTGCCGTCACGCAACACCGAGCGCACGCCGCGCAAGGCGATCGGCACCACCGCGATCCCGGCCTGCGCGGCGCTGAGGAAGGCGCCGGCGCGAAACGGCATCAGGCCGGTTTGGCGGACCAGCGTGCCCTCCGGGAACACGATCAGCGATACGCCGCGCTTCGCCGCCTGCGCCAGCTCGTCGGCGTCCTCGGCGCTTTTCTGCACGTCGAAGCGCTCGACGAACTGCGCTCCCAGTCCGGTGACGAAGACGCGCGTGATGAAGCTCTCGCGCAGCTCGCTTTTGGCGACGAAGGCGTTGTTGCGCCAGGGCAGGATCGCCAGCAGCACGGCGCCGTCGAGATAGCTGGTGTGGTTCGAGGCAAACACCAGCGGGCCCGACGCCGGGAGATTTTCCAGGCCGCGCACCGCCAGCGGTATGCGGCAAAGCCGGAAGAACAGCCGCGCGCAGCGCTGCGCCAGGTTCCAGGTCCGCCTGCCCGGTGAAATCGCGCCGGCGACGAAAATCGCCAGGAACCCCAAGCCGAAGAGCAGCCAGGCATAGGCGGCGAAAGCGATGCCGCGCGCGACCCGCCAGCCGCGGCGCAGCTGCGGCAGCACGCCGCCGACCGTGAGGCGCACGAACTGCCACCATACCGCCTGCGATTTCACCGCCGAGGGTCCGCGTTCGTAGTAATCGCGCGCGGCGAGGCGGCGGATCTTGCCGCTCGAAGTCTTGGGCACCGTATGCGGCGGCGCGAATATGATGTCGTCGACCGGCGCGCCGATCAGGCTGACGGCAAGCTCGTTGATCTTGCGCTTGACCTCGGTGTGGCGCGAAGGGTCGGCCTCGCGCGTCTCGGCGAGCACCACGACGCGTTCGGTCCCGCTTGCCGCGTCCATGCTGCCGAACACTGCTACGCAGCCGCGCCGGATGCCGGCGAGGTCGCCGACCGCTTCCTCGAGCTCGTAGGGGCTGATGTTGCGTCCGCCGCGGATAATGACGTCCTTTTCCCTCCCGGTGATATAGAGGTTGCCTTCGGACAGGTAGGCGCGATCTCCGGTGTTCACCCATTCGCCGTCGAACAGTCCCTTCGTCGCCTCGGGGTTGCGGTAGTAGCCACTGGTCGCCGACGGGCCGCGGAACTGCAGGCGGCCTTCGCTGCGGTCGGGAAGCTCGAGACCGGCGGCGTCGACCACCCGCAGATCGTGGTCGGGAATCGAGGCTCCGCAGCTCACCAACTTGAGCGGCGAGGGGTCGTTGGGCCGCGCAGGAACCGCTTCGCCGGTGCGTGCCAGGCGGTCGCGGTTAACGAGGTCCACCTGCCATGGCTCGCCCGGCGGCGTGAAGGCGAGACCGACGGAAGCCTCGGCGAGCCCGTACACCGGCGACATGACGTTCTTGCGCAAACCGTACTTGGCGAAGCGCTCCTCGAAGGCGGCAATGGTATCGGCGCTTACCGGCTCGGCGCCGTTGAACGCGAAGCGCCACGAGGCGAGCTCCAGGCCTTCCAGCTCCTGCTCCGGAATGCGGCGCAGGCACAGCTCGTAGGAGAAGTTCGGCCCGCCGGAAATGGTGCCGCGGTGGCGGTGAATGGCGCGCAGCCATTGGCTCGGCCGCGACAGGAACGCGAGCGGCGACATCAGCACTACCGGGAAGCCGAGATACATCGTTGCAAAGCAGCCGCCGATGAGGCCCATGTCGTGGTAGAGCGGCAGCCAGCTGACGAACACGTCCTCGGTGGTCGCGCGCGCCGCCTTTCCCATGGCGCGCACGTTGGCGAGGAGGTTGGTATGCGTGAGCACGACCCCTTTGGGATTGCCGGTGCTGCCCGAGGTGTACTGCAGAAAACCGACCTGGCCGCCCGCGCTGCGCACCGGCGTGAACCCGGCCGCGCTGCCCGAAAAATCGGCAGGCACCATCACTGCGCGCAGCGACTCGACCTGCGCGCGCAGCAGCCAGGCGAGCGCTTTCGCTTCCGGAATCGTCACCATGATCGAGGCGCCGGCGCTCTTCAGGACGCCGATGTGACGCGTCATATGGTCTTCGATCGTCGCCAGGCGCGCCGGCGGATACAGCGGCACCGGAATGCCGCCGGCGAGCAGCACGCCGTAGAAGCAGAACAGGTATTCGCGGCCGGTCGGCAGCATGATCGCGACCGTCTGCCCCGGCGTGACGCCGGCTTCGGCGAGGCGCGCGGCATAGAGCAGCGCGCCTTCCCACAGCGCGCGGTAGGTCAGGCTCTTCTCATCCCCTTCCTCGTAGAGATGGACCGTCAGCCGCTCGGGCTGGCGCTCGACGTGGTATTCGAGCGCCTCGGTGAGCGTCTTTGCGGCATCGGGCGGGCGCACGCCTTCGGCCTGCACCAGACTTGCCACGCTGCGGTCGGCGGCCTGCGGTGCCTGGCCGGCGCTGGCGAGAAGAAAGCGCAGCAGATCGCGCGGTGTCTCGCTCGAGGCGAGCGCCTGCTCGGGCAGGCTGGCGGCGAATTCGTGCTCCAGGCGCAGCACGACTTCGACGCGCGCCAGGCTGTCGAGTCCCAGCTCGCGCTCGAGCGAGCTGTCGAGCGCGACGTAGGTCTCGACGTGCGGACGGGCTTCGCGCGCGACTTCGGCGATGACGGCGAGCAGCCGGTTGGCGTCGATGGGCCGGCTCATGGGTGCGGGCGAGTGTACACTCGCCCGGCGTGCCTTTATTTCAAGACAAGCTTGTTTCGATCGCCCGTTCTGTGTCGTTCCCTAAGGGGGCGAGGCTGGTGCGCCAGGGCGAAGCCTCGCGCGGCGCCTTCCTGATCCGCGCGGGCGCGGTCGAGGCGCAGGTGGCGCTGCCCGGCGGCGGCATGCTGACCGTCGCCGAGTTGGGCGAGGGCGACATGTTCGGCGAGATGGCGCTGATCGAACGTGGCTCATGCTCCGCGTCGGTGGTTGCGCGCAGCGCTGTGGACACCTTGTTCGTCGCGCGCGACGATTTTCGGGCGTTGGTGGCGAGCCGCGACCCTGCTGCGCTCGAGCTGCAACGCGCGATCACGCGCGTGCTCGCGGGGAAGCTGCGCGCGCTGAACGATAAGGTGCTCGAGCATCCCGCCGAAGAAGACCGCCCGGCGCGTGCCATGCCGTCCGCGGGCGATCCGCTCGCCGGCATTGCGCGCGGCAAGGCGTCCTTTGACTGGAAGTCGTTCCTTCGGCTGCTGCCGTTCTTCGAGCGCTTCGACGCCTACGAATTGGAAGGCCTACTTTCAATCTCAAACGTGCTTGAGATGCCGCGGGGCGACTGGCTTTTCGCCGCCGGGTCTCGCGCCGACGCATGCTTTCTCGTGCTTCGCGGTGCCGTCGAGGTCATTTCGAAATTCCGCGATTTGGAAAGGCGTATGGCGCTGGCCGGGCCGGGCGAGCTGGTCGGCTACCTCGCGGTCCTCGATGGGTCGGCGCATGCTGCAAACGCGCGAGTGCGCGAAAGCGCTTGCCTGCTCGAATTCCCCGGGAAGAAGTTTCTGGGCTTCTATGAATCCAGCAGCAGCCTGCAGCACGCGATCCATCAGAGCTTGCTGCGATCACTGGCGCGGACCAACACGCAGCTTACCCGGCTCATCAGCCATGCGCGCCTCACGTCCTCGACCCGCGAAGCGCTCGAGCTGGAGAAGGCGCTGCATGGGCAGGTCGTAAATGTGAAAAATCAGTGAAGGATGCGCCCCTTGGGGCGGGCGAGCTTGATCACGGCGGCCGCGCGCGTGACCATCGGCCGCATGCAGCTTGGCATCACGCTCAAACTCTTTCTCGCCATCCTGGCGGCGAGTGTGGCGGCGGCGGCCGCCATGGCGCTCGCCACGCGCCTGAGCTTTGAAAGCGGGTTTCTCGGCTATCTGAACCAGGTGGAAGCGCAGCGCCTCGATGCGCTGTCGGCTGCGCTGGGCGAGGATTACCGACGAAGCGGTAGCTGGGATTTCGTTCGCGGCGACTACCCGAAGCTCCGCGAAATCGCGGCCGCTTCCGCACAGCTGACGCAGCGCCTCACGCTGCTCGACGCCTCGCGTGGCCTGGTCGTCGGAAATCCCGATTTGCCCGACGATACAGCGGTGCGGCCAGTGATAGTGGACCATCGCACGGTCGGCTGGATCGCCCGCGCGCCCGGTCGCCGGCTGAGCAGCGCCGCCGACCTGAGTTTTCAGCAGGAGCAGCTGCGCGCGGGATGGATCATCGCCGGACTTGCGCTGGCGCTCGCGGCATTCGTGGCGATCGTGCTCGCCCGCGTGTTCCTTCTGCCGCTCAGGCGGCTAGCCGCCGCGACCCATCGCCTGTCCGCGGGAGCGTACGACACGCGCGTGCCGGTGCGCTCACGCGACGAGCTGGGACGGCTGGCGGAGGACTTCAACCGCCTGGCGCAGGCGCTCGAGCGCAACGAGCAGCTGCGCCGGCGCTTCATGGCGGACGTGTCGCACGAGCTGCGCACGCCGCTCGCCATCGTCAAGGGCGAGCTGGAGGCGATCGAGGACGGCGTGCGGCCGCTGTCGCGCGAATCGCTCGCCTCGCTCAACCACGAAGTCGCGGCGCTGGGCAAGCTGGTGGATGATCTCTACCAGCTGGCGCTCGCGGACATTGGTGCGCTCGCCTACCGCAAAGAAGCGCTCGACCTCGGAGCGCTCTTGCAGGACGCGGTGGAATCGTTCGGCGAGCGCTTCAAGCAGCGCCAGCTCACCGTGGAGATGCAACCTGCTCCGGCGGCTGTCTTCGCCGACGGCGCTCGGCTGACGCAGGCATTCAGGAATCTGCTGGAGAATTCGCTGCGCTACACCGATCCCGCGGGCCGCATCAGGATCAGCGTGCAGCGCGAGCGCGGTCAGGTGGTGGTCCTGTGCGAGGATTCCGTCCCCGGCGTCCCCGCCGACGCGATGGCGCATCTCTTCGAGAGGTTCTACAGAGTGGAAGGCTCGCGCAGCCGCGCCAACGGCGGCGCGGGGCTCGGATTGGCGATCACGCGCAGCATCATCGAAGCGCATGGCGGCGAAATCACCGCGCGCGCCTCCGCGCTGGGTGGCCTGGCGGTCGAGATCGCGATTCCTGCAGCGCCATGAGCACGGTACTCATCGTCGAAGACGAGCCGAAGCTGGCGGCGCTGATGGCCGACTACCTGAAGGCTTCGGGGTTCGACCCGCACTGCATCACCGACGGCCTCGAGGTGGTCCCCTGGGTGCGTGCCCATTCGCCCGATCTCATCCTGCTCGATCTCATGCTCCCCGGGCGCGATGGCCTTGAAATCTGCCGCGAGCTACGCCAATTCAGCGACGTGCCGGTGATCATCGTGACGGCGAAGGTCGAGGAGATCGACCGGCTGGTTGGCCTCGAGGTCGGCGCCGACGATTACATCTGCAAGCCGTTCAGCGTGCGCGAGCTGGTGGCACGCGTGAAAGCGATCCTGCGGCGCGGACGCAGCACGCCCGATGCCGCCGCGTGCGGCCTGGCCATCGACGAAACGCGTCACCGCGCCGAGCTCGACGGGCGCAGCCTCGATCTGACGCCGGTGGAATTCAGGCTCCTCGGCACCCTGGCGTCGGCGCCGGGACGCGTGTTCTCGCGCGAGAGGCTCCTCGAGCGGCTGTATGCCGACCATCGCGTGGTCACCGACCGCACCGTCGACGCGCACGTGAAGAACCTGCGCCGCAAGCTCGAGCAGGTGCGCCCCGGGCAGGACCCGGTGCGCTCGATCTACGGCGTCGGCTACAAGCTGGAGCTATGATGTCGAAGAGAATTCTCATCTTTTTGCTTTTCGGCACGCTGGCGGCGGGGGGCGGCTACTACGCGTATCGGGAATTCTGGCAAGCGGATGCGCAGCCGGCGGCAGCGGGACGGCCTGGAGGGCCCGGTAGCGCAGGGCCCACGCCGGTAGTCGCCATTGCGGCCGCGCTCGGGGCGGTGGACGTGATCATGAACGGCCTGGGCACCGCCACGCCGTTGCGCACGGTGACGGTGCGCTCGCGCGTCGACGGCGAGTTGCTGCGCGTGCTGTTCGACGAAGGCCAGATCGTGCAGCAAGGGCAGCTGCTTGCCGAGATCGATGCGCGTCCCTTCCAGGTGCAGCTCGCCCAGGCCGAAGGCCAGCTCGCGCGCGACCGCGCGCTCCTCGAAAACGCGCAGCTCGATCTGGAGCGCTACCGCGCCCTCTTTGCGCAGGACTCGATCGCGAAGCAGCAAGTCGACACCCAGGCCTCGCTCGTGCGCCAGTACGAGGGCGCGATCCAGATGGACCGCAGCCAGGTCGAAAGTGCGCGGCTGCAGCTCGTTTACACGCGCGTCACAGCGCCGGTGGGCGGGCGCGTCGGGCTGCGGCTGGTCGATCCCGGGAACATCGTCCGCGCCGGCGACACGACCGGTCTGGTGGTGATCACGCAGCTGCAGCCGGTAGCGGTGGTATTCACGGTGCCGCAGGATAGCGTCCCGGTGGTCCTCAAGCGCATGCAGTCTGGCGAGACCATCCCGGTGGAAGCCTGGGACCGCGAGCTGAAGACGAAGCTCGCCCAGGGCGCGCTCGCCTCCGCCGACAACCAGGTGGATCCCGCCACCGGCACGGTCAAGCTCAAGGCGCAGTTCTCCAACGACGACCGGGCGCTGTTTCCCAATCAGTTCGTCAATGTGCGGATGAAGCTCGACACGCTGCGCGACGTGATCGTCATTCCGTCGGCCGCAGTGCAGCGGGGCGCGCAGGGCTTGTTCGTGTACGTGGTGGGGCCGGACAAGACCGTTCAGCAGCGCGCGGTGAAGCTGGGACCCACGGAAGGCCAGTACGTGGCGATCACCGACGGCCTTGCCCAGGGCGAGATGGTGGTAGTCGACGGCATGGACCGGCTGCGTCCGGGCGCAGCCGTGGAAGTCGCCGCGCAGCGGCCGGAAATCAAGCCGCCGGCCGAAGGCAAAGGCGCCGGAAAAGGTGCAGGCAAAGGGCAGCGCCGCAAGGCGCCCGAGGGCGGATGAACCCGTCGCGGCTCTTCATCCTGAGGCCGGTCGCGACCACGCTGCTGATGGTCGCGGTTGTCCTTGCGGGCATATTTGCCTACCGCCTGCTGCCGATTTCGGCGCTGCCGCAGGTCGACTACCCGACCATCCAGACGTTCACCTTCTATCCTGGCGCGAGCCCGGAGGTGATGGCGTCGTCGGTGACCGCGCCGCTGGAGCGGCAATTCGGCCAGATCCCGGGGCTCAAGCAGATGCTGTCCTCGAGCTCGGGCGGCGCATCGGTGATCACGCTGCAGTTCGACCTCGCGATTCCGCTGGATGTCGCGGAGCAGGGGGTGCAGGCCGCCATCAACGCGGGCTCGAATTTGCTGCCGCAGGACCTGCCGGCGCCTCCGGTCTACAGCAAGGTGAATCCCGCTGACGCGCCGATTCTCACGCTGGGGCTTTCCTCGCGCACGCTCAAGCTGCCTGACATCCAGAACCTGGCCGATACGCGGCTTGCGCAAAAGCTCTCGCAGGTCGCGGGCGTGGGGCTGGTCACCCTCTCCGGCGGGCAGCGCCCTGCGGTCCGGGTGCAAGCCAACCCCAAGGCGCTCGCCGCGAACGGCTTCGGCCTGGAGGATGTGCGCGGCGCGATCGCCGCCGCCAACGTGAAGAAGGCGAAAGGCAGCCTCGAAGGTCCGAGCCGCGCCTACAACATCGACGCCAACGACCAGCTGCGCTCGGCCGCGGAATACAAGAGCGTCGTCGTCGCCTACAAGAACGGCGCGCCGGTCTTTCTCTCCGACGTGGCGGATGTCGTGGACGATGCGGAGAACGTGCGGCTCGCAGCCTGGATGAACCAGGTCCCGGCGATCGTCCTCAACATCCAGCGCCAGCCTGGCGCGAACGTGATCGAGGTGGTGGACCGCATCAAGCAGCAGCTGCCGCAGCTGCAGGCGGCGCTGCCGGCCGCGGTGGACGTCGCCGTGCTCACCGACCGCACCGTCACTATCCGGGCCTCGGTGCGCGACGTGCAGATCGAGCTGCTGCTCGCGATCGCCCTCGTGGTGCTGGTGATTTTTCTCTTCCTGCGCAACCTGCCCGCGACCATCATCCCGAGCGTCGCGGTGCCGGTGTCGCTGGTCGGCACCTTCGGCTTCATGTATCTCGCCGGGTTCTCCATCAACAACCTGACCCTGATGGCCCTGGTGGTGGCCGCCGGCTTCGTGGTGGACGATGCCATCGTCGTCATCGAGAACGTGGCGCGCCACATCGAGGCCGGCGAGCCGCCGCTCGAAGCGGCGCTCAGCGGCTCGCGCGAGATCGCCTTCACCATCATTTCGCTCACGTTCTCGCTGATCGCGGTGCTGATTCCGCTGCTCTTCATGGGCGACGTGGTGGGAAGGCTGTTCCGCGAATTTGCGGTGACGCTCGCGACCGCGATCCTGATTTCCGCTGTGGTCTCCCTCACCCTCACGCCCATGATGTGCGCGCGCTTGCTGTACAAAAGAAATGATTTTCAAGAAAACTCGTTTTATCGCATCACCGGACGCTGGTTCGACGTGGTCATCGCGCGCTACGGACGCGCCCTCGAGTGGGTGCTGGAGCGCCAGACGGCGACGCTGCTCGTTGCCGCGGCGGCGCTCGCGCTCACGGTCGTGCTCTACATCCTGGTGCCCAAAGGATTCTTCCCGGTGCAGGACACCGGCGTCATCCAGGGCATCTCGGAAGCCTCGCAAAGCGTGTCCTTTGCCGCCATGGCCGAGCGCCAGCAGGCGCTGGCCAGAGTGGTGTTGCAGGACCCTGCAGTAGAAAGCTTGTCGTCGTTCATCGGCGTCGACGGCACCAACGTGACCCTGAACAGCGGCCGCATGCTGATCAACCTGAAACCGCTGTCGGCGCGCAAGATCCACGCCTCCGACGTCATCCGGCGCCTGCAGCTGGAGCTGGCGAAAGTGCCCGGGATCACACTTTACATGCAGCCGGTGCAGGACCTCACCGTCGAGGACCGCGTCAGCCGCACGCAATATCAATACACGCTTGAGGCGGCCGACGGAGCGCTGCTCGACGAATGGGTGCCGAAGCTGGTGGAGCGGCTTAGCCGGCTGCCAGCGCTCACCGACGTCGCGTCGGATTTGCAGAACCAGGGGCTGCAGGCCTACGTCGACATCGATCGCGACAACGCCGGGCGCCTGGGCATCACGCCGGCGGCGATCGACACCGCGCTCTATAACGCCTTCGGTCAGCGGCTGATCTCCACCATATTCACGCAGGCCACGCAGTATCGCGTCGTCCTGGAGGTGAAGCCGGAATACCGCGCCGGCCCCGATGCGCTGAAGGACATCTACGTCGCTTCGGCGAGCGGCACGCAGGTTCCGCTTTCCTCCATCGCGCAGTTCAGCACGGGAACCGCGCCGCTCGCGATCAACCACATCGGCCAGTTTCCCGCGGTGACCATCTCGTTCAACCTCGCGCCCGGCTACTCGCTCGGGCACGCAGTCGACGCAATCCAGGCCGTCGAGCGCGACATCGGCCTGCCGGCCAGCGTGCAGACCGCGTTCCAGGGCGCCGCGGCATCGTTCCGCGATTCGTTGAGCAGCACCCTGCTGCTCATCCTCGCCGCAGTGGTGACGATGTACATCGTGCTCGGCGTGCTGTACGAAAGCTACATCCATCCGGTCACGATCCTCTCCACGCTGCCAACCGCGACCGTCGGCGCGCTGGCGGCGCTGCTGCTCGCCGGCAGCCAGCTTGGCGTCGTCGCCATCGTCGGCATCATTCTTCTCATCGGCATCGTGAAGAAGAACGCGATCATGATGATCGACTTCGCGCTCGATGCGGAGCGCAACGAAGGCAAGAGCCCGCGCGAGGCGATCTTCCAGGCCTGCCTGCTGCGCTTCAGGCCGATCCTGATGACCACCTTTGCGTCGCTTTTCGGCGCCCTGCCGCTGATGCTCGGCACGGGTGTCGGCTCGGAGCTGCGCCATCCGCTCGGCCTCACCATGGTCGGCGGCCTGATCGTGAGCCAGATCCTCACGCTCTTCACGACACCGGTCATCTATCTCGCCTTCGACCGGCTGGCGGCGCGCTACCGCCGCGGCGCGCGGCAGCCCGGCGAGGTGCGCGCGTGAATCTTTCCGCGCCGTTCGTCGCGCGGCCGGTCGCCACGACCTTGCTCGCGGTCGGGCTGACGCTCGCTGGGGCGGTGGCGTTTACACGGCTTCCCGTATCGCCCTTGCCGCAAGTGGACTATCCGGTCATCTCGGTGAACGCGAGCCTGCCGGGCGCCGATCCCGAGACCATGGCTGCGACCGTGGCGACGCCGCTTGAGCGCCAGCTCGGCCGCATTGCCGGCGTCAACGAGATCACCTCGTCTTCGTCGCTCGGCTCGAGCCGCATCACGCTGCAGTTCGACCTCAACCGCAACATCAACGACGCGGCGACCGAGGTCCAGTCCGCGATCAATGCGGCGCGCAGCCAGCTTCCCAGCGGCATGCCGAGCAACCCGACCTACCGCAAGGTGAACCCGGCCGACGCGCCCATCATGGTGATGACGCTCACTTCGGACAGCATGAGCCGCGGCCAGATGTACGACGTCGCCTCGACCGTGGTGGCGCAGAAACTTTCGCAGGTGCGCGGGATCGGGCAGGTGACGGTGGGGGGAAGCTCGCTGCCCGCGGTTCGCGCCGAGCTAAATCCGACCGCGCTCAATGCCTACGGCATCGGCCTCACCGACGTGCGCAACGCCCTCGCCGCGGCAAACGCCAACCGGCCGAAGGGCCTGGTGGAGGGCGGCGAGCGCGTCTGGTGGATCTACGCCAACGACCAGGCCCGCACCGCCGCCGAATACCTGCCGCTGATCGTCGCCTACCGCAACGGCGCCGCAGTGCGGCTGTCCGATGTCGCCGAAGTCACGGACTCGGTGCAGGACATCCGCAATGCGGGTGAGGCGAACGGCCGGCCCGCGGTGCTGATCATTCTGTACCGCGAGCCCAATGCGAACATCCTTGGGACCGTGCAGCGCGTGCGGGATTTGATGCCGTTTCTCACGGCATCGATCCCGGCCGCTGCCGACCTCGGCGTGGCCATGGAGCGCACGTCGACGATCCGCGCCTCGCTGTCCGAAGTAGAGAAGACGCTGCTCATCGCCGTCGCCCTGGTGATCCTGGTCGTGTTCGTCTTCCTGCGCCGCGTGCGCGCGACGCTGATTCCGGCGGCGGCCGTTCCGGTATCCATCGTCACCACGTTCGGCTTCATGTACCTCGCGGGCTACAGCCTCAACAACCTGTCGTTGATGGCATTGATCGTCGCCACGGGCTTCGTCGTCGACGACGCGATCGTCGTCCTGGAGAACGCCGCGCGCCACATCGAAGGCGGAATGGCGCCCATGGCCGCCGCGCTCAAGAGCGCGCAGGAAGTGGGATTCACGGTGCTGTCGATGAGCATTTCGCTGATCGCGGTCTTCATACCCATCCTTTTCATGGGAGACATCGTAGGACGGCTGTTCCGCGAGTTCGCCATGACCCTTTCGGTCGCGATCCTGGTATCGCTCGTCGTTTCGCTGACGCTGACGCCGATGATGTGCGCCCGGCTCCTGAGACAGGAGCCATCCGGCCGGCATACCGGGTTCTACCGCAGGAGCGAGCAGGCGTTCGAGGCGGTTCGCGCGGGCTACGGCAAGAGCCTCGGCTGGGCCCTGCGCCATCCGCTGCTCGTCATCGTGCTGCTCGCCGCCACGGTGTGCCTGAACGTCTATCTCTACATCGCCATCCCGAAAGGCTTCTTTCCGCAGCAGGACACCGGTCGGATGATGGGGTTCATGCGCGCCGACCAGACGACGTCGTTCCAGGCGATGCAGGAAAAGATGTCGAAGATGGTGAGAATCGTGCGCGCCGATCCGGCTGTCGACACGGTGACCGCGGTGGCCGGCGGCGGCTTCGGCGCGCGCAATTCCGGATTCATGTTCATCGCGCTGAAGCCGCTTTCCGAGCGCCCAGCGGCGAGCGCGGTAGTAGCGCGCCTGCGTCCGCAGCTCGCGCGCGTGCCGGGGGCGAGCCTGTTCCTGGTTCCCGTGCAGGACGTGCGCGTCGGCGGCCGGCAAGGGACCGGCACGTATCAATTCACCGTGCAAAGCGACGATCTCGAGGCGCTCCGGCTGTGGACCCTGCGGCTGCAGACCGCGCTGCAGAGCGTGCCGCAGCTTGCCGACGTGACGAGCGACCAGGAGACGCGCGGGCTGCAGGCGACGCTGATCATCGACCGCGTCACGGCGGCGCGCCTCGGCGTCTCGCCCGACCTCATCGACACGACGCTGGGGAATGCCTTCGGGCAGTCGGTGGTTTCCACCATCTACACCGAGAAGAATCAATACCGGGTGGTGATGGAAGTGGACCCACGTTATGCGCAGGGGCCCGCGGCGCTGAACGACGTCTACCTGAGCACGGCCGCCGGCGAGCAGGTGCCGCTCGCCGCCGTCGCGCGCTACGAGTATACGAACACGCCGCTTTCGGTGAACCACCAGGGGCAGTTCGCGGCGTCGACCATCTCGTTCAATCTGGCCGATGGCGTTGCGCTCTCGCAAGTGGGCGCGGCGATCAACGAGACCATGGCACGCATCGGCGTGCCGGCGTCGATTTACGGCTCTTTCCAGGGCACGGCACGCTCTTTCCAGACCACGCTCGCCCGCCAGCCCTGGCTGATTCTCGCCGCGATTTTCGCGATGTATATCGTGCTCGGCGTGCTGTACGAGAGCTTGGTGCACCCGGTGACCATCCTGTCGACGCTACCCTCGGCGGGCGTCGGCGCTCTGCTCGCGTTGCTCGCATTCAAGGCGGAATTCACCGTGATCGCGCTGATCGGCGTATTCCTGCTCATCGGCCTGGTGAAGAAGAACGCCATCATGATGGTCGACTTCGCGCTCGCCGCGGAGCGCGCCGGCGACAAGGGTCCGGAACAGGCGATATTCGAGGCCTGCCTGCTGCGCTTTCGCCCCATCATGATGACGACCATGGCGGCGCTGCTCGGCGCGCTGCCGCTGGTGCTGCGCCGGGGAGATGGCGCCGAGCTGCGTCAGCCGCTCGGCATCGCCATCGTCGGCGGGCTGATCCTGAGCCAGTTGCTGACGCTGTACACCACGCCTGTGGTTTATCTCTATCTCGATCGCTTCCGCCTCTGGTCGCGACGCGTCTTGCAGCGCCGCGCGCGGGAGACGAGCGCCACATGAGAAGGGTCGTTCTCGTTCTCGTAATGATCCTTGCGGGCTGCGCGGCCGGACCCGACTACGTGCGTCCAGATATCGAAGCGCCGGCGCAGTATAAGGAGGTACAGGGCTGGCGCGCGGCCGATCCCAGCGACAGCCTGCCGCGCGGCCCATGGTGGACCATGTTCGGCGACCCCGAACTCGAAGCGCTGATGGAACGGGTAGAGGTCTCCAACCAGAACATCCGCATCGCCGAGGCGCGCTTTCGCCAGGCGCGCGCGCTCGCCGATCAGGCGCGGGCGGGACTTTTCCCGGCGCTTATCGCCAACGCGTCGGCGACTCGCAGCAAGTCGCCCTCCCTTCCCAACGCGCCGTCGTTCGCCACCGGCGCCGTCAACAACTTCAACGCTTCGCTCAACACGAGCTGGGAGCTCGACCTCTGGGGGCGCGTGCGCCGCTCGGTGGAAGCAGGCGAAGCCGACTGGCAGGCGA